>NZ_JBICUM010000001.1:0-967654 GCF_043198155.1 Micromonospora sp. NPDC048871 | reverse complement strand
CTTCGCCCAGGACGCCGCCCTACTCGGCTCCCTGGCCATGGCCGTAGAAGCCCTCCCCGCCACCGTCTAACCCCACCCCCCACCCCCCGGCGGCCCCCCCCCCCCCCCCCCCCCCCCCCCCCCCCCCCCCCCCCCCGCGGGGGGGGGGGGGGGGGGGCGGCGGGGGGGGGGGGGGGGGGGGGGGGGGGGGGGGCGCCCCGGGGGGGGGGGGGGGGGGGGGGGGGGGGTGGGTTTTTTGGGGGGGGGGGGGGGGGGGTGGGGGGCCCCCCCCCCCCCCCCCGCCAGGGCGGCGCGGGAGCGGGCTGCAGCTACCTCGCCGTTGGTGACTGGCTCCACCACCTCCAGGTACGCCTTGAGTTTGGGTTCGGTGCCGGAGGGGCGGATCACCACCCGGGCGGTGTCGGTACGCAGGATGACCACGTCCGCCTCGGGGAGCAGGTCCTGTGCCTCGGTGATCGGGTGGCCGAGCAGGGTGGTCGGGGTGGTGGCGCGGATCCGGGCCATCGCGTCGGCGATCAGGCGCAGATCGTCGACGCGTACGGAGAGTTGGTCGGTGTGGTGCACGCCGAACCCGGCGGCCAACTCGTCCAGCCGGTCGGTGAGGGTACGACCCTGTGCTTTGAGGCCGGCGGCCAACTCGGCGACCGTCAGGGCGGCGGTGATGCCGTCCTTGTCCCGGACGTGCTCGGGGGCCACGCAGTAGCCGAGGGCCTCCTCGTAGCCGAAGACCAGCGGGTCGGCCCCGCCACCGGCCCGGACGATCCATTTGAACCCGGTCAACGTCTCGCCGTACGGCAGGTTCCGGGCGGTACACATGGCCCGCAGCAGCGACGAGGACACGATGGTGGTGGCGTACAGGCCGGTCACCCCGCGCCGCATCAGATGGTCGGCGAGCAGCACCCCCACCTCGTCGCCCCGCAGCATCCGCCAACCCTGCTCGCTGCGTACGGCCACGGCGCAGCGGTCGGCGTCGGGGTCGTTGGCGATGGCCAGGTCGGCATCGGTCGATTCGGCGAGCGCGACCAGCAGGTCCACCGCGCCGGGCTCCTCCGGGTTGGGGAAGCTGACGGTCGGGAAGTCCGGGTCCGGTTCGGCCTGGTCGGGCACCACCCCGGGCACCGGGAACCCGGCGGCGGCGAAGGCTGCGGTGAGTACGGCCGCACCGACACCGTGCAGAGGGGTGTACGCCACCCGCAGCTCGCGTGGACCGTACGCCGGCAGCACCTCGACCGCGTGGGCCACGTACCCGGCGACCAGGTCGTCACCGAGGAGCTGGCCAGGCGGGCCCAGCGGCACCTCGGCGAGTGGGCCGACCGCCCGGATGGCGGCCTCGATGCCGGCGTCGGCCGGGGGGACGATCTGTGCCCCGGCGCCCAGTGGGCCACCCAACTCGGCACCGAGATAGACCTTGTAGCCGTTGTCCTGGGGCGGGTTGTGGCTGGCTGTGACCATCACCCCGGCCACCGCCCCGAGTTGCCGGACCGCGTAGGCGAGCACCGGGGTGGGCAGGGGTCGGGGGAGCAGCAGGGCGGGCCGTCCCGCCCCGGTGGCCACCTGGGCGGTCCGCTCGGCGAACTCGCGGGAACGGTGACGGGCGTCGTACCCGATGACCAGGGGACCGGTGCCACCCTGGGCCGCCAGCCAGGCGACCAGCCCGGCGGCGGCCTGGGTGACCACGGCGAGGTTCATCCCGTTCGGGCCGGCGCGCAGCGGGCCACGGAGCCCGGCGGTGCCGAAGGTCAGCGGTCCGGCGAACCGGTCGGCCAGCTCCGGGGCGCTGGCCGGAAGATCGTCGAGCACCGCCTGTAGTTCCGCCCGGTCGGCCGGGTCCGGATCGTCGGCGAGCCAACGCTCGGCCCGCTCGCGAATGCTGTCAAGGTCTTCGGTGTCCGCCGCCATTGGCTCTTGATAGCACGACGGCGGATCACCACGGACCCTCGCCCCGACTCAGCCGGCGTTGGTGAGCTGGAACGACTTCACCATCTCCTCGTAGATCGGCTTGCTCTCCTCGAAGCGGGAGTCCGTCGCGGTCAGGTAGAAGGAGTACATCCGGCCCTCGTGGGCCACCCCCTGCCAAATCCCGTGCCGCATGCTGTCGCCCTTGCCGCAGGTGTATTCGAACTCGGCCGACGGCTTGCCGGCCAGCTCCTTCTGCTCCATCGAGATCTGGTTGTACGGCTTGGCGCAGCTTGTCGACCGGGTCTTCAGGCCGTCCTCGGCGACCTCCGCCCAGCGGGTCGAGTCGCCACGCCATTCCTCGTTGAGGATGCGTACCCGTCGGCCGCTGTCCTCGGGATCGGTGTAGTCGACGTAGAGGCCGCCGGTGGCCTTCTTCCAGCCCTTGGGCACCAGCACCTGCACCCCGCGCCCCGAGTGCTCCTGCATCTCGATGCCGGGACCGGCGTCGGCGGAGGAGGAGGGGTCGGCGACCGGGGTGGTCGGTGGCGGGTCGTCGCCGCCGGAGAGTGTCACGATGCCGATCAGCAGGATCAGCACCAGGCCGCCGGCTGCGGCGAGCTGCATCTTGCGCGGCCAGCCCTTGACGGTGTCGACCAGTTGGGTGCCGGCTGCCTTCGCCTTGTCCATCGGGCTGCCGCCGGCGGGGGTAGGCCGGGCACCGTACGGCTGGCTGGGCGCGGCCGGCCACTGGCCGCCGTAGTCACCGCCGACCCGCTGGGTGGCCTCCGGTGCCCCGCCGCCATACCCGAAGGCCATCGGCCCGACCTGCTGGGTGGCGTCCGCGCCGATCCGCTGGGTGGCGTCCGCGCCACCGAACCGCTGGGTCGCCTCCGCCCCGCCGAAGTGTTGGGTGGCGTCGGCCCCGCCGTAGGTGCGGCCGACCGGGGGCGGGGACATCAGGCCGTGCGGGGCCGGTCGGGCCAGGGCGTCGGCGCTGGTCGCCTCCGACGCGGTGGCGCTGATCGGGGTGACCTGACCGGGGCGCTCGCCCCGGCGCAGCGCGGCCAGCCGGTCGGTCAGTGACTCGCCAGGGGCCAGCATCGCCGAGCCGCCGATCTGGCCGGAGGGCTTGTCCTTGGTTGGGGTGGGTGGGGCGCTGATCGCCGCGGGCTGCTGCGGCATCTGCATCACGGAGTACGGGTCGGTCATCGAGTTGACCGCGGCGGCGTTGCTGCTGAGCGGGCCGGCGAGCAGCTCACGCAGCATGGCGCGGGCGGTGTGCACGTCCAGTCGGCGGGCCGGATCCTTCTCCAACAGGCCCATCAGCACCCGGGTCAGCGGGCCGCTGCGCTGCGGCGGGGCCGGCGGGTCCTCGACCACGGCGTGCATGGTCTCGATGGGGTCACCCCGGTCGAAGGGGGGTCGACCCTCCACCGCCGTGTAGAGGGTCACGCCGAGGGAGAACAGGTCGCTGGGCGGGCCGAACTCCTGCCCCATGGCCCGCTCGGGCGAGATGAAGTGCGGTGAGCCGAGCACCATGCCCGGCGTGGTGAGCTGCACGTCGGTGGGCATCCGGGCCACCCCGAAGTCGGTGAGCACGCAGCGCCCGTCGGAGCAGATCAGCACGTTGGCCGGCTTGACGTCGCGGTGCAGCACACCGATCGCGTGGGCCACCTCCAGGGCGCCGAGCAGGGCAATGCCGATCTTGGCGACCACCCGCTGGGCGATCGGCCCGTCCTCGATCACCATGTCGGCGAGGCTGCGGGCGTCCAGCAGCTCCATCACGATCCAGGGCCGACCCGCCTCGGTCACCACGTCGTACACCTGCACGACGGCCGGGTGGGCGATGGCGGCGGCGGCGCGGGCCTCACGCAGGGTGCGTTCGTACATCGCGTCGCGGTCACTGGGGGCCAGCCCCGGCGGGAGGACGACCTCCTTGACGGCCACGTCGCGGCGCAGCAGCGTGTCTGTGGCTCGCCAGACCGTGCCCATGCCACCGTTGCCCACCGCCGATCGCAGCGAGTAGCGGTCACCGATGAGGGTGCCGGGTGTCGCGCGTCCATTGGTGGGAGTGCTGACTGGTCCGCCGCTCCACGTTGGGATCTGAGTCACAGAAAAGCCACCGGGGGAAGTCGAGAGGGCTGGGACACAACCCCCCTATCTTGCTGGTTCAGACGCCCGATGCGAAACCCGCCGCGACGGACGTTTACCGTACCGAACGGTACGTGTGTGGCCCCTCACCTCTCGTCATTGCGCTTTCGACCTGGGAATGTGTGTCCCCCCTCACCCCGCTGATCGGCCTGTTCGGCCTACCATCCGGTGATGAGTGAACGGCGGTTGAGCGAATCCGGTTTCCCTGTCAAGGACGTCTACACGGCGGACGACCTTCCCGGTGACCTGGATTCCCGACTGGGCACCCCGGGCCAGTATCCGTACACCCGTGGGGTCTACCCCACGATGTACACCTCTCGCCCGTGGACCATGCGCCAGTATGCCGGTTTCGGCACCGCCACCGAGTCCAACGCGCGGTACCACCAGTTGTTGCGGGCCGGGACGATGGGTCTCTCGGTCGCCTTCGACCTGCCCACCCAGATGGGGTACGACTCCGACGACCCGATCGCCTCCGGCGAGGTGGGCAAGGTCGGGGTGGCCATCGACTCGATCGAGGACATGCGGCTGCTGTTCGACGGCATCCCGCTGGACCAGGTCTCCACCTCGATGACGATCAACGCCCCCGGTTCGGTGCTGCTGCTGCTCTACCAGTTGGTCGCCGAGGAGAACGGGGTGCCGGGCGCTGCCCTGAACGGCACCATCCAGAACGACATCCTCAAGGAGTACATCGCCCGGGGGACCTACATCTTCCCGCCGAAGCCCTCCCTGCGGCTGGTCGCGGACACCTTCGGCTACTGCCGGTCCGAGGTGCCGAAGTGGAACACCATCTCCATCTCGGGCTACCACATGGCCGAGGCCGGGGCCTCCCCCGTGCAGGAGATCGCCTTCACGCTGGCCAACGGCGTCGAGTACGTCCGGGCCGCGATCGCCGCCGGGCTGGCTGTGGACGACTTCGCCCCCCGCCTGTCGTTCTTCTTCGTAGCCCGGACCACCCTGCTGGAGGAGGTCGCCAAGTTCCGGGCGGCCCGGCGGATCTGGGCCCGACTGATGCGCGACGAGTTCGGGGCGAAGAACCCCAAGTCGATGATGCTGCGGTTCCACACCCAGACCGCGGGGGTGCAGCTGACCGCCCAGCAGCCTGAGGTGAACCTGGTCCGGGTGGCCGTGCAGGGGCTCGGGGCGGTGCTCGGCGGCACCCAGTCGCTGCACACCAACAGTTTCGACGAGGCGATCGCCCTGCCCACCGAGAAGGCGGCCCGGCTGGCCCTGCGGACCCAGCAGGTGCTGGCGTACGAGACGGACCTGACCGCCACGGTCGACCCCTTCGCCGGGTCGTACGTGGTGGAGGCGATGACCTCGGAGATCGAGGCGGCGGCGGACGCCCTGATGGCCCGGGTCTTCGAGCACGGCTCGTCCGTGGAGGCGATCGAGGCGGGCTTCCAGAAGCGGGAGATCGAGCAGTCCGCGTACCGGATCGCCCAGGAGATCGACTCGGGGGAGCGGGTGGTGGTCGGGCTCAACCGGTTCACGGTCGACGCCGAGGAGCCGTACGAGCCGCTGCGGGTGGACCCGGCTATCGAGGCGGCCCAGGCCGAGCGGCTGGCCAAGCTGCGCGCCGAGCGGGACAACGCCGCCGTGCAGCAGGCCCTGACGGACCTCCAGGATGCCGCCAAGGGCAGCGCCAATGTGCTGTACCCGATGAAGGAGGCGCTGCGGCTGCGGGCCACCGTCGGTGAGGTGTGCGGGGCCCTGCGCGAGGTGTGGGGCCGTTACCAGCCGACCGACCGGTTCTGACTTTCCGTAGCGCTGCGTGGACGGCCGCCGGGCGGGGTATGCCGTTCGGCAGGCCTCCGGCGGGCCCTCCCGGCTGATCTCTGCCGCACACCGTGTCCGGTCGGGGGGCGACCGTACGTGTGAACGTGCCACGGTGCGCTCATCGCCGGCTGTGGTCGGGTAATTGTCGTAGGGTCAGTTGATCGAGCGACTAATGCGACAATTCGGAAAACCCGTGGAGGGATTTTCGGCTCGGTTAGCCGGTTACAGGTTGTAGGAGGTGGGGGGCGGATGAGGTCGTTCAACGGCGATCTACCTGCTGTCTCGCTCCGCTCTGGTGGCTCTCAGCAGGGCATACGTGACGCTGTGCGGTCCGACCATCACCGGAACGAAGTTGCGCAGAGTTACCATCGAAGGTCTACCCTGTCTGCTGTCCCCGATGATCCATCCATCTCTAGTGATCGAGATTTCGACGTGACGACTGCGTTGACGATGCCCGCCGGCGAGCAGCTGGTTCCGCCGCCCGGTGGTCAGCCCCTGCCCGCCGAGCTGGACCACCTGCTCGCGCTGCGGGTGCCGGGCCTGATCGCCACCCGCCGTCACCTCCACTCGCATCCGGAGCTGTCCGGCGAGGAGTTCGAGACCGCCGCCCTGATCGCCCGGGAACTCTCCCTGGCCGGGCTCAGCCCGCGCCTGTTGCCCAAGGGCAACGGGGTCATCTGCGACATCAACGGCCGCCCGGACGGCCCGGTGGTCGCCCTGCGCGCCGACATCGACGCGCTGCCGCTGGCCGACGCCAAGGAGGTCCCGTACCGCTCCACAGTGGACGGGGTCTGCCACGCCTGCGGTCACGACGTGCACACCACGGTCATGCTCGGCGTCGGCATGATGCTGGCCCAGCTCGCCGACCAGGGCGAGCTGCCGGGCCGGGTCCGGCTGATCTTCCAGCCCGCCGAGGAGATCCTGCCCTGCGGCTCGCTGGAGGTGATCGAGGCCGGCGGCCTGGAGGACGTGGTGCAGATCTTCGCGCTGCACTGCGACCCGAGCCTGCCGGTGGGCCGGATCGGCCTGCGGGTAGGCCCGATCACGGCCGCCGCCGACAACGTCACCGTACGGCTGACCGGGCCGGGCGGCCACACCGCTCGTCCACACCTGACGGTCGACCTGGTCGACGCCCTGGGTCGGCTGGTCACCGAGGTACCCGCCCTGGTCAGCCGCCGGGTGCCGGCGAACAGCGGCCTGCTGCTGGTCTTCGGCCACGCCTCCGCCGGCACCCAGTACAACGTCATCCCCTCCGAGGCCTCCGCCTCCGGCACCCTGCGGGTGATGGACCGGGACACCTGGCACGGTGCCCCGGACATCGTCACCCAGGTGGTCCGGGACGTCCTGGCCCCCACCGGAGCCACGGTCGACATCGAGTACCTGCGCGGCCGTCCGCCGGTCAGCAACGACGCTCAGGCGATCAGCGTGCTGACCGCGGCGACCATCGCCGCCCTCGGCCCGGAGGGGGTCGCGGAGACCCCGCAGAGCATGGGCGGTGAGGACTTCTCCTGGTATCTGGAGTACGTCCCCGGAGCCCTGGCCCGACTCGGGGTCGGCCGGGCCGGTCCCAACGTGGACCTGCACCGGCCCTCCTTCGACGTGGACGAGCGGGCCATCCCGGCCGGGGTACGGCTCATGGTGCAGACCGCGCTCCAGGCACTGGCGGCGCTGCGCTGACCCCACCCCCGGTCACTCCCGGCGGTGGCGGTGCCCCGACCGGCGCCACCAGCGGCGGCTCGGTGGGCCGGTGGCCGCGCCGCCGCTGGCGCCACCACCAGAGCAACCCCAGCGGTACGCCGAACACCAGCAGCCATGGCAGGACCGCGCCGAGCACGGTGACCAGCACGGTCATCGAGGTCAGGAAGACTTTCCAGCCGCCGCTGAGCCCGGTCAGGAAGCCGAGCTGATCGTCCTCCTCGGTGCTCGCGTTCGGACCGGCCAGGGAGACGGTGATCGTCGACAGGGCGGTCAGGTCGGCCAGTCGGCGCTTCTTGGCCTCCAGCGAGGCCAGGTCGGCCTCTCGGCGTCCCAGCTCGTTCTCCAGGCTGATCAGATCGCCGATCGAGTCGGCCTGGGCCAGCAACCGCCGGGCGCTGTCCACCCGGGCCCGCTGGGTGGCGATCCGGGCGTCCAGGTCGACGGTCTCCTCGGTGACGTCCTGGGTCTCGATCGTCCGGCGTTGCTGGCTGCCCAGCCGGGCGAGTTCCTCCACCACCGGATGGAACCGGTCGGCCGGCACCCGTAGCTCCAACTCCGCGACCGCGTCCGCCGCCGCGCTGCGGCGCCGGTCACCGCCGACGAAGCCACCGGCTCGGGTCGCCACCGCCACGGCCTCCCGGGCCGCGACCTCCACATCGTCCACCTGGACCTGCAGCGATCCGGTGTAGATGATGGCGCGTTGCTCGACCCGGGTGTCCGTCGCCGCACCGGCTCCGCCCGGGGCCGGCTCACCGGCCGCCTCCCGTTCGGCCATGGCCGGTCCGGCGGCCCGCTCGTCGGATGCGGCCGAGTCGTGGCCACCCGAGTCACCGCTGCTGCACCCGGCGAGCATCAGCAGGGCCAGTAGGGCGCCCACCGCCGCGGTGGCGGCTCGGCGCGCTCCTCGCAGTTCCATCCCCGTTCCCCTTTCCAGGACCCGCCGCAGCGGGACGATAGGTGGGACGTGCCGCCTCACCTGACGGGTTCCGGCAGACTGCGCTGGAGACATCACGATTCGGTATGGGAGGCATCACGATGCGGATCACCAAGTACGCGCACTCGTGCGTGCGGATCGAGCACGACGGGGCGGTGCTGGTCGTCGATCCGGGCATATTCAGCGAATCGGCAGTGGCGCTGGACGGCGCCGACGCGGTGCTGATCACCCACGAGCACACCGACCACCTGGATGCCGAGGCGGTCAACCGGCAGTTGGAGCGGCGCCCCTTCGTCATCCACGGCCCGGAGTCGCTGTCCGGCATGTTGGGGGAGGCGGCCGAGGCGCTGCGCCCGGTACGCCCCGGGGACTCCTTCACCGCCGCCGGGGTGCCGGTACGTGCCTACGGCGGTCGACACGCCGTGATCCACCCCGACATCCCGGTGATCGACAACATCGGGTACCTGTTCAACGAGGTCGTCTACCACCCCGGCGACGCCCTCTTCGTGCCCGATGACGTGCAGGTGGACACCCTCTTCGCGCCGATCCACGCACCCTGGTCGAAGTTCTCCGAGGTGGTCGACTTCATCCGCGCGGTCGCCCCGCGTCGGGTCTTCGCCCTGCACGAGGGCCTGCTCAACGCGAACGGCCTGATGGTGCTCGACCGGCAGTACACCGCCCTGTCGGGCAGCGAGTACCGACGGCTCGAGCCGGGCAGCCGGATCGACGGCTGAGCCGATGCCCGAATCGGCGCCCGATCTCGTCGAGCAGCTCTACCGGACGCCGCCGGACCGGTTCGTCGCGGCCCGGGACGCTGCCGTGGCCCAGGCCCGCCGTGCCGGAGATCCGGGTGCCGCCCGGGAGATCGCCCGACTGCGGCGGCCCACCGTAGCCGCCTGGCTGGTGAACCTGCTGGCCCTGGAGCGGCCCGAACTGGTGGCCGACCTGGTGCAGCTGGCCGAGGCCCTGCGGGCCGCGCAGCGGGAGCTGCGCGGCCCGCGCCTGCGGGAGTTGTCCGCGCAGCGGCGGGCCGTGGTGGCCGCCCTGGTCACCGAGGTACGCCGGCTGGCCGCCGAGGTCGAGGGGGCCCCGTCGAGCGGGAAGCTGCCGTTGGCCGAGGTCGAGGCGACCCTGAACGCCGCCCTGTCCGACGCCCAGGTGGCCGAGCAGATCCGCTCCGGTCGGCTGCTGCGCTCCGCCCACTACGCCGGGTTCGGGGAGGTGCCCCGGCCCCAACTGCGCCTGGTGACCGGTGGGCAGGAGCCGCCGGCCGTACCCCCGCGGCAACAGCCCGCCCAGGGCGGGGCGCTGCGGGCCGAACAGGCCCAGCGGGCGGCCCGCGCGGAGCGCGAGCGCCGCCGTCGGGCTCTGGCCAAGGAGCTTGGCCGGGCCCGTACCGACCAGGACCGGGCCGAGGAGGAGTTGGCGGGCGCGGCGGCGGCCGAGCGGGACGGCACGGCCGCCCTGGACCGGCTGGAAGCGGAGTTGGCCGAGTTGGAGCGCCGTCGGGCGGTGGCCGAGCAGGAACTCAGCCGGGCCCGGCTGGCCCGCCGGGCGGCCGAACGGGCCGCCGGGGCGGCCCGCCGCCGCACCGGTGAGGTCGAAGCCGCGGTCGAGGCGTTGGACGCCGAGGAGGAGGATGCCGGGTCCGGCGGTGGGGCGGCAGACTGATGTCCCATGGACGGACCATCGGCGCGCACCCTGACGGACGGACCCTCGGGTGGCCGGGGATGACGCCGGAACAGGTGGCGGCGGCCAGCAAGCCGGCGGTGCTGGCCCTGGGTGAGGCGTACGGGCGATGTCCCAGCACCCTGCGACGGGCCCGGCTGCTCGGCATCTCGGGCTGGGCCTTCTACATCACCGGCCGGGCCGGTGCCCTGGGGGACGTCCGGGCCGAGACGGCCGCCGCGGCCCTCGGCTTCATCGCCCCGGACGCGGTGGCCGACGGCTGGGAGGGGGCCGCCCGGACGGTACGCCCGCTGGAGGTGGCCGCCGCCAGCCTGGCCGAGTGCTGCCGTTGGGGCGAGGACCGGCTGGCCGACCTGCCCCGCCTGGACCGGCTGGTCGACCTGGTGGAGCGGGCCGTGGCGGCGGCCGACGCCAGCGCCATGCCACTGTTCGCGGCCTGGCGGGCCATGCCCTCCCCGGCCGTCACCCCGGCCGCCCGGCTGGCCGCCGGGCTGCGCCTGCTGCGGGAGCACTTCACCGGTGCCCATCTGGTGGCGGTACGGGCCAGCGGGATGACCCCGCTGGAAGCGGTGCTGGCCGGGCCGGAAGGGGAGAGCGGGGCGATCGCCTGCGGGTGGCCGCCGCCGTACCCCCCGGTCGGGCCGCTGGTGCGGCGGCGGCTGTGGGCCGAAGCGGTGACCAACCGCCTGGCGGCACCCGCCTTCGTGGCCCTAGGTCCGGCCGGCGGCGCGGAACTGGTGGAACTGCTGGCCGCAGCCCGGACCCACACCGAACACTGACCGTGCGGCCCGGGGGTCCTACCTACCGGGGAAGAAAGCGGGGCTGACCGGGACAGATCACCCGGGTTTCCGGGGTCGACGCCCGCCGTGTCGGCGGCCGGTAGCAGACTGAGGGTGTGGGAGACGCGCTACGCCGAAGCGGTGCCGGTGGGGCGGGACCGCAGTTCGAGGACGTAGTCGTCCGGCGCGCCCGCCTTCTCGGCGGCGTTCGCGATCTCGGACAGATACCACGAGGTGGGCAGCCCGCCCTCGTAGCCGTCGAACACGTACACCCAGGCGGTCACCTCGCCGTCCAGGGTCGACACCCGGACGGTCAGCTTCCGGTAGGTGCCGGCCGTGACCCCCTCGATCTCGTCGAGCTGGGCCGCGTCGTACGGATGGATGTCGTAGAGCGCCACGAAGACCCGGTCGCCGGGCGATTCGACCACCGTGCTGACCGCGCCTTCCCAGCCGATGACATCCTCACCGGCGAAGGTCAGGCGCCAGCCCTCCAGCCAGCCGATGCCCACCATCGGCGAATGCGGGCAGTAGGCGCGCATCCGAGCAGGGTCCAGGTTCGAGCCGTAGGCGGCGTAATGACGCACGGCGATGACGATAGCCCGGCGGACGCTCGGGGGAGAATACGACGGTGCGTGTCGCACGTACCGGGGAGAAGAAAGTCACTGTGAGCATGGACGAGGGGCGGTCGTGGTGAGCCGGATCGTGATCATCGGCGGAGGGCCGGCGGGCTACGAGGCGGCGCTGGTGGCGGCCCAGTTGGACGCCGATGTCACCGTCGTGGAGGACGAGGGTGCCGGGGGTGCCTGCGTACTGTCCGACTGCGTGCCCTCCAAGACCTTCATCGCCAGCTCCGAGGTGGTTACCGGGTACCGCGACACCGAGGTCTTCGGGGTGCACTCCGACGGCCTGGAGGCCGTGACGGTCGACGCCCGGACGGTCAACGAGCGGGTCAAGCGGCTGGCCCTGGCCCAGTCCAGTGACATCCACGCCAAGCTGGTCAAGGCCGGGGTCACCTTCGTCTCCGGGCGGGCCCGGATGGGCGAGGACACCCTGGGGCACACCCACCGGGTGATCGTCACCCCGCACGGCGAGGAGGCCGCGTACGCGATCAGCGCCTCGACGGTGCTGATCGCCACCGGAGCCACCCCCCGTCAGCTGCCCACCGCCGTGCCGGACGGCGAGCGCATCCTGACCTGGCGACAGGTCTACGACCTGCTGGAGCTGCCGGAGCACCTAATCGTGGTCGGTTCCGGGGTGACCGGGGCCGAGTTCGCCAGCGCCTACCTGGCCATGGGGGTGCAGGTCACCCTGGTCTCCAGCCGGGACCGGGTGATGCCGCACGAGGACGCCGACGCCGCCCAGGCCATCGAGCGGGTGTTCCGGGCCCGGGGCATGAGCATCCTGAACAACTCCCGCGCCGAGGGGGTCCGCCGTACCGACGACGGGGTCGAGGTCGAGCTCTCCGACGGCCGCAAGGTGTACGGCTCGCACGCCCTGATCGCGGTCGGCTCGATCCCGAACACCGAGGCCCTGGGGCTGGCCGAGTACGGCGTGGAACTGGCCCGGGGCGGGTACGTGACGGTGGACCGGGTCTCCCGTACCAACGTGCCCGGCATCTACGCGGCCGGGGACTGCACCGGGGTGCTGCCGCTGGCCAGCGTCGCCGCCATGCAGGGCCGGATCGCCATGTGGCACGCCCTCGGCGAGGCCGTGCGGCCGCTGCGGCTGCGTACGGTCTCGGCGAACGTCTTCACCGATCCCGAACTGGCCACGGTCGGGGTCTCGCAGGACGAGGTGGACGCCGGCAAGGTGCCGGCCCGACAGGTGATGCTGGCGCTGGATGGCAACGCCCGGGCGAAGATGGACGAGATGGCCGACGGCTTCGTCAAGCTGTTCTGCCGTCCGGCCAGCGGCCAGGTGATCGGCGGAGTCGTGGTGGCCCCCAAGGCCAGCGAGCTGATCCTGCCCATCACCATGGCGGTGGAGAACAACCTGACCGTCAACGAGTTGGCCCAGACCATCACGATCTACCCCAGCCTCTCCGGCTCGATCACCGAGGCCGCCCGTCAGCTGATGCTGCACGAACTGGAGTGACCTGCCTTGCCGGCGGTCGCCCTGTCCGCCTCCGAGCGGGGGTGGGCAGGGCGGTGGCCAGCAGCACGAGCAGGCCGACCTCGGTGAGGATGAGGGCCCGTTCGATCAGGCCGTAGAGGGCGCGGTCACCGGGATAGGCCGACCAGACCTGGGCGGCGGCCAGCAGCAGGCTGGCCACCGCGAGCATCCGCAACCACCGGCCGGTACGGCCTCCGGCGGGCAGGTGGGCGGCGAGCAGCCAGCCGACCAGGGGCAGGGCCAGGAAGGCCAGCACGGAGGCGTACCGGTGCACGTGCGCGGCCGTGCCCATCTCGGTGCCGGGCGGATTGGTCGGCACCAGACCGGCGATCAGCAGCCCACCGGCCCACACCGCGAGCAGCAGTTGAGCCGTGCCCAGTCGACCACCCGGCCCGGCCAGGCGGCGCAGGGCCGGTACGAGCAGCGCCGAGGCCACCGCCAGGGTCACCATCGCCAGGTGGATGGCGCCGCCGGAGTCGGAGACGGCGTAGTCGCTGACGGTCAGGCGCATCGGGTCCAGGTCCCGCACGGCAAGATGGCCGCCGACGGCCAGCAGTGCGGCCAGGGCGATTCCCCCGAGGGCCAGTGCACCGATGTTCCGGATTCCAGGCATGGTTCAGCCTGTCGCCGTACCCACCCCAGAGGGATCCGGGACGAGCACCGAAATCCGACCCCGGGTGCACCCCGACAGGCCCTCCGGTATCACCCCCAGGGTGACCGCCCGGTCGGGTCAGTCGGCCGGCAGTTCGGCCGGGGCCGGGGTGAACCGGGCGGCGATCGAGGCCAGGGCCCAGCCGGTCAGGGCGAACCCACCGGCGGCCACCGCCGCGATCAGCAACATCCGCCAGGCCGACCCGGTCAGGGCCGCCCCGCCCAGGTGCCCGACCAGACCCCCGTACGAGGCCCACCCGGTCGCCGCCAGGGCGGTGTACGGCAGGAACAGTCGCAGGGGATACCGGCCCCGACCGGAGGTGAAGCAGACCGTCATCCGGCCGCCCGGCACGAACCGGCAGAGCAGCAACCCGGTGGGGCCGGGCCGGCGCAGGCCGGCCGCCAGGCGTCCGGCGATCCGTAGGGTCCGCCCCCGGGTCTGCGGGCGCGGTGGCTGACGCCGCGAGGTGCTGCGGCCGAGCAGGTAACAGGCCAGGTCGCCGGTGAACACCCCGAGAGCGCCGATGCCGATGGCCGTCGGCAGGTCCAGTCCGCCGTACACCGTCAGGGCACCACCGGTGATCATCACCAATTGGGTGGGCACCACCGGTACGAAGGCGTCCACCACCAGCAGCACGAACAGCACGAGGTATGCCCAGCCAGGTGACGCCACCTGGGTAAGTAGGTCGGGCACCGTGGTCCCCTCGTGGTGTGGGCGGTTCGGACAGGTACCGAGCCTGACGATGTGTCCGGGGTCACCATGGCGGACCCTGCCCCGTCGTGACCAGCGACACTCGCCGGTGGTGTGGCCGGTGAGGGCTTTGACCGGGGAATATCGAAATCGACTGGTGTGCGATGACGGTCGCCGGAATCTCGCCCGGCGGCGTACCGTTGTCGGCGCGGCCCCGTGTGCGTCGGGTCCCCCGTTCCCGATGTCGGCCGTGGCCGGGCCGCTGACAGGTCCCGTGTCAGCGGCCCGGCACCCTAAGCGGGCACGGCCACCGGGTCCTCGCCGCCGACCGGCTGCTGGAACTGAGCCTGGTAGAGCCGGTGATAGGCGCCCTTGGCCGCGAGCAGCTCGGTGTGGGTGCCCTGCTCGACGATGCGGCCGTGCTCCATCATCAGGATCAGGTCGGCGTCGCGGATGGTGGAGAGCCGGTGGGCGATGACGAAACTGGTCCGCTCCGACCGCAGGGCCGCCATCGCCCGCTGGAGCAGCACCTCCGTACGGGTGTCCACCGAGCTGGTCGCCTCGTCGAGGATCAACAGTGCGGGCTCGGCCAGGAAGGCCCGGGCGATGGTGATGAGCTGCTTCTCACCCGCGCTGACGTTGCTGCCCTCCTCGTCGATCACGGTGTCGTAGCCGTCGGGCAGGCTGCGCACGAACCGGTCCACGAAGGTGGCCCGGGCGGCGGCGAGGATCTCCTCCTCGGTCGCCTCGGGCCGCCCGTAGGCGATGTTGTCCCGGATGGTGCCGCCGAACAGCCAGGCGTCCTGAAGGACCATGCCGATGCGACCGCGCAGGTCGTCCCGGCTGAGGGTGGTGATGTCCACCCCGTCGAGGGTGATCCGGCCGGCATCCAACTCGTAGAAGCGCATGATCAGGTTGACCAGGGTGGTCTTGCCGGCCCCGGTGGGCCCGACGATGGCCACGGTGTGTCCCGGCTCGGCGACCAGGGAGAGGTCGGTGATCAGCGGCTTGTCCGGGTCGTACCGGAAGGAGACGTCGTGGAACTCCACCCGGCCGTGCGGGTCGCTGATCCGGGCCGGCACCGCCGGGTCCGGTTGCTGTTCCTCGGCGTCCAGCACCGCGAAGACCCGCTCGGCCGAGGCCACCCCGGACTGGAGCAGGTTGGCCATCGAGGCGACCTGGGTGAGCGGCTGGGTGAACTGGCGGGAGTACTGGATGAACGCCTGCACGTCGCCGAGGCTCATCGCACCGGAGGCCACCTGCAAGCCGCCGACCACCGCGATCGCCACGTAGCTGACGTTCCCGATGAAGAACATCGCCGGCATGATGATCCCGGAGATGAACTGGGCCCCGAAGCTGGCCTGGAACAACTCGTCGTTCTTGGCGTGGAAGGCCGCCTCCACCTCACGCTGGCGACCGAAGACCTTGACCAGTTCGTGGCCGGTGAAGGCTTCCTCGATCTGCCCGTTCAGCTCGCCCGTGTGGGTCCACTGGGCGATGAACTTGCGCTGCGACCGCTTGGCGATCTGCCCGGTCACCAGCACCGACAGCGGCACCGCGACCAGCGCCACCAGGGCCAGCAGCGGTGAGATCCAGAACATCATGCCGAGTACCCCGACCACGGTGAGCAGGGCGGTCAGCAGTTGACTGAGGGTCTGCTGGAGGGTCTGCGAGATGTTGTCGATGTCGTTGGTGACCCGGCTGAGCAGTTCCCCGCGCGGCTGTCGGTCGAAGTAGGGCAGCGGCAGCCGGTTCAGCTTCTCCTCGACGTCGGCCCGCAGCTGGAACACCGTGCGCTGGACCACCCCGTTGAGCAGCCACCCCTGCCACCACATCAGCACGCTGGCCGCCAGGTAGAGGACCAACGCGAAGATCAGCACCCGGCCCAGGGCGGCGAAGTCGATGCCCACCCCGGGCACCACCTCCATCCGGGCGAGCATGTCGGCGAAGTTGTCGTTGCCGGCCGCCCGGGCCGCGGCCACGGCCTGCTCGGCGCTGGTGCCGGCCGGCAGTTGCTGGCCGATCACCCCGGTGAAGATCAGGTCGGTGGCGTGCCCGAGCACCTTGGGGCCGATCACGGTGAACCCGACGCTCAGCACCGCCAGCGCGATGACCGCCGCCAGGTGCAGGCGGTGCGGACGCAGTCGGCCCAGCAGGCGTCGGGCGCTGGGCCCGAAGTTCATCGAACGCTCGGCGGGCATCCCCATGCCCATGCCGCCGTGCGGGCCGCCACGATGACCCCCGGCGGGCAGTCGTCTCGGCGTACTCTCGCCGGCCGACTGCTGGGCGGGGATGGCCGACGCCCCGGGTTGCCGCTCGGTCACGCCGGCACCTCCGTGGTGCGTTGGGACGCCACGATCTCGGCGTAGGTGGGGCAGGCCGTCAGCAGGTCCTCGTGTCGGCCCAGGCCGACCACACCGCCGTTCTCCAGCACCACGATCTGATCGGCGTCGATGATGGTGGAGACCCGTTGCGCGACGATGATCACCGCGGCGTCGGCGGTGACCGGCCGCAGGGCCGCCCGTAGGCGCGCGTCCGTGCCGAGGTCCAGCGCGGAGAAGGAGTCGTCGAAGAGGTAGATCTCCGGCCGTCGGACCAGGGCGCGGGCGATCGCCAGCCGCTGTCGCTGGCCACCGGAGACGTTCGTGCCGCCCTGGGCGATCGGGGCCGCCAACCCCTCCGGCATGGCCTCGACGAAGTCCCGGGCCTGGGCGATCTCCAGGGCCGTCCAGAGTTCCTCGTCGGTGGCCTGCGGGTTGCCGTAGCGCAGGTTGCTGGCCACCGTGCCGGTGAACAGGTACGGCCGCTGGGGCACCAGCCCGATCCGGTTCCACAGTTGCTCCGGCGCCAACTGCCGCACGTCGACCCCGTCGACCAGTACGGCACCGGAGGTCACGTCGACCAGCCGGGGGATCAGCGAGAGCAGGGTGCTCTTGCCGGCCCCCGTACTGCCGATGATCGCCGTGGTGCTGCCCGGTGTCACCCGGAAGGAGATGTCCCGCAGCACCGGCTCGGCGGCCCCCGGGTACTGGAACCGCACCTGGCGCAGTTCCAACTCGGCTCGGCTGGTCACCTCGACGACCGGGTCCGGGGCGGGCAGCACGGAGGACTCGGTGTCCAGCACCTCCGTGATCCGTTCCGCGCAGACCGCCGCCCGCGGCACCATCATCAGCATGAAGGTGGCCATCATGACGGCCATCAGGATCTGCATCAGGTATTGCAGGAAGGCGGTCAGCGCACCGACCTGGATGGCGCCCTCGTCGACCCGCTGACCGCCGAACCAGAGCACCGCGACGCTGGAGACGTTGAGCACCAGCATCACCACCGGGAAGATCAACGCCATCAGTCGGCCGGTACGCAGGGCGGTCGCGGTCAGGTCGGTGTTGGCGTTGGCGAACCGGGCCGTCTCGTACGGCTCCCGGACGAAGGCCCGGACCACCCGGATGCCGGTGATCTGTTCCCGCAGCACCCGGTTGATGGTGTCGATCCGGGTCTGCATCAGCCGGAAGCTGGGCACCATCCGCCGGATGATCAGGCCCAGCAGGATCGCCAGCACCGGTACGCAGACCAGCAGCAGCCAGGAGAGCCCGACATCCTCCCGCAGGGCCATCACCACTCCGCCGACGCTCATGATCGGGGCGGCGACCAGCATGGTGCAGCTCATCAGCACGAGCATCTGCACCTGCTGCACGTCATTGGTGTTGCGGGTGATCAGCGAGGGGGCGCCGAAGTGGGCCACCTCCCGGGCGGAGAAGCGGTTGACATGCCCGAACAGGGCCGCCCGCAGGTCCCGGCCGAAGCCCATGGCGATGTGGGCACCCAGGTAGACCGCCGCGATCAGGCAGATGATGTGCACCACGGTGAGTGCCAGCATCCAACCGCCGGTACGCAGGATGTAGTCGGTGTCTCCCCGGGCCACCCCGAGGTCGATGATGTCGGCGTTGAGGCTCGGCAGGGCCAGTGAGGCGATGGTGCTGACGAACTGGAGCAGCACCACCATGGCCAGGGGCCGTCGGTACGGGCGCAGGTTGCCGCCCAGCAGCCGGATCAGCATGTCGGATCTCCCGCGGGTCTGCCGGCTGGCTCCTTCTGGCCGATGATCTCAAGGAGGAACTGCCGGATGACGGCCGCCTTGGTCGGGTCGGCATCGACCGAGGTGAGGGGGCGGCGTGCCTGGATCATCGCGGTCAGGGCGTCCACCCGGTCACGGCCGGTCGGGGTCAGGGTCAATTTGACGGTACGCCGGTCGGTGCCGTCCCTGCGGCGCTGCACCAGGCCGTCGCGCTCCAGGGTGTCGACGATGCCGGTGAGGGTGGCCGGGCGGACGAAGCACAGCTCGGCCACCGCGCGGTGCGGCAGTTCCCCGTGCTCGGCGAGGGCCATCAGGGCGACCATCCCGGCCTGGGTGAGACCGTGCTCCTCGGCCAGATAGCGGTTCCACCGCTGGCCGGTGAGGTGCCCGGCGACCACCAGGAGGCGGCCCAGCGGCACGTCCCCGAGTTGGACCAGTTTCATGTCGGTAGATTAGATACCAGACAGTCAGGGGCCAAAGTATTTTCGGGGATGTGCCACTCACCAACTCGTCGGCAACGGCATCCCCTCGGTGTAGCCGGCGGTGCTCTGCACCCCGACCAGGGCCCGGTCGTGAAACTCCGGCAGGGTGCGCGCACCGGCGTAGGTGAACGCGCTGCGTACCCCGGAGATGATCTCGTCGATCAGGTCCTCCACCCCGGGCCGGGTCGGATCCAGGTACATCCGGGCCGAGGAGATGCCCTCCTCGAAGATCGCCTTGCGGGCCCGGTCGTACGGGCTGTCCTCACTGGTGCGGGCGCTGACCGCCCGCGCGGAGGCCATCCCGAAACTCTCCTTGTAGCGGCGGCCGTCCTCGTCGGTGTAGAGGTCCCCGGGGGACTCGTAGGTGCCGGCGAACCAGGAGCCGATCATGACGTTGGAGGCCCCGGCGGCCAGGGCCAGGGCCACGTCCCGGGGATGGCGCACCCCACCGTCGGCCCAGACGTGCCGGCCCAGTTCCCGGGCGGCGGTCGCACAGTCGAGCACCGCCGAGAACTGCGGCCTGCCCACCCCGGTCATCATCCGGGTGGTGCACATCGCCCCCGGACCCACCCCGACCTTGACGATGTCCGCACCGGCCTCCACCAGATCGCGTACCCCGTCGGCGGTGACCACGTTGCCGGCCGCCACCGGGACCCCCGGATCCAGCCCGCGCACCGTCCTCAGTGCGGAGATCATCCGCTCCTGGTGGCCGTGCGCGGTGTCCACGACCAGGGTGTCCACCCCGGCCGCCAGCAGCGCCGCCGCCTTACCGGCCACATCGCCGTTGATTCCCACCGCCGCCGCGATCCGCAGCCGCCCCTTGTCGTCCACCGCCGGCCGGTACAGGGTGGCCCGCAGGGCCCCCTGCCGGGTGAGTACCCCGACCAGCCGCCCCTCCTCGTCGACCACCGGGGCCAACCGGCGTCGCCCGACGGAGAGCCGGTCGTATCCGGTGCCCGGATCCGCCCCCGCCGGCACGGTGTGCAACTCGGCCGACATCACGTCGCGCAACTGGGCGAAGCGGTCCACCCCGACGGTGTCCGCCTCGGTCACCACCCCCATCGGGCGACCGGCCTCGTCGACCACGATCACCGCGCCGTACGCCCGCTTAGGCAGCAGGTGGATCGCGTCGCCGACGGTGTCCGAGGGGCCGAGGGCGATGGCGGTCTCGTACACCAGGTGCCGCTGCTTGACCCAGGTGACCACCTCGGCCACCACCTCGATCGGGATGTCCTGGGGAATCACCGCGATGCCGCCTCGGCGGGCCACCGTCTCGGCCATCCGCCGACCGGCTACCGCGGTCATGTTCGCCACCACCAGGGGGATCGTGGTGCCGGTACCGTCGCCGGTGGCCAGGTCGACATCGAGCCGTGAGGCCACCTCCGATCGGGCCGGGGCCATGAAGACATCGTTGTAGGTCAGGTCGTACGCCGGGGTGGTGCCATTGAGGAAACGCACCCGGCCATCATTGCCGCCGATGCCCGTCCGCGCCGCCGCTGGTGGAGGAAACCACCCGCTCAGCCCAGCACCAACGCCGCCGCCACCACGACCATCACCACCGCGATCAGGCCGTCGAGCACCTGCCAGACCCGGGGACGCGCCAGCAGGGGAGCCAGCCGGTAGGCACCGACACCGAGGGCGGTGAACCAGCACACACTGGCCAGGGCGGCTCCCACCCCGAACCACCAGCGGTGCTGGTGCTGCTGGGCGATGCCGCCGAGCAGCAGCACGGTGTCCAGATACACGTGCGGGTTCAGGTAGGTGAAGGCTAGGCAGGCCGCCAGGGTCGCGCCGAGCCGGGCCGGGGGCCGGTCCGCGGGGGTCAGGGCCCCGGGGCGCAGGGCGCGGCGGGCGGCCAGGATCGCGTACCCGATCAGGAAGGCGGCACCGCCCCAGCGGATCGCGGTGAGCACCTCCGGTCTACCGGTCATCGAACCCACCCCGGCGATCCCGACCCCGATCAGCAGGGCGTCCGACACCGCGCAGGTGAGCACGACCGGCACCAGGTGTTCCCGGCGCAGGCCCTGGCGGAGCACGAAGGCGTTCTGCGCCCCGATCGCGACGATGAGGGCGATGGACAGGGTGAAACCGGCAACGGCCGAGGTGAGCATGGGTCGACCGTAGGGGTGCAGTGAATCATCAGTCCAACTAAAGATTCTTCACAAGGTTAAGCTCAGCTTCATGACCGGTCTGGACTCCGCCCATCTCCGCACCCTGGCCGCCGTGGTCGAGGAGGGCAGCTTCGAGGCGGCCGGTCGGCTACTGCATGTCACCCCCTCGGCGGTCAGCCAGCGGATAAAGGCCCTGGAGGAAACCGTCGGGCAGGTGCTGGTCCGACGGCAGCGGCCCTGCCAGGCCACCGAGGCCGGACGTCCCCTGCTCCGCCTGGCCGGGCAGCTAGCGTTGCTGGAACGGGAAGCCCTGGCCGACGCGCGTGGGCCCCTCGGTGGCGACCCTGGTCGTACCCGGGTGGCCGTCGTGGTCAACGCCGACTCCCTGGCCACCTGGTTCCCGGCCGCCCTGGCGCGGTTGCCCGCCTCGCCGGAACTCTCCTTCGACCTGCGTCAGGACGACCAGGATCACAGCGCCGAACTGCTGCGCGCGGGAGCGGTGATGGCCGCGGTGACCGCCCAGCGGGAGCCGGTGCAGGGTTGCCGGGTACGCCCACTCGGCGCGATGCGGTACCGGGCCCTGGCCACCCCGGCGGGGGTACGACAATGGTTCCCCGAGGGGCTGACCCCGACGGCCCTGGCCGCCGCACCGGTGGTGGTCTTCGACCGCAAGGACCGCATCCAGTACCGCTTCCTCAAGGCCCTGGCCGGTCACGACCTGGACCCACCGGTGCACTACGTGCCGTCGGTGCCCGCCTTCAGCGCCGCCATCCGCCTGGGGCTGGGGTGGGGGATGGTGCCGGAGCAGATCGCCGACGAGGACCTGGACTCCGGCCGCTGCGTCGACCTGGCCCCGGGCCGGGTGGTGGACATCCCGCTGTACTGGCAGCACTGGCGACTCGACTCACCGGTGCTGACCGCACTCACCGCCGCGGTGGGTGCGGTAGCCGCCGAAACCCTCCGCTGATCCGCCGCACGACCGTCGGCCGCTGAGCTGCGCGGTGCGACGTCGTGCAGTGTTAGGAGGGGACCCCTTTACTACCCCAGGCGTTAACAGGGGGCCCTTCCTTACACCTCAGGCGATGGTGCAGATGGCGGCGCCGGCGGTGATCACCGCGCCCACCTCGGCGGCGAGGCCGCTGACCGTGCCCGCCTTGTGGGCGTGCAACGGCTGCTCCATCTTCATCGCCTCCAGCACCACCACCAGGTCACCCTCGGCGACGCTGTCCCCCTCGGCCACTGCGATCTTGACGATGGTGCCCTGCATGGGGGAGGTCAGCGAGTCGCCACCGACCACCGCGCTGACGGCGGCACCACCACGACGGGTGGGCTTGCGGGCGGCCGGGGCGGCGGAGGCCGAACCGCTGGTCAGGCCCGCGGGCAGGCTGACCTCCAGGCGCTTGCCGCCGACCTCGACCACGACGGTCTCCCGCTCGGCCGGGCCGGCGGTCGCGTCGGCCACGCCGGTGAACGGTGGCACGATGTTGTCGAACTCGGTCTCGATCCACCGGGTGTGCACGGTGAACGGCTCGGCGGTGAAGGCGGGATCGCAGACCACCAGACGGTGGAAGGGCAGCGCGGTGGCCATCCCCTCGACCACCATCTCGGCAAGCGCCCGACGGGCCCGCTCCAACGCCTCCGTCCGGGTCTCCCCGGTGACGATCAGCTTGGCCAGCAGCGAGTCGAAGTTGCCGCCGATCACGTCACCGGCCGAGATGCCGGTGTCCACCCGTACGCCGGGGCCGGTGGGCAGCCGCAGGGCGGTGACCGTGCCGGGGGCGGGCAGGAAGTTGCGCCCCGGGTCCTCGCCGTTGATCCGGAACTCGATGGAGTGCCCGCGCGGCGCCGGGTCCTCGGTGAAGCGCAGCTTCTCCCCGTCGGCGATGCGGAACTGCTCGCGTACCAGGTCGATGCCGGCGGTCTCCTCGGTGACCGGGTGCTCCACCTGAAGCCGGGTGTTGACCTCCAGGAAGGAGATCGTGCCGTCGTTGCCGACCAGGTACTCCACCGTGCCGGCACCGTGGTAGCCGGCCTCCCGGCAGATGGCCTTGGCGCTGTCGTGGATCTGGGCCCGCTGCTCGGCGGTGAGGAAGGGCGCCGGGGCCTCCTCTACCAGCTTCTGGTGCCGGCGCTGCAAGGAGCAGTCCCGGGTGCCGACCACGATGACGTTCCGGTGCTGGTCGGCCAGGACCTGCGCCTCGACGTGGCGGGGCCGGTCGAGGTACCGCTCCACGAAGCATTCGCCCCGGCCGAAGGCGGCGACCGCCTCCCGGGTGGCCGACTCGAACAGCTGCGGGATCTCCTCCATCGTGCGGGCCACCTTCAGACCCCGCCCGCCACCGCCGAAGGCGGCCTTGATGGCCACCGGCAGGCCGTGTTCGGCCGCGAAGGCGATCACCTCGTCGGGGCTGTCGACCGGGTCGGGGGTGCCGGGGACCAGGGGCGCACCGGCCCGCTGGGCGATGTGCCGGGCGGTGACCTTGTCACCCAGGTCGCGGATCGCCTGGGGGGTGGGGCCGATCCAGGTCAGGCCGGCGTCGATGACCGCCTGGGCGAAGTCCGCGTTCTCGGCGAGGAAGCCGTAGCCGGGGTGCACCGCGTCGGCACCGGACCGGGCCGCCACATCGATGATCTTGTCGATGCGCAGGTAGGTCTCCGCCGCGGTGTCACCGCCCAGGGCGTACGCCTCGTCGGCCAGGGTGGCGTGCAGGGCGTCCCGGTCGGAGTCCGCGTACACGGCGACACTGCCCAGGCCGGCGTCCTGGCAGGCGCGGATCACGCGTACCGCGATCTCGCCTCGGTTGGCGATGAGAACCTTGCGCACCTTGGTGGCTCCTCCCGGGGGTTACTGACCGGGAGTTTAGCGACCGAACCGGCAAACCTAACGGGCGCTCAGTGTGGGATGGCGCACGGATTGGCCCGTTATCGATACGGCGTGGTGTCGTACCGATGTGATTCGTTACCGATGACGATGGTGGCCGACAGCGGCCTCAAGCGGGGAGAAGCGATGATTGAGACCAGAGGGCTGCGCAAGTCGTACCGCAGCCGGGCCGGTCGGGAGACGAAGACCGTCGACGCGGTACGCGGGGTGGACCTGGACGTGGCGGCGGGCGAGATCTTCGGGTTCCTCGGCCCGAACGGCGCCGGCAAGACCACCACCCTGCGGATGCTGGCGACCCTCATCGAGCCGGACGGGGGCCAGGCCACCATCGCCGGCGCCGACCTGCGCAAGGACCCGGGCGAGGTACGCCGCCGCATCGGCTATGTGGCCCAGGGCGGCAGCACCTGGGACGAGTCCACCGGTCGGGAGGAGCTGGTGCTCCAGGCCCGGCTGTACGGCATCTCGAAGGCCGAGGCGCAGCGCCGGGCGGTACGTGCCCTGGAGGCCTTCCAGCTCACCGAGTTCGCCGACCGCAAGTGCAAGACCTACTCCGGTGGCCAACGTCGCCGGGTCGAGATCGCCCTCGGCATCATCCACGAGCCGAAGATCGTCTTCCTGGACGAGCCGACCACCGGCCTGGACCCGCAGAGTCGGGCGCACATGTGGGACGAGATCCGCCGGCTGCGCACGGACGGCATGACGGTCTTCATCACCACCCACTACCTGGACGAGGCCGACGCCCTCTGCGACCGCATCGCGATCATGGATCACGGCGAGGTGGTCGCCGAGGGGACCCCCGCCGGGCTCAAGCGGGAGATCTCCGGCGACGTGGTGCAGCTCGGCCTGGGCCACAACGCCGCCGTCGAGGCGGAGAAGCTGCTGGCCGCCGAGGAGTACGTCAGCCGGCTGGAAGCGCTTGAGGAAGGCGGCCTGCGCCTCTTCGTCGACGAGGGGGCCACCGCCATTCCGCGCATCCTGCGCCGGGTCGACAGCGCCGGAATCGAGCTCAGGTCGATCGAGCTGCACCGCCCGAGCCTCGACGACGTCTTCCTCACCAAGACCGGCCGCTCGCTGCGCGAGTCCTGACCCGACCAGGAGAACTGATGAAACTCGCCCGCGACACCTGGCTGATCTTCCAGCGTCAACTGAACCTGCTGCTGCGCAACCCGGTGTGGGTGTTCGTCGGCGTCTTCCAGCCGGTGATGTACCTGCTGCTGTTCGCCCCGCTGCTCAAACCGGCCCTGAACGCGCCCACCCAGGCCGAGGCGTACAAGATCTTCGTGCCCGGCCTGCTGGTGCTGCTGGCCATCTTCGGGGGTCTGTTCCAGGGCTTCGGTCTGATCGCCGAGCTGCGTGCCGGGGTGATCGAACGCTCCCGGGTGACCCCGGTCAGCCGACTGGCCCTGCTGCTCGGCCGCTCCCTGCGCGACGTGGTGTCGCTGCTGGTCCAAGCGGTGATCATCACCCTGCTCGCCCTGCTGTTCGAGCTGCGGGTGTTCATCGGCGACCTGCTGCTGGCCTACCTGATGCTCGCCCTGATCGCGCTGATGACCTCGGCGGTCTCCTACGGGGTAGCGCTGAAGGTCAAGAGCGAGGACGCCTTGGCCCCGCTGATGAACACGGTCGCCCAACCGGTGCTGCTGCTCTCCGGCATCCTGCTCCCGCTGGCCTTCGCCCCCGGCTGGTTGCAGGGCATCGCCAAGTGGAACCCCTTCTCCTGGGCGGTGGACGGCACCCGGGCCCTGTTCAGCGGGGACATCGGCAACGACAAGGTCTGGCAGGGGCTGACCATCATCGCGATCCTCGCCGCCGCCGGGGTCTACTGGGCGGCCCGCCAGTTCGCCCGCAGCGTCCGCTGAGGTGCAAGGAAGGGCCCCTTATTAACGCCTGCGGTAGAGCAGGGGCCCCTTCTTAACACCCCGGCTCAGCAGGGAGAGAGTTCGCTCTCAGGGCAGGTAGGGCAGGCGGCACCCGCTTGTAGCTTGGGCGGGTGTCCCGCCTCCGTCACGACCGGATCACCTGGTTGGCGTACGCCCAACTAGGTCTGTGGGGTTTCTTCCTCTACGGGTTCGGCCCGGTGGTGCCCCTGCTGCGTGATGAGCAGGGCACCAGCGCCGCCGTCGCCGGCCTGCACAGCACCGCCCTGGCGGCCGGTGCGCTGGCCGGCGGGGCGCTGTTCGCCCCGGTCGCCCGGCGATTCGGTCGAAGCCCGACGATCTGGCTGGGGCTGGCCGGGGTGGCCGTCGGGGTCAGCGGGCTGGCCCTGCTCCGCCCGCTACCGGCCACCCTCGCCATCGTCATGGTGATCGCCACCGCGGGGATGCTGGTGGTCAGCGGCGTGAACGTGCTGCTCACCACCCGGCACGGGCCGGCCGCTCCCGCAGCCCTGGCCGAGGCCAACGCCGCCTGCGCCGGCATGGGCATCCTCGCCCCGCTGGTGATCGGGTACACCGTGAACGCCGGCTGGGGTTGGCGCCCCGGCCTGTCCGTCGTGGTCGCCCTGATCGCCTTGGTAGCGGTGGCGACCCGCACCCCTCGGGTACGCGCACCGCAGGTCGCCGCCGTAGCAGCCCGCCGGAGGCCGGTGCCGCCTGCGGCCGGTAGGCGGCGGCTACCCAGGGCGTACTGGATCGCCTGGGGGCTGATGGCGGTCACCGGTTCGATCGAGGTCTGCCTGTCCCTGTGGACCGCGGACGTGCTGCGGGTGCACGCCGGAATGCCGTCCGGTGCCGCCTCGGCGGCGGTGGCCGCGATCGTCGCCGGCATGTTCGTCGGCCGGATCTTCGGCGGGCGGGTGGCCCTCCGGTTCCGCCCGATACCCCTCCTGCTGGCCGCCCTGGGGGTGTCCCTGGCCGGGTTCAGTCTCTTCTGGGTGGCCTCGGTCGGCTGGCTGGCGGTGGTCGGCCTGGTGGTGCTGGGCCTGGGCAACGCCCTGCACTATCCGCTGGCCATCTCCCTGGCCCTCGCCGTCGCTGGAGATGCCACCGATCAGGCGGCGGGCTGGTCGGCGTACTCGATGGCTGTGGGTTTCGGGATCGCGCCGGTCGCCCTCGGGTGGGTGGCCGACGGGGTCGGGACCCACCTGGCCTTCCTGCTGCTGCCCGGCTTCATCGCGTTGGCCGCGCTGCTGGCGGTACGACTCGGCCGGGCCCTGCCGACCCCGGCCCCCGCTTCCGTGTGATCTACCGGCGGTGCAGGGTGTCCACGGCCCGTAGGGCGATGTCGACCGAGGCGTGAAGTTCCTCGCGGCTGGCCCCGGCCGCGGCGTGCACCGCGTGGCCCTCGCTCAGGGCCATCACGAATCGGGCGAGTGCCCGGACATCCGTGTCCTCCAACAGATCACCCTCGGTCACGGCCCGGGACAGGCGTTCCTCCAGGGCCGACTCGGTGGCGGCGCGGCCGGCGGCCAGGATCTCGGCGATGCCGGCGTTCTCCGGCGAGCAGGCCAGACCGCCCTGGATGGAGAAGCAACCAGCGGGGTGGTCGGTAGCGGTCAGGCCGTCGGCGCTTGAGCGCAGAAAGGCCTCGATCGACGCGTACGCGCTGGGCTGGTCGAGCGCGGCACGGGCGGCGGCCACCTGGGTCTCGTGGTAGCGGGCGAAGGCCCGTTGGAACAGTTGCTCCTTGCTGCCGAAGGTGGCGTACAGGCTCGGCCGGTTGATGCCCATCGCGCTGGTCAGGGCGCTCAGCGAGGCACCTTCGTAGCCGTGGCGCCAGAAGACCTCGGTGGCGCGATCGAGGACGGCCTCCTCGTCGAAGGCGCGGGGGCGTCCGATCGGGCTCATGCCGTGCAGTCTACCGCTTGGTACAGAAGTGATCCAAGCCACCAACCGATCGGTACAAAACTCTGTTACGTTGACGTGCAACCGATCAGTACAGAAGGAGAGGCATGACCGTCACACTGGTCACCGGCGCCAACAAGGGCATCGGCTTCGAAACCGCCAAGCAGCTTCGCGACCTGGGCCACCGCGTCTACCTAGGCGCCCGCGACCCTGAGCGGGGCAAAGCGGCGGCGGCAGCCCTGGGCGCCCAGTTCGTACAGCTCGATGTCACCGATGACGCATCGGTGAGCGAGGCCCTGGCGACCATCGATGCGGCCGAGGGCCGCCTCGACGTCCTGATCAACAATGCCGGCATCCTCGGCGCCGGCGAAATCGACGGACCGAAGGCCCTGGAGGTGTTCGACACCAACGCGGTGGGCATCGTCCGGGTCACCGAGGCCGCGTTGCCGCTGCTGGAAAAATCCTCGAACCCCGTTGTCGTCAACGTGTCCAGCAGCATGGGCTCCTTCTGGGCGGTGAACAACCCCGATCGGCCGGAACACCACCTGCCGTTGACCCTGTACGCGGCGTCGAAGTCGGCGGCCACCATGCTCACCGTCCAGTACGCCAAGTGGCACCCGGGCATCAAATTCAACGCGATCGAGCCCGGCCCCACCGCCACCGACTTGACCGCCGCCTTCGGCTTAGGACGACCGGCCGCGGAAAGCGCCAGGACGGTCGTACGCCTAGCCACCCTGGACCCGGACGGCCCGACCGGCACCCTCACCGACGAGCACGGCGAACTGAACTGGTGATGAAGATGACAACCCAAGAAGATATGCGTACCTGGTATCTGCGCTATGTCGCCGCCCTCAACGCCCACGAGTTCGACGGGATGGACGAGTTCATCAACGACCGGGTCCTGCTCAACGGCAATCCGGGCACCCGGGACGACGTCCTAGCCGTCCAGCGACAGGACGTCGAAGCCGTCCCGGACCTCCACTGGGAGGTCAAGGAACTGCTGTTCGACCGCAACCGCATCGCCGTACGCGCGATCAACACCGGCACTCCGGTCAAGGAATGGCTAGGTGTCGACCCTACCGGGGCCTCCTTCGAGATCGTCGAGTACGCCATCTACGAGGTCAGTGAGGGCCGGTTCGTCCAGATGACGGCGCTGCACGACTCCGCCGAGCTGCTTCGACAGCTCACCGCCTGAGCAGGTTCGGACGCCCGGACGTCGGGCGTCCGAACCAACGGCCGGTCCCGGCTCGCCCCACCGATTACTCGCAACTGACGAATGGAACCAGCAATGACAACGATCGGAATCATCGGTGCCGGCGAAGTCGGCAGCCAGATCGCGCGTGCGGCAGTCGCCACCGGCTATCACGTCGTCATCGCCAACTCCCGGGCACCCGGGACGCTGCACCGTCTCGTGGCCGAGCTGGGTCCCTCGGCGCGCGCCGCATACGCCGCGGACGCCGCCGCGGCCGGGGACTTCGCCGTCGTGGCGGTACCCCTCAGACTCGCCAACGACATGCCGGTCGACGAACTTGCCGGCAAGATCGTGCTGGATACGAACAACTACATGCCCTGGCGCGACGGCAACTTCCCGGTCATCGACTCCGGAGAGAAGACGGTCCACGAACTACGCCAGGAGCAGCTCCCGACCTCGAAGGTCGCCAAGGCGTTCACCCACATTCAGGCACCCCGGCTGCTCACCGCCGCTCGGCCTGCCGGCGCCCCCGACCGGCTGGCCCTGTCGGTGTCGAGCGACCATCCCGAAGCTGTCGAACTCGTGACGAGACTGTACGACCAGTTCGGCTTCGACACCGTGGACAACAGCCCGCTGAGCGAATCCTGGCGCACCGAACCGGGCCAACCTGCCTGGCTCCGGCACGCACATCAGAACCGAGAAGAGTTGGCCCTCAACCTGGCCCGAGCCCGACGCACAGTTCAGGTCTAGCCGCAGCCAGACGGTGGCCGCTGCGGTCAGTGCACCCGGGCGAGGGTCAGGCCGTCGGCGATCGGCAGCATCACCGCCTCCACCCGTACATCGGCCAGGACCTGGTCGTTGAAGGCGGCGATGGCCCGGTCGTCCTCGCTCTGCGGGGCGATGACCCGGCCGTGCCGGAGCACGTTGTCGACCGCGATCACCCCGCCTGGCCGCATCCGGGGCACCAGCTCGGCCCAGTACACCGGGTAGCCGGTCTTGTCGGCGTCGATGAAGGCGAAGTCCAGGTACCTCTCGTTCGGCAGCTCCCGCAGGGTGTCCCCGGCCGGGCCGATCCGCAGATCGATCCGGTCGGCCACCCCCGCCCGGGCCCAGTACCGGCGGGCCACCCTCGTGTACTCCTCGGAGATGTCGAAGCAGGTCAGCCGCCCGCCGTCGACCAGACCCCGGGCGATCGCCAGCGCGGACAACCCGGTGAAGGTGCCCACCTCCACCGCCTGCCGGGCACCGAGAAGCCGGGTCAGGAAGGTCAGGAAGGCGGCCTGCTCGGGGGCCACCTGCATGGAGGCGCGCTCCGGCAGCAGGGCCAGGGTCTCCTCGGCCAGGTCACGGATCACCTCGTCGGGAGGGGTGCCGTGCGCCACGAGATACCCGTGCAGTTCGTCGGTGAGCGGAATCGACTTGCGGGTCATGCCCGGACGTTAACCCAGAGGCTCGATCGACTGGCTGCCCGGCGCGACCTTCGTCCACAAATCGGTGATCCGCAGGTCCAGCTCGGCCAGCAGCCGCCGCAGCAATGGCAGGGACAGCCCGATCACCGTGCTCGGATCACCCTCGATCCGCTCCACGAACGGCCCGCCCAGACCGTCGATGGTGAAGGCCCCGGCGACCGCCAGCGGCTCACCGGACCGGACATAGGTGGCGATCTCGTGATCGTCGATGTCGGCGAAGTGCACCACCGTGGAAGCCACCGCCTCCGCCCGCCGACCCCCCTCGACATCGAGGATGCAGTGCCCACTGTGCAGCACCCCGCTGCGCCCACGCATCCGCTCCCACCGGGCGGTAGCGTCGGCAGAATCGGTCGGCTTGCCCAGGATCTGTCCATCGAAGGCGAGCACCGAGTCGCAGCCCAGCACGAGGGTGCGCTGGTCAGCGGCGGGCCGCAACCGGGCCAGCACCGCCTGCGCCTTCAACCCGGCCAACTCCAGACAGAGATCCTCCGCCCGTTCGGTCACGACAACTGACTCGTCGACCCCGCTGACCAGCACGTCCGGCTCGATGCCGGCGGCTTGCAGGGTCTTACGGCGGGCCGGGCTCGCCGAGGCGAGCACCAACCGAATCGGCATGGCTTCAGGCACCCCGCCGACGTTACCGGTTGCCAACCCGATCATGCCGCCGCCTCCACCCCCGGTCGCCGGTCGCCGTGTCGCGTAGGCGGTCAGCGACTGATCCGCGGTGGGGGATCATCGGACCTGCGGCGGTGGCGAGCGAACAAAGCCCAGGCCCCACCCGCCGCCAGCAGCACCCCCAAGGTGACCCACCCCCGCACGGCCGCCGCACCGTCACCCCCACCCTCGGCCCGCGGCCCATCCGCCGCCGCCGTGGTCGGGCCAGCCGCATCCGGCGAGGTCGCAGGCACCGACTCAAAACCCCTAGGCGGTACGTCTGCCGTCAGCGCCGCCACCAGATCGATGACCCCATAGCCGTACTGGTCGTCCCGCCCCGGCGGCCCCTTGTCGATCGCAGTGGCAGTCAGCCGGTGCGCCACCTCATCCGCAGGCAGATACGGATACTTGGCCCGCACCAACGCCGCAGCCCCCGCCACAATCGCCGTCGAGTTCGATGTTCCGGTACTCCGGCGGTACTTGCCCCCAGCATCGATGCTGTAGATGTCAACGGATGGCGCAACGATGTCTATCTGCGGTCCGGTCATTGCGGTCGCTGCATGCGCCCCATCGCGTCCAATGCCGCCGACGGCAATTACCCCGCTGTCCGCTGCCGGGTAAATGACGCTTGAGTCGGGGGGTGTGTTGCCCGCTGCTGCAACGATGACAACATTGGCTGCTCGGGCCTCCTGGATGGCTCTGAGCAATGCAGTGCTACTGCCGCCTCCTCCGGAAATGCTAATCACATTCGCCCTCTGGCTAACTGCGTACTCGATGCCGAGTGCCAGCCGATCCGCATCTCCGATGTTCTTCGAATCGGACGTCGTGACGGGGAGGATCTTTGCCTTGGGTGCGATTCCTAGTGCGCCGAGATTGTTATTGCTTCCGTGAGCCGCTACCAGTCCAGCCATTGCTGTCCCGTGGCCGTTGGGATCAGTGTTCCCGCCGTTCGGGTCGGTAATCATACTCCTTCCCGGCAGCAAGTTCCTTTGGATATCCGGGTGCGAATCGACCCCGGTATCCAGAACTGCGACCGTTGCACCCTCTCCTTGGCTGACTAGGTGCGCTCTTTGGATGTCCAGATAACTCAGGTGCCACTGGTCGCTCCGAATCAGACTTGCCCCGTCTGGTTGCGATACCTCTGCGTTTGCGCTAGCTCCTGCTAGTGGCAAGATCCAGGCAATCAGGGCAGCAGTTCCTTGCCTGAGGAGGGTGGAGCCGGCAGTCATCTAGGGATGCCGATTGCAGGGCCAGGGTCGATTGGTCCTTCATTCTCGGGCGGACGGACGACCGGGTCGACGCCCTGATCCATCCTCCAAGGCTCATCAGGGTCCCACTTGCGCGGATCGCTGATGCCGGGCTTGCGCTCGAATGAACGCCCTGACGCTATACCCTGACCCAGGGGAAGGCCAATATTCGGAGCACCATAGGAAATCCCGGGCGAGCCCTTACCGCCCGGACGAGAGCCTGCTGCGCCTGTCGGGGTAGTGCCAGCTCCGCCACCGCCGATTACACCGCCAACCGGGTTTACGCGTCGGGGTTGCGTGCCGCCGGAAGTTGGCTGAACTGCTCCCGGGCTTAGCGGCTGCCCGATAAAGCCGCTAGGGGCTGCGGCGCGTGGGCTCGTCGGCGCTGCAAGGCGCGGCGCGCCATTTGTAGTTGGCTGTCCAATCTGACCTCGGCCAAGAGGGTTGGTGCCAGTGCCTAGGCCGACCGACGGGAGTAAATTGCTGCTGGTGTTTGGCGATGCGGAGTTGCCCGGCGAAAGTGCAGGCGGATTTCCTGGAGGCGATGCAGGGGATGGACTTGGGCTAGCGCCTCCAAGTACTGGACCGACTGCCGGAGCCTGAGGTGCTGCAATCGCTTTCGGTATAGGGCTGGAGCGGGTGGGCGGGATCACACTTCTCGACAAAGATACTGGGACGATGGGTGGGATTATGGGAGCCGCTCCGGCAGATGCATAAGGATCAGAGTAATCTGGCGCACGATCACCTTGGCGAGTGCTTGGAGGGGGTTGGCGGAGCATTGCTTGGGCTTGTTGGAGTTCGCTGCTGAGGCCGTACATGATGCCGCGCGCTCGGACGTTGAGGCGTTCGAGGTCCGCGTCGGTCACCGGGGATTCGCTGGCTCGGCTTCCGGCGGCGGCCTTGGCGTCGGCGGCGATCTCCTCCCAGGTCCGCTTCTGTCGAAGCTTGCCCGCGTACTCCTCGTAGATCTTGCTCAGTTCGGTGCGGGTGCTGGTGATGGCCTGGGTGGCGGCCGACAGCGCGGTCTGGTTGGCGGAGGCGGCGTCGTGGGTGCGTTGCACCTGGTCGATCAGGTTGTCCAGTTCGGTGACGTACGCCCGGGCGGCGGCGTTGGTCTCCGGCGGCCAGGCACGGGCCAGGCCCTCGCGGTAGGCCTTGAGTCTGGTGAGGTGCTGACCTGCCAGGTCGCAGACCTTGCGCCAGCCGGCGACATGTCGCCAGTGTTGTTCGGTCTGGTGGTCCTGCACGCAGGCCCACATGTCGGCGACGTTCATCAGGTACCAGTCGGTGAGGCCGCCGCTGCGGCCGACGCCCACGTCCCTCATGGCAGCACCACCGGTCCCGGCTGGTCGAGGCCGGTGGGGTCGGCGAATGACGGTGACGGCGCCGGCGAGGTGGTGATCATGCCGGGGCTGGCCAGGGCGCGTTGGATGTCGGCGACCCGGGCTGCGGAGAAGGCGTCGGCGTCGCCGTAATGCAGGGCCACCTGGTGGGCGGCTTCCGCCAGGTGGCCGGTGGTGTGGCCGACGCCCCAGACCGCGTTGGTGGCGGCCTGCTGGGTCTCCCAGTGGGCGCGCATGAACTGCACCAGCTCGATGAACGCGTCAGCGGGGTTGGACACCTGGGTGAGCATGTCGCTGGCGATGTACCGCAGGTGCGGGGTGTAGTTGCTCTCCACCTCGGCACGGAGCTGATCAGCGAATTCCCGCATTTGGCGAATGTCCGCCTCGATGGTGCGGTAGCCGCCCAACCAGGACGCAGGTCGGTCCTCTTCAGGGATCACGTTCCCTCCCAACCGTCACGGCCCGATTCCCCTGAGTGAGGTTAATGGGTGCAGGCCGCCCCGGCAGCCCCGTACCCGGCCGGTTGGAACCCGGTTGAAGCCGGAGGGTCAGCGGGGCAGGCTGGACACGCGCCAGGCGCCGGGGCCGGGCAGGTGGCCCCTGCTTGCCGGTCGGGCGCTGCGCGCCCAGGTGGAGACCGGTGCCGGGCTGGGCCCGGCGGCGGGCCGGGGGCGGGCGACGATCGCACCCACCAGCGCGGCCAGTTCTTCGGCGGTAGGTATGCCGCGCACAATGCGCAACAGCGGCTCTTCCCCAGACATGCCACTCAGCGTACGCGGCCCGAAGTTGACCTTGATCGCAGAATGGCGTGCCGACGGTGTAGGTTTCAGCGCTGCCGGGTACCGTCTCAGCGATGTCAGACGCTTCCGCCTCCCAACTCGTCGCCGACCGGTACCGGCTCATCTCGCCGCTCGGTCAGGGCGGCATGGGTCGGGTGTGGAAGGCGCGCGACGAGGTGCTGCACCGCGACGTCGCCATCAAGGAACTCGTACCGCCGCCGGGTCTGACCAACGACGAGCGCCGCGAGATGCGGGAGCGCTCGCTGCGCGAGGCGCGGGCCATCGCCCGGCTCAACAACGTCAACGTGGTACGCATCTTCGACGTGCTCCGCACCGACGGTGACCCGTGGATCGTGATGGAGTACGTAGCGTCGCGTTCGCTGCAGGACACCCTCGCCGAGGACGGGCCGGTGTCGCCGGCCCAGGCGGCGGAGATCGGGCTGGGGGTGCTGAACGCCCTGAAGGCGGCGCACCGGGCCGGCATCATGCACCGCGACGTCAAGCCCGGCAACGTGCTCCTCGGCACGGACGGTCGGGTGGTGTTGACGGACTTCGGGCTGGCCACCATCCCGGGGGACCCGAACGTCACCCGTACCGGCATGGTGCTCGGGTCACCGGCCTACATCGCGCCGGAACGGGCCCGCGACGGCACCGCCGGGCCGGAGGCCGACCTGTGGTCGCTGGGCGCCACCCTCTACGCCGCCGTGGAGGGCAAGTCCCCGTTCGCCCGGCCCTCGGCGATCGCCACCCTGGCCGCGCTGGCCACCGAGCCGATGCCGCACCCGCGTAACGCCGGCCCACTCAAGTCCGTGCTCAACGGGCTGCTCCGCAAGGACCCCCAGGAGCGCATCACGGCCGACTCCGCCGAGCGCATGCTGCGTAAGGCCAGCGGCCGGCGGGTGCGGACCATCTCACTGCTGGATGGCGTACGCCGACCGGGGCCGAACGGTCCGCGGGAGCCCCGCCCGCCGTTGGTGCCGGCGCCCCGACCGTCCGGGGAACAGCCGTCCGCCCCGGTCAGCCCACCTGCTCCGCGTACGCCGCTGGCCGCCGGATCGACCGGCGTGGACGCCGCACCCTCGGTGCAGGGCGTCTCCTCCGACGCCGCAGCGACGACCAGAATGGACGCCGGCGACACCGGTACCGACCGGGAGTCGACGAGTTCGGAGGTCGCACCTACCGCTCTGATCGCCTCCGGTCCGGGCAGCTCAGCCCAGGTGGAGGGGCGCGAATCGGCTGCGGGCGAGGATGCCGCCAACCCGACGGGCACGCAGGTACCTGAGGGGTCCGGCTCCGAGGCGGAGACCTCCGCCGAGTCGGAGTCGACGGATCAGGCGGCTGCCGGTACCCCTGACTCGGCACCCTCCAACGGCGACAGTGCAGCGGCGGGCTCGGATGCCGAACCCACCCGTCGGGTGACCTCCGGGTCGACCGGGGACCCCACCCGGGTCGTGCCGCAGGGGACCGTGCAGGTGCCCTCGACTCCGGCAGACTCGGAACCGGCCCGTGGTGCGGTCTTCACCTCGGGCTTCCTGCGTTCGGAGCGCAACCGGCGTGGGCTGCTCGTCGGCGCCTTGGTGGCGCTGCTGGTGGTCGGTCTGGTGGTGGCGGTGCCGCTGCTGACCGGCGACGACGACAACGACGGTGGCAGCCCGCAGGGTTCGACCGGCAGCCCGACAGCCTCGGCCCTGGCGAGCAGTGAACCGGCTGCACCGCCGCCCACCAGCGCCGCCCCGGCTACCAGTGCCGCACCGCCCAGCCCTTCGGTCTCGCCCAGCACGGCAGCGCCGACCAGCGGCGGGCTGCCGGCCGGCTGGACGATGCGCAACGACCCGGTCGGCTTCAAGGTGCCCGTGCCGGAAGGTTGGCGGCGCAGCTCCGGCAGCACCTGGGTGAAGTATCGGGACCCCAACGGCGTCAGCGAGTTGACCATCGACCGTACGGATCGCCCGGGACGGGACGCGGCTGCCACCTGGCGAGACCTTGAGCCGGGTCGGCGGAACGTCAGGGGCGTGCAGAACTACCGGCTGATCGACATCTGGTCGTTCGACTGCAAGTGGCGGACCTGCGGCGACTGGGACTGGTACCAGACCCGCAACGGGGTCGAGCTCCGAGTCCGTAACCGGGGCTTCGTCACCGCCAGCAACCGGGGTTTCGCCCTGCGTTGGGAAGTACCGGACAGCGAGTGGGAAGCGCAGCTGCCGAACTTCGAGACCGCCTTCCGGGAGTTCGTACCCGACCGTCAGGACTGAGCGGCAGGCATGACCCTTCGCCGATCGGGGTATCTGATCTCCGACGACGGAAGGGAGGCCCGAGATGGCTTACCGAGGAACGGACACCCGATCCCGGCTAGCACTGTGGACACTCGCGGTGCTCGGCAGCGTCGTACTGCTGGTCGCCGCCGCCGGAGTCGCGATGCTGATGAGCCTGATGCTGCTGGCCGGGGCCGCGCTGACCGGCTGGCACCTGACCCGCCGAGGAAGCGTCACCCGCAGTGGTGGCATGACCGTGCCGGTCGTCCTGACCTCCCGACGCCGGGCCTGAGCCCCACGACGACGAGCGCCATCGACGGCGGGCCGGAGTCCACTACCGGAGGAGGCCCGCCGCCGGTGGCGTACCTCAGGTGTTATTGGCCAGGGCGATCAGCCGGCTGCGGTCGCCGTTCCAGTAGTTGCGGTCCACCGCGCCGCTGATACCGGCGATCCGGCCGGAGTCGGTGTACTGCCAGAAGCTCCAGAAGGGGGCGCCGGCCGGCAGGGCGCCCACGGAGGACGACCAGCGGGCGATCCAGAGCGGGTGGTTGTTCCAGGGGCCGCTCCAGCTACCGGTGCACTGGTTCCAGAAGCTGGTGGTGGTGTAGATGACCGCGTAGCGGCCGGTGCGGGAGCGGTAGGTGTTCAGGAAGTCCTGCACCCAGTTGCGCATCGCGGTGGTGCTCAGGCCGTAGCAGTAGCCGCCGCTGTACGGGTTCGCCTCCAGGTCCAGGGCGGCAGGCAGGGTACGGCTGTCGGCCGACCAGGCGCCGCCGTTGGAGGCCAGGTAGTTGGCCTGGACCGCGCCGGAGGAGATGTTGGGCCGGGCGAAGTGGTATGCCCCCCGGATCACCCCGGCGTGGTACGCGTTGACGTAGTTGGTGTTGAAGTTCGGGTCCTTGTAGCTCGTACCCTCGGTGGCCTTGATGAAGGCGAACTGGATGCCGGCGTTACGGACGCTGGTCCAGTTGATGGTGCCCTGGTAGCGCGAGACGTCGATGCCGGGCACGGTGGCCGCCGTGGCGGGGGTCGCGGTGGCGACGAGCCCGGCGGCGGCGGTGGCGAGTACGGTGAGTGCGGCGGCGGTCAGCCGACGCAGCGAAGACCTGACCTGACCCATGGCGTCCTCCTGAGACGACGGTCAATAGACAGCCATCTTTGGATGGAGCTGCCCGGTCGGGCAATGGGGGTAAAGATAATTTTCGATGTCCGGCTTGTGGCGTCGGCCCACCTGGCGATCAGCGCAGGGCGGCCGGATTGCTCGGTGCAGGGCTCACGATCAGGCTCCCGTCGAGCAACTCGATCCGGTCATGGGTCTCGCCCATGGCGAAGTAGTCGTCCTCCGTCCAGAGGCCGACGTGGGGTTCCAGAGGGGCTGCGCTCACCGGCGTACACCTCCCGATCCGATCGCCACCCGATCAGTCACACGATACGGGCGGTTGGCCCGGCAGTGACACCGGAACGCGGCCGGTAGGCTCGCGCCCCATGGTGTCGATCGAGGGCATGACGGAGTTCTGGGACCGCCTGGTCGGCGCGCAGCCCGACCCGCCCCCGCTGCTGGTGCTGCTCACCGGGGTGGCCGCGCTGCTGGTGGTCAGCACCCGACTGCCCTGGCGGATCGCCCGCAACGCGATCACCATCGCGCACGAGGGCGGTCACGCCCTGGCCGCGCTGCTCACCGGACGCAAACTGCGTGGCATCCGACTGCACTCGGACACCTCGGGACTGACCCTCTCCGCCGGTCGCCCCACCGGCCCGGGGATGGTACTCACCCTGCTGGCCGGCTACCTGGCGCCGCCGCTGGTCGGCCTGGGCGGGGCATGGCTGCTGGCCGGGAACCGGATCACCCTGCTGCTCTGGCTGGCGGTGCTCCTCCTGCTGGCCATGCTGGTCATGATCCGCAATCTGTTCGGGGTGTTGTCGCTGCTGGTCACCGGCGGGGTGGTGCTCGCCGTCTCGTGGTACGCCAGCCCGCAGGTGCAGGCCGCCTTCGCCTGGACCAGTGTGTGGTTTCTGCTGCTCGGCGGGGTACGCCCGGTGATCGAGCTGCAACGGCTGCGTACCCGGCGGGGGATGCCCGCCTCCGACGCCGACCAACTAGCCGGCATCACCGGACTTCCGGCCTTCTTCTGGGTCGTCCTGTTCGGCCTGGCCAACTGTGCCGTGCTGCTCGTCGGCGGGCTGATGCTGGCCGGCCCGCTGCTGACCGAAGCCGGCATCACCTGGTGACCTGAGCCTCCGGCCTGGACCGTCTAGGGCCTGGCGGCAACCACCCGACCCCCTGGTGCGTGTTGTCTACGACCCGCAGGAGGTGGCAGGTGCCGGACGTCGACGGGTTCGACGAGTTCTACCGGGGCAGTCGACAACGGCTGCTCGGCTTCGTCTACGTGCTCACCGGTGACCTGGGCGAGGCCCAGGACGCCGTCCAGGAGGCGTACGTGCGGGCGTGGCAACGCTGGTCCACGGTGGGGCGTTACGACGACCCCGAGGCCTGGGTACGGGTGGTGGCCAGCCGGCTGGCGGTGAGCCGGTGGCGCAGTCTGCGCAGCCGGGCTAGGGCCTACCTGCGACACGGCGCGGTGGAGAGTGTTCCCGCGCCGGGGACGGAGACCGTCGAGGTGGTCGCCGCCCTGCGTCGCCTGCCCGAGGAGCAGCGGGTGGCGATCGCGTTGTACTACCTGGTCGGCCTGCCGGTCGCCGAGGTCGCGCGGCAGACCTCAGCTCCGGTCGGCACGGTCAAGGCCCGCCTGTCCCGGGGGCGTACCGCGCTCGCCGGACTGCTCGCCGTCACCGACCTGGAGGAGGCACCCGGTGCGTGACGAGATGATGTTCGTCGAGCGGCTCCACAACGAGTTGCGGGACGTCCGCTGGCCGGAACCGGCCGTACTGCGTGAACGGGCCCGCCGTCGGCGCCGCCGGGCCATGCTGAGCGCGGCGACCGCGGTGGTGCTCCTGGCCGCCGGGCCCGCGATCGCCGGGGTACGCCTGGCCGCCCCTCAGTCGGCCCCGCCGCAGTCGGCGGACTCCCAGCCGCAGACCTCGCTGCCGGTGTACGCCGAGATCCCCCACGAGGCGCTGGTGCAGCCGGAGGACCTGACGACGAAGACGGACCCTCCACTGAGCCATGCGGGCTTCGGTGAGCCGGTGCGGGTCGACGAGTTGCTGCTGGCCTGCCTCACCGAACAGGGGCAGACCGACGCCTGGGAGGTGTCCCGGTACTCCCGGTCACAGACCCTGCTACGGGCGAGCGCAGACGGTGCCCGCCGGCCGGCCGACGTGGTGCTCAATCAGGCCGTCTACCGGCTGGCCCCGGAGACCGCCGCCGGTTTCCTCCAGCGGCTCGACGTGCTGATCGCACCGTGTGCCAGCTGGCGGGTGACCGGCGAGGTGTCGTGGGAGGACCGGATCGCGCGGGCCGAGGTGGAGCACCGCTGGGAGGTGACCGACCGCGCCCTGGCCGGTGACGAGGGGATGCTGATCCGACACGTCGTCGTGACGGCCCGCAACCTGGACACCGGGGAGAGCCGGGGACCGACCAGCCCGGACACGACAGCCGTGGTACGCGTCGGCGACCTGGTCACGGTGCTGGCCCTGGGCCGCGACACCACCGACGCGGAACTACGCCGCGTCGCCACCCTCGCCGCCACCCGCCTCTGCCCCGCCGCCAACCCCCCCTGCTAACCCCCTCCCTACCCTCCCCACCACACCCACCCCCATCGAGCCGCGTTGATCATGAGGTTGGCGGCATCGTGGAGATCAACTACCGCCGCCAACCTCATGATCAACAGCGCTTGGGGTGGGTGGGGGAGGTGGGGGAGGGGGTCAGAGCGGGATGTTGCCGTGCTTCTTCGGCGGCAGGGTCTCCCGCTTGGTACGCAGCACCCGTAGCCCCCGGATGATCTGGGTACGGGTCTGGTGCGGCGCGATCACCGCGTCGACGTACCCGCGCTCGGCGGCCACGTACGGGTTGGCCAGGGTGTCCTCGTACTCGGCGATCTTCTCGGCGCGGACGGCGGCCGGGTCCTCGGCGGCGGCCAGCTCCTGCCGGTAGAGGATGTTCACCGCCCCCTGGGCGCCCATCACCGCGATCTGGGCGGTCGGCCAGGCGAAGTTGAGATCGGCCCCCAGGTGCTTGGAGCCCATCACGTCGTACGCCCCGCCGTACGCCTTGCGGGTGATCACGGTGACCTTCGGCACGGTGGCCTCGGCGTACGCGTAGATGAGCTTGGCACCCCGGCGGATGATGCCGTCCCACTCCTGGCCGGTGCCGGGCAGGAAGCCGGGCACGTCCACGAAGGTCAGCACCGGGATGTTGAAGGCGTCGCAGGTACGCACGAAGCGGGCCGCCTTCTCGCTGGCGGCGATGTCCAGGGTGCCGGCGAAGTGCATCGGCTGGTTGGCCACCACACCGACCGGCCGACCCTCCACCCGACCGAAGCCGACCACCATGTTCTGCGCGAAGAGCGGCTGGACCTCCACGAACTCACCGTCGTCGAGCACGTGCTCGATGACCCGGTGCATGTCGTACGGCTGATTGGCCGAGTCCGGGATCAGGGTGTCCAGTTCCCGGTCGGCGTCGGTGACGTCCAGCTCCGCCTCGACCGGGAAGACCGGCGGCTCGTCGAGATTGTTCGACGGCAGGTGGGACAGCAGGGCCTTGACGTAGTCGATCGCGTCCTCCTCGTCGCTGGCGAGGTAGTGCGCGTTGCCGCTGCGGCTGTTGTGGGTGCGGGCCCCACCCAGCTCCTCCATGCCGACGTCCTCACCGGTGACCGTCTTGATGACGTCGGGACCGGTGATGAACATGTGCGAGGTCTGGTCGACCATCACGGTGAAGTCGGTGACCGCGGGGGAGTACACCGCCCCGCCCGCGCACGGGCCCATGATCAGGGAGATCTGCGGGATGACCCCGCTGGCCCGTACGTTGCGGAAGAAGATCTCGCCGTAGAGGCCGAGGGAGACCACACCCTCCTGGATGCGGGCCCCGCCGGAGTCGTTGATGCCGATGACCGGGCAACCGATCTTCATGGCGAGGTCCATCACCTTGACGATCTTCTCGCCGAAGACCTCGCCCAGGGAGCCGCCGAAGACCGTGAAGTCCTGGGCGAACACGCAGACCTGCCGGCCGTCGATGGTGCCGTAGCCGGTGATCACCCCGTCGCCGTACGGGCGGGTGCGGTCCAGCCCGAAGTTGGTGGACCGGTGCCGGGCGAACTCGTCCAGCTCGACGAAGGAGCCCTCGTCGAGCAGGAGTTCGATCCGCTCACGGGCGGTCTTCTTACCCCTGGCGTGTTGCTTCTCCACCGCTCGGGCCGACCCGGCGTGCACCGCCTCGTCGACCCGTCGGGCCAGGTCCGCCAGCTTGCCGGCGGTGCTGTGCAAATTGCTCCCGGATTCGGTAGTCACCCTGGGAATATAACGATGGTTCAGGTCAGCGGCGTGCGGCAGGAGGGGTAGTCCGTACGCTGGTGGGATGCCGGGCTCGCCGTACATCGATCTGGATCGTCCGCCGCTGTCGGCGGCGCGGCTGCGCCGGGCGTTGGTCACGCCGTACGGCCCGTGGGCGCGCCTGGAACTGCACACCGAGACCGGCTCGACGAACGCCGATGTCGCCGAGGCGGCCCGGCGCGGGGAGCCGGAAGGGCTGGTCGTGGTCGCCGAGCGGCAGACCGCCGGCCGAGGGCGGCGCGGACGGACCTGGCAGTCGCCGCCGCGGGCCGGCATCGCGACGAGCGTGCTGCTGCGGCCCGGGGAGGCCGTGCCGGACCGTGGCTGGCGGCCCGCACCACCGGCGGGGTACGGCTGGCTGCCGTTGCTGGCCGGGGTGGCGCTGGTGGAGGCGGTCGGTCGGCTGGCCGAGCTGGAGGCCGGCCTGAAGTGGCCCAACGATCTGCTGATCGACGGGGCCAAGTGCGCCGGCATCCTCGCCGAGGCGGTGCCCGGCCCGGCCCTGGGTGACCCGCCCGCGGTCGTGCTCGGCATCGGGCTGAATGTCACCCTGCGGGCCGACGAGCTGCCGGAGAACCCGACCGGCCTGCCGGCCACCTCACTGCAACTGGCCGGTGCGGCGGCCACCGACCGCGACCCACTGCTGCGGGCCCTGTTGCGCTCGCTGGCCGACTGGTACGCCCGCTGGCGGGACGCCGACGGCGACGCGACCGCCAGCGGCCTGCGGGAGGCCTACCTGAAGGTCTGCGCCACCGTAGGCCGCGAGGTCCGCGCCCTCCTCCCCGACGGCACCACCCTCACCGGCACCGCCACCACCATCACCGGCGAGGGCCACCTCCTCCTCACCACCCCCCACCCCACCCCCACCACCCACTCCCTCCCCGCCGCCGACCTCCTCCACCTCCGCTAACCCCACCCCCCGTGCGTCGCCGCCCACGCCCCCGCTTCCTGCGCGGCGATCTTGCACTTTCGGTCGGGACGAATCGGGCTTAACGGGGCGAATGGGCGACCGAAAGTGCAAGATCGCGGGGGAAAGGGGTGGGAGGGGGTGGGAAGGGGTGGGGAGGGTGGCCGCGTGGTGGATGTGGCGGAGGGGGTCTGGGGGGTTAACGTCTGCGCGTCCGGTTCTGCGAGGAGGTATCCGTGGCGTTCCCCGAAGACGTGCTCACCGAGGACGAGCACGTCGTGCTGCATCTGCGTCCGCACTGGAAGGCCCTGATCCGGCCGGTGGCGGTGCTGGTGCTCGCCATCGCCGCGGTGGTGGTCGGTTTGATCTTTCTACCCTCCAGTGGAGGCGGCTCCATCACCCTCGCCGTGATCGGCGGGCTGGCGGTGCTGGCCGTACTGGTGCTGGGGCTGTGGCCGTACATCGGCTGGCGCACCACGCACTATCTGTTCACCAACGAGCGGGTGGTGATCCAGCACGGGGTGTTCTCCCGGGAACGGCGGGACATCCCGCTCAGCCGGGTCAACGACCACTCGATGAACCAGCAGTTCGTCGGGCGTCTGCTGGGCTACGGCACCCTGACGATCGAATCGGCCGGTGAGCGGGGTCAGTCGGTGCTGCCCGATGTGCCGAAGGTCGACCGGGTCCAGACCAAGCTCTACGAGCTGGTCGAGGCGTTCCACGACAAGCACTCGTTGGGCGACGGGGAACTGCGTGAGATCCTCGCCGAACGTGACAACAACCGGCCCGGTCTCTAGGGCCTCGCATGACATGGAGAACGCCCGCCGGTGACGGCGGGCGTTCTCCATAGGTACGGGATCAGCGCCGCCGGAAGCGGCGGTGGGCCGGGGCGGGCGCCAGTTCGGCGGCCAGTTCGGCGGCCAGCTCCTTGTCCAGCGCGGCGGTGAGTTCGTCCTCGCTGCTCAGGGCGGCGGCGCGGGGCTGAAGCGGCCGGGCGGTCAGGCCGGTGGGCCGGGTGGCCGGTGGCTCCTCTTCCTCCAGCTCGGTGATGGATTCGGCGAGTTCGGCCACCGGATCCATCTCGGCCATGGTGTCCCACTCGTCGCGCGGCAGGCCCTGCCAGGCCTGCTTCGGCTCGGCGGGCGCGGACTGGAACACGAAGGTGCGGTACGACCAGAAGCGGAACAGGGTTGCCAACACCACGCCGCCGGTCTTGGCGACATTCAGCGCCAGCAGGCTCGTCATGCCCAGCCCGTACTTGGCGGCGGCCAGGACCCCGAGTTCGATCAGCAGGCCCACCCCGTTGAAAAGGAAGAAGAGGGCGTATTCCCGCTGCATGGCCGATTTGGGGCGATCTCGGTACGTCCAGTGCCGATTCATCAGATACGACGTGATGGTCGCCACCACTGTGGCGACCACTGTCGCTTTCAGTTGGCCATCGACGAAAACGGTGAGTGCCAGGGCGTTGAACACCGCGTAATTGATTGCGGTGTTGACGCCACCGACCAGGCCGAATTTGAGCGCCTCATGGATGAACTTCTGCCAGCGCTCAGGCAGCAGACGGACAAGAGGCATGCGTAACACCTTAGGGCAGTGGGCTGGGGCCGGCAGGCTCCGGCCGGACGGGTGGGCGGCAGGTCACGCCCCGCGGTCCCGGTTCACTTCCGTGACGGCAGGGGTTCCCGGATCCACGAAGACGAACCGTCGGTAGGACCAGAATCGGAACAGGGTCCCCAGGCCGGTGCCCACCACGAAGCTGGCGATGTTGTCGGCCAGCCGGGTCTGGAAGACCTCCGGCCAGATGCTGCCCAGGCCGTACCGGCTGATGGCCAGGCAGGCCACCGCGATGCCCAACCCCACGGCATTGAAGAAGAAGAACAGGGCGTACTCGCGCGCCGGGTGGGAGCGCTTGCGGTGCCGCCAGGTCCAGAAGCGGTTGCCCAGGAAGGCGAAGGTGGCCGCGATCACCGTGGCGATCGTCTTCGCCGTGATCTGCTCCACACCGGCGGGGCCGATCAGGTAGTTGAACAGGGCGAAGTCGATGACAAAGGCCACACCGCCGACCGTGGCGAACTTGCTCATCTCACGCACGAGGTGACCAAAACGGTCGCGCAGGGAGTGGATCAGACCCGTGCGGGTCTGCCGGGAGCCTGGCTCCCCGGTCATCGTGGCGGCCACCGTGCGAGCGTACCGGTTCGTGACCCTATAGCGGCGGATCGACCGCTTGCGGTGTCCGTCGGCGCGGCGGTGGACTCGGGCATCAACGGAGCGTAACCGGGCCTGAGCGATCCGGAGTTGAATTCCACTACCTCCCAGCGGGTGACAAAGCGCCGCCGTCGGGTAGAGCGGATAGAGGCCCGCCGCAAGATTTGCGTGAAACTGCGCGCGAAAGCGGGTAAAGAGCCGTGAAGCGGCAGCGTGCCCGTGCCTTGTGCAGTTCTTCACAACCAGTCCCACTGACTGGGGAGGTCCCTCGGTTTACGCTGAGCCCAATCCCAGGTTTCCACGAAGGCGACGCACAACGCGCGCCAAGACTCGTGCATCCCATAGACAGGTCAGCGTCGACCACAAGGAGATGTGTCATGGTTGCTCCGGCCACTGTTCGGGGTATCGATCAGGCCCCGACGTCCCACCCCAAACTGCTCGCCTGGGTCCGTGAGGTCGCTGAGCTGACCACCCCTGACCAGGTGGTCTGGGTGGACGGGTCCGATCAGGAGTGGCGCCGCCTCACCGATGAACTGGTCGAGGCCGGTACCCTCATCCGGCTCAATCCCGAGAAGAAACCCAACTCGTTCTACGCTCGGACCGACCCGACGGATGTCGCCCGCGTCGAGGAGCGGACATTCATCTGCTCGGTGGACGAAGCGGACGCCGGCCCCACCAACAACTGGATGGCGCCGGCCGAGATGAAGCGGACGATGACGGATCTGTACCGCGGTTCGATGCGCGGTCGGACGATGTACGTCATCCCGTTCGTGATGGGTCCGGTCGAGGCCGAGAAGCCCATGTTCGGTGTGGAAATCACCGACAGTCCATATGTCGTCGCCTCGATGCGGATCATGACCCGGATGGGTGCGAAGATCCTCGAGGCGATGGGCGACGACGCGGATTTCGTGCAGGCCCTGCACTCGATCGGCGCCCCGCTGGCGCCGGGCCAGCAGGACGTGGCCTGGCCCTGCAACGAGACCAAGTACATCTCGCACTTCCCGGAGACCCGGGAGATCTGGTCCTTCGGCTCCGGCTACGGCGGTAACTCGCTGCTCGGCAAGAAGTGCTACTCGCTGCGGATCGCCAGCGTGATGGGCCGCGACGAGGGCTGGCTCGCCGAGCACATGCTGATCCTCAAGATCACCTCGCCGGAGGGCACGGTCTACCACATCGCCGGGGCCTTCCCCTCGGCCTGCGGCAAGACCAACCTGGCCATGCTGGAGCCGACCATCCCGGGCTGGAAGGTCGAGACCATCGGCGACGACATCGCCTGGATGCGGTTCGGCCCGGACGGCCGGCTGTACGCGGTCAACCCGGAGTACGGCCTGTTCGGCGTGGCACCCGGCACGGACTGGAAGACCAACGCCAACGCCATGCGGACCCTGGACAAGGGCAACTCCATCTTCACCAACGTCGCCCTGACCGACGACGGCGACATCTGGTGGGAGGGGATGGGTGAGCCGCCGGCGCACCTGATCGACTGGAAGGGCAACGACTGGACCCCGGAGAGCGACAGCCTCTCCTCGCACGCCAACAGCCGGTTCTGCACCCCGATCACCCAGTGCCCGATCCTGGCCGAGGACTACTACGACCCCAACGGGGTGCCGATCGACGCGATCCTGTTCGGTGGCCGGCGGCGGGACACCGTACCGCTGGTGACCGAGGCCCGGGACTGGGTGCACGGTGTCTACATGGGCGCCACCCTGTCCTCGGAGACCACCGCCGCCGCCTCCGGCGCGGTCGGTGTGGTCCGTCGCGACCCGATGGCCATGCTGCCGTTCATCGGCTACCACGGCGGTGACTACTTCCGGCACTGGATCGAGATGGGCAAGGGCGCCGACGGCGACGAGTCGAAGCTGCCCAAGGTCTACTACGTCAACTGGTTCCGCAAGGACCCCGAGGGCAGCTTCCTGTGGCCCGGATTCGGGGAGAACTCCCGGGTCCTGAAGTGGATCATCGAGCGGCTCGAGGGTCGGGCGGAGGCCGTCGAGACCCCGATCGGCATGGTCCCGACGCTGGACTCCCTCGACGTCGAGGGCCTGGACATGACTCCGGAGGATGTCCGGATCGCGCTCAAGGTCGACCCGGACGAGTGGCGCAACGAGCTGCCGTTGGTCACCGAGTGGTTCGAGAAGTTCGGTGACAAGCTGCCCGGGGTCCTCTGGGCGGAGTTGGACGCCCTGCGGGCCCGACTCGACGCGGAGCAGCCGCGCGGGGTGTGATCCAGGCGGGATTCGAGGCATCATCGGATCCCATGAGGACGGCCGCCGAGACCGAGGTCCGGCGGCCGTCCGCCGTCCGGGCCATGACCGTGCTGCTAGCCATGACCGCCCTGGCCACCGTCGTGGTCGAGGTGCTCAACTGGTGGTACGCCCCGGAGCAGGGCTTCGGGCTCGCGGTGCGTACCGGTTGGGCGATGCTGCGGTCGTTCGGCTTCCTGCTGCTGATCGGTCACGTCCGACGAGGGCGTACGGTGGCCCGCCCGCTGGGCCTGATCCTCGCCATCACCACGGTCTTCGCGGTGGGTCGCCTGATCGTGCCCCGGCACGGCGTGCCGCCGCTGCCCGGCCTGCTCGGCTTCGCCCTGCTCACCCTGCTGTGCGCCATGGTGGTCTGGATGCTGTACCGCTCCCCGGCCATCGCGGAGCATCTGGTGCGGCACCGGCCCCGCCTGGTCATCGACCGGTCCGGCATCTCCTGGCGGGAGACCCCACCCCGCAGGCCGGAGGCCAACGCCTGGCTGCTGACCAGCCGGGTGGCCGCCTTCACCTACAGCCCGCTGATGCTCGTACCGGCCCTGGTGGCCGGGGCGGCGATCCTGGACGGGCGGCCCTTCGCGCTGCCCGCGGTGCTGTTCTGGCTGGCGGCCGGGATCGCCACCAGCTACCTGGTGCTGTTCTGCACGGCGTTCCTGATGCGCGGCAGCCGGTGGGCGGGCACCCTGCTGGTGGTGATCACCCTGGCCGTCCTGGCCGTGGACCTACCGCTGTGCTGGTGGTTACTCGGTGTGGATGGTCTGATCCGTGACGGCACCCCACTGGTCGCCGCGGCGGGGCTGGCCCTGTACGGGGTGCGCCGGGCAGCCACCGCCACACCCTCATCCTGACCTGGGGGGATTCGACCGCCCTTTGCCGCCTGTGCGCGGTATCGGCCACCGGCCCGCCCACCGGCGCGAGGGCTCGCTACTCTGCAAGTGATGACTCTGCGGAAACTTCTCTACTCCGTCTACGAGCGGCGGCTGACGGCCAAGCTCGCGGGCCGTCCGGTGCCCCGTCATGTGGGCGTGATGTGCGACGGTAACCGCAGGTGGGCCCGGGAGATGGGCTTCCTGGACCCGAACGACGGGCACCGCAAGGGTGCCGAGCGGATCAAGGAGTTGCTGCGGTGGTGTGACGCGGCCGGCGTCGGGCACGTGACCCTCTGGCTGCTCTCCACCGACAACCTCTCCCGTCCGGCGGCGGAACTGAATCCGCTGCTTCAGATCATCGAGGATCTGACCACCGAGCTGGCCGAGGCGGGCAACCCCTGGCGGCTGCGGATGGTGGGCGCCCTGGACGTGCTGCCGGCACACCACGCCGAGGCGCTCAAGGCCGCCGAGGAGCGGACCCGGGAGCGCAGTGGCGGTGCCCAGGTCAACATCGCGGTCGGGTACGGCGGACGCCGGGAGATCGCCGACGCGGTCCGTTCGCTGCTGCTGGAGCATGCGGCCAACGGCGGCACCCTGGAGGACCTGGCCGGCTCGCTCGATGTCGACGACATCTCGGAGCACCTCTACACCCGTGGTCTGCCCGATCCGGATCTGATCATCCGTACCAGTGGGGAGCAGCGGCTGTCCGGCTTCATGCTGTGGCAGTCGGCGCACTCGGAGTTCTACTTCTGCGAACTCAACTGGCCGGACTTCCGGCGGGTCGACTTCCTCCGCGCACTGCGCTCGTACGCCACCCGCCAGCGGCGTTTCGGGGCCTGACCGCCGGGGTCCTCCGGCGTCAGGTCAGGTGGTGGGTGGCCTCGGTGAGGAAGTCGCCCAGGGCGGCCGGGGAGTCGATGGTCAGGTCGGCGGCCTCGGCGACCTCGGCACCGGTCTCCGGGTTGGCCACGGCGACGCAGACCCCCAGGAAGTCGGCGTCCGCGGCGGCGCGGGCCCGCAACGCGGCGAAGGCCTTGATGTCGGAGACGTCGTCGCCGAAGTACCAGGCGCCACCGGCATCCTGCACCAGTTCGCCGATGACCATGCCTTTGTCCCGGTCGACCGGGGGCTTGATCTCCAGCACCATCCGCCCGCCCTGCACCCGCAGCCCCAGCCGCTCGGCCTGGGCCCTACCCCACTGCTCGACCGTCTCCGCCAGCGCAGGCGCGGTACGCCAGTGCAGGGCCACCGACAGCCGCTTGTACTCCACCAGGGCCTGGGCGGGAAGTTCGGCTCGGGCCCGCTCGGCCAGTTCGCTCATGGTGGGCACGAACGGCAGGGCGGCCGGCTCGGTGACGATCTCGCCGCCGGAGTGGCTGTGCTCCAACCCGTACAGGCCGTAGAGGTCCACGCCGGGCAGCCCGTCGAAGTGCTCCCGCAGGAACTCGACCGGCCGGGCGGAGACGATCGCGATCCGCCGCACCACCGGGGCCAGCGCCTCGAGAGCGGCCAGCACCTTCGGCGCCGGCAGCACCTTCGTGGGGTCGTCGGCGACCGGCGCGAGGGTGCCGTCGAAGTCGAAGAAGAGAACTGTCTCGGCTGCCCGATCGGCGGTGGCCCGCCAGGCCTGGTCGGCATTCAACGGGATCTTCGGCTGCTGGTCGCCCAGATTCAACGGTGGCACGCGCGACAGCGTACCCCGGGTTTCGGCGATGAATCCTGGCTCGAGTGAGCTCGTTCGGCCCTTGCGCTCAGCGTTCGGCGGCTCCTCGTCCTCGGCGTCCGAAGGGCACCACGGCCGCCTCTTGACCGTGACTGAGCAGGTAGCCCTCCACGAATCCGGCGTTGCGGTCGCCGGTCTGCGCCTCGATCTCCCGCAGCCGCTCGACCAGGAATTCGGTGAGCGCGGTGACCCGGTCGTTGAGCCGCTCGTGCAGCTCGGCCAGCACGGCCAGGACGATCGCGGTGCTCGCCGCGGCGAGCGCGAAGAGGTTGACGAGCAGGGGAAGCTGCCCGCCGTTGAGGGCCAGGGTCACTGCGTTACCGGTGACGCAGAGCGTTACCGAGATCGTCGCGACCACGACTGCCGACCATTTCAGGGTCATGAAAGACCCTCCTTCTGTCCCGCAGGGCTGGGTTCGGCCTTGTCCCGTCCCCCCGCCGACGACGAGCCCAAGCAGTACAGATACGGACGCTAGCGTGCCCGTTCCCGCCCCGTAGCGAAACGAATGAGCCTGACCTGCTGTTCTTTCGCCATCTGAGGAACTAGCTGGCCGCTTCTTCCCGTTTTCGCCCGGCAGGCGGCAGAGTCGGACGGTATGCGAGGTAACGGATGGTTTCCCGGATGTGGAACTTCTCCGCGTCCGACACCTCGGGGTCGACCAGGCGGCGCAGCAGGGCCTCGACGTCCGGATCCATCGGCGGGGGTGTCGGGTCGGCCCGGTGCCGGGAGGTGGTGCGGTCCCAGCCGAGGGCCGCGAAGGCCGCCGCCGGGTCGAGGCCAAGGCCGTCACAGAACGCCACCACCCGCTCGGCCTCCGGGTCACTGGCCCAGTCGCCGCGTACCCAGCGGTTGATGGTCTGTCGGGAAACCCCGGTACGCCGGGAGACCTCGGTGCCGCTCCACGCCCGGGTGGCGCGCGCCTCCTCCAGGGCCCGACGGACGAAGGTGGCGAAGGCGATCTTCCGGGCGTTGGCGGTCTCGGTCACCTCGCGACCGTACGACCGTTGAGTCTGGGTGGGGGGCCGCGGCGCGCCCCTGTCACGCTTACGTGACGCTGGTGGTGGGTGGTCGTACGGCGGCCAATCACTGCTCCTGAGGGGTCTCACCTAGGCAGGATAGATGTACGTAGGTGCCGGGGCAAACATGCGAAAAGCTGATACTGTCACGCCCATGGGACAACCTACGGTGTGTCACGTGCATGAGACGAATGGTGCTCGCCTGCGTCACGCGCCCGTTGCGTGGGAGGTGTGGTGACCGAACTCGCGACCCGTGCCCAGGCCTTCGGTCTGGTCGCGGAGGGTGTCGCCGCGGGGCTGAGCGCACCCTGGCGGCTCTACCTGGCCCGGGGATGCCGTTACCTCTCGCTCAGCGTCGGTGACCGGGCCGAGTGGGACGCCTGGCGGACCCACCTCGGCTGCCCGGAGCTCAGCGTCCGGGTCTACGAGGCCGGTGGGGAGATCCGGCGGTCGTCGGTGGCCGAGGTCGTGATGGACGGCTGCCGGATCACCGTCGAGCTGGTGGAGGAGGTCGGTACGGACGACCTGGACCGGCTGCTGGTGATCGACCCGACGACTGTCGAGCCGGAGGAACGATGAACAACGTGCGAGGTACCGGAGCCGCCGGATGAGTCCTTTCCTCGCGATCTTCCTGGTGGTCGTGCTCGCCGCGACGAGCTACGCCGCCGGGCGACTGCACGGGCAGCTCAGCTACCGGATCGGTTACCGCTTCGGCTACCGGCAGGGCTACTTCGACGGTGACCGTGGGGCCTGGAACCGGCGGCGCCGGGACGCCCAGGCCGCGATCGCCACCGCCCTGGCGGTCACCGGGCCGGGCAACACCCGGGCACCCGCCGCGGTGGCTCGCCCGGGCACCACGTACACCGGATCGTCGTTCACGACGCCGACCGCCTCGGTCACCGGGCGGCACCCGACCGGCGCCCTGGTACGACGAACCGGCTGAGACCGGTCGACGGGCCTGCGGGACCGTCCAGGACCGCGGGGTACCGCCCTGCTGGGGCGGGTACCGCGGGGGATCACGTCAGACCGGGACGGTGGTCCCACCGGCCGGGGTGCGCGCAGGGGGCATGCATCCCGGCCGGTGCACCGCTCGTCGTGGGGGCCAGCGGATCGACCCCCTGAATCATGCTCTAGCCGGGACGGGTGCGGGCAGCTAGCGTCTAGGCATGGCGCGGGACTGTCCCGAGCCAGCCGGCCCGCCCGGCCTGCGACCTCGCGCACGGGGCCCGCATCCGACCCCGTGTCCGTCGGGCACCGGAGGAGGCGGACCGCGGGTGGCCGGGTGCCCATCCGCCGGAGCAGGCCTGTGACCACTCGCCGTACAACCGCCGGTGCCGACCAGGGCTCGGCCGCGACTGCCACGACCCGCCGTACCGCCCGGAGCCGCCGTGGCGCGGCTGCCGGATCGGCCGACACCAGGGAGCCTCGACCAGCGGGACAGTCCTTTGTGCTGGACACCTCCGTCCTGCTCAGCGACCCGGCGGCGTTCCACCGCTTCGCCGAGCACGAGGTGGTCCTGCCCCTGGTGGTGATCTCCGAACTGGAGGGCAAGCGACACCATCCCGAGTTGGGCTGGTTCGCCCGCAAATCGCTGCGCATGTTGGACGAGTTGCGCATCCGGCATGGGCGGCTGGATCTGCCGGTGCCCGCCAACGACGAGGGTGGCACCCTGCGGGTGGAGCTCAACCACACCGACGACGGGGTACTGCCGCCGGGCTTCCGCAACGAGTCCAACGACGCCCGGATCCTCTCCGTAGCCCTGAATCTCGCCGCCGAGGGGCGGGAGGTGACCCTGGTCAGCAAGGACATGCCGCTGCGGGTCAAGGCCGCCTCGGTCGGGCTGCGGGCCGACGAGTACCGGCACGGCCAGGCCAGCGACCCGACCTGGACGGGGATGGCCGAGCTGGATCTGGCCGAGGAGGACATCGGACGGCTCTACGCCGGAGAGGCCATCGATGTGGACGCCGCAGCCGGCCTGCCCTGCCACACCGGCCTGGTGCTGCACTCCACCCGGGGGTCCGCCCTCGGTCGGGTGCTGCCGGACAAGACCGTCCGGTTGGTACGTGGCGACCGGGAGGCGTTCGGGGTGCACGGCCGCTCCGCCGAGCAGCGGATCGCCCTGGATCTGCTGCTCGACGAGTCGATCGGCATCGTCTCGCTGGGCGGCCGGGCCGGTACCGGAAAGTCGGCCCTGGCGCTCTGCGCCGGGCTGGAGGCGGTGATGGAGCGCCGCCGGCACAAGAAGGTCATCGTCTTCCGCCCGCTGTACGCCGTCGGCGGCCAGGAACTCGGCTACCTGCCCGGTTCGGAGTCGGAGAAGATGTCGCCCTGGGCCCAGGCGGTCTTCGACACCCTGGGTGCGGTGGTGCACGAGAACGTGCTGGAGGAGGTCACCTCGCGGGGTCTGCTGGAGGTGCTGCCGCTGACCCACATTCGCGGGCGCAGCCTGCACGACGCCTTCGTCATCGTCGACGAGGCCCAGTCACTGGAGCGGGGGGTCCTGCTGACGGTGCTCTCCCGGATCGGCCAGGGGTCCCGGGTGGTCCTGACCCACGACGTCGCCCAGCGGGACAACCTCCGGGTCGGCCGGCACGACGGAGTGACCGCGGTGATCGAGGCCCTCAAGGGGCATCAACTCTTCGCGCATGTCACCCTCAGCCGTTCGGAGCGGTCCCCGATCGCCGCCATGGTGACCGATCTGCTGGAGGACATCCCGCAATGATGGCCTTTTAGGGCGTTTTTACCTGCATTTTGCAAGTGACCCACGTCACAATGCAGTCTGGGCGTTTCCCAACCGCCTCACTGTGCGCGATCGTGTCCCACGGCGCTCACGTACCGCTGGAAGCGTTGGTGGCCATTCGTCACCTCCCCTGAGGGAGACGGATGATCACCGGGTGAAGGAGGTGCGGCCACGGTGACCGGGAAGCCGGTCACGGGCGCTCGCGGTGTGCTTCGGCCGGTGGGCTGGGTCACCCCGTGTCCCTGACCCCGACGAAGGGATCACCACGTGAGTCGGCTGTGGAGCCGGTTCGCCGCTCGTGGCGTCGCTGTCGTGCTGCTCTCCGGGGGCATCGCCGGCGGCTTCTACCTCAGCGATGACCGCCAGACGCCGCGCCCGGATCCGGGCGCGCAGGTGGCCGGCAGTGTCACCGAGATCGACGTCGACTACCGGCAGGAGCAGCAGGTCTCCCGCCAGGTACGGGCGGTGCGTCAGCAGGCCGCCGAGACCAGGAAGCAGGCCCGCGCGGCCGCCGAGAAGGCCCGCAAGGCCGAGGAGGCGGCACGCAAGAAGGCTGCTGCGGAGAAGGCCGCCAAGGAGGCTGCCGCCGCTCGGGCCCGGGCCCTCAAGCCGTACGACGGACCGGTCCCGGCCTCCTGCAAGGAGTACAGCGGGCACCGGAAGACCGGCTGCGCCCTGATGATCGACGCTGGTTTCAAGATCGACCAGTTCCCCTGCCTGGACAGGCTCTGGAACAAGGAGAGCGGCTGGAACCCCCGGGCCCACAACAGCAGCTCTGGCGCCCATGGCATCCCGCAGGCCATGCCGGGCAGCAAGATGGCCACGGTCGGCGCGGACTGGGAGACCAACCCGGTCACCCAGATCAAGTGGGGCCTCGGCTACATCAAGGGCCGCCACGGTACGCCGTGCAACGCCTGGAACCACTCGCAGAACCGCGGCTGGTACTGACCGCTTGACCGCCGGGTCGGCGGGAACGAAGGGGTGTCTCCCTGGTTCCCGCCGACCCCGCGCTGTCCGTGCCGACCGTATGCCGAGGGGCGGTGCCCTGGGGCGAAGAGTGGCGGCTGCCGGAGTTTGCTGATAGCTGTTGACAGGTGACCCTGCACCCTGTCAACGGCGACCCGCACCGGTTCGGCACGGAAGCCTTCTATGCGTCCATCGGCCGGGCCTTCGTCGCGATGTGCGCCGTGGTGCCGGTGCTCTTCCTCATCGAGGGCCTGGACACCTGGCTCGGTGCCGGCTTCGACGCCGCCGCCGGCATCATCCCGCAACGCATCGAGGGACTGGACGGGGTCTTCTTCTCACCCTTCCTGCACCACGGCTTCGAGCACCTCTACAGCAACAGCATCCCGCTGATCCTGCTCGGCACCTTCGTACTGGCCGCCGGCGCCCGGCGGTTCCTCTGGTCCACCCTGGTGATCGTCCTGGCCAGCGGGTTGGGTGTCTGGTTCACCGGGTCGCCCAACACGATCGTCGTCGGGGCCAGCGGGGTCATCTTCGGCTACCTGGGCATCCTGCTGACCCGGGGCATCTTCGAGCGCAGCTGGTGGAACTTCGCCGTCTTCCTGCTGGTCGGTCTGCTCTACGGCGGCCAACTGGCGCTCGTCCTGCCGACGGACGAACGGATCTCCTGGCAGGGGCACCTGTTCGGACTGCTGGGCGGCATCGTGGCGGCGATCATCTTCCGCCGTCGACGTACGGAGTACGACGACCCGTACGGCTCCCAGTCGCCGATGACCATGCCCTGAGCCGTACCCTCACCGGGACCTTAGGCGTCCGGTCAGGGCGTGGAGCCGACCGCCCAGGGTGGCGACCGCGACGGCGACCAGGGTCAGCAGGGCCCCCAGGAAGGTCCGCGGGCCGGGCTGCGAGGCGGCCGTGGGCAGCACCACGTCCAGCAGCACCGCACCGATGACCTGGCCGGCGATGGTGGCCAGCCCGAGCACGAGTACGCCGATGAGCCGCACCACCGCGGCGGCGACCGCGATGAACGACACCCCGACCAGCCCGCCCAGGTAGAGCCAGGGCTCGGTCGGCAGGCTGCCCGAGGGTACGCCGCGTACCCCCAGGCTGACGGCGAAGGCGACGAGCAGGACGCTGGTCCCGACGGCGAAGTTCACTCCGGTGGCGGTCAGCGTGCTGCCGCTGGCCACCCGGACCCAACCGTTCACCGCCTGCTGCCAGGCCACCCCGATCCCGGCGATCAGCGGCAGCGCGATCAGCCCGAGGGTCTCCGGTTCCAGCCCTCGACCGCCGACGGCCAGCAGCACCGCGACCACGGTCAGGACCGCACCGGCCAGCCGGGTGCCGGTCACCGGCTGCCGTCCACCCGGGCCGATGCCCGCTCGGTCGACCGCCAGGCTGCTGCCGGACTGCCCGGCTACCACCGCCACCGTGAAAGCGGCCACCCCCAGGGTGCCGACCGTGGCCCCCTGGGTGAACACCAGCAGGGCTCCACAGGCCCCGCCCAGGCACTGCCAGGGGCGCAGGGCACCCGAGGCCAGGGCGTCCCGCAGGGCAGCCAGCCCGCGACGCCCACTGCGGGTGGCCGGCAGCAGCACCATCAGCAGCAGCAGGCCGACCCCGAAGGAGATCACGGCTGCGGCCAGGCCGTCGCCGAGGCGTACGCCCAGTTCGCCGTTGATCCGCGACTGGACGGCCACCGCCATCCCGGCCACCGCCGCCAGGGCCACCGCGCCGACCCGGCGCCCCACGGAGGGTGACGTCCGGGGCTGGCTCACTCCCTGGCCCCCGTGGGGGTTCGTCTGTCGTACCCGCTCACGCCTGCTCGGCCAGCGGCCGGCCGTCGAAGTCCACCGCCGAGTAGAGCGCCAGCTTCTCCAACCGGTGGTACGAGTCGATCACCCGGATGGTGCCGCTCTTGGACCGCATGACGATCGACTGGGTGTACGCCCCACCGGCTCGGTACCGCACCCCCCGCAGCAGGTCACCGGAGGTGACCCCGGTGGCCACGAAGAAGCAGTTGTCGCCGGTGACCAGGTCGTCCGTGGTCAGCACCCGGTCCAGGTCGTGCCCGGCAGCCAACGCCTTCTCCCGCTCGGCCTCATCCTGCGGCCAGAGCTTGGCCTGCATCATCCCGCCCATGCACTTCAGGGCGCAGGCCGCGGTGATCCCCTCGGGGGTGCCGCCGATGCCCATCAGCACGTCGACGTCGGACTCCCCGCGGGCGGCGGCGATGGCGCCGGCGATGTCGCCGTCGGAGATGAAGCGGATGCCGGCACCGGCCCGGCGGATGTCGTCGACCAGGCCGTCGTGGCGGGGCCGGTCGAGCACACAGACCGTCACCTCGGAGACGCTGGTGCCCTTGACCTTGGCGATCCGGCGCAGGTTCTCGGCGACACCGGCGTTGATGTCGACGACGTCCGCGTAGGCCGGTCCGACGGCGAGCTTCTCCATGTAGAAGACCGCACTGGGGTCGAACATCGCACCCCGCTCGGCGACCGCCAGCACCGCCAGGGCGTTCGGCATCCCCTTGCTCATCAGGGTCGTACCGTCGATCGGGTCGACGGCGACGTCCACCTCCGGGCCGCTGCCGTCACCGACCTCTTCCCCGTTGAAGAGCATCGGGGCGTTGTCCTTCTCGCCCTCACCGATCACCACGATCCCGCGCATGGGGATCGAGTTGATCAGCTTGCGCATGGCGTCGACGGCGGCGCCGTCGCCGCCCTCCTTGTCGCCCCGTCCCACCCACCGGCCGGCAGCCATCGCTGCCGCCTCGGTGACCCGGACCAGGTCGAGAGCGAGGTTGCGGTCGAGATTCTGTGGGGTACGCGTCCTGGTGGTCGTCATCTGAACGGCTCCTCCTCGCGGCGGTGCGGGGTTGACCGGGCCGACAGTGGGCAGCTGCCGGCGGTGTCCCTGATCCTCACACGATGGCGGACGCGGAGCGGGGGCGGGGCGGTGATGGGCCGGATACCGCCGGTCGGGCGGCTGCCAGAATGGTCGGGTGGAATCTGCACTGCCTGCCGACCGCGAACCCGCAGACCAGCCGCCGGGCGATGCCCGGCCGACCGCCGAGCGGCGGGGCGGCCCGGGCGGACCTGACCGGCCTCCGGGCCCCTCGGCGGCGCCCGGGAAGCCGGCCTCCACCCGCTCGCCCCGCGACATGGCCATCTCCCTGCTGGTGCTGCTGATCCCGATTGCCCTGCTGCTCGCCTTCTACCGGGGTTTTCTCGGCGGCGACCAGCCGACTCCGATCGATCCGGTGCCGGCCTTCGAGCAGGCGCAATCCGCCGGGGAGTTCCCGGTGAGTGTGCCCTCCGGGCTGAGCAAGGAATGGCAACCCATCCGGGCCTCCTACCGCGCGGTAGAGGGGGGTTCCACCCTGCGGGTGGGATATGTCACCCCGGAAGGACGTGGCGTCCAGTTGGTGCAGAGCAACGTGCCGCCGGAGCGACTGCTGCCCACCGAACTCACCGACGCGGGACAACCGCAGGGGCAGACCGATCTCGGTGATGGCACCTGGCAGCGGTACACCGCGCGGGGCAACGAGCAGGCCCTGGTGCTGCTTCAGCCGGACCGCACCGTGATCGTGATCGGCGATGCCCGGGACAACGAACTGCGGGAGATGGCCAGCGCCGTGGACTGATTTACGGGCCGCGAGATGTCGGTCCGATCCGTTACGCTTCCGGCGTTCGTTTCTCGGGTGGTGTGAACCGTCCGGCTTTCCCAGTTTGAGAAGAGATTTTCTGTGAAGATTCGACGCTGGAGCGTGGGCGTTCTCGCCGCCACCTTGCTGGTTCCCGGCGTAGCCGCCTGCAATTCCGACGCCACCGACTCGTCCAGCGGGTCGGGCACGGCGGCCTCCATCCCGAAGGACCCGAAGACGGCCCTGGTCGCCTCCACCAAGGAGTTGAACGAGGGGAACTTCACCTTCACGATCGACTCGGAGTCGATCAAGGGAGGCGGCAGCGTCCACAAGCCGAGCAACAGCGCGCAGTTCTCCATGAAGGCCGGCGACGAGACCTTCACCATGGAGATGGAGATCATCAAGATCGACGCCGACAGCTACGTGAAGATGGACCTGGGTGAGCTGTTCGCCAGCCTCCCGGGGGCGGAAGACATGAAGGGCAAGTACCAGCACGTCGACGCCACCAAGGCCGGCGACGCCAAGAGCCTCGACATCTTCAAGGACGGCACCGACCCGGCCAACTCCGCCGAGATGTTCAAGGGTCTGGGTGAGGTCCAGGAGACCGGCCCGGGCACCTACAGCGGCAAGATCGACATCACCGCTGCCAAGGACTCCGTGGCCGCGGACGAGGACATGCTCAAGGCCCTGGGTGACCAGGCCAAGGAGATCCCCTTCACCGCGAAGGTCGACGACCAGGGCAGACTGACCGAGCTGGTGCTCTCCGTGCCGGCCGCCGGCGAGCTCAAGGCGCAGGAGATCACGGTCAAGTACGCCGACTACGGTGCGGCCAGCCCGGCCAAGAAGCCGGCGGACGACGAGATCGTCGAGGCCAACGACCAACTCCTGGAGATGTTCAGCTAGGTCGACAGGTGTCACCCGGACGGGGGAGCGGGCATGATCCGCTTCCCCGTTCGGCGTCTGTGGGGTGGGTGGCGGGCCGGGATCCTGGGAGTCGGTGCCGGAGTAGGTGATTGCCCGACCGGCCGGCAGGGAACAGAGAAGACAGCCTCCGGCGCGCGAGATGCGTCGGGCGACCCTGCTGGGAGACACCGATGACCGTTCGACGACTGAGCGCCGGCCTGATGGCCGCCGCGTTGCTTACGCCCGGAGTCGCCGCCTGCACCACCACCGGTGACGGCACCGCCGGGACCACCGCCACGCCGTCGGCCACCACGACCGCCAGTGGTGCGGCCGGCGACGCCGACGCCAAGCAGGCCTTGCTGGACTCCACCCGGGAGATCAGCAACGGCAACTTCCGGTTCCGGATGTCCGGTGCCGGTTCCACCGCCGAGGGGCAGGTCCACCAGCCCAGCCAGAGCGCCCAGATGAAGGTGAGCATCGGCGAGCCGACCGATGACCTGGCGATGACCCTCGACCTCATCCACGCCAAGCCGGACAGCTGGGTCAAGCTGGATCTTCAGGGCTCGGCGGCGTCCAGCGTCCCCGGGCGGGACAAGCTCAGCCTCGGCAAGTACCAGCACCTGGACCAGACCCGCATCCAGGGCAACCGCAACCTGGGCTTCGACTTCGACAAGGTCGACCCCGCTGGCAGTGCGGTGCTCACCCAGGCCATCACGGAGGTACGCCGTGCCGGCGACGGTGCGTACGCCGGCACCATCGACCTGTCCAAGGCGGCCGAGGCCGGCTCGCTGGACCAGAGCATGATCACGGCCCTCGGCGCGCAGGCGAACTCCGTGCCCTTCACCGCCACCACGGACACCCAGGGTCGGCTCACCGAGATGGTCCTTCAGATCCCCGGGGTTCAGGCGGGGGCGGCGACCCAGGAGATCCGGGTGACCTACAGCGACTACGGCAACGCGACCGCAGCCCAGAAGCCCCCGGCCGACCAGGTCGTAGAGGCGCCGCCGGAGCTGTACAACCTCTTCGACTGAGCACCACCGATCGCGCGGCCCGGGTTCACCACCTGGCGTCGCGCGATCACTCTTTGCGCTCCGCTGGCTGACCGCGATCACGCGGCTGGGTTCTTGTCGGCTGGCGCGGCGCGGGGTGGTCAGCCGGCTGGGTCTGTCGCCGCGCGAGCGCTCGGCCGCGTTCTTACCGGTTGGCTTGGCGTGGGGCGGTCAGCCGGCGGCGTTCTGTCGGCTGGCCTCGATGCGGGCGCGGGCCCCGTCCAGCCAGCGCTGACAGATCACCGCGAGTGCCTCACCCCGCTCCCAGAGGGCCAGGGACTCCTCCAGGGAGGTCCCGCCGGCCTCCAGCCGATCCACCACCGAGGCGAGTTCGGCCCGGGCCTGTTCGTAGCTGAGCCGTTCGTCGGGCCCGCTCGTCTGCTCGTCAGTCATCGCATCCATCTCAACACAACCCTCCGACACCTCCCGCCACCGCACCGCGGGTTGCGGTGGTCAGGTGGTCACGGTGGCGGCCAGTTCGCCCTCGGCCAGGCGTACCCGCAGGGGGTCACCGGGGCCGACCTGGTCGGCCGCGCGGACGACATGGCCGTCGGACCGCTGCACGATGGCGTACCCCCGGTCGAGGGTGGCGGCGGGGGAGAGGGCCCGCAGCCGGGCCAGGGTGTGCCGCAGGTCGTCGTCGGCGGCGGCCAGGCGGTGGCCCAGGTTGCGTTCGGCCCGCTGGCGCAGGGCGGCCAGGTCGGCGGCCCGTTGGTCGACCATCACCTGAGGGCGGGCCAGCACCGGCCGGGAGCGCAGGGCCTCGATCCGGTGGCTCTCCCGATCCAGGAGGTGGTGCACCGCCCGGTGCAGCCGGTGCCGTGCCTGGTTGATCAGGCGGATCTCCTCGGCCAGGTCCGGCACCACCCGCTTGGCGGCGTCGGTGGGGGTCGAGGCGCGTACGTCGGCGACGTAGTCGACGAGCGGGGCGTCCGTCTCGTGGCCGATCGCGCTGACCACCGGGGTACGGCAGGCGAACACGGCCCGGCACAACGCCTCGTCGGAGAAGGGCAGCAGATCCTCGATGCCGCCGCCACCCCGGGCCAGGATGATCACGTCGACGCTCGGGTCGCTGTCCAGCACCTTCAGGGCGTCGATGATCTGGGTGACGGCTCCCGGGCCCTGTACGGCGACGTTCACGGTGCGGAACTCCACGGCCGGCCAGCGGCGGCGGGCGTTGGTGAGCACGTCCCGTTCGGCGGCGCTGGCCCGACCGGTGATCAGCCCGATGCGTTGCGGCAGGAAGGGGAGCCGTCGCTTGCGGGCCCGGTCGAACAGCCCTTCGGCGGCCAGCAGCTTCTTGAGTTTCTCCAGCCGGGCCAGCAGCTCACCCAGGCCGACCTGGCGGATCTCGTCGGCCCGCAGGCTGAGGGTGCCCCGGGCGGCGTAGAACTCCGGCTTGGCGTGCACCACGATCCGGGCACCCTCACGCAGCTCGGGAGCGCCGGAGTCGAGCACGTCCCGGTTGGTGGTGACGGTGAGGCTCAGCTCCGCCGAGGGATCACGCAGGGTCAGAAAAACCGTGCTGGCTCCCGGCCGCCGGCTGATCTGCGCCACCTGCCCGTCGACCCACACCCAGCCCAGCCGCGCCACCCAGGCGCCGATCTTCTGACTGACCACCCGCACCGGCCACGGCTCCTCCGAGCTGCTGGCTCCCGAGCTGCCGGCCCCCGTCCCCCCACCCACCCCATCACCCACCCCCCCACCCTAACCCCCACCCACCCCACCCACCCCACCCCCATCGAGCCCCGTTGATCATGAGGTTGGCGGCAGGGTGGAGATCGAACACTGCCGCCAACCTCATGATCAACAGCTGCAGGCGGTGGGGGAGTGGGGGCGGGCGTAGGATGGGGGGGTGACTGAGGCTGGCATCGGGAAGCGCGTGCTCTTGGCCAAGCCCCGCGGTTACTGCGCGGGCGTCGACCGGGCGGTGCAGACCGTCGAGGAGGCCCTCAAGCTCTACGGTGCGCCGATCTACGTGCGTAAGCAGATCGTGCACAACAAGCATGTGGTGCGGACGCTGGAAGCCAAGGGCGCGATCTTCGTGGAGGAGAACGAGGAGGTTCCCGAGGGCGCCACGGTGATCTTCTCCGCCCACGGGGTGGCACCCGAGGTCTACGAGCAGGCCAAGCAGCGCTCCCTCAAGGCGATCGACGCGACCTGCCCGCTGGTGACCAAGGTGCACCAGGAGGCGAAGCGGTTCGCCGCCGAGGACTACGACATCCTGCTCATCGGTCACGAGGGCCACGAAGAGGTCATCGGCACGGCCGGCGAGGCCCCGGAGCACATCCAGCTGGTGGACGGCCCGGAGGACGCCGACCGGATCACCGTGCGTGACCCGAACAAGGTCGTCTGGTTGTCGCAGACCACCCTGTCGGTGGACGAGACCATGGAGACGGTGGCCCGGCTGAAGAAGCGGCTGCCGATGCTCCAGTCGCCGCCCAGCGACGACATCTGCTACGCCACCAGTAACCGTCAGCATGTGGTCAAGGAGATCGCGGCCGAGTGCGACGTGGTGATCGTGGTCGGCTCGCGTAACTCCTCGAACTCCGTACGCCTGGTGGAGGTGGCCCTGGACGCGGGCGCCCGGGCCGGGCACCTGGTCGACTTCGCCCACGAGATCGACGACGCCTGGCTGGTCGGCGCCCAGACGGTGGGCCTGACCTCGGGAGCCAGCGTCCCGGACGAGTTGGTCCAGGAGGTGCTGACCCATCTCGCCGCGCGCGGCTACACCGACGTGGAGGAGGTGGTGACCGCCAACGAGCGACTCACCTTCTCCCTGCCGCAGGAACTCAAGCGCGACATGAAGGCCGCTGCGGCGGCCCGCGGCTGAGCGGCCCACCCGAGAAGATGGAACGGATCACCCGGCTACCACGTCAAAGACTGGCATGAGGACCCTTCGGATCGCCGCCGCGGCGTTGATCGTCTGCACCGCGCTCGTCGCCTGCGCCGGCCAGGGCGCCGGGGACGGCACCGCCACCCCGACGGGAGCGCCAACCGTGACCGAGCTGCCCACCCCGGACCCGACCGAGCCTCCGGCGGCCGACCCGACGGACACGACCGGCCCGCTGGGCCGACCCGGCAAACGCCCGGGCGGCCCGCCGCAGCCGACCTCCACCGGTGAGATGACCCTGACCGGTCAGATCGAGTCCGGGGTCGAGCCCGGCTGCCTGCTGCTCGACGGCTACCTGCTGCTCGGCGGCCCGCGCGAGGTGCTGACCGCAGGCGCCGCCGTGACGGTCACCGGGCGACCCGAACCGGGCCTGATGACCACCTGCCAGCAGGGCACCCCCTTCAAGGTCGCCTCCGCCAAGCGCGCCTGAGGTAGCCCCGCCGGGGGCGCGAGAATCCTGTCCGGACGGCAGGATGCATCGATGCGTCTACGATCGTTGCTCCTGCCGTCGGCAGGGCTCCTGTTCGCCGTACACCTGGCGGGTGTGCTCACCTCCGCGCCGATCCTGCGTCACGCCGAGGTCCTCGCGGTGGCCCTGATCCTGGCGTACGCGCTGGTAGTCGGTCTGCCGTCGCCGCGCTGGGTGGTGCCGGCCGGGCTCGTCGTGGTGGCCGTCGACGCCTGGTCGACGATGCCGGTCGATCCTGCCGCCGCCGGCTACCGGTGGCACGTCCTCGAGCCCGGTCCGCCTCCGGAGTTCACCGAGGGGCTGTGGACCGGGCTTGAACTGACCTGGGCGGCACTGGTCTTCGTGCTGCTGCTGGCCCTCGTGAACCGGCGGGCAACCGCCGGGGGACGGCCGCGAACCGACTCCCCTGCGAGTGGACGGCTGGTGATCGGGCTGTTGCTGGCCGGCGGGCCGGTGCTGGGGTACGCGGTGTTCCGGGTGGTCGAGGTGCGCCGCAACACGATGGAGGTCGAGCTGGCGGACCAGCACGACGGGCAGCCCGGCACTGAGGTGCTCGCCGCCGCGGTGCTCGCGCCCCTGGCGCTCGCCCTGGCCGCCCTCCTGCTGGCTGCGCTACTGCTGGGTCAGGGTCGGCGGCGGGCCACCGGTGGTGCGGTCCTGCTGGTGGTGGCAGCGCTGTTCCACATCGATGCGGCGCTGGCCCCGTACACACTGCTGCCCTTGTCCCCGACCCGGGGGACTGTGTTCACCGGCGCCATGGTCAGCCCGATCCTGGTCATGGCACCGGCCCTGGCCGTCGCCGCCGAACTGACCGGATACCTGCTGCTGGTGGCGGGGCTGCGCCCCGACCGGCCGGATCGGCATCGGGCGAAGGGTGATCAGCCGAGGCCGGCGATCGGCTAGGCCAGGAGCGAAAGTCCGCAGCCAGAGACATGCCTGAACGGGCGGGAGCCCGCCTCCGGTGGATCCGGAGGCGGGCTCCCTGGGTGGTGCGGTGGTGCTGGGTCAGTTCACCGAGCCGATGTTGACCGAGCCGCGGCCGACGACCGCGCCTTCGCTGGTCACCACGGACAGCTCACCGGAGAGGGTCCGGCCCGCGGGCGGGGCGGACTGGGCGGTCACCGTACCGGTCAGGGTGCCGGTGGCGCCGTGCGCCAGGGTGAGGCTGTTGCTGGACGCCGTCAGGGTGCCCAGCGCCGGGGAGGAGTACGAGTCCCGGTAGTCGTACGCGGTGCTGCCGCCCGCGCCGTCGACCGAGTACGCCTCGACGACGACCGTGTAGGTGCCGGCCGCCGGGTTGTTGAGGGTGACGAACTCCTCCGAGTCGCCGTCGGCGTTGTACGCCACCAGGGTGGCGCCCCGGTAGACGAACAGGTCGAGGTCGGCGCTGGCGTTGGAGACGTTGCCGATGCGGGCGGTGAAGCTGGTGGCCCCCGCCGGAACCTCGACGGTGAACTCCTGCACGGCGAGCTCCACGATGGTCGGGCGCTCGGTGTGGGTGCTGGACAGCGCACCACCCTGACCGGTGACCGTGACCGGGCCGAAGGTGTTCTTCAGCGACCAGGTCACCGGGGTCGGGGTACCGGTGGTGACCGAGGGCAGCTCGACCACGGCCGGCTCGACCGCTACGCCCTGCACCCGGGCCTGGATCTGGTACGGGTTGTTCAGCGACGGCGAGGTACGCCGGGACTCCACCTCGATCTCCCAGATGCCCGGCATCGGGTTGGCGTAGTCACGCTCGAACGGGTTGCAGACCACCGTGCTGACGTGGTTGGTGAAGCAGGCCAGGCTGGAGGTGCTCTCCACCGGGACGCCGTACGGGTTGAACGCGATGAAGCGGGTCTGCGACGCGGTGGCGATGCCGGAGAGGTTCACCTGCAACGCACCGGCACCCGGGGGCACCGTCACGAAGTACGACGTGGTGTGGTTGCGGTCCACCGAGCCCTGCGCCGAGTAGGCGAAGTTGGGCTTCACGACGTCGTTCGAGGCCACCACGACGGCGGAGAACTCGAAGTCGATCGTGTTGGTGGCCTTGTCGTCCACGGTGACGATGGTGCTGTGCGCACCGGCCGTCTTCGGCCTGGCGGTGACCGTGATGGTGACGGTCTGGTTCAGCGGCAGGGTGACGTTCTTCGGCGCCGAGAAGGTGCCGTTGTTGCCACGCAGGCCGATGGAGTGCTTGATGTTGCCGGCCGGGCCGCTGGTCCGGGTCAGCTTCACCTGGTACGACTTCGACTGGTTGATCTTTTGTCCACCGTTGGCCGAGTCGCAGCGGTTGTAGATGCCGGTGCCCTGGTTCGGGGTGGCCAGCTGGCTGGACAGCGGGGTGCAGACCGGGGCGTCAGCGGTGTACGAGCGGGTCTGGACGCCCTTGCGGAGCAGCTTCCAGGCACCCGGCACGTCGAACATGCCGTAGCCCTGAGCGTAGGTGGGGGTGTCGGCGATCGGCTTGGCCGAGGTGTAGATCGCCCGACGCAGCGCCTCCGGGGTGACCCCCAGGTGGTTGGCCTTGGCGGCCGAGAGCAGCAGGGCGGCGGCACCGGCGGCCTGCGGGGAGGCCATCGACGTACCGTTGAACATGGCGTAGCCCGGCGGCAGCGCGTAGCCGGCCTCGGCGACCGGGCTGCCGGCCTGCCAGACCGGGGTGGTGGAGATGGCCGAACCCGGCGCGGCGATGTTCGGCTTGGCGCCGCCGTCCTCACGCGGACCCCGCGAGGAGAAGTTGAACAGGGCGTTCTTCTTCTTGACCACGGAGCCGTAGTTGGCCAGCCAGGTGTCCTTGCTGACGCTGGCGGCCACACTGACCACGTTGCTGGAGGCCGAGGGGTCGCCGATGGTGTTCACACCCGGACCGGAGTTACCGGCCGAGATGAACATCTGCACCCCGTACGTGGTGATCAGGTTGTTGTAGAGGGTGGCGCGGGCGTTGTTGCCGTCGTTGAGCGCCGGCAGACCACCGATCGACATGTTGATGACGTCGACCCCACGGTTGATCACCAGGTCGGCCATGCCGGTGGTGAGGGCGGCGTAGGTGCAGCCACCACCCCAGGAGCAGGCGCGGGAGGAAACGATCTTGGCGCCGGGGGCGGCACCGTTGAACGCGCTGTTGCCCATCATGCTGTTGGCGGCGGTGATGCCGGCGACGTGGGTGCCGTGCGCGCTCTCGATGATGCCGATGTTGACGTAGTCGACCAGACCCGGGCCGCCGACCGGAGTGGTGTCGACGTTCTTGCGGTACTCGACCACGAACGACATCCGCTCCTTGACCGGAGTCGCCGGGTCGTCCGTGCCGAAGTAGCCGACGTCGAACTTCTCCTTGTACGGCCGCATCAGGGCCTCGTCGGTGAAGTCGCCGTCCTGGTCGGTGTCGACCCAGACGTTGTTGGTGGCCGGGTCGTACAGGACACCCCACTGGTCGGTGCGGTCGCCGTCGCGGTTGACGTCACCGGCCGGCTCACTGTTGTTCGTGATCGACTCACTGAACAGGTTGAACCGGTAGGTGCCCGCCGGTGCGGTCCAGGTGCGGCCGGCGAGGGTGAAGGACGGGCCGGTCACCTGGTTGAGCATCGGGCGCCAGCTGGCGTCCTCCAGGGGATCGGTGGCGGTGACCCAGTCGACGATCTTCCGCTCGCCGGTGGTGGTCTGCTGGAGCGCCGGGTGCTCCAGGTCCACACCGGAGTCCATGACGCCGATGGTGACGCCCCGGCCGTCCCACTTCTTGTTGGACTTGACGAACTTGACCGCACCGGTCTCGCCCGTCGGCATGTAGGGGTTGTCGGCGGGGGTGTTGGCGCCCGGGCCGCTGAGGGTGTCGCCCTGCTTGTCGCCCTTCTTGCCGCCCTGGACGACCTCCGGCTTGGGGTCGGGCAGCTGGATCTTCTCGTCCAGGTCGACGGCCGAGACGCCGGGCAGGGTGGCGGCCTTGACCGCCTTGCTGGTCGGCACCTTGGCCAGCACGTAGCCGATGGTGTCGAAACGCTGGGTGACCGCAGCACCCAGGTCCTTGAGGTCGTCGGCGACCTCCTTGGCCTTGCCCTTGTCGGTGGCCACGATCATCGTGATGTTGGGGGCCTTCTTGGCCTCTGCTTCGGCGAGCAGCTTGGCGTCGTGCTCGCCCAGGGCCTCGGCGGGGGTGACCTGGGCCGGGTCGGTTCCGGCAGGAGCGGCGCTCGCGGTGGCGGTACCGCCCACCACGGACACGGCACCCGCCGCCATGACCGAGGCGAAGAGCGCGGCGGAAGTACGCCGGCTCAGGTTTCGGGGTCTGCTCACGTTCTCTTTCCTCCAGAGAACTCAGGCGCCCTCAGATGCAGGGCACGCGTGAGCGAAATCCTTCGTGGTGCCGACCGTCAATGTCACTACCGACAGGTACGTTGTGACCATCTCGTGATACGTGGGACGCCCAATGTCACATCGAAGGTGATAAGACCTCGATTAGGTTGACCGAGTTCGACCCTCCCAGTTGGATTCCTCCAACAGCAGCTCAGGGGCCTGCGGCTGCCGGGGAGCCAACTCCACCTGAGCCGGTGTGGACAGCTCCTGGTCAGAAACTCCCAGCTCAGCCAGCTTGCGGGCGCTGACCAGCACCCGGGCCTCCAGCGACCCCACCGCCCGGTTGTAGGCGGTCACCGCGCCGCCGAGTGAGCTGCCGAGTTTGGCTACATGATCGCCTAGGGTGGAAAGTCGACCATAGAGTTCCCGGGCCAGGGAATGCACCGCTACCGCGTTGCGGGCCAACTGCTCCTGCCGCCAGGACCAGGCCACCGTACGCAGCATTGCTACCAGAGTGGCCGGGGTGGCCAGCACCACGTTGCGGGTGAAGGCGTGCTCCAGAAGGGTCGGATCGCGTTGCAGGGCGACATCGAGGAACGTGTCGGCTGGCACGAACAGCACCACGAACTCCGGGGTCGACTCGAAGGCCGTCCAATACGACTTCGCCGCCAGCGCGTCCACATGGGCCCGCAGATGCCGGGCGTGGGCATCGAGCTGGGTGTCACGACTGCGCTCGTCGCGAGCCTCCATCGCGGTCAGGTACGCGTCGAAGGGGGCCTTGGCGTCCACCACCACTGTCCGGCCGCCGTGCAGCCGGACCACCAGATCGGGGCGTACGGTCTGCTGGTCGGTGGCGGCCGTGACCTGCTCGGAGAAGTCGCAGTGCTCCAACATGCCGGCCGCCTCGACGATCCGACGCAGTTGGTGCTCGCCCCACCGGCCGCGTACCTGCGGGGCCCGCAGCGCCGCGACCAGCTGTTTGGTCTCGGTGCGCAGCTCGCCGGAGACGCTGCTCATCGCCCTGACCTGCTCACGCAGTTCGGCGTACGCGTCCACCCGGTCACGTTCCAGTTCGGCCACCCGCTGCTCGTAGCGGCGCAGGGTGTCGTGCAGGGGTGCCACCGCGCGGGCGACCGCCTCCTGGGACTGGGCCGTCGCCTCGTAGCTCAGCGCCCGCATCGACTGCTCCAGCCGCCCCTCGCCCTCCCGGGTGGCCCGCAGGGTGGCGTCCAACCGGGCGATCTCGGTGGCCGCCCGGGACCGGGCCGCGAACCAGCCCACCGCGCCGCCCGCGCCGAGACAGACGACGACCACCGCCAGGGTCGCTAGCTCCATCCTCACGAGCTTGCCAAAGGTGTGCCGACGGTGCCGCGCTGGGGCCGGAAATGCCGATGGGCCGGGCACAAGGCCCGGCCCATCGCCGGTCACCGCGTCAGAGCGACGCGGTGACCGGGTCGGCTCACCTCAGGTGGTGAGCCAGGCCGAGGGTGGCGCCGCCGCGCTCGTACGAGACGAGCAGCGAGGAGCCGGCCGGCAGAGCACCGTTGAGGGGCAGGACCAGGGTGCGGTCCCTGTTCAGCGAGACCTCGGTCTGCGCCACGACCCGCTCACCGTCCCAGATGAAGACCCGGGCGATGCCGGACTTCTTGACCTTCAACTGCACCGAGACCTTCGAGGAGGACTTGGTGACCTTCTTGATCTTGACGATCTTGTCGTCAAGAGCCGCGTAGCCACCCGGCGCCACCCCGTCCGAGGCGGACTGGAGGATGGTCTGCGGCGACTTGACGCTCTGCGCCGCGGTGTCGGGCATGATCGGCGCCTTCGGCGCCGCCGGCCGCGCCGGCAGGCCCGGCAGGGTGGCGACACCCCAGCGCCACGCGTCGGCCCGCACGCCGCTCCAGGTCGACCAGCCGATCCGGGTCTGCGTGGACAGGTCCTGCGTGTCCGAGTCGTTGACCAGGATGTTCATGCCCATGTTGTTCGGGTCGATGGTGTCCGGCAGCACGCTGAACGGAACCTTGACCTCGATCTGGTACCCGGTGCCGGTGAGAACCGAGGCGACCTCGAGACCCGGTGCGGTCTCCGGGCCACCCTGGTGGTTGTCCCGCTCCCGGGCGAAGCACGGCGGGTTGCCGTTGGCCGGGTCGTTGGTGGCCGGGAAGAGCGCCACGTTGAACACCGTGGAGGTGTTCGCCGAGTTGCCCCGCGGGTCGATACCGAACTCGACGGCGTCGGCACGACGCGGGCGCTTGCAGTCCTCCGGCAGCAGGAACCGGCCGAGCACGTCATCGGTGATGTTGAAGATGGCGTACAGGGCGTCGTCGGTGTGGGTGATCTGGGCGGTGCCGGAGATGTCCGCCGCCGTGGTGGCGGTACCCTCCCAGCGCGTCGAGATGTCGATGACCTCGCCGGTGTACTCGTGGGAGTGGCCGTGGCCGTCGACGGCCGGCGCGGTGGTGGCCTTCGGGATCACCGTGGTCGGCACCAGGTTGAAGGCACCCGGCTCGGTGGCGCTGCCACCGTTGTAGGTGGTCTCGATCTGGAGCCGGTACGCACCGTTGTCCGGCGCCCGGTTGGCGGTCGGCAGCGTGGCGTCGGTGTTGGTCACCGTGAAGGTCACCGAGCTACGGGCACCGGGCTGGAGCCCGCTGTACGGCAGCTGCTGCGGGTTCGCCGAGAAACCGGCCGGCAGGTTCAGCCGGACGGTGCCGGACTGGACGGTGTCGCTGTGGTTGGCCAGGTCCACCCGGACGCTGCGGCTCTTGCCGCTCGGGATGTTGAGCAGCGACTCGATGAGGGCGTCGAGCTGCTTGACCTTCTTCTGCTCGGTCCACGCCCGGAAGTCCGCGATCTCCTCCAGCGGCTCGAGGGTGCCCCGAACCGGAGCGGTCGCCTGCACCCGTCCACTGCTGGTGCCGCTACCATCCTTGCTGCTGGTCATCGTCGCTTCGATCTTGAAGCGGGTACCCACCGGAAGCTGCGCGGGCGGGGTGACCGTGAAGCTCTTCACGACCTCCTTGCCCTTCTTGAGCGTGCCGACGTTGCCGTTGCCGCTGACCCGCCAGCCGGCCGGAACCTGCAGCGCGACCTTGGCGCCCTTGATGTCCTGGGTGGCGTAGAGGACGGTGTCGACCTTGATGGACTTGCCGGCGAGCACCTCCCACTTCTCCGGACGCACGTGGATCTCGGTGCCGAGCGGCAGGCCACCCGGCGCACGGAGGGTGGCGCCCTGGAGCGCACCGGTGCCGGCGCCCACGTTCGGGTCCGGGTACGGGGTGCGGGAGTCGATCAGGGTCAGCCGGTTGCAGCCGATGTTGTCCGGGTTGGTCGTCGGGAAGGAGCTGTTGCCCCAGCCCTGCGACACGTACTCCCGGCGGGCCCAGGTCGTGACCGTGTTCCACCGGTTGCCGTCGTGGCGCGCCGACTCGTAACCCTGCCAGGTGCCGAAGATGACGTTGCTGGCCTCAGTCGGCGTGAAGCTGGTCTCGCAGGACGGACCCAGGTTGCCGGAGCCGCTGCCGCCGGTCTGGAAGATCCGGGAGACCCGCCAGGGCTCCAGGCCCTCCTTGGTGATCTGCTCCGGGAACTTCTTCGGGTCGGCCGCCGCGTAGAAGGCGTCCACGGCCAGCATCGCGGCTTCCTGGTGGTTACCGTGGTTGCCCTGGGTGGCCGAGGGGTTCATCGTCAGGATGACCTCGGGCCTGGTGGTCCGCAGCACCCGCACGATGCGGGACAGCGTCTCGTCGTAACCCCAGACCTCGGCGGTCAGCGGAGCGCTGGCGGTGTACCAGAAGTCGAGGGCGTCGAGGTTGTAGATGTGCTCGATGCCGGCGTAGGCGACCGCCTTGCGCTCCTCGGCCTCCCGGAGGATACCGAGATCCGGGCCCTCCTCGAAGCCGGTGGCGTTACCGCCACCCTCGCCACGGGTGGTGGTGATGACGCCGGCCTTCATGCCGTGATACTCGTTCCAGTATCCCAGCATGCCGAGTTGACCGGCCTCGTCGTCGGGGTGCGCGCCGATGAACATGATGTCCAGGTCGACGGGCTTGTCGGACTTGGACGGGCCCTTCGGCTGGCTCTTCGAAGGTGAGGGGTGCTTGGGCGACGAGCCCTTGGGGTGAGCCTGAACCGGAGCGGCCAGGCCCAGCGTGAGCAGACTGCACATGGCGATCGTCGCCGTGGTGCGCCATCTCATGGGCATACCTCTTCGCGTAAGGGAGCGCGTGCTGCGTCTGGGACGGATGCAGGGCCGGCCGAGGCCCCCTGACACGTGACTCATGCCGGGCCCTGATGGCGGACAGCTGTCCACTGGAGACCGGTGCGGTCTCCGTAGGTGATGGTGCTGTTGTCGGGGGTGGGGGTTGTGCGCACACACCGTCACGGCGTGAGCGGTGCGACGGTGGCGGGGGTAGCTCCACCGGAAGGCCTTCGGGCCGTAACGCTAGGAATCTTGCGCTCCGATAGTCAAGGGTCCGTCAGTACTTTCTTCCTTTTCCGAAGAAACGATGTGCCTGTTCAGGGGGCACCGACCATCGGTGTGGCTAGAGCAATAGTTACCTTCGCCCCAGTTTGGGTGATCAACTTCTCCCCGGGGGTCCGATGTGCGCCTTCGGGGGTGGCCGGACCGGTGGAGATAGCTTGTCGATCTATCGTTTTGCCTGGTCGGAGCTGAGATCATCTCGTTACTTGACGGTCCACTTTTTTCTCAGTAGGAATTAATCGTGTCCGACAGAGCAGCAGCGACCAGCCCGGTCAGCCGTGAGCGGTCCCGAGAGATCAAGCGCCTCTCGGTGATCCTGGCCGCCCGGCAGGCGCGGCTGTTGTCCCGAGTGGACCTGGCGGAGATGACCGGCCTGCCGGCGGCCACGGTGACCGCGCTCGTGCGGGAGCTCATCGCCGAGGGCTACCTCATCGAGCGGGGACCCGGCACCCCCACCACCGGGCGACCTCGGGAGATGCTGGAGTTCAACCCGCGTGCCGAGCTCGTCGCCGCGGTCTCGCTGGAACCACCCCGGATCAGTTGCGAGATCGCCGACAGCGAAGGGGCGCTCATCGCGCACCGCACCGCACGGTTCGGTGGCGACGTGGTCGAGACCGTCTGCGACTTCGTCCTGGACCTGGTCGGCGACAACCTGCCCTCACTGCGCGGGGTGGCGATCGCGGTGCCGGGGGTCTCCACCAACGGTGCCGTACGCCTGGCCCCCTCCGTCGGGCTGGTCGAGGCGTGGCCGATCGGAGAGTCCGTCCAGCAGCGACTCAAAGTGCCCGTAGTCGTCGACAACGACGTCAACCTCATGGCCGCCGGTGAATGCGTGGCCGGTGCTGGAGCCGATGTCGCCAACCTGCTGCTGATCCATGTCGCCGACGGCATCGGCGCCGGGCTGGTGCTCGACGGCAAGGTTCGCCGGGGTGCCAGCGGAGCCGCCGGCGAGGTGGGTTTCCTGCCGGTGGACGCCGCGCCGGTGCGCAGCTACAGCGGCGTCGGTGAGTTCGAGGCCCGCTGGTCGGTCAACGCCATCGCCGAGCGGTTGGTCGCGCTGAACCCGGGGCGACGACCGGAGTCGCCGGTACGGGAACTGATCGAACTCGCCGCCACCTCGAAGCCCGCCCGCGAGTACCTGGACGAGGTGCTCGACGCCTGGGCGCGGCTCATCCTCTCCTGCGTCTGCGTGATCGACCCCGGGCTGGTGCTGCTCAGCGGCGCCGCCGCGGAGCTCGACGACGCCGCGCTGGAGCAGATCCAGAGTCTTCTCGCCGCCAAGACCCCCGCACCCACCGAGGTGCGTCGAGCCACCCTCGGTGACCAGGCCGTACTGCACGGAGCGATCAGCTACGCGCTGTCGGCCGCGGTCCCCCTGCCCTCTCTGCCCTGACCAGAACACCACCCTTCGAGAAACCACCACCCCGACCCTGCTAGAGCCACCACCGCCGTACCCACCACCCCGACCCCCGTTACACCACCACCCCTGAGCACCGACACTCGTCCGCCCTTGCCGCCCCCGCCCCGGGGTGACAGCCGGCAGCGGCGGTGCGTCACGACGTGTCCCGCTCCGGTCCCGTCCGCATCCCTCATCCGCCCGAACCACCCCGTTTTCGGCGGAGTCCGATTTACAGCTGTCTATCGGAAACTTCCCATAGATTCCCCCGTCAAGTGGAGGTACCAATGAGACGTCCTCTGGCCATGGCCATCGCGATCGGCGCGATGCTGGCTGTCACCGCCGGTTGCGGTAGCAGCGACAACAACGAGGGCGAGGCCGGCGCGTCCGGTGCCCCGTCGGCCGAGAAGCTCGTCATCTACAGCGCCCGCGACAAGTCGGTCACCGACTTCGTCGTCGAGCAGTTCACGACCAAGAACCCTGAGTACAAGGGCAAGGTCGAGGTGCTCAACATGGGCGCCCAGGAGGTGCTGGAGCGGGTCCGGGCCGAGAAGGCCAACCCGCAGGCCTCCGTCTGGTGGGGTGGCACCCAGCAGGGTCTGTCCGCCGGTGCCGCGGAGGATCTGCTGGCGCCGTGGCAGCCCACCTTCGCCGCCAAGATGGACGAGCGGTACAAGGACGCGCAGGGCCGCTGGTTCGGCGAGATCCTGCTGCCCGAGGTCATCATGTACAACAACAAGGCGCTGACCCCGCAGACCGCGCCGCAGGACTGGGACGACCTGATCGACCCGAAGTGGAAAGACAAGATCATCATCCGGGACGTGGCCGCCTCCGGCACCATGCGCTCGATCTACGCCTCGATGATCCAGCGGCTCTCGCCGGACGGCTCCAACCCGCAGCCGGGCTACGACTGGCTGCTCAAGCTCGACACCAACACCGTCGAGTACGCCGCCAACCCGGCCGACCTCTACCTGAAGATGTCGCGTGAGCAGGGCGTGGTGAGCGCCTGGAACCTCCAGGACATCCTGCTCCAGGCCAACGAGGGCATGCCGTTCGGCTACATCATGCCGACCGCCGGCGCTCCGGTGCTGGTCGACGGCGTGGCCGCGATCAAGGGCGGCAACACCGCCGGTGCGCAGAAGTTCCTGGAGTTCCTCTTCGACGACTCGCTGCGGGCCACCCTCGCCAAGGACTACTTCCAGATCCCCGCGGTGGAGATCGCCGAGAAGCCGGAGTGGCTGGCTCAGCTCGACCTCCGGCCGATGAACGTCGACTGGGACGTGATCGGTCAGAAGGAGACCGAGTGGATCACGCACTGGAACGCGGAGATCAAGGACAAGGGCTGAGTTGATCGGGGTCCGGGTCGTGCCCCCCCGGCACGACCCGGCTCCGTCCTGGAAGGACCCAGAAATGATCGATGTCCGGCTGACTGCCGTCAGCAAGCGCTTCGACAAGTCGAGCGATAGCGCGGCGGTCGACGATGTCACCGTCACCATCGGCGCCGGCGAGTTCTTCACTCTGCTCGGACCCAGTGGCTGCGGCAAGACGACGACCCTGCGCATGGTGGCGGGCTTCTATTTTCCGACCTCCGGGCAGATCCACTTCGGTGACGACGACGTCACGCACTTGTCGCCGAACAAGCGGGACGCCGGCATGGTGTTCCAGAACTACGCGCTCTTTCCGCACATGACGGTGGCGCAGAATGTCGCGTACGGGCTCAGGGTGCGCCGGGTCTCCCGGACCGAGCGGGACCGCAGGGTCTCCGAGGCCCTGGCCCAGGTGCACCTCTCCGGGTACGGTGCCCGGCGCATCGACGCCCTCTCCGGCGGCCAGCAGCAGCGGGTCGCCCTGGCCCGGGCCCTGGTCATCCGGCCCCGCACCCTGCTGCTCGACGAGCCGCTGTCCAACCTGGACGCCAAGCTGCGCGAGGAGACCCGCACCGAGATCCGGCGCATCCAGCGGGAGAGCGGCAACACCGCCATCTACGTCACCCACGACCAGGCCGAGGCGATGGCCATGTCGGACCGGATCGCCGTCATGCAGTCCGGCAAGGTCCAGCAGGTCGGCTCCCCGCAGGAGATCTACTACCGGCCCGCCAACGCCTTCGTGGCCCGCTTCATCGGGCGCAGCAACGTGCTGAGCCTGCCGGTGGTCGGTGCCGCTGAGAACCGGGTCGAGGTACGCCTGCCCAACGGCACGACCATCGAGGTCGGCGCCGCCACGGGACACGGTCTCACCGAGGGTGACACCGCCCTGGTGTCGGTCCGTCCCGAGCACATCACCCTCGCGAGTGGGGAGGACGAGTCCGCCCTGCGGGGTCGGGTCACCCATGTCGAGTTCACCGGAATGGCCACCAACCTGACCGTGGACGCCGAGGGTACCGAGGTGATGGCGGCCGTCGTCGACGCGCCGTCGAGCATCAACGTCGGTGACCTGGTGGGCCTGCGGCTGGTCCGGGAACGGCTCTGGGTGGTCAAGCCGTGACCGCTCTGCCCGAAACCGCCCCGCCCCGGCTGGCCTGGCTGCGCCAGCGTCTGGCCGGCGGCACCAACTCGCAGTGGTTCCCGTACCTGCTCGTGCTGCCGCTGGTCCTGGTGCTCTACGGCTATGTCGTGCACCCGATGTTCGCCACCTTCTCGGAGAGCGTCAGCGAGAACGGCACCCGCAACTACCTCCAGTTCTTCACCTCCTCCGGGGTGGCCCGGGAGTCGCTGTTCACCTCCCTGTTCATCTCGGCGGCCAGCGTGCTGCTCTGCGGCATCGTCGGCGTGACGATGGCCTTCCTGCTCAAGCGGTTCAGCTTCCGGGGTCGCCGCCTCATCGAGGCGATCATCCTGGTGCCGGCCGCCCTGCCGCCGCTGATCGGCGCGGTCTCCTTCCAGCTGCTCTACAGCAACATCGGCATCCTGCCCCGAGGGCTGCAGGCCCTCTTCGGCACCGAACGGCCGATCCTGGCCTTCGACGGGATCGCCGGGGTGCTGGTGGTGCACACCTTCACCATGTACCCCTTCTTCTACCTGGCCGCCGCCGCCGCGCTGGCCGGGATGGACCCCTCCGTCGAGGAGGCGGCCTACAACCTCGGTGCCGGGCGGGTACGGGTCTGGCGTACCGTCCTGCTGCCGATGCTCACCCCCGCGATGGTCTCGGCCTCCCTGCTGGTCTTCATGACCTCGCTGGCCTCGTACACCGCGCCTCTGCTGTTCAACGTCAGTCAGACCATGACGATGCAGATCTACATCAACCGCACCAACGGCGACCTGCCGATGGCCTCGGCGTACGCCTCCGTGCTGGGCATCGTCTCGATCATCTTCCTGCTGGCGATGCGGTGGTACGAGGGTCGGCGCAGCTACCAGTCGCAGTCGAAGGGCATCTCGGCGAACCGCCGGGAGCTGAACAACCCGATCGGCCGGTGGCTGGCCCCGATCGCCTCGGTGCTGGCCACGATGGTGCTGCTCGCCCCGGTGGCCACGATCGCCCTGGTGGCCTTCTCGGAGAACCGGACCTGGACCACCCAGGTGTTGCCGGAGACGTACACCCTGGACAACTTCGTCACCATCTTCTCCGACCCCAAGGCGTTCGAGCCGATCCTCAACTCGCTGCAGATGAGCCTGCTCGCCGCCGTCGGTTGTGTGGTGATCGGTGTGCTCGTCGCGTACGCCGTGCGGCGCCTGAAGTTCTTCGGCCGTGGGCTGCTCGACGTGGCGGTCATGATCGCCTGGGCCCTGCCCGGAACGGTCGTGGCGATCAACCTGATCTCGGCCTTCAGCACCGGCAACGCCTTCAGCTTCGGGCAGGTGCTGATCGGCACCTTCTGGATCCTGCCGCTGGCCTACTTCGTGCGGTTCCTGCCGATCGTGTTCCGGTCCAGCTCCGCCGCCCTGGCGCTGATCGACCCCTCGCTGGAGGAGGCCGCCCGTAACCTCGGCGCCTCCTGGCTGCGGGCCTTCTACACCATCACCGTACGGCTGATGCTGCCCGGCGTGCTCGCCGGTGCCCTGCTGGCCTTCGTGCACGGTGTCGGCGAGTTCGTCGCCTCGGTGCTGATCTACACCTCCTCGACCGTGCCGATCTCGGTGGCGATCAACAACCGGATGTACTCGTTCGAACTCGGCACCGCCGCGGCCTACGGCATGCTCCAGGTGGCGCTGATCTTCGTGGTGATGTGGTTCTCCGGCCGGCTGGAGAGCAGCCGCACCGCCACCCGGAGGGCCGAGCAGTGGACGAACTGATCGAACGGTGGAAGGCCGAGGGCGGACTGCTGCCGATCACCCGGGTACCCGGCCACGCGTTGGCCGCGGTGGCCGAGGCGGCTGACCTGGCGGTGCTGCCGGTGGGGGCCGTCGAGTGGCACGGTCCGCACCTGCCCCTCGGCACCGACCTGCTGCTCGCCGAGGGGTTCGCCGGGGAACTGGCCACCGGCACCGCCCGGGCGGTGCTCTTTCCGGCCGCACCGTACGCCGCCTGTCCCGGCCAGACCCGTCCCTGGCCGGGCACGGTGGCCCTGCGGCCGGAGATCGCCGTGGGCTATCTCAGCGACGTGCTGGCCGGCATCGTGGAGTCGGGTTTCCCCCGGCTGCTCGTGGTCAACGGTCACGACGCCAACCTCTCCACCGTCCGCGCCGCGATGGAGTGGGTCTCCGGCCGACACCTGGCCAGCCTGCTGCTGGTCAACTGGTTCCAGTTGGTCGGCCCGGAGGAGACCGGCGAGATCTTCGGGGACCTGCCGGCCCGGGGACACGGCGGAGCGTACGAGAGTTCGGCCGTGCTCGCCTTCGATCCGGAGGCGGTGCACCTGGCCGCCACCGGGGACCTACCGCCGAAGCCGAAGCTGCCCACCCCCTACCCGTACGTCCTCATCGAGTCGCGGCCCGACCCCTGGCAGGGCTGGTCGGGGCATGTCTCGCTGGCCACCGAGGCGGCCGGGCAACGCATCCGGCACCTGGCCGGGGCGCGGCTGCGTGAGGTGATCGAGGCGTGGCTGGCGGCACCGTTACCCAGCCCGCCCGGGACGGACCAGCCCGACTGGTCCGACCGACCGGCCTGGTCCGACCGACCCGACGGGACCGGACGGTCGGACCAGGCCCTCGGATGACCAACATGCCGGCTGCGCAGGACGACGGACCACTTGGGAGGCCACGATGACCCCGTCACTGACCACGTATCAACAGCACCACCTTCGCGTCGTGTTCGAGCATCACGTCGCCAACCTGTACCCGGCCATGGTCAAGGCCAGCCAGGCGCACGTCGTCATGCTCGCCGAGCAGGGGCTGATCCCCGCCGACTCCGCCGCGATGATGCTGCGTGGCCTGCTGGTGCTCGCCAAGGACCGGCCCGGCGACCTCGACTACGACGGCAGCGTGGAGGACGTCTACTACACGCTGGAGAAGCGCCTTGCCGCCGCCTGCGGGGTGGAACCCGCCCAGCTCAGCGTGCAACTGGCCCGTAGCCGCAACGACCTCGACGCCGGGGTGTTCCGGATGGTGCTGCGCGACCAGCTGCTCCAGGTGCTCGACGCGGTGCTGACCACCGGCCGGACCGTGCTGGACCGGGCCGACCGGCACGCCGATGTGGTGATCACCGGCTACACCCACCGTCGCCCGGCCCAGCCGACCAGCATCGGGCACGTCTTCGCCGGCTACGCCGAGGCGCTGGCCGGTGAGGGGGTCGCCTACGCCGACCTGCTGGACGAGATGAACCGCTCGCCCCTGGGTTCCTGTGCCTTCGCCGGCACCGACCTGGACATCTCGCCCCGCCGGCTGGCGGACCTGCTCGGCTTCGAGCAGCTCATCGTCAACTCCTACGAGGCGGTGGCCGGGGCGGACCACCTGGTCCGGGTGGCCACCCTCAACGCGCAGTCACTGGCCACCGGGGCCCGGCTGGCCCGTACCCTGATGGACTGGCTGACCTGGGGCTGGGTGGTCACCCCCGGCTCATTCACCCAGGGCAGCAGCATCATGCCGCAGAAGCGCAACCCGGTCGTACTGGAACACCTGGTCTCGATGGCCGGTGCCGCCGCGGCCGACGCCGCCAGCGTGCTCAACAACGTCGGTGCGGCCTGGTGGGAGGACTCCAACAACGCCACCACGGACGTGCAGGCCCGGCTCTGGGACAGCGACGACCGGGCGTACCGCTTCTTCTCCCTGCTCGGCGGGCTGATCGCGGAGCTCGATCCGCTGCGTCCGCCGACCAGCGAGGAGATCGTCGCCGCGGGTGCCACCACGACGGCCGCCGCCGACGCGCTGGCCCGCCACGGCGTACCGTTCCGGGGCGCCCACTCCCTGCTGGGTCGACTGGTACGCGCCGGTGCGCCAGCCACCTGGACCGTCGAGGAGGTCCGGGCGGCGGCGGTCGATCTGGGGCTGGCCGACCAGCTCGGCGAGGCCGCGATCGAGGATCTGCTGGCCGCCGCCGTACGCCCGGAATTCGTGCTGCGACGGGCCCAGGCGGACGGCCCCGGGGAAACCGCGGTACGTCAACAGGTGGCGCAGCTGCGCTCCATCATGGACGATGTGGCGGCCCGGGTGGACACCCTGCGGGACCGGCTGCACCGGGCCGATGCCGCGCTCGCCGAGGCGGTCGCCGCGAGGGTGAGCCCGTGACCGGGCAGCACCGGCAGCACGGTGCGACAGCGGCGGTGCTGCCGCCGCGAGCGCAGAAGTACCTGGACCGACGGCCCGAAGGGCGATCTGACAACACCATGGAACAACCGGCAAACCCGCGACTGCTCGGTATCGATTTCGGCGGCACGAAGATGGCGATCGGCGTGGGCGACGTCAACGGTCGGCTGCTCGTCTCCGAGCGACTGCCGACCAACGCCGAGCAGGGTGCGCGGCAGGCCCTCACCCGGGCCCTCGACCGGGCCCGGGAACTCGCCGACGGGACCGGTGGCACCCTGGTGGCAGCCGGCATCGCCTCCCCCGGGGTGGTCCACGACCACTCCATCGAACTGGCCCCGAACGTCCCCGGGTGGGAGCAGCTGCGGCTGGCCGACGAGGTCCGGGCCCATCTGGGGGTGGCCTCCGTACGGGTGGCCAACGACCTCAACGCCGCCGCCTACGCCGAGCTGCGCCTGGGCGCCCTGCGGGGGGTCGATCCGGGTCTGGTGATAGGGCTGGGGACCGGGGTGGCCGCAGCGGTGACGGTCGGCGGCCAGGTGGTCGCCGGGCACCACGGCGCGGCCGGTGAGATCGCCTACGGCCTGACGGATCACAGCTGGCCCCCGAACCTGGAGCCGATGCTGGAGAGCACCTTCTCCGGTCGGGCCCTGGACGAGTTGGCGCAGCGCCTGGGACTGACCGGCCAGGCCGCCGCCCTCTGCGCCGCCGCGGTGCAACCCGGCCGCTTCCGGGACGAGCTGCGCCAGCGGGTCGACGAACTGGCCCGGCACCTGGTCACCTGCTGTCTGCTGCTGGACCCGCACCGGATCGTGCTGGTCGGCAGCGTCGCCGGCAACGAGGTGGTCCGGGAGCTGCTCATCGCGCGCCTCAGCCACGCCCTGCCGTACCAGCCGGAGATCGTCCTGTCGGCCTTCGCCCAGGACGCCGCCCTACTCGGCTCCCTGGCCATGGCCGTAGAAGCCCTCCCCGCCACCGTCTAACCCCACCCCCCACCCCCCCCACCCCCCCACCCCCACCCCCACAGAGCCCCGTTGATCATGAGGTTGACGGCACGTTGGAGATCAACGAGTGCCGCCAACCTCATGATCAACGCTGAAGGGGCGGGGGTGGGGGTGGGTGGGTGGGTGGGGGTCAGCCGGTGTTGCGCATGCCGGCGGCTATGCCGTTTACGGTGGTCAGGAGGGCGCGTTCCAGGGCGGTGCCGTCGTTGGGGGCTCGGCGGCCACCGGGGGCGGTGATCACCGCGCGGCCGGCGGCACCGGAGTCGCGGTACTGCCGGAGCAGGGCCACCTGGAGGTGGTGCAGGGGCTCCAGGTAGGTGTCCCGCACCGCCAGGGTGCGTTGCAGCACGGGGGAGTTCTCCAGCAGGTCCGGTGAGTCGGTGACGGCCAGCACCTCGCGCCGGGTCAGCTCGTACTCCTGCTCGATCTTGTCGAAGATCGGGTGCAGCTTCTTCGGGACCAGGGTCTCCACGTACCGCCGGGCGATGCCCAGGTCGGTCTTGGTCAGCATCATCTCCACGTTCGACAGGAAGGTGCGGAAGAAGTGCCAGTTGCGGTGCATCTCGGCGAGCACCTCGGAGAGCCCGGCCTCCCGGGCGGCGGCCAGGCCGGAGCCCACCCCGAACCAGCCGGGCACGATCTGCCGGGTCTGGGTCCAGCCGAACACCCACGGGATGGCCCGTAGCCCGGCGAGCCCGGCCCCGGTGTTCGGCCGCTTGGCCGGCCGGGAGCCGATGTTCAACGCACCGAGCAACTCTGTGGGGGTGGAGGCCCAGAAGTACGCCGGCAGATCCGGATCCTCCACCAGGGACCGGTAGGACCGGTAGGCGGACTCGGAGACCACATCCATCGTGGCGTCCCAGCGCTCCAGCATCTCGGCCGGCTGCCGGGGCGCGGTGTGCAGCAGGGTGGCCTGGAGCACGGCGGCCACGGTCAGTTCCAGGTTCTCCCGGGCCAGGGCCGGCAGGGTGTACTTGTCGGAGATGACCTCGCCCTGCTCGGTCACCTTGATCGCGCCGTCCAGGGTGCCGTACGGCTGGGCCAGGATCGCGTCGTGGGTGGGCCCCCCGCCGCGTCCCACCGTGCCGCCCCGGCCGTGGAACAGCCGCAGGTGCACCCCGTGCCGGGCGGCCACGTCCCGCAGGGCCCGCTGGGCCCGGTGGATGGACCACTGGCTGGTGGTGATGCCGGCCTCCTTGTTGGAGTCGGAGTAGCCCAGCATCACCTCCTGCACATCTCCCCGGGCCGCCACCAGGGCCCGGTACGCCGGCAGGGACAACAACTCGTCCAGCAGTTCACCACCGGCGTTCAGCTCGGTGGGGGTCTCCAGCAGCGGCACGATGCCGATCCGGGCCCGGCCGCTGTGCACGTCGATCAGCCCGGCCTCCCGGGCCAGCACCACCGCGGCCAGTACGTCGTCCACCCCCAGGGTCATCGAGATGATGTACGACTCGATGACCTCGCTGCCGAACCGGTCCTGGGCCTCCCGGATGGTGCCGAACACGTCGAAGGTCTTGCGGGCCGACTCGGACAGGGGGGTGTCCGCGGCGGACAGGGGTCGACGGCCGGTCAGCTCGTCGGCGAGCAGCTTGGTGCGCTCCAACCGGGTCAACGAGGGGTAGTCGTCCACCTCGCCGACGGCGGCGTACAACTGGGCCAGCACCTCGTGGTGCTTCTCGGCGTGCTCCCGTACGTCCATGGTCGCCAGGTGCAGGCCGAAGGCGGAGACCGTACGGATGGTCGAGGCCAGCCGTCCGACGGCGGTTAGCTGGCCGGAGTTGCGGGCCAGGGAGGCGCGCAGCAGCTCCAGGTCGGCGATCAGCTCGGCCGAGCCCCGGTAGTCCCGCCCCGGTACGTGGGGGGTGCCCAGGCGCAGCCGGGCCCGGGTGTTGGCCAGCTTGGCGCGTACGCAGCGGGCCTTGAGGCGGTACGGCTCCTCGGCGTTGACCCGGCGGAACCGGGGGGCCACCTCGGGCAGGGCGTCCAGGTCGGCGGCGAGGCTGGCGGACAGGTCCAGCGACACCCCGCGCAGTCGGCGGGACACCGACACTTCGCTGATCAGTTCTTCCATCGCCGCCTCGGTGGCGGTCAGCCCGTGCTCGTGCTGGATGGCCAGCACCTCCCGGGTGACCGTCGGGGTGACGAAGGGGTTGCCGTCGCGGTCGCCGCCGATCCAGGTGCCGAAGGTCAGCGGGCGGGCCGTCGGTGAGGTCTCCACCCCCAGGGTGCGCAGGGTCTCGGCGAGGTCGTCGAGCACCTGCGGGGCGGCCTCGGCGTACAGGTCCCGCAGGTAGTAGATGGCGTTGCGGGCCTCGTCGGTCGGGTCGGGCCGGTCCAGCCGCAGCTCGTCGGTCTGCCACATCAGGTCGAGCAGTTCGGCCAGACGGCGGTTGGCCGGGCCCTCGTCGCTGGCGCCGTAGAGGATCGCGTTGGCGGTCTCGGTGTCCAACTCGTCGGCGATGGCGCGCAGCTTCGACAGGATCGAACGGCGGGCCGCCTCGGTCGGGTGGGCGGTGAAGACCGGGCGGATCGCCAACCGGCGGGCCACTGCGGCGATCTCCTCCGCCGGTACCCCCCGCTCGGAGATCATCTTGGCTGCCTGGTCCAGCCAACCACCGTGCATCGCCCGGCGTCGCCGCAGGTCACGGGCCCGATGCACCTGCTCGGTGATGTTGGCCAGGTGGAAGTAGGTGGAGAAGGCACGGGCCAGCTTGGTGCCCGTGGTGACGTCGAGCCCACCGAGGCGGCGGGCGGCGGCCGGGGCGTCCGTACGGACCTGGGCGCGGATCTCCTCCACCAGGTCGAGCAGGGGCCGACCCTCCTGGCGGGCCAGGGTCTGTCCGAGCAGGGTGCCCAGCCTGCGGATGTCGGCGCGAAGGGCGGCGTCGGGGCCGTCGTGATCGTGCTGGTCGGTCACCATGCGCTCCTCACGTTGGTGCGAAGGACAGCGCTGTCCGACTTCCCCCGATCGTATCCGCGAACGACCGGATGAAAGGAGGGGACCCTTGTTATCGCTTTCTGTATAGGAAGGGCCCCTCCTTAACGTCACGGACTGTCGATCGGCGGATACCAGTGCTGGTCGGGACGGTGATATCGCCCCGAGCAGCGCCGGGGTGCGGGCCGCCGAAACCGGGCTGCGGTGATCAATACCACGCCGTACCGTCGGGGAGTGTTGATCTACCCACCCAAGCCCCGGCCCGGCGACCGCGTCGCGGTGGTCTCGCCCTCGGCCGGTCTGCCGGCCCTCTTCCCCCACGTACACGAGTTGGGGCTGCGTCGGCTGCGCGAGGACTTCGGCCTGGAGCCGGTCGAGTACCCGACCACCCGGGTCATGGGCGCCGACCCGCGTGCCCGGGCCCGCGACCTGACCGCCGCCTTCGCCGACCCGAGCATCACCGCCGTCCTGGCCACCGTCGGCGGCGACGACCTGATCACCGTCACCCCGCACCTGGACGACGAGGTGCTGCGGGCCAACCCCAAGCCCTACTTCGGATACTCGGACAACACCAACCTGCTGAACCACCTGCACCGGCTGGGGGTGGTTAGCTACCACGGCGGGTCGGTGCTGGTGCACCTCGGGCGGCCCGGCGCCCTGCACCCGCTCACCGCCGACTCGCTGCGGGCGGCCCTGTTCCGCTCCGACTGGTACGACCTGTCCCCGGCCCCGCAGTGGGGCGACGAGCCGAGCGACTGGAGCGATCCCGACTGCCTGGCAAAGGAGCCGGTGATGTTCCCCGGCACCGGTTGGCACTGGCAGGGCCCGGCGAAGGTGGTCGAGGGGCCCACCTGGGGCGGCAACCTGGAGATACTGCACTGGCTGCTCGCCGCCGACCGGGTCGCCCCGACGGAGTCGCTGCACGGCTCGGTCTTCCTGATGGAGACCTCCGAGGAGTTGCCGTCGGCCGTCGAGGTCTACCGGATGCTGCGCAACCTGGGCGAGCGAGGCCTGCTGGCCGGCTTCCCCGCCGCCCTGGTCGGTCGCGCCAAGGCGTGGGAGTTCGGCCGCCGGCTCACCCCACCCGAGAAGACGACGTACGCCCAGCAGCAGCGCGCCGCGGTCAGCCGGGCCTTCGCCGAGTACGCCCCGGAGGCGGTGCTGGTCTTCGACGTGGACTTCGGCCACACCGACCCCCAGTTGATCATCCCCTACGGTGGCCAGGTACGCGTCGACCCCCTGGCCCGCCGCATCTCCGTCCGCTACTAACCCACCCCACCCCCCACACCCCCGTTGATCATGAGGTTGGCGGCGATCTCGATCTATAAAACTGCCGCCAACCTCATGATCAACGCGGCGGGAGGGGGAGGGGGTGGGGGTGGGGGTGGGGGTGAGGTGGGTGCCGTTAGGTGAGGCGGCAGCGGTTGGCGCTGAAGTGGGCGACGGCGGCGAGGATCTCCGCCTCGGACTTGTCGGCGAAGTTGAGGGTGGCAACCAGGCCGGAACCGTGCAGGGCGCTCATTGCCGCACTGTCCAGCGCCGTGTAGAAGCCTGCCTTCGGCAGTATCCGGGGATCGTAGGGCTTGACCACGAGCATCTTCTCGAAGGTCCAGCGGCGGCGGGAGATCTGCGCGATGGCCTCCCAGGGCAACCAGACAGCCTGGCCACGGGTGGGTCGGGTGCGGATCCACAGCCCGGCCGGGCCCAGCGCCAGCACCGGGGCACGCCCGAGCAACCACAACTGGATCCCGATCGGGACGGCGCTCAGCGCGAGCAGGCAGCCCACCAGGCCCAGGATGCTCAAAGCGGCGTTCTCGCGCAGGTCGGGGTCGGCGGAATCCAGGATGCCGAGGCTGGCGCAGGTGGCGAGCGGGGCGACGAGCAGCGGCGTGATGCCGCCGAAGAGCAGCCCTCGCTTGACGAGGTTGGGGCGTACGACGAAGGGCTGGTCCTGCGGAATGCGGGCGACCATGGGCGCTTGTGGTGGGGGAGGACCCGAGGGCTGGCCGTGGTACGGCGCATGGTGTGGGGGCACGGCGGGGGGTTGGCCGCCGTACGGCGGGGGTGGGGGTGGGTAGCCGGGTGGCGGATCGGTCACGGTTCTCCGGTCTCCGGTGGATACGGGCGTCGGGAGGGAAGGTGTCGTCCGCGGGGGACCTGCACTGCGACCGGGGTGTGGGTCGCGGTCGGCGAAAACGCCCGTAACGTCGAACTGCGTACCACATCCCCGTCCAGCGGGGGCAGCCGATCACAGAGCGGTGGCAGCGTCAAGGCCGGTCGGCGGGTGCGGGGTGAACCTGAGCACGGCAACAGCCGTGGACGGCGGTGGATCGTCGGCCCGGAGCGATAGTGTCGACCGGTATGACCCCCCGTCCGGCCGGACGCGGGGTGCTCGTCGTGTCCCCGCCTCGGAAGTGATCATGACTGCGCTCACCGGACTGTTCGCCGCAGCCCTCGCCGACCCCGGTCTGGCCCGGGTTCGTGACCTGGCGCGCTCCGGTGCGGCCCAGGTCGACGGTCTCGACCTGACCGCCCCGCCGGCCCTGCGCCCGTTCGCGGTGGCCGCCGTCGCGGCCGACCCCACCACCGCAGCCGACAAACCGGGCGGCGGCGCGGGGCGGCCGGTGCTGGCGGTGACGGCGACCAGTCGGGAGGCCGAGGACCTGGTCGCCGCGCTGGGCAGCCTGCTGCCGGCCGAGCAGGTGGCGATCTTCCCTAGCTGGGAGACCCTGCCGCACGAGCGGCTCTCCCCCCGCTCGGACACGGTGGGTCGGCGGCTGGCGGTGCTGCGCCGGCTGGCCCATCCGGACTCCACGGACGCGCACGGGCGTACCGGGCCGTTGCGGGTGGTCGTGGCCCCGGTGCGGTCCCTGCTGCAACCGCAGCTCAAGGGGCTCGGTGACCTGGAGCCGGTGCGGCTGTCCGCCGGGGACGAGGCCGACCTGGAGCAGGTCGCCCGCCGGTTGACCGACATGGCGTACGCCCGGGTCGACCTGGTCACCAAGCGGGGTGAGTTCGCCGTACGCGGCGGCATTCTGGACGTCTTCCCGCCCACGGACGAGCACCCCTGTCGGGTCGAGTTCTGGGGCGACGAGGTGGAGGAGATCCGCACCTTCGCGGTCGCCGACCAGCGCACCATCGAGCAGGTTCCCCAGCTCTGGGCACCGCCCTGTCGGGAACTGCTGCTCACCCCGGCGGTACGGGAGCGGGCCGCCGCCCTGGCCGGGCAGCATCCGGAACTGGCCGAGATCCTGGACAAGCTGGCCGGCGGGGTACCGGTGGAGGGGATGGAGTCCCTGGCCCCGGCGCTGATCGGCGCGAACTCCATGGAGCTGCTGCTGGACTGCATGCCCGCCGGCACCCACGTACTGCTCTGCGACCCGGAGCGGATCCGCACCCGCGCCCACGACCTGGTGCGTACCTCGGATGAGTTCCTGGCGGCCAGTTGGGCCGCCGCCGCCGTCGGGGGCCAGGCCCCGATCGACCTGGGCGCCGCCGCCTTCCGGACCCTGGCCGAGGTACGCGCACACGCCGCCACCCTGCGCCAGCCCTGGTGGACCCTGTCCCCCTTCGGGCTGGCCGAGCCGGGTGCGGCGCAACGGCAGCCCTGGGAGGACGAACCGGCCACCGTAGAGGTCACCCCGGACGACGCGATCGCGGTGACCCTGGCCGCCCAGCCGGCGCCCCTCTACCACGGGGAGACCGCCCGGGTGGTCGACGACCTCAAGCGGTGGGCCGGCGAGGGCTGGTCGATCGCGCTGGTCTTCGAGGGGCACGGTCCCGCCCAGCGGGCGGTGCAGGTGCTGCGCGACGGTGGCCTGGGGGCCAGGATGACCGAGCAGGTGCCGGCGGCCCCCACCGCCGGTGAACTGCTGGTCACCTGCGGCAGCCTGACCGGTGGTTTCGTCGACGAGGCGGCCCGGTTCGTGCTGCTGACCGGCAACGACGTCACCGGTGGACGGGGTGCCTCCACCCGGGACATGCGCAAGATGCCGAGCCGTCGGCGCAACACCATCGACCCGTTGGAGCTGCGCGCCGGTGACCATGTGGTGCACGAGCAGCACGGCATCGGCCGGTACGTGGAGTTGGTGCAGCGTACGGTCAACGGGGCCTCCCGGGAGTACCTCGTCATCGAGTACGCCCCGAGCAAGCGCGGCCAGCCGGGCGACCGTCTCTTCGTCCCCACCGACCAGCTCGACCAGCTCAGCCGGTACGTCGGCGGTGAGCAGCCCACCCTGCACAAGATGGGCGGCTCGGACTGGCAGAAGTCCAAGGCCCGGGCCCGCAAGGCGGTCAAGGAGATCGCCGCCCAGCTGATTCAGCTCTACGCCGCCCGCAAGGCCTCCAAGGGCCACAACTTCGGGCCGGACACCCCCTGGCAGCGGGAGTTGGAGGACGCCTTCCCCTGGCAGGAGACCCCCGACCAGCTGGCCGCGATCGAAGAGGTCAAGCGGGACATGGAGCAGAGCGTCCCGATGGACCGGCTGATCTGCGGCGACGTCGGCTACGGCAAGACCGAGATCGCGGTACGCGCGGCCTTCAAGGCGGTGCAGGACGGCAAGCAGGTCGCCGTGCTGGTGCCGACCACCCTGCTGGTGCAGCAGCACTACAACACCTTCGCGGAGCGGATGAGCCAGTTCCCGGTGACCATCCGGCAGCTGTCCCGGTTCCAGACCCCGAAGGAGGCCGAGCAGACCCTGGAGATGGTGGCCAACGGCACGGCCGACATCGTCATCGGCACCCACCGGCTGCTGGCGGCCGCCACCCGGTTCAAGTCGCTGGGGCTGGTGATCGTCGACGAGGAACAGCGTTTCGGGGTGGAGCACAAGGAACACCTGAAGTCGATGCGGGCCGCGGTGGACGTGCTGAGCATGTCGGCCACCCCGATCCCGCGAACCCTGGAGATGGCGATCACCGGCATCCGGGAGATGTCCACCATCGCCACCCCGCCGGAGGAGCGGCACCCGGTGCTCACCGCCGTCGGGGCGTACGACGACCGGCAGGTGGCCGCCGCGATCCACCGTGAGCTGCTCCGCGACGGCCAGGTCTTCTACCTGCACAACCGGGTGGAGTCGATCGAGCGGACCGCCCGCAAGCTGCGGGAACTGGTGCCCGAGGCCCGGGTGGCGGTGGCGCATGGCCAGATGGGCGAGGAGGCCCTGGAGAAGGTCATGGTCGGCTTCTGGGAGAAGGAGTTCGACGTGCTGGTCTGCACCACGATCGTGGAGTCCGGCATCGACATCCCGAACGCCAACACACTCATCGTGGAGCGGGCCGACCTGCTGGGCCTGGCCCAGCTGCACCAGATCCGGGGCCGGGTTGGCCGGGGCCGGGAGCGGGCGTACGCGTACTTCCTCTACCCGCCGGACAAGCCGCTGACCGAACACGCCCACGAGCGGCTGGCCACCATCGCCCAGCACACCGAGTTGGGTGCCGGCATGTACGTGGCGATGAAGGACCTGGAGATCCGGGGGGCCGGCAACCTGCTCGGCGGCGAGCAGTCCGGCCACATCGAGGGCGTCGGGTTCGACCTGTACGTGCGGATGGTCGGTGAGGCGGTGTCCGCCTTCAAGGGCGAGCAGCCCGAGGAGGAGACCGACGTCAAGATCGACCTGCCGGTGGACGCCCACCTGCCGCACGACTACGTCGGTGTGGAGCGGCTGCGTCTGGAGATGTACCGCAAGCTCGCCGAGGCCCGGGACGAGGAGCGGCTGCGCGAGGTGGCCGCCGAGATGACCGACCGGTACGGCGAGCCGCCCGCCCCGGTGCAGAACCTGATCGCGGTGGCGCGGTTCCGGCTGCTGGCCCGCCGCTACGGCCTGACCGACGTCAGTGTGCAGGGCAAGCACCTGCGGTTCAGTCCGCTGCCGCTGCCGGATTCCAAGCAGTTGCGGCTCAAGCGCTACCACCCCGACTCGGTCTACAAGTCCGCGTTGGACCAGGTCAGCGTCCCGCGTCCGACCACCCGCCGGATCGGCGGGGAGCCCCTGCGCGACCAAGCCCTGCTGGACTGGTGCGCCCAGTTGCTCTCCGACGTCCTCGGGGCCCCCACCCCCACCCCCGCCCAACCGGCCACCGCCGCCGCCCGCTGATGCACCTGGCGAGGCTGCGGCGGAACCCTCCCAGCCAGGGCGGGGACCGCTCATGAGAGAGTGACGGAATGCGTGCTCGCCGTCTTGTCGCCGTCGCCAGCATGGCGGTCGGCCTGGTTGCCCTCGCCGGCTGTCGTTCCGAACCCGGTGTCGCCGCCTATGTCGGTGACCATGCGGTCACCGAGGATGCGGTCACCGCGATCATCGACGACGCCCGGGTGAACAACCCGGCGCCGACCGAGGAGGACGCGGCCATGCCGGGGCAGCAGCCCCGGCTGCCCGGGCGCAGCGAGGTGGTCAGCGTCCTGGTGCTCAACGAGGTGTGCGAGCGGGTCTCCGCCGCCGAGAACTACCGGCCGCAGAACGTCGTCGATCCCGCGCAGATCGCCCAGGGTGTCGGGATGAACCCCGAGACCGAGTACGTGCGGCGCACCGCCGAGCTGTACAGCTGCCTGTCCGGTATCCCGGTCGGCGAGCCGGTGGCCCCGACCCAGCAGGAGCTGGCCGACCTGGTCGCGGCCGGCAAACGGGCCGGCGCCGTACCGGCCGAGGTGACTGTGGAGCAGGCGGCCAGCCAGCTCGACGGGGAGCAGCTGCGCTACGCCCTGGCCAACCGCAACTCGCTGGCCGAGGCGGTCAAGGCGTACGACGTGACCGTCAACCCCCGTTACCGTCCGCTGGTGTTCCCGGTGTTGAGCTTCTCGGGTGCGACTCCGATCGTCGCGGTGGGCGTGCCGCTGGGTGAGCCCGCCTCCACGGCGGTCACGGACATCTCCACCCCGAAGCCGATGCCGACGGGTCCCGGGGACGAAGGGGACCCCGCGGGTCACGGGCACGGCTGAGCATGCCCCGGATCGTCCTACTGGTGACCTCACCCCGGTTGCCGGCCGGTCTGCTGACGGCAGCCGCCTGGGATGTCGTACGCACCGCTGTGGTGCTGGCCGGGGCGGAGAGTGAGCTGGCCACGGCGATCCGGTCGGCGGGCGGTCAGGTGCGGGTGCCGGACGGCCCGGTGGTGCCGGCGCTGCTGGACGCCGCGGCGGCCCACGACACCGTGGTCTGGTTGGCCGGCCCGGCCGGTGACGAGACCCTGGCCCGGGAACTCGGCCTGCGCCTGGCCCGGCAGCCGGGGCTGGCCGAGCTGGAGCTGATGTACGGCTCCTGGGATCCCCCGGGGGCTCGGCTGCTCGACGCGGTGGCCGTGCTGGACCGGTTGCTCTCGCCCGGTGGTGATCCCTGGAAGCGGGCCCAGACCCACCAGAGCCTGGCCGGTTTCCTGTTGGAGGAGTGCTACGAGGCGTACGACGCGATCGTCGCCTCGGACACCGACGGGCTCCGCGAGGAGTTGGGCGACGTGCTGCTTCAGGTGGTGCTGCACGCCCGGCTGGCCGAGGAGTTGCCCGAGGACGAGCGGTGGACCATCGACGATGTTGCCGGTGGGCTGGTCGACAAGATGATCCGCCGTAATCCGCATGTCTTCGCCGGGGAAGAGGCGGGCAGCCTGGAGGAGATCACCGCCAACTGGGAGCGGATCAAGCAGTCCGAGAAGGCCCGCAAGTCGGTGCTGGAGGGCATCGCGCTGAGCCAGCCCGCCCTGGCCCTGGCCACGCAGATCCTGGACCGCGCCGCCCGCGCCAACCTGACCGCCCCCCTCCCCACCCCCGAGACCCAACCGACTCCCGAACAGGCCCTGGGCGCCACCCTCCTGTCCACAGTGGCTCAAGCGCAGGCCGCCGGCCTGAACCCCGAATCCGCCCTCCGCCACACCACCCTCGCCTACGCGAAAACCCTCCCCGAACCCCCCACTCCGTCGAGTTGATCAAGAAGTTTGCGTCTGGAATCGCGCCCCGGTAGACGCAAACCTCTTGATCAACCGGATGGCGGCGGGGGGTCGGTTCGGTGGGTAGGGTCGGGGGGTGGAACCGTTTGGGGTGGTGGGGGAGCGGATCGTCGAGGCTCTGCTGGTCAGTCGGCCGGGGATGGCCACTGCGGCGGGGGATCATCGGTTCGACGACCGGTTGCCGGATCTCAGTGCCGAGGCCGTGGCCGGGGACCGGGCCATGCTGGTGGACGCCGCGAGTGTCCTGTGCGAGATCGACCCGGAGGCCCTGGAGGTCGACGAGCAGGTGGACCACGCCCTGCTGTCCACCCTGGTCGACCGGCAGATGTTCGAGCTGACCGAGATCCGTGAGCACGAGTGGAACCCCCTCGTGCACAACCCCGGGCCCCTGCTGTACCAGCTCCTGGCCCGGCCGTACGCCCCGGCCGAGCAGCGGCTTACCGCCCTGGTGGGTCGGCTGACGGCCGTGCCGGATGCCCTGGCCACCGCCCGCGCCACCCTGGGCGACATGCCCCGCATCCATGCCGAGACCGCGGTCGGGCAGTTCACCGGCGCGGCGGCGCTGATCCGCGACCAGGTCCCGGCCCTGGTCGACCAGGCCCCCGCCCTGCTGGACCAGGTAGAGCTGGCGGCCACCGGCGCGATCGCCGCCCTGGAGGAGTTCGTCGCCTGGCTGCGCGCCGGTCTTGCGGTAGACGCGGGACCCGGCCGCGATCCGCGACTGGGCCGCCGTCGGTGGGAGGCGAAACTGTGGTACGCCCTGGACACCGAGCTGAGTGCCGCCGAGATCCAGCGTCGGGCCTGGGAGGCCCTGGACCGGATCGGTGAGGAGATCCGCGCGGCCGCGGTCGACCTGGTCGGCGGCCCGGCTGACGACCAGGCGGTACGCCGAGCCCTGGACCTGCTCGCCGCCGAACATCCCGACGACCAGACCATCGTCGACCTGGCCTCGATCACCATGGACGAGGCCAGCGACTTCGTCCGCGCCCACGACCTGGTCACCGTGCCGGAGGACCCGTGCGTGATCCAGGTGATGCCGGAGTTCGCCCGGGGGGTGGCGGTGGCCTACTGCGACGCCCCCGGTGCCCTGGAGACGGCCGACCTGCCGACCTTCTACTGCATCGCACCCGCCCCGGCGGACTGGCCGGCGCACCAGGTCGACTCCTTCTACCGCGAGTACAACGACCACATGATCCGCAATCTGACCGTGCACGAGGCGATGCCGGGGCACTTCCTGCAACTGGCCCACGCCCGCCGCCACCTGGGCTCCACCCGGGTACGGGCCCTGACCCGATCCGGCCCCTTCGTGGAGGGCTGGGCGGTCTACGCCGAGCAGTTGATGGTCGAGCACGGCTTCGGTGGCCTGCCGGTACGCCTTCAGCAGCTCAAGATGCAGCTCCGGATGACCATCAACGCCCTGCTGGACCAGTTGGTGCACGCCGAGGACCTGCCCGAGGCGGAGGCGATGGCGCTGCTGACCGGGCGCGGTTTCCAGGAGGAGGGTGAGGCGGCGGGCAAGTGGCGGCGGGCCCTGCTCACCTCCACCCAGCTGTCGACCTACTTCGTCGGCTACCACGAGGTGGCGCAGATCGCCGCCGCCCGACCCGCCGGGGTGTCGCTACGCGAGTGGCATGACGAGATGCTGGCCCACAACTGCCCGCCGCCGCGGCATCTGCGGACTCTGCTGGGGGTGTGAGGGTCAGGAGCCGCTCTGCCGACGATCCACGATCCCGGCCCCCTTCGGCAGCTCGAAGGCCGCCCCGTCGACCTGCTCCCGGAAGCGGCTCATCGCCACCTCCACGGGCTCGCCGTCGATCCGGCCGGTGAAGCTGCCCAACGCTCCCTCACCGGTCACGCAGGCGGAGAAGTCCTCGCTGCCCTGCCGCACCTCGACGCAGGTGGCCAGGAGCCCGGCGATGGTGGTGCTGCTCTGGGTGATGACCGTCCCCGGGTCCAGGGCGGCGGCGGTCAGCAGCCCCATCACCATCGGCGGGGTGACCAGACCCTCCCGCTCGGCGGCGGCGTAGACCACCACGGAGGGCTTGCTGTTGACGGCCGGGGGTGCTTCCAGGGTGCAGACCGGGCGTTCGCCCTCGGTCTCGCAGTGGGTGGTCGCCTCGGCGGTGACCGTCAGCTTCCCGTCGGGCCACTCATACGCGGACCGGGCCGGGTCCTGGGCCTGGGTGATCAGGGCGGTCCGCCCTCCGCCGAGCTGGTACTCCGCCGAGTAGGTCATCTCCAGGGCCCGGTCGATCCGGGCGGCCAGATCATTGACGATGTCGGACCGTCCCATGGCCCGCCCGGCGTCGTCCAGAGCCTGGCATCCGGTGACGGTGAGCAACACGGCGACCGACGCGGCGAGGGTGCGAAGGGTGGTCGAGGCGGCGGACATGGCGACAAGCCTGATCGATCAGGTCCCGCTCACGCAAACTCGTTGCCGGTTGAGGCACGAGAATCCGGGAATGTCCGACCTGCCCCGGCCGTCCAGGGCCCGCCCGGTCGCCATGCGGGCAGGCCGGGACCGATACGCTGCGTTCAACACCTGCCTCAGCCGCACCGTCGCGGCCGATACCGGACGAGACCACACAAAGGGAGCGACTCAGTGGCAACCATCGAGGTAATCGAGGCTCGGGAGATCCTGGACTCGCGGGGTAACCCGACCGTCGAGGTCGAGGTCGGGCTCGACGACGGGACGATCTCCCGGGCGGCCGTGCCCTCCGGCGCCTCGACCGGCGCCTTCGAGGCGATCGAGCTGCGCGACGGTGACAAGAGCCGCTACCTGGGCAAGGGAGTGGAGAAGGCGGTCGCCAACATCGAGGACCGGATCGTCGACCAGCTGATCGGCTACGAGGCCAGCGAGCAGCGGGTCATCGACCAGAAGATGCTCGACATCGACGGCACCGACAACAAGGCCGAGCTGGGCGCGAACGCCATCCTGGGGGTCTCGCTGGCGGTGGCCAAGGCCGCGGCCGGCAGCGCCGAGCTGAGCCTCTTCCGCTACCTGGGCGGCCCGAACGCGCACCTGCTGCCGGTGCCGATGATGAACATCCTCAACGGTGGGGCACACGCCGACAGCAATGTCGACATCCAGGAGTTCATGATCGCGCCGATCGGGGCCCCCAGCTTCCGGGAGGCGCTGCGCTCCGGTGCGGAGGTCTACCACGCGCTGAAGTCGGTGCTGAAGAAGAAGGACCTGTCCACCGGGCTCGGCGACGAGGGGGGCTTCGCCCCGAACCTGCCCACCAACGCCGCCGCCCTGGACCTGATCGCCGAGGCGGTGGAGAAGGCCGGCTACCGGCTCGGTACGGACATCGTCTTCGCCCTCGACGTGGCGGCCACGGAGTTCTTCGCCGACGGCCGCTACACCTTCGAGGGGGTCGCTAAGACCGCCGAGGAGATGAGCGCGTACTACACCAAGCTCGCCGACGCGTACCCGATCGTGTCGATCGAGGACCCCCTGGCCGAGGACGACTGGACCGGCTGGCAGACCCTGACCGCCGCGATCGGGGACCGGATCCAGATCGTCGGGGACGACCTGTTCGTCACCAACCCGCAGCGCATCGCCCGGGGCATCGCCGAGAAGGCCGCCAACGCCGTACTGGTGAAGGTCAACCAGATCGGTTCGCTGACCGAGACCCTGGACGCGGTCGACCTGGCCCACCGGGCCGGCTTCAAGTGCATGATGAGCCACCGGTCCGGGGAAACCGAGGACACCACCATCGCCGACCTGGCGGTGGCCACCGGCTGCGGCCAGATCAAGACTGGTGCCCCGGCCCGCTCGGACCGGGTGGCGAAGTACAACCAGCTCCTGCGGATCGAGGAGGAGCTGGCCGACGCGGCGCGGTATGCCGGCGCGGGCGCTTTCCCGCGCTACCGTTCCGCCTGAGCCGAAGCGAGACCTCGGGGGAGGGGTGTGATGCAGCAGCGCCGCACGCCGGGTGGTCAGCGTCCGGCCCGCCGGCCGGTCCGCCCCGGCACCGGGCGAGGCACGGTCCGTGACAGCGGGGTGCGCGCCCAGTCGCGTACCGCCGGTCGCGCGCCGTCGGCCGCCCGCGGTGCCGAGGGCGTACGCTCCGCCAAGCGGCCTGCCGCCAGGCGGGCGGCGGCCGGCGGGGTGACCCGGATGGCTGCCCCCCGACCCCGAGGTCTCACCGGCCGCGCCACCGTGCTGATCGCGGTGTTGATCGCCCTGGCGCTGGCCTACACCTATCCGGTCCGGGTCTACCTGGATCAGCAGGCCGACATCGAACGGATGGAGGCCGCCCAGGCGGCCCAGCGCAGACTGATCGCCGAGCTGACCAGCGAGGCCGAGAAGTGGCAGGACGAGGCGTACATCGAGACGAAGGCCCGGGAACGGTTCTTCATGCACCGGCCCGGCGAGAAGATGGTGATCCTGCTGGAGGATCCGGCCGGGGCGGCCCGGGACGCGGGCCGGAGCGGGGAACCGGAGGTGCCGGTCGAGCCGGACCCCTGGTACGACACCCTGTGGTCCAGCGTGCGGGCCGCTGACGCCGCGCAGCTCGACCCGACGACCGACTCGCAGTTGGACGAGTGAGCACCGAACGAGAGATGGCACCGTGACTGTCGTACCACCGCCGGAGCCGGCGGCGGCTTCCGTACCCCCACCGAAGCGTGAGCCGGCCACCGAGGCCGACCTGGCGGCGGTGGCCGCCCAGCTCGGCCGCCCGCCCCGAGGGACCCGTGCGGTGGCCCACCGCTGCCCCTGCGGCCTGCCCGACGTGGTGGAGACGACCCCCCGGCTGGCCGACGGCACCCCCTTCCCCACCCTGTACTACCTGACCTGCCCCCGGGCGACGGCCGCGTGCAGCCGACTGGAGTCGGCCGGGCTGATGCGGGAGATGGCCGACCGGCTGGCCGCCGACCCGGAGCTGGCCGCCCGCTACCGGGCCGCGCACGAGGACTACCTGACCCGCCGGGAGGCCATCGCGGAGGTACCGGAGATCGCCGGCATCTCCGCCGGTGGGATGCCCGGCCGGGTCAAGTGCCTGCACGTGCACCTGGGTCACGCCCTGGGCGCCGGGCCCGGAGTCAACCCCTTCGGGGACGAGACCCTCGACCTGGTCGAGCCCTGGTGGGCGGCCGGGCGCTGCGTCGACCTGCCGGAGACTGAGTGACCGCCGAGGCGACGGTGCCGGACGACATCGTGATCCGGCGGGCCCGCACCGCCGACGTACGGGCCATCCGACGGCTGGTCGACACCTACACCGACGACCGGCGGCTGCTCAGCAAGGCCACGGTCACCCTCTACGAGGACGTGCAGGAGTTCCGGGTGGCCAGCCGGGTCAGCGACGGCCAGGTGGTGGGCTGCGGCGCCCTGCACGTGATGTGGGAGGACCTGGCCGAGATCCGTACGGTCGCCGTCGACCCCCGCTTCCGGGGGCATCGGATCGGGCACCGGATCGTCGCCGAGCTGATCAGCGCGGCCCGGGAGCTGGGGGTGGCCCGGATCTTCGTCCTGACCTTCGAGACCAGCTTCTTCGCCTCGTTCGGCTTCACCGAGATCGACGGGGCCCCGGTGCCGCACCCCGTCTACGAGCAGCTGCTGCGCTCCTACGACGAGGGTGTCGCCGAGTTCCTCGACCTGGAACGGGTCAAGCCCAACACCCTGGGCAACACCCGGATGCTGCTGCGCCTCTGACCTCGGCGTAACGGGCTGCCCGCCCGGCGTGGCGGGATGCCTGCGAGCCGGGTGAGGTTGCCGCTTCAGGCCCTGTCGAGCTGAGCCGTCTGCGCTCTCGCGGTTCTTCGGGACACGGGTTCGCCAAGTGGGGGTCGGCCGCTGGGCCGACACACGCCGAAGCCCCGCCCAGTCGGGCTTCGGCTGGTCGGGGCTTCGGCGTCAGCGGGCGGTCAGGGGGTCGGGGCGGTCGTCTTCGCCAGCGCGATGAAGCTCGCCCAGGAGGTCGGGGTGAAGGCGAGGGTGCCGCCGTCCCGGTCCTTGGTGTCGCGGACGAGCACGACCCCGGTCAGGTTGTCGGCCACCTCCACGCACGACCCGCCGTTGGTGCCGGAGTAGGTCGACTTGCGCCACCTGGCATCTGTCATGTCCATGTCTGGGCCGCTTCCTTGATCAGGTCGAGGGACTGCCTGCGGGGGAGCGCCTCGCCCCGGACCGCCTCCCAGGTCCGTTGCAGGGCGGCCAGGTCGTCGGTGTGGTTGACGATCTGCGCCCGGACCTGGTGGTCGAGGTGGGCCACCTCTGAGCCGTCGCCCAGAGTGGCGAGGATGAACCCTCCCTGCAACCCAGGGTAGATCCCGGTCTCCTCCGGCACCACGAGGATCTGTACGTGCGGCAGCTCGGTGATCTTGACCAACTGTTCGAGCTGCTCCCGCATGATGTCGGTACGCCCGTTGATGCCCCGCCGGAGCACCATCGCGTCGAGCACCGCCACCACCGGCACCGGCACGTCCCGGGTGAGGATCGCCTGCCGGTCCAGTCGGGATGCCACCCGCTGGTCGATCTGGTCGGGTAGGAGCAGGCCGTTGTCCATCATTCCCCGGGCATACGCCTCGGTCTGGAAGATGCCGGGCACGAATGCAGGCTCGTACCACCGCAGCAGCACCGCCTCGCGCTCCAGCTCGATCCATTCCCGCAGCCACGACGGCGTCTGCTCCAGCTTCGACAACTCCCGCAGCATCCGGCCGAACCGCCCCTCCGCCGCCTCCACGTCGAAGGCCGGATCGTGGGCGCGGTCGACGGCGAGCATGTAGTCCTTCGTGGGTGGTCGGCCGCCGGTCTCGACCGAGCTGACGTGTGAGCCGGAATAGCCGATGACCCGGCCGAAATCGTCCTGACTCAACCCGAGGTGAGCCCGGAGCAGTCGCAGTTCCTCACGTACGTAGTCGATCGCGTTGCCCATCGATTCCTCACCTCTGCCCAATTCCGCCCGACGTCTTGTCAAACCGGCTCTATCGCCGCTGCCACCTGCGCAGATGTCACGAGCACGTATCGACACCCGTGTGGTCCTAGGCAGACTCCCACACATACGGATCTGCTCCTATCCAAGAAGGGACGGGGTGGATTTCGTGTCGGGGCCGCCCTGGACTTCCCCCGTGCCGGGGCGGCCCCTCCCAATCACCGATCCGATGAAGGTCGATGTGCACACCCGGTGTCTCAGCAGTGGCGAACGAATGGTGAATGACGATGATTACTACTCAACTCCTGGGGCCGGGCCGGGGTCCGCACCCTGTGCGCCCGTACGCCAGCGGGACGAACGCCCCACACACCCCGCTGCGGCCGATGTGGTGCTGTCGGGTCGACGGGCAGCCCTGGCCCTGCGCCGAGGCGCGGCTCCTGCTTCGCGTCGAGTTCGACCGGAACGCCGTCGGCCTGGCGATCTACCTAGCCGGCCTGATGTACGAGGCCATGCGCGATCTCTACCACCTCAACCCACACGACGGGCCCGAGCCGATGGCGCTGTTCCACCGGTTCGTCGGGTGGGCGGGACGGGGACGGAGAGCCCGGCGCGACGGGGACGGCGAGTAGGAGTTCGCGGCGCGGTGGCGCTATAGGGTGACCGACGTGACGACGCGTGTGGCCGCCATCGACTGCGGAACCAACTCCATCCGGTTGCTGGTCGCCGACCTGCCCGACCCCTCGGCGGGTACGACCGCACCCCTGGTCGACCTGACCCGGCGGATGGAGATCGTGCGGCTGGGTCAGGGGGTGGACGCCACCGGCCGGTTGGCCCCGGAGGCGATCGAGCGGACCCGGATCGCCTTGACCGACTTCGCCGCCGACATCGCGAAGCTGGGGGCCGAACGGGTGCGGATGTGCGCCACCTCGGCCAGCCGGGACGCCGAGAACGCCGCCGACTTCCGGGCCATGGTGGAGCAGACCCTGGGGGTGCCGCCCGAGGTGGTCAGCGGCGACGAGGAGGCCCGGCTCTCCTTCACCGGGGCGGTGCGCGGGCTGCCCGCCGAGGCCCGGTCGCCGTACCTGGTGGTGGACATCGGGGGTGGCTCTACGGAGTTCGTCGTCGGCAGCCGGGAGGCGGGGGTGCACGCGGCGATCTCGATGGACATCGGCTGTGTCCGGATGACCGAGCGGCACCTGCACGGCGACCCGCCCGGCCTGGACCAGATCGCCGCCGCCCAGGCGGACATCGCTGTCGCGGTGGACCGGGCGTTGACGGCCGTACCGGGCCGCGAGGCGGCCACCCTGGTCGGGCTGGCCGGTTCGGTCACCACCGTGGTCGCGATAGCCCAGGGCCTCACCGAGTACGACCCGAGCCGCATCCACCACGCCCGGGTGTCGTACGACCGGGTGGCCGAGGTGACCGCACAGTTGCTGGCGATGACCCGCGAGCAGCGGCTGGCCATCCCGGTGATGCACCCCGGCCGGGCCGACGTGATCGGGGCCGGTGCCCTCGTCCTCCGCGTGATCATGGAGCGGGCCGGCCTGGACTCGGTGGTCGCCTCCGAGCACGACATCCTCGACGGCATCGCCTGGAGTCTCGCCGGGACTCCAGGATAGGTGGTTCTTCCTGCTCACAGGCGGCATGATTTCCGCATGGTCACCACGGTCAATCTGCCGGACGGGCTGCACGAGCGGCTTGAACAGTTCGCTGCGCAGGAGCATCGTTCAATGAACGCCATCATCGTCGTGGCGGTCGAGGAGTACGTCTCGGCGCGCAGTCGCCGTGCCCGCGTACGGGACCTTGCGCGGGAGGTGGCCGAGCGCGACGCCGAACTGCTGCGGCGGTTGTCGGAGTGACCAGCTACCTCGAAGGCGACGGCCTCATGGAGATCGTCCTGATCAGGCTGAGACTCGTGATGTCGGTGGTCGGTGGCACTCTGACGGAGGGTCTCCGACATCGCCCGCGAACTCCGCAAGCTGCGCGTCTGACCGCCGCACGACCTTCCTCGCAGCCCATCGACGGCATCGCCTGGAGTCTCGCCGGTTGAGACATCTTCCGCAGCAGCCAGCGCGGATGCGAACAGGAGGTGTATGCCACTGTTCCGGCATCTTCCGGCGGGAGGTGACCGCGTGGCAGGCTACCGGCACGTAGGACCACTGGGCGACCAGCCAACGATGACTGACCGCTAGGAGGACGGGCCGATGGGCGAAATGGTTACCTACCGTGGTGGTGGCGGTACGCATGAGGGTTACCTCGCGATACCGGCCACCGGCACGGCCAGCCCTGCCGTCATCGTCATCCAGGACTGGTGGGGGCTGGCGCCGCACATCCGGTCGGTGGTGGACCGGTTCGCCGAGGCGGGCTTCGTGGCCCTGGCCCCGGACTTCCGGCGCGGGGAACCGGCCGGCAAGCCGAGCGAGCCGCAGCAGATGCTGAACGGGCCGCAGATGGACGAGGCGGCGCGGGAGATCGCCGCGGCCGCCGAGTACCTGGCCGGCCGACACGAGGTGACCGGCAAGATCGGCTGCGCCGGGTTCTGCGCCGGGGCCAGCCTGGCCCTGTGGGCCGGGAACTTCTCCGAGCGGATCGTCGCCACGACGGCCTTCTACCCCCGCCTGCCCTGGGAGGGGATGCGGTCGGAGTGGCCGGACTACGCCGGTAAGGACGCCCTGGTGCACTGCTCCGAGGCGGACGGCACCTCGGCCGACCCGGGGGTGCAGACCGTACGCCGGGCCATCGAAAACGCCGGTGGCACCTGCAACCTGCACGACTACCCGGGCACCGCGCACGCCTTCTTCAACGAGGACCGGCCGGAGCACTTCGACCAGCGGGCCGCCACCAGTGCCTGGGCCCGCAGCCTGAAACTCTTCCGGGCGAAGCTTGGCTGACTCGCGTACCCCCGCCGAGGTGGTCGCCCGCGCCGCGCGGGCGACCGACCTGGCCGACCTCGACGCGGCGGTCAGCGACTGTTACGCCTGCCCCCGGCTGGTCTCCTGGCGGGAGGAGGTGGCGCGCACCAAGCGGGCCGCCTTCCGGGACCAGGAGTACTGGGGCAGGCCGGTGCCCGGGTTCGGTGACCCGATGGCCCGGATCGGCATCCTCGGGCTGGCCCCGGCGGCGCACGGCGGCAACCGCACCGGGCGGATCTTCACCGGTGACCGCTCCGGTGACGTCCTCTTCGCGGCCCTGCACCGCGCCGGCCTGGCCAACCAGCCCACCAGTGTGGCCGCCGACGACGGGCTGGCCCTGCAGCACACCCGGATCTTCGCGGCCGTCCGCTGCGCCCCACCGGACAACAAGCCCACCCCCGCCGAGCGGGACACCTGCGCCCCCTGGCTGCATCGGGAGGTGGCGATGATCCGACCGACCCTGCGGGTGGTGGTCGCCCTGGGTGCCTTCGCCTGGGCCGCGTGGTGGCCGGTGTCCCGGGAGGTCTACGGTGTCGCCGCGCCCAGCCCGCGACCCTCGTTCGGCCATGGGGCACACTGGTCCGGCACGGCCGTACCGGAACTGCTCGGCTGTTACCACGTCAGCCAGCAGAACACCTTCACGGGACGACTGACACCAGGAATGCTGGACGATGTGTTCACCGAGGCGAAACGACTGGCCGAGGTGGACTGAGGCTGCGGGGTGGTGGCGATGACGGACAGGACCCCTGACCTGCCCGGCGTACGCCCCGGTGGCCCGGAGGTGGACCGAATGGACCTCGTACGCAGGTGGTGGCCGGTCGCGGTGGTGGCCGCGTTGCTGGCTGCCGTGGCGCTGGCCGCCACCAATTCCTCCATCGGAGCCAGCCGGATCCCGCCCGCCGTGCAGGACGCTCCCTTCGTGCTGGAGTACCCGACCGGCGATCCCAGACCCTCCATTCCGGCCGAGCCGCGGCAAGCCGCCGAGCAGGCCAGCACGGCCCTGCCCACCTGGCTCGGCACGGTGGCCGTGGTGCTGCTGGGGATGGCGCTGCTGGCCGCCCTCAGCTATCTGGGGTGGAGTGTGATGCGGTCGGTGGCCCGGCGGGTCACCCGACGGCTGCCGGTCGGGGTCGCCCGACGCGACGCCGAGGGCACCGCCCGGGAGGTCGTCGCCGCGGTCGACGCCGGTCTGGTCGAACTGGACGATCGCTCCACCGACCCCCGGACCGCGGTGATCGCCTGCTGGGTACGCCTCGAAGAGGCAGCCGCCGCGGCCGGGGTGCCCCGGCTGGCCGGCGACACCCCGACCGACCTGGTCACCCGACTGCTGCGCGGCGACCCCTCCGCCGGTGTGCCGGCCATCGTCAGCGCCGATGTGCTGGCCGAGTTCGCGAACGTCTACCGGGAGGCCCGGTACGCCACCCGGCCGGTCGACGAACACACCCGCGACCAGGCGCGGGCCGCCCTGCGCCGGTTGCGCGGTGAACTCGCCGCCACGGTCGAACAGGTGACGACATGAGCAGCACCAGCATCGACGACCTGCTCAGCTTCGACGAGGACCGGTCGGTCCAGCCCGAGCAGCGCCCGGCCGGGTGGCTACGGACGGTCGCCACCTTCCTCGGTGTCGCCGCCGCCGGCACGGTGGTGCTCGTCGCCGGGCTCCGCGCGGTCGGCCTGCGGGTGTCGTTGCTGGTGCTGGTGGCTGCGGTGGTCACCCTGCTGCTGGTGCGTCGCATCGTCGTCCTGCTGGCCCCGCCGCCGAGATCCGCGCGGTCCACCTCAGGCTCCGGTGGCGAGGAGGACGGCATGTACAACTGGGACGCCCGGGACGCGTTGCGTAGCGCGATCAACCGTTGGGAAGTGCCGCTGGAGTGGACGAAGTCCCGCCCGGAGCGGTTCACCGGGCTGGTCCTGCCCCGGCTGGCCGAACTGGCCGACGAGCGGCTCCGCCTCAAGCACGGCGTGACCCGTGAGTCGGACCCGACCCGGGCCCGTGCTCTGCTGGGTGATCGCCTGTGGATGTTCCTGGAAACCCCGCCTCGCCGTACCCCCTCACCGCGCGACCTCGCGGTGATCGTCGCCGAACTGGAGAAGATCTGATGAACGACACCGCCCGGACCATGCCCCCCACCGAGGTCGGTCACCTCGCCCGGGCGGTACTGGACGCGGTGGGCCAGGTCGTGGTCGGCAAGCGGGACGCCCTGGAACTGGTGCTCGCCGGCATCCTCGCCGGTGGCCACGTGCTGCTGGAGGACCTGCCCGGCCTGGGCAAGACCCTCACCGCCCGGTGCTTCGCCCAGGCGCTCGGGTTGGACTTCCGGCGCCTGCAGTTCACCCCGGATCTGTTGCCGGCCGATGTCACCGGCTCCTTCCTGTACGACCAGCGCAGCGGGGACTTCGCCTTCCGGGCCGGGCCGGTCTTCACCAACCTGCTGCTCGCCGACGAGATCAACCGGACTCCGCCGAAGACCCAGTCCGCCCTGCTGGAGGCGATGCAGGAGAAGCAGGTCTCGGTGGAGGGGGTGACCTACCGGCTCGACGAGCCCTTCCACGTGCTGGCCACCGCCAACCCCATCGAGTACGAGGGCACCTATCCGCTGCCGGAGGCGCAGCTGGACCGGTTCCTGTTGCGGGTGTCCTTCGGATATCCGCCCCAGGAGGAGGAGTGGGAGGTGCTGCGCCGTCGGATGGCCCGCCGCCGCGAGGAGGCCGAGATCAAGCCGGTGGTCGACGCGGCGACCCTGCGGGCCATGCAGGGGGCGTTGGAGGACGTCACCGTGGAGGATTCGGTGGGCCGCTACATGGTGGCTCTGACCGCGGCCACCCGCGAACATCCCTCGGTGCTGGTCGGCGCCTCGCCGCGCGGCTCGTTGGCGTTGCTGCTGCTGGCCCGGGTACGGGCGGTGCTCTCCGGCCGGGACTTCGTGGTGCCGGAGGACGTCAAGGAGGTGGCGGTGCCGGCCCTGGCCCACCGGATCACCCTGCGGCCGGAGATGTGGCTGCGTCGGGTCGACCCGTCCTTCGTGGTCGGTGAGGTCCTCGACCAGACCCCGGCACCGGCCAGCGGGGCACTGCCCAGCTACGCCGCCGGGCGGCCGGGGGTCTGACCCGACGTGAGGCTCGCGGATCGATCGGCACCGGCCAACTGGGCGCCCACCTCGGCGCTCGGTCGGGCGGTGCTGCTCACCGGCCTGCTGCTGGTCGCGGCGGTGCTGCTGGGCCGGGTGGACCTGATCGTGCTGGCCGCCCCCTTCGCCCTGGGCACGGCGTACGCGCTGCGCCATCGCCCCACCGAGCTGCCCCGGGTGTGGGTCAGTGTCGTCGAGGGACACCTGGTGGAGGGGGGCGAGCTGGTCGGGCGGGTCAGCGTCGGCAACCCGGACGCGACACCGTACGACGTGGCCGTGCTGCGTACCCGGGTCTCGCCCTGGCTGCGCATCGACCAGGCCGCCCTGGCCGGTGGGGCGGTCAGCGGGCGCAGCGGCGACCGCCGTTCGGTGACCGACCGGCCGTTCGTCACCTCGGTGGAGCCGGACACCGCGGTGGACCTGGAACTGACCGGCACCGCCCTGCGCTGGGGGCGGCACCCGTTCGGCCCGGCCGGGGCCCGGGTAGCCGCCGCGCAGGGCCTGCTGGTCTCCCGCGCGGTGATCGCCGAACCGGTCGTCAACCGGGTGTACCCGAAAACCGAGCCCTTCGAGGCGGTCAATGCGATGCCCCGGGCGGCCGGCCTGGTCGGCGCGCACCACTCCCGGCGGGCCGGGGAAGGCGGCGAGTTGGCCGGGGTACGCGTCTTCGCCCCCGGCGACCGGCTCCGCCGCATCGACTGGCGGGTGTCGCTGCGGGCCCGGCAACTGCACGTGGCGGCCACCCTCTCCGACCGGGACGCCGAGGTGATCGTCCTGCTGGACGTGCTGGCCGAGGCGGGCCGCTCCGGCGGCGTCGCCGGCGCGGCCACGGTGCTGGACACCACCGTCCGGGCCGCCGCCGCCATCGCCGAGCACTACCTGCATCGGGGCGACCGGGTGGCCCTGCTGGAGTACGGCCCGAGCGCCCGGCGACTGCGTCCGGCCACCGGGCGGCGGCAGTACCTGACCGTCCTGGAATGGCTGTTGGACGTCAAGGCCCAGCATTCCCCGCACGAGCCGTACGACCAGGTCTTCGGCTCGCAGTTGCTCTCCGCGGACGCCCTGGTGGTGGTGCTCACCCCGCTGCTGGAGGAGCGGTCCGCGCAGATGCTGGCCCGGCTGGCCCGTTCGGGGCGGTTCGTGGTCGCCGTGGACACCCTGCCGGCGGACCTGTCGCCCCCCAAGGACCGGGGCTGGGCCGAGGTGGCGTACCGGCTGTGGCGGCTGGACCGGGACACGATGATCGCGCAACTACGCGAGCACGGGGTGCCGGTCGTACCGTGGGCCGGCGCCGGCAGCCTCGACCAGGTGCTGCGTGATGTGGCCCGCCTGGCCGCCGCCCCCCGGGTAGGTGGCCGGTGAGCGCGAGGAATGCAGCGCAGCGGAGTCCCGCAGTCGCGAACGGAGAGCCAGCTCAGTGATCGGAAGCCTCACTGGTCGGATCCGCACGTTGCAGACGGTGGCGAGCCGGATCGCGCTGGCCCCGGTGCTGATCCGCCTCGGGATCTTCGTCAGCTCGCTGGCGGGGCTGCTGCTGGCGTACCCGGCCGAGGTCGTCGCGGGGCAGGCCCTGCTGCCGTTGCTCGCGGTCGCGGCCCTGCCCGCGCTGGCGCCGCGCCGGTTCTGGCCCACCTTCGCCGCGCTGGTCACCGTCGGAGGCTGGTTGATGGCCACCGACGGGTACGACCGACCGGTCGCCCTGTGGCGGCTGATGGCCGTGGCGGTGCTCCTCTATCTCACCCACACCCTGTGCGCCCTGGTGGCGGTCCTGCCGTACGACGCGGTGGTGGACCCGGACCTGATCGTGCGTTGGCTCACGCGTACCGGCTGGGTGTTGCTCGCCACTGCCGTGCTCGGGGTGCTGCTGCTGGAGGTGGGCCGGATCGGTGCGGGCACGGCCGGCTGGCAGTCCGTCACGATCGCCGGTCTCGTGGTGGCTCTCGGGGTGACCGCGTGGCTGGCCTGGCTGCTGAAACGCCGGTGACCTGAGGGGCTTGAGGGGCCTGTGGGACCGTCCGGCACCCGTGCCCGAAGTGCGGTCGATTGACTGAGTAGCCCAGATCACAGGGAGGTTGTGCTCGGTCACAGAAGGCGGCTGTGAGCGGGATTAGCGCCGTCGCTGGGGGAAAGATGGTAGGCGTGAATCCGAAGCGGATCCTTGTGGTGGGTGCCGGGCATGTCGGTCTCTACGCGGCGCTGCGCCTGTCGAAGAAGCTGAGTTCCCGTGAGGCTGAGGTCGTCGTCGTCGACCCCCAGCCGCACATGACGTACCAACCCTTCCTGCCGGAGGCGTCCGGGGGCAACATCTCTCCGCGACACGCCGTGGTGCCGCTGCGTCGGGAGTTGCGCAAGTGCACGGTAGTGGCCGGTGCGGTCACCCGCATCGAGCACGACCGCAAGATCGCCACCGTCCAGCCGATCGTGGGCCCGCCCCGGGAGATCGCGTACGACCATGTGGTCGTCGCCCCCGGCTCGGTCTCCCGCACCCTGCCGATTCCCGGGCTGCACGAGCACGGCATCGGCTTCAAGACCATCGGTGAGGCCATCTACCTGCGCAACCACGTGCTGGAGCAGTTGGATGTGGCCGCCGCCACCACCGACCCCGAGGTGCGCCGCCGGGCACTGACCTTCGTCTTCGTCGGTGGCGGGTACGCCGGCATCGAGGCCCTGGCCGAGATGGAGGACATGGCCCGCGACGCGCTGCGGTACTACCCGGAGCTGAAGACCTCGGACATGCGGTGGGTGCTGGTCGAAGCCACCCAGCGGGTGCTGCCCGAGGTCGACCGGGACATGGGCGCCTACACGGTGCAGCAGCTGCTGAAGCGGGACATGGACATCCGGCTGGACACCCGCCTGGAGTCCTGCGTCGACGGGGTGGTCAAGCTCTCCGACGGGGACAGCTTCGCATCCGACACCATCGTCTGGACCGCCGGGGTGAAGCCCGCACCGATGCTGGACGCCACCGACTTTCCCCGCGACGAGCGGCGTCGGGTCACCTGCCTGCCGACCCTTCAGGTGGTCGACGGCGACCGGATCGTCGAGGGCGCGTGGAGTGCCGGGGACTGCGCCGCTGTACCGGACCTGACCAAGGCACCGGGCAACTACTGCTCGCCGAGCGCCCAGCACGCCGTACGGCAGGCCCAGCGGATGGCCGACAACATCGTGGCCGTGATCCGGGGGCGGGAGCCGGTCGCCTACAAGCACAAACACGCCGGCAGTGTGGCCAGCCTCGGCCTGCACAAGGGGGTGGCCCAGGTCTACGGCATCAAGATGACCGGTTGGCCGGCCTGGTTCATGCACCGCACGTACCACATGAGCCGGATTCCGTCGTTCAACCGCAAGATCCGAGTCGTGGTCGACTGGACCCTGGCCTTCGTTCTCAAGCGCGAGGTGGTCGCCCTGGGTCAGCTGCACGACCCCCGCGAGGATTTCGCCGAAGCCTCCCGCAAGTAAGGAAGGGCCCCTTCTTAACGTCTCACGTAGAGGAGGGGTCCCCTCTTAACGCCTGCCCCCTGTGCTGCCTCGTTGCGGCCGGGGGCAGCGCGTTGACGTGCGTCGTTCCGAGTTCGGGCCGGAGCGGCCAGCACACGGGACGTCGTACCGGCCGGGAAACCGCTACCGTGGCACTGCACCGCGCGTACTACGCGTCGGGGTCACCCGCCCGGGTGGTGGAACGGCAGACACGGCCGCCTTAAAAGCGGCTGCCGAAAGGCGTGCGGGTTCGACCCCCGCCCCGGGCACCTCGGCACCTGTCGGAGGACGGGTCACCGCGCCGGACGATGCCGGCTGACGGGCACGCGGGAGCACGAGTCGCTTCAACCCCCGCTTCAACCGCGCGGTCCGCTGCTGCGACAGCAGGGCCAGTGCGGTGCCGGCGAGCATGGTGGCGGCGGCGGCGAGCCAACTCGCGCTGTTGCTCGGCAAGATCGGCAAGGCCCACCACTTGGGCTGGTTGGTCACCGCGTCGAAGCCGAACCAGTCGAACGGGAACAGCGCCGCCAGTGGAAACACCCAGGCGAGGCGCCGCCCCAGCAGGCGTCCCGAGACCAGGGCGAGCCCGGTCCAGAACACCAGATTGCGGATGGCCGGCGCCGCTGCCGACTCCGCGGCACCCAGGAAGAGGCCCGTCGCCTGCAATCCGGCTGCCATGAGCAGCGCGCAGGCCAGATAGCACGTCAAGATCATGCGGGACGTACGTGGTGCCGCAATCTCGAAGTCGGACATGTCGGAGGCGAGCCCCGTCGCGATGGCCGCGCCGGCGGGTATGGGAATCAGGACCCAGAGCGGCATCGAGATGGAACCGTCGCCGGAGACCGATGGCAGCGCCACATCCAGGGTGCCCCATACGCCGGCCACCACTGCGCTGGCGACCAGGATGGCGACGACGCCGAAGGGCCGGCGACACTTCAGGAACAGCGCCAGTTCAAGAAGGCTAGGCACAACGTGTCTCCCGGATCTGCTGGACCCGGTCGCTCGCCCAGGCCATCTGCTCGGCCTCAGGAAGTGCGAGCACTCGTTCCAGTTCCGCCTCGTCGAACTCGAAGCCGCCGTGCACGTCGTCAGGCTTCGGGCCGACCGCCCGCGCGACCAGCCACTCCTTCAACTCGATTGTGAGGGTGAGGTTGTGTTCGAGCTGCGGATCGGGCGGAAGTTCGCAGGAGCGCGTCCCGAACGTCTCGTTCAAGATGACGGACGTCATCCCGCGAGCCGCCGCCCATTCGCCCAGCACCAGTGCGAAGTCGCTGTTGGAGCGCATCGGCGCCCGGAGTCCTTCCTCGTAGAAGGTGTCCGGCACCGTCACGGCGCCGCTGAGCGCGCCGAGCCGATCCGCGATTCGCTGCATGGCAGCCAGGTGGATCTGATGTTCGGGCCAGATGCACACCCGGGGCGCGCCCTCCGAGCAGAGCGGTGACGGGGCCGGCCGCTCGGAGCGCAGCGGGCCCGCAGTCAGGACGCTGGCGACCGCGACAACCGCAGCCAGCCCCAGGGTCACAGCCGACCAGCTCTTCTTGATCGTGCCGGAGTTCGTCCCAGCCGTCGTGGTCACCGCGGGCAGAAGCACGGCGGCCAACGCCAGCGCCACCGCCAACGCGGCGCGTGTCACCAGCGGCAGAGGCTCGATCTGGAGCTGCGGGGGACCTGACAGCAGCGACAGTTCGAGCCAGGGGAGGAAGCCGACGAAGATGAAGACGACCACCGGGGCGAGCAGCGCAGCGACGGCCCGATTGCGGACCGTCCGGCCGAGAAGGTGTCCCGTGGCCGTGCTGACGAGAAGGAGAACCAAGCCCAGAAGAAGGTAGCTCGGCCAGAGGAATCCAGGCACGTCGCGTCTGGCCGTGATCACGGCGGCGATCCCGATTCCCAGGGCGAACGGCGCCAGGCCGTATGTGGTCGACGCCGCGAGTTGAGCGGCCTCCCTTTGCCAGGCCGGTCGCGCCGAGGCCGAAAGCTGCTCGGCGGCGCCGCTGCGCCAGATGCGCCCGGCGGCCCAAGCCGCGCCCGCGGCCAGGAACAGGGCAATATAGAAGATCGGCAGTTGCGCGGCGGCGCTGGTCTGGGACCAGACTCCGATCCACTCCGTCGAGCGACCGAACAGCATGGCGGCGTCGACGAAGAGGAGAAACGGCAGCCACCAGCGCAGCGGTGACCTGCGTAGCTCGTACCAGAGGACGGACATCATGCGGCCACCGCCGAACCTTCGAGGACCGCGGTGTAACCACGTTCCAGCGCGGTGTCTCCGGCTGCACCGGGTGTGGCGGCCTCGGCCAAGGCGGTAGGAGTGCCACGGAAGAGGAATCGTCCCTCAGCCATGACGATCGCCTCGTCGCAGACGGCAGCTACATCTTCGACCAAATGTGTGCTCAGGATTACGGTGGCGTCCCTGAGGGAGCGAATGAGTTCCCGGAACTCAAGACGTTGAGCCGGGTCGAGCCCCACGGTCGGCTCGTCGAGCAGCAGAATCGCCGGATTACCTACGATCGCCTGCGCCAGGCCACATCGACGCAGCATCCCACCCGACAATTTCTTGAGCTTGGTTTTCTGGCGGTCCGCCAGATGCACTTGGGTTATCGCACGTACAGTCGCCTCATGCGCCTCCGACGTCGGTAGCTCCCGAAGCCAGGCGCAGTACCGTACGAACTCGTACACCGTGAACTCGCCGAAGTATCCGAAATGCTGTGGCAGATAGCCGATGCTGCGGCGGGTCCGCCGCACGTCGGACGTGCTTCGTACGGGGTTTCCGCAAATCCGAATCTCGCCCTGAAACGGCGGCATCACGGTGGCGAGCGTACGCAGCAGCGTGCTCTTGCCCGCACCGTTGGGACCGAGCAGTCCGTAGATGCCCGAGTCGAGCGAGAAGTCGATGTTGGAAACCACGACCTGACGCCCGTAACCCTGGGTCAGTCCGACGGCCTCGATAGCAGGTGTCATCGTATGATCTCCGAATCCTTAGCGGGGCCAGGCGTCCCTTCGAAGGGAGCCCCCTGGCCCCGCCTGGTGCGAGTTGCTACTTGTATCCGTTCCATGCGCTGTTGGCGCGCTGTTCGCACTCGAACCGATCAATGGGATTGGCCGATCCCTTGACCGTGCGCCACGGCCCGGTGTAATCGAGCTGCCAGCTGCAGTCCACCTGCAAGCGCAGCGTCGCCCCCGGAGAATCGACGCATTCGTTCCATGCCGCGGTGGTACGCCAATGCGCCGCACAACCGAGGGTTCGGCCGCTCGACCCGCTGGCCTGTGCGGATTGGGCGGTGACAGCCATCCCGGTCAGGGCCATCATGGTGACTGCCGTGACCCCGACGGCCCTTTTCACTCCCGTCAACCTTCCGGCAGAGGAAGGCACCTCACCGGTGACGGCGGTCGCGGTATCGGCGACACTAGAGTTGTTGCGGGTGCTCACCGGTAGCCGTTCCATGCGGAGTTGGCCTTCTTGAAGCAGCTGTACGAGTCCAGTGGATCGACGGCTCCCTCCACCCTCTTCCACTTCCCGGTCCAGTCGAGTTGCAGGTCGCAGTCCACCGCTAGGCGGACCTCGACGGGCTGCTGGCTGTCCCGTACGCACTCGTTCCAAGTGGCGGTGGTCCGCCAGTGGGCGGCGCAACCCCGGACCCGGTTGGTGTCCCCCGCCTCGGCCGGCAGGGACCCGATCGTGACGGTTGCCAGGCCGGCGACCAGAGCGACGGCGGCGGGCAACGATTGCTTGAGCTTCAATTTTCCCTCTTATTCTGGATTGCCTGATCTAATTCGGACTAGAAGCGGAACGCGTTGTAGGCCTCGTATGCCTGGTAGCGGCATTCATACCGGCTGACCGGATCCTTAGACGAGTTCACGTAGTTCCAGGGGCCGAAGTACTGATTCTGCCACTTGCATTCGACCTGGAGTTGGAGCGTGACGCCCCGCGGATTGATGCACTCGTTCCACGCGGCGGTCACTCGCCAGTGGGCCGCGCAGCCATGCTCACGCGACGTGTCACCGGATGCCTGTGCAGCACCACCGCTGGCCATCGGGAGGGCAAATGCGGCGGCTAGTCCTGCGACGAGGGCGAGTTTCTTACCCCTTTTCACTGCGTACCTCCAGCAATCAGAATCGGAACGCGACCTCTGCCTTGTTCACGTGGTGCCGGCATTCGTGTCGGTCGGACGGATCGATCGACCCCTTGACCCAACGCCACGGTCCTACGTAGGTGCTGGTCCCGATCGGGAGTTTGCACTCCGCTTGAAGTTGCACGTAGAGACCGGGCGCGTTGATGCACTCGTTCCATGACGCGGTGTTCCGCCAGTGCGCGGCACATCCGTGTTGGCGGGGAGTGTCGCCAGCCGCCTGAGCCGTGGCAGCTGAGGCGACTCCCAGTCCCACCCCTAGCAGCACGGTTGCACCCATCACGAGGGCGGCGCGTTTACGATGCACGAGAAACCTCCACATTTGCGGTTCGACTAGTTGTGCCAGGCACAACGCGAGCGGATAGCGCCTGTTATCTGTAACCGTTCCAGGCAGTCAGTGCCTTGACCTTGCACCGGTACTCGTCCACCGGGTTGATCGTGCCGCGGACGGTTTTCCAGCTTCCGGTGTGGTCGAGCTGCCAGTCGCACTCGACATTCAGCCGGATCTGTGCCCCCGGCGAGTCAACGCACTCGTTCCATGCCGCAGTGACCTTCCAGTGCGCCGCGCATCCGAGTGTGCGCCCGGTTGATCCGGCCTGTGCCGGAGCGCCGGCGATCAGGATCCCGGCCAGTCCGGCGACGGTCATCCCGAGCGCTATGCGGAATGTTGATTTCAAGCGACTACCTCCAACAGAAGCATGAGGGTGCGGCGCGATTAGCCACGACGTAATGCAACAGGGTCAATGCATATTCCCGGCACATCGATGGGGCTTGACACCTTCGTAAAGATCGACTAATATGCCGCCTCATGACGGGGGTTAGTGGATTAACCCCGCTCAAGATAGGCATTCTCGGGCGGGTAGTGGTTTCAATTGATGAACAAGAGCTCGAGTTCAATCAGGCGATGATTCGAGGGTTGGTCGCGGTCCTCGCACGAAACATTGGTCGTACGACATCTATTCGTGGGCTCGTCGGCGCACTGTGGGACGAGCCGCCGCCGTCGGCAGAAGCGAACCTGAGATCCTATGTGGCAAGGTTGAGAGGTAGCTTCCCGGCGGAAAGCCGCAACCTGCTCGTCACACGGCGGGCCTCCGGATATGAATTGCAGGTGCGTGCGGAACAGTCTGATCTGCACCTTTTCCGTGCTCGATTGTCGGCCGGTCGCGAACGCAACGCCTACGGCGACCTGCGCGGGGCCGCGCAGGCCCTACAATCTGCGATCTCGCTGTGGCGTGGACCGGCCGGTGACGATCTGCCCGTCACCTTGAGTCTTCAGACGGCCGCATCTGGCCTCAACGCCGAGCGCCTCGCCGCCATCGAGGAACTTGCCGAAGTCTGTCTGCGGCTGGGAGTCGCCAGTCCGGTTGCGACCTACCTGTCGGACGCGGTGCTGATAGAGCCTGCGCGGGAGCGCTCCTGGGCGCTGCTGGCCAGGGTCCATGCCCTCTTGGGAGGCGTGACCGCAGCCTCTCAGACGCTCGGGCAGGCGCGCCGGGTCCTCGCCGCAGAAATCGGCATCCAGCAGTACCGGCTCCTTGATGAGGTCTCGGTGGAGTTGACTGGCGTCGGCCGGTAGGCGCTTGCATTGCGTCAGGGCGTGTCGTTGATCCCGATGCTGCGGATGAAGCTGCGTACGCGGATCAACGGCACGCCTAATCGGCCGCGACGATTTGCTGCAGGTCCGTCGCTGCCTGTATGGCAGCCCGCCCGCTGCGATGACGTTGTTCGATGTACATAGAATATGCGCTTCGGGACGACGATAGGGGAGACCGGCTCGGCGCTGCCTGTCTCCCGACGGCAGTAGCCACCTGATGCAATGAACTTCGGAGGTTGGCTTTGAAAATGACGAAGAATCGTGCGGCGTCCCTGGCGTTGGCGGCAGGGATCGCTGGTGTGCTAGCGGCGGGCGGAGTAGCCGGCACCGCGCAGGCTGCTGGTGATACCTCGCGTTACAAAGGCTGCGCGGCCCACTGGCGGAACACCGCCACGTGGGGGGAATGCGTCGACTCGCCGGGAGTGACCCTGCAGTTGCAGTCGGAATGCAGTTGGTCCGCGAGCTACCAGGGACTCTGGCGTACGGTAAAGGGTTCGATGAACCCCACCGATTCTTGGGAATGCAGCTGGAAGGCAGTAAAGGCGTTCAACGTCTACCGCTCATAGCAAATCCCTCGCGGCGGGCCGGTGAATTCGTGTGACGGCGGGCTCCGAGGTCGTAGCGTGATGAAGGCCTCCGGCTGCGGGTTGATCCTCGTTGATCCCTCCGCAGGCCAGGGGCCTTCGTGCAGCCCGGGGAGGTACGGTCGGCCAGGTGGTCCCCGGCGACGACCACCGGCGCCCGCAGGTCCACTCTCAGGTTTCCCTCAGCATTCCGATGGCCGTCGGGCTGGTGCGGGCGATTAGTCTTAGTGGCGCGCGTTGACGTGCCACGACCCCCTTAGGGAGGCCAGACAGTGAAGACTTCGAACCCGGTACTCGCGCGGCTCGGCCAGGCGGCCGAGCGCGAGCGTGCCGCCGGGTACGCCCCCACCGGGCCGTACGGGCAGCCCGGTTACCCGCAGCAGCCCGGTTACCCGCAGCAGGCTGGTTACCCGCAGCAGCCCGGTTACCCCCCGCAGGCCGATTATCCCGGCGCGTCGGGCTTCCCGGCCGCGCCCTCAGCGGTCACCCCCATGTCGATCGACGACGTGGTGGTCAAGACGGTCATGCTCCTGGCCATCGTCGGCGTCTCCGCCGCGGCGGCCTGGGCGCTGGTGCCCAACGCCCTGCTCGGTGTCGCCTGGATCGGCGCGGCCATCGTCGGCCTGGTGCTCGGCCTGATCATCTCGTTCTCGAAGATGGCGAACCCGGCGCTGATCGTCGCGTACGCCGTCGTCGAGGGTGTGCTGGTCGGCGCGATCAGCAAGTTCTTCGAAATGCGTTACCCGGGCATCGTCCTGCAGGCGGTAATCGCCACGTTCGGTGTCTTCTTCGTGATGACGATGCTCTACAAGGCACGTGTCATCCGGGCCACGCCGAAGTTCACCAAGGGCTTGGTCGCAGTCATGGCCGGCCTGTTCGCCGTCATGCTGATCAACCTGGTGTTGTCGTTGGTCGGCGTCAACACCGGTTTGCGTGGCGACGGTGAAGGTGGTGCCAACGCACTGGCCATCGGCTTCAGCCTGGTCTGCATCGTGGTGGCCTCGCTGAGCTTCGTGCTCAGCTTCAAGGAGGTCGAGGACGGCGTCCGGATGGGCCTGCCGCAGCGCTACTCCTGGGTGGCCGCGTTCGGCATCCTGGTCAGCCTGATCTGGCTCTACATCGAGATCCTGCGACTGCTGAGCTACTTCCAGGGCGACGACTGACCTCACCGCCTAACGACCGACCGGCGCCCGCTCCCCACCCAGGGGACGGGCGCCGTCGTCACCCCACCCCCTCCCACCTCCCACCCCGCCCCGTTGATTATGAGGTTGGCGGCACCGTGGAGATCAACGGTGCCGCCAACCTCATGATCAACGCGCGTTCTGGGTGGGGTGGGAGGTGGAGGGGGGTGGGTAGGGTTTTGGGGGTGGGGGATGTGGAGTTGGGGCGGGGTGTGGAGTTGCTGGTGCGGCAGGTGGGGCACTGGCAGCAGGGGCGGTGGTCGGTTACCGCCTCGACCGGCAACGTGTCCCGGGCCGAGCTGGTGCATCGACTGATTCAGGACATCGCCGACCTGTGTGCGGACGCGGAGGGGCAGCCACGGCGGGTCGTGCCCCGGCTCGACAACGACCTGGCTTTGGCCGACCAACTGCGGGTGGTCGCGGCCGATCTGCTCGCCGCCGCCCCGTCCGAGGAGGTGCTGGCCCGGGCAACGGCCGAGGTGGCCGCGACCCGAGCCGCACTTTGAGGAACCTGCTGCCGGGCAGCGCAGCTGCCCGTCGCCGTGCGCTTAGCTGAGGCGTTCCAGGACCATGGCCATGCCTTGTCCGCCGCCTACGCACATGGTCTCCAGGCCGATGGTCTTGTCGTGCCACTGGAGGGCGTTGAGCAGGGTGCCGGTGATCCGGGCGCCGGTCATCCCGAAGGGGTGGCCGACGGCGATCGCCCCGCCCATCACGTTCAGCTTCTCCTCGGGGATCCCGAGCTGCCGGTACGAGGGGATGACCTGGGCGGCGAAGGCCTCGTTGATCTCGACCAGGTCCACGTCGTCGATGGTCATGCCGGCCCGCTTGAGTGCCTGCCGGCTCGCCTCGACCGGGCCGAGCCCCATGATCTCCGGGGAGAGGGCGGTGACGCCGGTGGAGATGATCCGGGCCAGCGGGGTGACGCCCAACTCCTGCGCCCGCTGCGCGCTCATGATCACCACGGCGGCGGCGCCGTCGTTGAGGGGGCAGCAGTTGCCGGCGGTGATCCGACCGTCCGGCCGGAAGACCGGCTTGAGGGCGGAGACGGCCTCCAGGGTCACCCCGGCACGCGGCCCGTCGTCCATGCTGACCACCGTGCCGTCCGGGGTGGTCACCGGAGTGATCTCGCGGGCCCAGAAACCGTCCGCGATGGCCTTCTCGGCCAGGTTCTGGCTGCGTACACCGAAGGCGTCCATGTCGGCGCGGGAGATGTCGTACACCTGGGCCAGGTTCTCCGCGGTCTGCCCCATAGCGAGGTAGACGTCCGGGAGGGCGCCCTCTTCGCGGGGGTCGCTCCAGACCGGGGCCTCGGCCTCGGAGCGGTCCTTGGAACGCTGCTGGGCCTCGGCGAAGCGGGGGTTCTCCCAACGGCCCAGCAGGGCCTGCGCCTCCGAGGGCAGGCCGTCGGAGCTACCCCGGGCGTACCGGGAGACGGCCTCGACACCGGCGGAGATGAACACGTCCCCCTCGCCGGCCCGGATCGCGTGCATCGCCATCCGGGTGGTCTGCAGGGAGGAGGCGCAGTACCGGGTCAGGGTCGCACCCGGCAGGCGGTCGAGGCCCATCAGGACGGCGACCACCCGGGCCATGTTGAAGCCCTGCTCGCCGCCGGGCAGGCCGCAACCCAGGTAGAGGTCGTCGATCTCCTGCCGGTCGAGCTGGGGGATCTTGTCCAGGGCCGCCTGCACGATGGTGGCGGCGAGGTCGTCCGGACGAACATCACGGAGGGACCCCTTGTGGGCCCGACCGATGGGTGAGCGGGTGGTGGCGACGATCACGGCATCGCGTGGCGACTCAATCGGCATGACCCAACGTTAACCCGCGAGTAACTTGTCGTGGAAGTCGCCGGCGAGGGTCAGCGGCGTTGGGTGACGGCCGCTGCGGCGGCCACCGCCGGCAGCAGGGCGTGGGCCCAGACGCGGTACCCGTCGGCGGAGGGGTGATAGCCGTCGTGACAGAAGGTGCCGGCATCGGCGCGGAACACCTGCCCGGTCTCGGCGGCCAGGTCGACCACCGCACCCCCGGCGTCGAGGACCGCCTTGGTCTGCGCCCGGCCGACCTGGCGGCCCACCCAGCCGACCACCTGCCGCAGGGGCGGGGCGATGGCCGGCACCGCGCCCAGGTCCGGGCAGGTGCCGACGACGACCTCCACCCCGGCCTGGCGGAGCCGGTGCACGGCCGCACCCAGGTAGGCGGCGGCCTCCGAGGGCCTGCGCAGGGTGGTGGCGTCGTTCGCCCCGATCAGGATGACCGCCACGTCCGGCTGCGCGCCGAGCAACGCCCGGGCGACCTGGGTCGCCAGGTCGGTGGAGCGCGACCCGGAGACACCGACACTGGACAGCCGCACCTGGCGCCCGGCCGGACCCTCCGCCAGCAACTCGGCCAACTGCCCGCCGATGGTGTCGCCGAGACGATCGACACCGACCCCCAGGGCGGAGGAGTCACCGAGCAGCACCAGCCGCAGCGGCGGGGCGTCGACGCGGCCGACCGTGGCCCGCAGTGCGAGACCCAGTTCGGGTTGGGCGTAGCGGCGGCTGCGGGCCACCACGGCCTGACCGGCGAGCACCGCCGCGCCGCCCAGGGTGCCGGCGAGCAGCGAGGCGGCGGCCGTACGGGCCAGCCAGCCGGCCACCCGGCCCCCGGGCACGTTGCTGGTCATCGCGCTGCCCCAGCCCGGGCAGCCCTGGTGTACGCGAGCCTCGTCCGGTCGATCATCTGAGTTCCTCCACTGCGGGTGAGTCGGCACCGGTCGGCGATGACATCGCGCCGATGCCGAACAGCCCCCGGCGACGCAGTTGCGCCCAGCGGCCACCGGGACCGCTCTCACTGCCACGAACCTGCGTGCCGCTGACCTCCGTACCCGGATGCCTCGCCGCTTCGTGAGCGGCCCTCGGCAATGACCGTACGCCTTCGACGCGGGTTGGCGAAGGCCTGCGATCCGCTCCGTGACCGAGTGCGGCGAGCACCGTGGGCAGGATGGCGGCGGCGGCCACGGCGTACCCCTCCGCGGAGGGATGGAACCGGTCCCAGGCGAACATTCGCCCCGGTTCGGCGGTGAAGCGGGGCCCCAGCAGGTTGCCCAAAGAGACCGTCCAGCCACCGGCCGAGACCACGGCCACGGTCTGGGCGGCGGCGAGCTGGCGGCTCCACCGGCGGGCCAGCCAGCGCAGGGGTGGCTTGATGGGACGGATCGTGCCCAGGTCGGGGCAGGTGCCGACGACCACCTCGGCACCGGCCGCGCGCAGTGCCCGAACCCCCTCGACGAGGTGACGCACGGCCAGTCCGAGGGGGGCACGGTTCGTCACGTCGTTGCCGCCGATCAGGATGACGGCGACATCCGGGTCGCACTCCAGAGCCGCCTCGACCTGAAACTTGAGGCTGGCGGAGATGGCACCCACCACCGCGAAGCGGTGCAGGCGTACGGGACGCTGGAGTCGCCGGGACAGGCCGGTGGCCAGCAGGGCGCCGGGGGTCTCTCGGCGGCGGTGCACGCCGTAGCCGGCGGCGATGGAGTCGCCGAGCACGACCATGGTGAGCGGCGGGCCGGGAAACTTGGCCCCGTAGACTCCGTCACAGCGGGGTGGCGGTGCCTCGGCCATCGGAATGATGCGGCGGGCCTGGCGGGCCTGCCCGAGCAGTACGCCGGTCGCCGCCGCCGCAGCCGCCGCGGTGGCGCCGGTGCCGAGCGCGGCCACCCGGGCCACCCGCCAGGCGCGCGGCCAACGCGGACGTTCGGGTAAGACAGAACCAACGGCCCCCATACAGCGACATTAGCGCGGCGGTACGACCTTCTGCGGTGCTCGCGAGCGCACCCCGGTGCCTGGAATCCGACCCGTCTGGGTATTTGATGGCAGGGTGTTGCGTCCAGGCGTCACGCTGCACGTGGAGAGGAGCACGACGATGGCAAGGACGTTGAAGCGGGGTGCCGCCTTCGTGGCCCTGGGCCGGGCCCTGACCGCTGGTGCCCGGGGTGGACCGTCGCTCGGCGCGCGGATCGGCGCGCTGCCCAGGATGATCGCCGCCACCGCCCGCGGCCGGTACGACGGGGGCCTGAGGTTGGCGATGATGACGGCGGCGACGGCGTACATCGTCTCCCCGGTCGACGCGGTCCCGGAGTTGTTCCTGACGGTGTTCGGGTTGATCGACGACGCGGTGATGGTGACCTGGCTGGCCGGGGCCGTGCTGGCCGAGACCGAACGCTTCCTGGAATGGGAGGCGCGCACCAGCACCGTGGTCCCCGGTCACGTGGTGCCCTGACCGACGTACCCTTGGCGCGGGAATTTCACGGCAGACACCCCCCGCCAGGCCTGCGGCGCCGGCGTCGAAGGAGAAGGGCACAACGAGGTGCAGTACTACGACAACGTCGTCGAGCTGATCGGCAACACCCCGCTGGTACGGCTGCGCAATGTGGCCGAGGGCATCCAGGCCACCGTGTTGGCGAAGGTGGAGTACCTCAACCCCGGCGGGTCGGTGAAGGACCGGATCGCCCTGCGCATGGTGGAGGACGCCGAGGCGGCCGGCATCCTCAAGCCCGGCGGCACCATCGTCGAGCCGACCAGTGGCAACACCGGGGTCGGGCTGGCCCTGGTGGCCCAGCTCAAGGGCTACAAGTGTGTCTTCGTCTGCCCCGACAAGGTCAGCCAGGACAAGCAGGACGTGCTGCGGGCGTACGGCGCCGAGGTGGTGGTCTGCCCGACCGCGGTCGCGCCGGAGGACCCCCGCTCGTACTACAACGTCTCCGACCGGCTGGCCCGGGAGATCCCGGGGGCCTGGAAGCCCAACCAGTACGCCAACCCGGCCAACCCCCGTTCGCACTACGAGGTGACCGGCCCGGAGCTGTGGAAGCAGACCGAGGGTCGGATCACCCACTTCGTGGCCGGCGTCGGTACCGGCGGCACCATCTCCGGCATCGGCCGGTACCTCAAGGAGGCCTCCGGCGGGACGGTGAAGGTCATCGGCGCGGACCCGGAGGGCTCGGTCTACTCCGGGGGCACCGGCCGGCCGTACCTGGTCGAGGGGGTCGGTGAGGACTTCTGGCCGGAGACCTACGACCGCAGCGTGGCCGACCAGATCATCGAGGTCTCGGACAAGCAGTCCTTCGAGATGACCCGGCGGCTGGCCCGCGAGGAGGGGCTGCTGGTCGGCGGCTCCTGCGGAATGGCGGCGGTGGCCGCGCTGGAGGTGGCTCGTTCCGCCGGCCCGGACGACGTGATCGTGGTGCTGCTGCCGGACGGCGGCCGGGGCTACCTCTCCAAGATCTTCAACGACACCTGGATGGCCCGGTACGGCTTCCTCGACAACTCCGGCTCCGAGCCGACCGTGGCCGAGGCGCTGGCCGGTAAGCCGGGCGGCCTGCCCGAGCTGGTGCACGTCCACCCGACCGAGACGGTCCGGGACGCGGTCGACTACATGCGGGAGTACGGCGTCTCGCAGTTGCCGGTGCTCAAGGCCGAACCCCCGGTGGTGACCGGCGAGGTGGCCGGTTCGATCGCCGAGCGGGACCTGCTCGACGCTCTGTTCACCGGCCAGGCCCAGCTGCACGACACGATCGAGCGGCACATGGCCCCGCCGCTGCCGATGGTCGGCGGTGGTCAGCCGGTCAGCGAGGCCGTCAACCTGCTGGAGAAGTCCGACGCCGCCCTGGTGTTGATCGACGGCAAGCCCAAGGGCGTTCTCACCCGTCAGGACCTGCTCGCCCACCTCGGCGCCCGCTGAGGTGGAAGGAAGGGCCCCCTTTTAACGCCTCATGCATAGCAGGGGCCCCTTGTTAACACCCGGCCGGCAGTCGCTAGATCGAGTGTTAATAGGGGGCCCTTCCTCTACCGTAGGCGTTAATAAGGGGCCCTTCCTTACCCCAAAGCGCGGGTGTAGCGCAGTTGCCGGACGCTCACGTTGCCGATCATGTCGTCGCGTTCCAGCCCGGTCCGCTGCCAGCCGCCGCGCTCGTAGAAGCGGCGGGCGGGCGCGTTGTCGCTCAGCACCCAGAGCACCGCGCGGCGCCAACCGCGCCGCCCCATGGCGGTCAGGGCGTCGATCATCAGGGCCCGACCGATGCCCCGACCCCGCTCTGCCGGCTCCAGGTGGATGGCGTTGAGCAGGCCGGTGTCCGGGTCCTCCTCGTCGTCCGGCCCGAGGTAACTGAAGCCGACCAGGGTGCCGTCCCGCTCGGCCACGGTCATCCGGTGGTCGGTCAGCTCATAGCTCCACCGGAGCGTCCAGTAGTCGGCCAACGCCTGCGGTGTCGGGTCGGCCAGGGCCTCCGGCGGCAGGATCGAGGAGTACGCGGCGACCCGGGAACGCTGGTGCAGCCGTCCCACCGCCGCGATGTCGTCAGCGGTAGCGGCACGCAGCGTGACAGTCACCCGGCCGAGGGTACCCGCCGGGGCGGGACCTGCACGGTGGTCAGATCCTCGGCGATCACCAGGTCGCCGTCGAAGTGGGCGCGGGCCTCCTCGGCGAAGCGACGCAGGTCGGGGTAGCGCTGGGAGAAGTGGGTGAGCACCAGACGGCGTACCCCGGACTCGGTGGCCACCCGGGCGGCCTGGGCGGCGGTCAGGTGCCCGACCTCGGCGGCCAGGGCCGCCTCCGACTCCAGGAAGGTCGCCTCGATCACCAGCAGGTCGGCGTGCTCGGCCAGGGCGTACACCCCGTCGCAGAGGCCGGTGTCCATCACGAAGGCGAACCGCTGCCCGGGTCGGGGCACGCTAACCTCGTCGCGGGTGACGCGCCGCCCGTCGAGGTCCAGGTGGCCGACGCGCTGCAACTCGCCGACGGCCGGCCCGGCGATGCCGTACGCGGCCAGCCGCTCCGGCAGCATCCGGCAGCCGTCCGGTTCCACCAGCCGATAGCCGTACGTGTCGATCGGGTGCCGCAGTCGGCGGGCCTCCAGGGTGCCGCAGCGCAACGCGATGCGCTGCCCGTCCGCCTCGATCGGGGTCACCGCCAGCTCGGCGGTCTCGTAAAAGGAGCTGGCGTGCCGCAGTCGGGCGAAGTATTCCGCACCCTCGGCCGGGAAGTGCACCGCCACCGGCCGGGAGACCCGGTCCAGGGAGAGCCGCTGGATGGTGCCGGGCAGGCCGAGGCAGTGGTCGCCGTGGAAGTGGGTGATGCAGATCCGGGTCAGGTCGGTGGCGGTGACCGTGGTGTGCAGCAGTTGCCGCTGGCTGCCCTCACCCGGGTCGAAGAGGATCACCTCGTCGTCCCAGCGCAGCACGTACCCGTTGTGGTTGCGGGCCCGGGTCGGGGCCTGGCTGGCCGTACCGAGCACCACCAGCTCACGCATGGACACCCTGGCCTCCGCTGACATGAAGCGACCCCCGGGGCTTCCGCGCTGAGGCGGGCCGACTGGACTGGGTCGGCACCCCGGGGGTCGGGTGGCTTGTCGTGGTTTCGCCGCACCGCTGCCACACGGTCTCGACGACTTCTTACTGCCCGCCTGGATCAGACGGTCACTGTCGAGGACAGCGGCTAGCGGACAGCCACCTCACGAGTCCGATTGCTATACAAGTCTGGACCACCTCCTTTCCCGTGTACCCGTCACGTTATCCACGGCCGGGGTCGGCGGCAACGGATTTCGATCACAGGCCGGCCGGGAATGCCGGGCCACCTCACGAGCCGGGGGCTATGCCGATCGGGCCCTCGCGGGGGCCGTCCTCGTTGGCCGGCTGCACCGACAGGGAGGGGAAGTTCGCCAGGTCACCCTCCGGCTCGGCGTCCCACTCGGGGAAGACCAGGTCGCTCTGGAGGTAGAGACAGAGCAGTTGGGCCAGTTGCCGCAGCCCTTCCAGGTGGGTGCGTTCGTGACCGTGGGTGGCGTCGACACCGAAACCGAGCAGGGCCACCCGGGCGTGGGCCCCGGCCTCCACCGCCGCCGCCACGTCCGAGCGGTAGTAGTCGAAGACGTCGCGGACCAGGTCCACCTCGTGCTCCCGGGCGATGGCGGCCAGGTTGCGGGTCAGGTGATAGTCGAAGGGGCCCACCCCGTCGCCCATGGCCAGGGTGGCGGCGTCCTCCCGGGACTGCTGCCCGGGGGCGACCACCGCGGCGTCCACCGAGACGATCTCGGCGACGTCCGGGTCCAGGCCGTGCGAGGCACCGTGGCCGATCTCCTCGGTCACCGTGATCAGCAGGTGCGCGGTGACGGCCGGCTGCACCCCCGCGTCGACCATCGCCTTGATCGCGGTGAGCACCGCAGCCACCCCGGCCTTGTCGTCCAGGTGGCGGGACTTGACGTACCCGCTGGGGGTGACGGTCGGGTTGGGCAGGAAGGCCACGAAGTCGCCCGCGTCGATGCCGAGTGCCCGCAGGCCGTCGATGTCCTCCACCGGCTCGTCGACGCGTACCTCGACCTGATCCCAGCCGATGCCCTGCTCGTCGACGGCCTCGTTGTAGCGATGGCCGCTGGCCTTCAGGGGGAGCACCTGACCGGTGATCACCCGTTCCAGGTCGTCGGTGAAGATCCGGACGTGGGCTCCCTCGGCGAACCGGGCGCTGTGCGTACCGATCGGCTTGAGTTCCAGCCGGCCGTTCTCCTTGAGCCGCTTGACCATCCCGCCGATGGTGTCGGTGTGCACCACGATCGCCCGGTCCGCCCCGTGCTCCCGAGGGCCGGGCAGGCAGGCGCTGAGCGCCCCTCGGCGGGTCAGCGTCGACGGGATGCCGAGCGCCGACAGACGCTCACCTACGTACTGCTGCACATGGTCGGTACGCCCGGAAGGGCTGGGAATGTCCAGCAGTTCGAGCAGCACCTGGCGCAGGTAGTCCAGGTCTAGGGGGAGCGGGATGGTCTTGCGTACGGTCATGCCCCCGATGGTGCCGCACCCGCCGGAGTCCACAGCCGTTGCGGTGCCCGCGTCCCGGGAAAGAGGAGATCCACGAAGCGCTCCGCGGTGGGCTGCGGCTCATGGTTGGCCAACCCGGGCCGCTCGTTGGCCTCGATGAAGACGTGCTCGGGTCGATCGGGGGCCGGGGTCAGCAGATCCAGACCGGTGACCGGGATGTCCAGGGCCCGGCTGGCGGCCACGCACGCCTCGGCGATCACCGGATGCAGCTCGCCGGTGACGTCGTGGATGGTGCCCCCGGTGTGCAGGTTGGCGGTGCGGCGTACGGCCAGCACCTGCCCCTCGGGCAGGATGTCGTGCAGCTCGTAACCGGCCTCGGCGACCACGTCCCGGGTGATGTCGTCCAGCGGGATGCGGGACTCCCCGCCGGTGGCCGCGGCCCGGCGGCGGCTCTGCCGTTCGATCAGCTCGGCGATGTCGTGCACCCCGTCACCGGTGACGGAGGCCGGCCGGCGTACGGCGGCGGCGACCACCTCGTGATCGATCATGACCACCCGGAGGTCCTCACCGGCGCACAACTCCTCCAGCAGCACCTCCGTGCAGTACCGGGCGGCCAACTCGATCGCGGCGGCCAGGGCCTCCGGGGTCTTGACCCCCACGGTGATGCCGTTGCCCTGCTCGCCCCGGGCCGGCTTGACGACCAGCTCGCCCACCTCGGCCAGGAACTCGACGTCGGCGGCGTCCCCGCTGGCGGTGCGTCCCCGCGGCACGCTGAGCCCGGCCTCGGCCAGGATCCGCCGGGTGACCCGCTTGTCGTCGCAGCGGCTCATCGCCACCGCCGAGGTCAACTCCGACAGCGACTCCCGGGTGAGGATCGTCCGGCCACCGGTGGACAGCCGCAACTCACCCCACTGGGGGTCGGTCACCTCCACCCGAATGCCCCGCCGCATGGCCTCGTCGGCGACGATCTTCGCGTATGGGTTGAGCTGGTCGTACCCGGCCGGCATGGCCGGCAGGAACAGCCGCTCGTTGATCGGGTTCTTGCGCTTCACACAGAGGGTCGAGGTGCGGTAGAAGCCGAGCCGCTCGTAGAGCCGGATCGCGCCGACGTTCTCGGCCAGCACCGACAGGTCCACGTACGCCCGACCCCGGGCGACCAGCCGGGCGGCCAACTCGGTGATCAGGGCCTGCCCGGTGCCCGGCGGGGCCTGGTTGAAGTCGACCGTCAGGCACCACAGGCTGGCGCCGTTGTCCGGGTCGTCGAAGACCGCGACATGGTCCACCCCGGTGATGGTGCCGACGATCTCGCCGGTCGTCGCCTCCGCCACCAGGTGCAGGAAGCGGTCGGTGGCGGCGTTGTCCACCAGGATCTCGACCGGTGCGGTGACCATGCCGTTGGCCGCGTAGATCCGGTTGACCGCCTCCGCGTCGGCGGCGTCGCGCAGCCGGCGGATGCGTACCCCGGGCAGCTCCGCTGCGCCCTCCGGGAGGGTGGGAATCTCGACGGTGCCGCTCTTCCCGGTGGCCTCCGGTCGGGAGCCGGGCAGCGGCAGCCGGTAGGTCAGCGAGGGGTCGATGAACAGCTCATCCGGCAGCCGGGAGACCAGCACATGGGGATCACGCAGGTAGATGCAGATGTCCCGGGCACCGGCCGCCTCGGAGCGCAGTACGTCGGCGACGGCGGCCTGATCGTGGAAGGTCTGGCCGAAGACCAGCCGCCCCCAACCGCAGTCCAGCACGACGCCGTCGTCGCCGCGCGTTCCCTCCTCGTCTTCGCCGGGTTCGGTGCCGGCGGCCACGGCGACCGGGTCGCCACCCGGCCCGACCCGCTCGTACCGCCGTCCCCGGCCCCGGTCGGCCCTAGCCGTTCCGGTGGCCAGTGTGTCCGTCACGGTCAGTCGATTCCGTGGCTCTGGAGCCACATTTCCAGGAGTCCGAGTTGCCACAGCTTGTTTCCGTTCAACGGGGTCAGTTCGGCGTTTGGGGCGTCGAGCAGGGCGTTGACGTAATCGGTGCGGAACAGGTCGCGGCGGCGGGCCTCGGGCGCGTACAGGGCGTCCCGCACCCGGTCCAGGAGCTTGCCCTCCAGGTGGGTCAGCCCCGGCACCGGGAAGTACCCCTTAGGCCGGTCGATCACCTCGTGCGGCAGCACCCGGCGGCCGATCTCCTTGAGGACCCCCTTGCCGCCCTGGGCGAGCTTCAGCTCGGGCGGGCAGGCGGCGGCCAGTTCCACGAACTCGTGATCCAGGAAGGGCACCCGGGCCTCCAGCCCGTGCGCCATGGTCATGTTGTCGACCCGCTTGACCGGGTCATCGGTCAGCATGATCTGGGTGTCGATGCGCAGACCGGCGTCGACGGCGGTCTGCGCGCCGGGGGCGGACAGGTGCACGGCGACGAACTCCCGCGCCGGGTCCCCCTCGGCCAGCCAGTCGGGGTTGAGCACCTGGGCCAGTCCGGCCGCGTCGCGGTCGAAAAACGCCCGGGCGTACGTGTCGAGGGCCTGCTCGCGGTCGACCCGCGCCAGCGGCGGATACCAGTGGTAGCCCCCGAGGATCTCGTCGGCGCCCTGGCCGGACTGCACCACCTTGACGTGCCGGGACACCTCCTGACTGAGCAGGTAGAAGGCCACACAGTCGTGGCTGACCATCGGTTCGCCCATCGCCGCGACGGCGGCCTCCAGGGGCGGCACCAGATCCCGGGCGGCCACCCGGATCTGGTGGTGGTCGGTGTCGAAGGTCTTGGCGACGATGTCGGAGTAGCGGAACTCGTCGCCCTCCCGACCCCCGACCGCGTCGAAGCCGATGGAGAAGGTGGACAGGCCCCGCTGCCCCTCACCGGCCAGCAGCGCCACCACCAGGCTGGAGTCCAGACCACCGGAGAGCAGCACACCTACCGGCACGTCGGCCACCATCCGGCGGCGTACGGCCGTGGTCAGGGATTCGAGCAGGGCGTCCTGCCAGTCCTTCTCGGACCAGTCGGCATGCTCGGCCCGACGCAGGAAGGGCGGGCTCCAGTAGACCCGCTCGTGGCTGCGGCCGTCGGGCTCGTACACCCGGACGGTGGCCGGGGGCAGCTTGCGGACCCCGCGCAGGATGGTGCGCGGCGGCGGCACGATGCTGTGGAAGCTGAGATAGTGGGCCAGGGCCACCGAATCGATCGTGGTGTCCACGTCGCCGCCGGCCAGCAGGGCCGGCAGGGTGCTGGCGAACCGCACCACCCCGGAGGATTCGGCCAGGTAGAGCGGCTTGATGCCGAGCCGGTCCCGGGCCAGCACCAGGCGCCCGCTGTCCCGCTCGGTGATCGCCACGGCGAACATCCCGATCAGGTGGTCGACGAAGTCGAGCCCCCACTCGGCGTACGCCTTGACCACTACCTCGCTGTCCCCGGTCGAGAAGAACCGGTGGCCCTTGGCCGACAGTTCGGCGCGCAGCTCACGGTAGTTGTAGATGCAGCCGTTGAAGACGGCCGACAGCCCGGTGGCCGAGTCCACGATGGGTTGGCCGCTGGCCGCCGACAGGTCGATGATCTTCAGGCGTCGATGACCGAGCGCGACCGGGCCGTTGGACCACACTCCGCTGCCGTCGGGCCCGCGGTCGCACATCGTGGCGGCCATCCGCTCCACCGCGACGACATCGGCGCGCGTCGCGTCCGTTCGGAATTCCCCAGCCAGTCCGCACATGTCAAAACATGCTGCCAGAGGATGTTGCAGTCTGCCTGTTGAGACAATGACAGTCATGTAACAGACTTGCTAGAATCCGCGCCCCGCGTAACCCTGGCTGCCTCATGTTCGAGGCCTGGGGGCCCTCTGCCGAATCGTGCCCGGATGTCCCAGTCGGGAGGGGCCGGGCCCTGTGACGAACGCCCCAAAGATCAGCGGGGCCCGGTTCGCCAGCGAGGGCTCCCACGGCCTCGTTCAGGACCGTTGCGATGATGCGGGCGTGGACATCGACGAGATTCAGGCCGCATTCGACGACATGGCCACAACCTCTCGCTGGTCTTCTCGGACCTGGCCGTCGACACGGTCGACCGCGGGTACGCACCGTTCGTGGTGGCGGGAGGGGATCGTGACGCCACGGTCCCCTCCCGTAGGTCGCGAGACGCGCTCAGTGCGCTTCGGGGACCCTGACGAACAGTGATCTACTGATTCGCGCGCCTTTGAGTCAACGCGACCGGTAGGCGTCGGCGCGGTACTCGATGGCCGTCACGGTCACGAGGCGGTAGTCCTCGTCGATTTCGTAGAGAACGCGGTACGTGCCGCGCCTGGCCGACCAAGTCCCCTCGAACGGCGGCAGAAGCAGCCGTTTGCCGACGCGATGCGGGTTGTCGAGGAGAGCGGTGGTGATGAACTCGTAGACCGCGGCGGCGATTTTCTCTGGCAGCCGTCCGGCCAAGGCGCGTGCGGCCGGGCCGGTGACCTGAAGTCGGTAGCGGTCGGGGGCAGCGCCAGTCACCGTGCCTGCTTCGACCGCTTTGCCATCAGCGCCGCGAGTTCGTCGGCGTCGAGGACGTCACCGGCCTCGACGGCCGCCTTGGATTCGGCAAGTTGCCGCATGGCCTCGGCGCTGGATAGGACTTCCAGAGTCTCCTCCAATGCCGCGAGATCGTCGGCGGAGATGAGCACCGCGGCGGCGTGGCCGTGCTTGGTGATCTCTATCCGCTCGTGGGTCGAGGTCACCTCGTCGATGAGTTCCGAGAGGCGGTTGCGGGCGTCGGTGAACGGCACGACAGTCATGCTCGAAGTATAGGCAGTCACTGGCGCGAAGTCTGTACAGATCTTGAGGGTTGGCGGCGCAGGCCACCGGGCCGTAAGCCCGATGGCCTGCGGTTCTAGGCCGTCTTGGCTACACCAACCGGACAAGTCATGCCATTGGGGCCATGGTTGCAATAACCGTTCGGGTTCTTGGTCGGAGCCAAATACTGTTGGTGGTAATCCTCGGCCAGGTAGTAGTCACCGAGCCGTCCGATCTCCGTGGTGATCTCACCCTTGCCGGCGCGGGCCACGATCGGGGCGAAGGCGTCCCGGGAGGTCTGGGCGGTCGCCAACTGGTCGTCATTGGTGGCGTAGATGGTCGAGCGGTACTGGGTGCCCACATCGTTGCCCTGGCGCATCCCCTGGGTGGGATCGTGGTTCTCCCAGAAGACCTTGAGCAGGTCCTCGAAACTGATCCGGGCCGGGTCGTAGACCACCTGGACCACCTCGGCGTGCCCGGTCATCCCGGAGCAGACCTCCTCGTAGGTCGGATTCGGGGTGTAGCCCCCCGCGTAACCGACCGAGGTGGTGTAAACGCCCGGCAGGGACCAGAACAACCTCTCGGCGCCCCAGAAACACCCCATCCCGAACACCGCGACCTGCAAACCCTCGGGGAACGGACCCTTCAGCGGGGTGCCGAGCACCTCGTGCCGGTCGGCGACCGGCATCGCGATCAGACGGCCGGGCAGGGCCTGGTCGGGGGAGATCATCTCGGCCTTCATGCGGCGGAGGAACACGGTGGAACTCCTTTCGTACCTTCCCCGCCTGCAACACCGGCGGACCCCACTTCCTTACCCGCCCCGCCAACGGTCAGGCCCGCCCCCGCCGCCACCGGGTCCGCGCGTACTCCTGCACCCAGCTCCGGCTGCTCCGCCAGGCACCGTCGTCCCCCTTGACCGCCCGCAGGCGTCCACGGCTCGCCGCAACCCGAAGGGCGGCTTCCGACAGTTCACTGGTGGCGAGAGCCGGCAGTGGCACGAGGTGTGCCGAATCCGCGGCGGCTGGTATCAGGAAGCGGTGGATGTTCCCGGTGACGCTGCGGGCGATCAACTCCCCCAGGGCGCCCGGGTCACCCTGGTCGGCTCGCTGCAAGGCAGTCAGGTACCGGCTGCGGTCGCGCTTGTAGATGATGGCCGGTGGATAGCCGAGCCGGCCGAGCAGAAGGCTCAGGACCAGCCGTCCCGCGCGGCCGTTGCCGTCCAGGAACGGATGAATGACCTCGAAGCGGTGATGAATCACGCCCAAGCGTTCCGCGAGTGGCACCTCGCTGTCGGTGCGCAGTGTTTCGGTGGTGTCCACCCAGCTTCGGAGGAGGGAATCCACCTCGGGCCAGGGCGGGGGCTTCATGCCGCCAGGGAATCTGGCGATTTCGTGCTGCCGGAAGTTGCCTGGGGCCTCGGCGTCGAGGGCGTGTGGATGCGGTGCCACGGTCCATACCGGGGTCATGGCCAGGTAGTGGATGTGTCGGATCTCCTGCATCGACACGAGGGAGCCGTCCTGCCAGTCGCCAGGCTCCAGCGCCTGGCCGTAGACCCACTTAGCGGCCTCCGCGTACCCCTGGACCTCCATGTAGTCGCGCAGCGGTTTGGCGCCGATCGCCCGGCCTTCGTCGAGGAGCTTCTCGACCTCGTGCAGGATCAGGGTGTTGCCCTCGATCGCGGTGCTGTTGTGGGCCTCCTGGTGCCAGATGTCGGACCAGATGTCGGCAGCCTCGCCGGGGCGGGGAAGGCCGCCGAACTGGTCCCGTAGCTCCTGGACCGCCTCTTCCATCCGGCGGTGAACCTCAGCACGGCTCGGGCGTCCTGGGCCTGGCACGGTGACTCCAAGATTTTGTTCGTCAGGGCGGATTTAACTGTACCGAACAAAATCGAATTTGTTCGGTAGCGGGAAAAGAACCTGAACGAACAATTTCGGGTACGAGGTCGGGGATGTCAGGGCAGGGCGGCGTGGATCCGGTCGGCGTACGAGGTGGCCTCGGTGTCGTCGGCGTAGCGGGTACGCGGCCAGAAGAAGCCGCGCAGGCCGTCACCCTTGGTCCGGGGCACCACGTGGGTGTGCAGGTGCGGCACGGACTGGGACACCCTGTTGTTCATCGCCACGAAGGTGCCGCCCGCACCCAGCCCGGCCTCGACCGCGACGGCCAGCCGCTGGACCAGCCCGAAGTAGTCGGGCAGTGACTCCGGCGGCAGGTCGGCCAGGGCTACCAGGTGGGTACGGGGCACCACCAGCACATGCCCCTTGAACACCGGCCGGGTGTCCAGGAAGGCCATCCCGGCCGGCTCGTCCACGACCCGGAAGGCCGGCACCTCGCCCGCCACGATCCCGCAGAACACGCAGCCCGCCATCGCCCCAGGCTAGGGCAACTCTCCGGTCCCGTGGCTCACCACAGGCTGGCGGGCATCGGGATGGCGGTGCCCCCGGCGAAGTTGTCGTGCCAGCGGCGCAGGTCGGTGAAGTAGCCCCCGTTGTGCGACCGGACCACGTGCACGTGGGCCATCGCCCCCCGGCTGAAGGCGACCAGGTCGGCCCGCCCGTCGCCGGTGAAGTCGCCGGCCCCCGGGATCGCGCCGCCGCCCGGGAGGGTCCAGGCCCAGCGGGTACGCGGCAGGAAGTGGTTGCCGGCGGAGAGGGCCACGTCGGCGTACTGCCCGTTGAGGTTGACCGCGGCCAGGTCATCGCGTCCGTCGCCGTCGAAGTCGCCGACCAGCGGCACCTCGCTGCTGCCGAGGTTGAGGAAGTAGTCGAGCCACTGGTACGCCAGCACGAAACCGCTGCCGGTGGAGAGGCCGACGCTCGCCGCCGTACCGGTGAACCGGTCGACCGCGATGATGTCGTCCCGGCCGTCCCCGTTGACGTCCCCGACCAGCGGGACATCGTCGTCGCCGACGAAGTTGTCGTGCCAGCGCACGCTGGTGCCGACGAACTGGGTGCCGTTGGAGAGGGCGACGTAGACGTCCCGGACGTTCTCCCGGACGAAGGTCGCGATGTCGGCCCGCCCGTCACCGTTGAAGTCACCGACCACCGGGGTCTCCTTGAAGGCGGCGAACCAGGTGTGCCAGAGCTGGGAGGGCCCGAAGGAGGTGCCGGTGGAGAGGGCGACATAGACGTCCGCCGCGTCGCCCCGGGTGAAGGTGATCAGATCGTCACGGCCGTCGCCGTTGACGTCGGCGAGCATCGGGAACTCCTGCCCGGCGGCGAAGTAGGTGTGCCAGCGGGTGGCCGCGCCGAAGCTGGCGCCGTTGGACAGTGCCACGTGCACCTCGGGCTGGGCGCCCCGGGTGAAGCTGACGATGTCGTCGCGGCCGTCGCCGTTGACGTCGGCGTACCGTCCGGAGAAGCCGTCGTTGCCCGGCCCGCCCGGGTCGACGTACAGCACCAGGTTGGGCGAGCCAGCCGGGTCGGTGATCCGGTCCCGGGTGGCCTCGTCGGCCAGCCGCGCGGCGACGGTCCGGGGCGAGGCGGTGGGGAAGCGTTGCAGGTAGCGGGCCACCGCCCCGGTGACGAGGGGCGCCGCCGCCGAGGTGCCGCCGAAACCGGTGGTGGTGGAGGTGTCGCTGGCCGCGGTGACGGTGCGGACCTGCTCGCCGAAGGAGAACAGGTCCACGCACGGGCCGAAGTTCGAGTTGGGCAGCCGGTCCCGCAGGGCGTGCACCATACCCACGGTGATCACGTCCGGCACTCGGGCGGGGGAGTAGCCGCAGGCGTTCTGTCCGTGGTTACCGGCGGAGGCGACCACCGGGATGCCGGCGGTGAGCACCGCGTTGACGGCGTCGTCGAGGGCCTGGTTCGCGGTCGTCGCCAGGCTCATGTTCACCACCGCCGGCCGGACCGCGTTGGTGACGATCCAGTCGAGTGCGGAGATGGCCCAGGAGACCTGCCCGGGGGTGCAGCCACCCACCCGGACGGTGTGCAGGCGTACGCCCTTGGCCACCCCGTGCACGGTGCCGCCGATCAGGCCGGCCACCTGGGTGCCGTGCCCGGAGCAGTCGCCGGTGCCCCACTGGTCGATGCCCTGCGGCACGAAGTTGACGTCCCCGGTGGCCCGGCCGCCGAAGTCCGTGTGGGTGTGCCGCATCCCGCTGTCCATGACGTAGACGTGCACCCCCTGGCCGGTGGTGTCGTAGGCGTACGAGCCGTCGAAGGCCCCACCGTGCTGGTCCAGGGCGTCCAGGTGCCAGGGCGGGTTGGTCTGGGTGGCCTGCGGGAGCAGCAAGGCGTCCTGGGCCACGTACGCCACCTGCGGCTCCTGGCTGAGCCGACGGGCGTCCGCGGTGGACATCCGTGCCGTGAAACCCGGCAACGCGGACCGGTAACTGGCGGCCAGCGCGCCGGGGTGCCGGCGCAGCAGCGAACGGGCGCTGCCGTCGACATCCCGGGTGGCGTCGCCCCGCAGCACCACTATCCAGCTGTCGGCCACCGCGGCCCCCGGAGCCGGGGCGAACTTCCCGGCCGCGAACGCCGGACCCGGCGGTGCCAGCAGCCCACCGGCCGTGGTCAGGACACAGACGGCCGCCGCAGCCAGGAAACGGCGGCGCAGGACACGGGCCACGGGCTCTCCTCAGGGTACGGTCGCCGGCCGGGCAAGATCCCGTCGGCGGGTTCCCCGCATGGTGACAAAGCCCCACCATGATCGATATGACCGCCCGGGTGACAGGTTCCGTCCGTTGGGACGGACTGGAGGACTAACGTTCCGGGCATGAGTCACGGTTTTGACACGCTAGCCATCCACGCCGGCCAGGACCCCGAGGCCCGCACCGGCGCGGTGATCCCACCGATCTACCAGACCAGCACCTACGCCCAGGACGCCGTCGGAGCACCCCGGCAGGGCTACGAATACAGCCGTTCCGGCAACCCGACCCGTGATGCCCTGCAGGAGTGCCTGGCCGCCCTGGAGGGCGGGCCGGTCGGGCTGGCCTTCGCCAGCGGCCTGGCCGCCGAGGACGCCCTGCTGCGTACCGTCTGTGTCCCCGGTGACCACGTGGTCATCCCGGACGACGCCTACGGTGGCACCTACCGGCTGTTCGCCAAGGTGGCGCAGCGGTGGGGGCTGTCGTACACCCCGGCCAAGGTCTCCGACCCGGACGCCGTGCGGGCCGCGATCCGGCCCGGCAGCACCAAGATCGTCTGGTTGGAGACCCCGACCAACCCGCTGCTCGGCATCGCCGACATCGCCACCCTCGCCGGGGTGGCGCACGACGCCGGGGCGCTGCTGGTGGTCGACAACACCTTCGCCTCGCCGTACCTGCAACAGCCGATCGCCCTCGGCGCCGACGTGGTGGTGCACTCCACCACCAAGTACATCGGCGGACACTCCGATGTGGTCGGAGGCGCCCTGGTCGCGGCCGACCCCGCCCTCGGGGAGGAACTGCGCTACCACCAGAACGCGATGGGTGCGGTCAACGGCCCCTTCGACGCCTGGCTGACCCTGCGCGGAATCAAGACCCTGGGCGTACGGATGGATCGGCACTGCGACAACGCCGAGCGGATCGCCGGGTACCTGGAGGGGCACGCCAAGGTCGCCCAGGTGCTCTACCCGGGGCTGCCCAGCCACCCCGGCCACGAGGTGGCGGCCAAGCAGATGCGCCGGTTCGGCGGAATGATCTCCTTCCGGGCCGCCGGGGGCGAGGAGCACGCCGTCGAGATCTGCAACCGGGCGAAGCTTTTCGTGCTCGCCGAGTCCCTCGGCGGGGTGGAATCCCTGATCGAGCACCCGGGCCGGATGACACACGCGAGTGCTGCGGGCTCGCCGCTTGAAGTTCCCGGCGATCTCGTGCGACTGTCTGTCGGCATCGAGACGGTCGAAGACCTGCTCGCCGATCTGGAGCAGGCGCTGGGCTGACCGCTGGCTGGGGAGGGTGGCCGTGCAGGACATCATGCCGACCTGGGTGGGGGCGACCGCCAAACAGATCGCCCGGGGGGTACGCCGGGGAGATGTCTCGGCCACCCAGGTCCTGGCCGACCACCTGGACCACATCGCCAAGGCCGACACCGACCTCGCCGCGTTCCGTACCGTGCGCGGCGGGGAGGCGGTCACCGAGGCGGAGAAGGTCGACGAGCAGGAGGACCTGGCCAACCTGCCGCTGGCCGGGGTGCCGGTGGCGGTCAAGGAGAACACCCCGGTGGCCGGGATGCCCACCTGGAACGGCTCCGCCGCGGTGCGTACCGCCGTCGCCGAGGCCGACCACGAGGTGGTGCGCCGGCTACGTGGCGCCGGGGCGGTGATCCTCGGGGTGACCCGGATGCCCGAGCTGGGCCTGTGGGCGGTGACCGACGACGACAGCGCGGTCACCCGCAACCCCTGGGACCTGGCCCGTACCCCCGGCGGCTCCTCCGGTGGCGCGGCGGCGGCTGTGGCGGCTGGGCTGGTGCCGATCGCCCACGGCAACGACGGGCTCGGCTCCATCCGGATCCCGGCGGCCTGCTGTGGTCTGGTCGGCCTGAAGCCCGGCCGTGGGGTGGTGCCCTGCCAACTCGGTGCGGAGGACTGGTTCGGGCTGACCGAGCACGGCATGCTCAGCACCACGGTCGCCGACGCGGCGGTCGGCTTCCAGGTGCTGGCCGGACGCGCCCAGCAGAAGCTGGTGCCACCGCAGCGGCTGCGGGTCGGTGTCTCGCTGCGCTCACCGGTGCGGGGTGTCTCGCCCGACGCCCCGAACCGGGAGGCGGTCGCCGCCGCCGGGCGGCTGCTGGCCGCCGCCGGTCACGACACCCTCCCCGCCGACCCGGTCTATCCGACCGCCCTGGGGTTGCAGGGCATCGCCACCTGGTTCGCCGCGGCCGCCGCGGACGTGCGGGCCGCCGCAGTCGACCGGCGCAGCCTGCAACCCCGCAGCCGCCGGCATGTCGCCCTCGGCGAGTGGGCCTGGCGGCGGGGGTACGTCCGGGAGGCCGACCGGACGGCCTGGCGGGAACGCTCCATCGGCTTCTTCACCGACCACTCCGTGGACCTGCTGCTCACCCCGGCCCTGGCCGCCGCGCCGCCGCCGGCCACCAGCTGGTCGGCCCGCTCCTGGCAGACCAACATGCTGACCAGCATCCGGTACGCCCCGTACGCCGCGCCCTGGAACGTCGCCGGCCTCCCCGCCCTGGTGGTGCCGGTGGGACGCCGTCCGGACGGGTTGCCGCTGGCCGTGCAGCTGGTCGGCCCCCCCGGCTCGGAGCTGCTCCTGCTAGGGGTCGCCGGCCAGTTCGAGATGGAGGCCCCCTGGCCCCGGCACGCCCCCGGGTACCCCCGGGTCGGGACGGGTGCCGCGGCCAGCGCATAGCGCGGGTTGCGGGTGGGTCCTGGCGCCGCCGTTTCGGCGCAATGGCGGGGTGCGGGGCGGTGGCATACCGCCACTACGGCGTAACGGAGTCGATCACGCGCCAGTCGATCCCGGCATCCGGTACGGCGGGTGGCACGATCAGGGGCATGACGGAACTGGTCACCCTGGACGATGTGCGGGCCGCGCGGGAACTGATCGCCGGGGTCACCCGCACCACCCCGCTGGAGCCGTCCCGTCCGCTGAGCGCCGCGCTCGGCGGGCCGACCTGGCTGAAGTGCGAGAACCTGCAACGGGCCGGGTCGTACAAGGTCCGGGGGGCCTATGTGCGGATCTCGCGGCTGTCCGCGCAGGAGCGGGCCCGGGGGGTGGTAGCGGCCAGCGCCGGCAACCACGCCCAGGGGGTGGCCCTGGCCGCCGGGCTGGTCGGCACCCAGGCCACGGTCTTCATGCCGGTGAACGCGCCGCTGCCGAAGGTCGCCGCCACCAAAGGGTACGGCGCCCGGGTCGAACTGGCCGGGGCCAACGTCGACGAGTCCCTGGTCGCTGCGCAGGCGTACGCCGAACGAACCGGGGCGGTGCTGATCCATCCGTTCGACCACCCGGACGTCATCGCCGGACAGGGCACGGTGGCCCTGGAGATCCTGGAACAGTGCCCCGAGGTGGAGACGATCGTCACCGGGATCGGCGGCGGTGGATTGATCTCCGGCATGGCGGTGGCGGCCAAGGCGCTCCGCCCGCAGGTACGGGTGATCGGGGTGCAGGCGGCCGGAGCCGCGGCCTTCCCGCCGTCCCTGCTGGCCGGCGAGCCGGTCCGCCTGCCCACCTTCGCCACCATCGCCGACGGCATCGCGGTGGGCCGGCCCGGCGAGATCACCTTTGCCCACGTACGCAAGTTGGTCGACGAGGTCGTCACCGTGACCGAGGAGGACATCTCCCGGGCGCTGCTGATGCTGCTGGAGCGCGGCAAGCAGGTGGTGGAACCGGCCGGCGCGGTGGGGGTGGCCGCCCTGCTGGCGGGCGTCGTCCAGGTGCAGGCCCCGGTGGTGGCCGTGCTCTCCGGGGGCAACATCGATCCGCTGCTGATGCTGCGGGTCATCGAGCACGGCCTGGCGGCAGCCGGCCGTTATCTGCGGATCACGGTGCGCTGCTCGGACCGGCCGGGGCAACTGGCTTCGCTGCTCAGTGAGATCGCCGAGCACCGGGCCAACGTGGTCGACGTGGTCCACCAGCGGGCCCACCCGCACCTGGGTCTCGGCGAGGTCGAGGTGGCGTTGTCGGTGGAGACCCGGGGGGTCGAGCACTCCGACACCCTGATCAGTGCCCTGCGGGCCAGCGGCTATCAGGTGACCATGGCCCCGGAGGCCTGACACCTACCGGTGTCAGGCCTCCGGGCGTGGATGCCATCGGTCACGGCGCCAGCCGCCGCCAAGCCAGCGCGGGCCGCCGAGTCAGCGTCGGCTGGCGTCTAGCTGGCGCGGGCGGCTGAGTCAGCCGGAGAACGGCTCGAAGCTGACCACGGTCACCTTGATGTCCGCACCGCTGGGTGCGGTGTAGGTGCAGGTCTGGCCGGCCTTACCGCCCAGGATCGCCTGGCCGAGCGCCGACTCCGGGCTGTAGACCGTGAGGTCGGTGGTCGAGGCGATCTCGCGTGAGCCGAGCAGGAATGTCTCCGTGTCATCGGCGTCGTCGTCGAAGTAGATCGTCACGACCATCCCGGGCGCCACGGCGTCGGCGGTCGGCGCCTCACCGACCTGGGCCGTGCGGAGCAGTTCCTTCAGGTAGAGGATGCGCCCCTCGGCCTTGCCCTGCTCCTCACGGGCGGCGTGGTAGCCGCCGTTCTCGCGCAGGTCGCCTTCCTCACGCCGGGCGTTGATCTCGGCGGCGATGATCGGCCGGTTGGCGATCAACTCGTCGAGCTCGGCCTTCAGGCGGTCGTACGCGTCCTGGGACAGCCAGGTGGCGGGCGCCTCGTTGCCATTGGACACAGGCGGTCCTCCTCGGTTGTGCGTGCTGGCTGACAGGTGAACCTTTAAGTTACCAGTGTCGTACGACAAGGAGTGTCGGTGATCACGTCCGCCGGGCGGGGCCGGCGGCCACCCACCGAGCGGCCGGCGGTCCCAGACCCGGGGGACAGCGGGCTCAGACCCGGAGGCAGCGCGGCCTCAGGCCGGGGGTCGGCAGCGGACGACCTCGCCGATGAAGGGGCGTGCGCTGGTGGCCAGTCGATGCCGAACGGTGACCTGTCGTTCCCCCTGGGCCGCGCTGACCGGGACCTCCTCCCGGGCCACCTCGGCACCGGCGTTGTCCCGGGCCCGCAGCAGGCACACCGCTGACCCGCCCTCCGGCAGGTTCACCCGGAAGTCGATGACCACCTGCCTGTCCGTGATGTCCGTGTAGGTGATCACCTGGGCGCCGTAGGCGGGGTCACCGTACTGCCGGTAGAGCCGGACGGAGACCGCGGTGAGGGCGGCCACCAGGACGACCAGCAGCAGCGCGGTCAGCAGGGGCCGGCGGCGGCGGGGCTCCCGGCGGCGTCCGTACCGGCCGGGGGGGAACACCGGCGCGCCCGGTGGAATTGTGGCGTGCGTCTCGGTCACCGGCGGGTATCTCCTGGCGTTTGTGTCGGCGGTATGGGCAAGAATGGCGGAGGTCCGTCCTTCCTGCCCGACTCGGTGGTGCGGGTACCCACACCGTTGGGCGCCCGGTCCTCTGGGATGCTCGGTCTCTCGCTGCCCGGCGCCAATGATGGCTGGTGTCAAATATGACAGGCCGGCGCGGTGCGGTACCGCGCCGGGCAGGAAATCCGGCAGGCCACGATGGCCCCGGGGGTCAACCGCTGGGCAGAGACGAGGAGCGCCGACGTTGGCAGAGCAACTTCGACTCATGGCCGTCCACGCACATCCCGACGACGAGTCGAGCAAGGGCGCCGCCACCATGGCGAAGTACGTCGCCGAGGGTGTGGACGTGCTTGTCGTGACGTGTACCGGCGGGGAGCGCGGCAGTGTGCTCAACCCCAAGCTGGACCGGCCGGAGGTGTGGGCCAACATCGCCGACATCCGGCGAGCCGAGATGGACGCGGCTCGCGCCATCCTCGGGGTCGAACAGGCCTGGCTGGGCTTCGTCGACTCGGGCCTGCCCGAGGGCGACCCCCTGCCCCCGCTGCCCGAGGGCTGCTTCGCCCTCCAGGACGTCGAGGTGGCCGCCGCCCCACTGGTACGCCTGATGCGTCAGTTCCGGCCCCACGTCGTCACCACCTACGACGAGGACGGCGGCTACCCGCACCCCGACCACATCATGTGCCACAAGATCAGCGTGGCGGCCTTCGAGGCGGCCGGCGACGCGGAGCGCTATCCCGAGCTGGGTGAGCCGTGGCAGCCCCTGAAGCTCTACTACGACATCGGGTTCTCCAAGGGCAAGATCCTGGCGCTGCACGAGGCGATCCTGGCCACCGGAGCCGAGTCCCCGTACGAGGAGTGGCTGACCCGCTGGGAGGACCGCCCCGACAAGGGTCCCCGGATCACCACCCGGGTGGACTGCGCCGAGTACTTCCCGGTCCGGGATGACGCCCTGCGGGCCCACGCCACCCAGGTCGACCCGGACGGTTTCTGGTTCCAGGTGCCGATGGAACTGCAGCGACGCGCCTGGCCGACGGAGGACTTCGAACTGGCCCGGTCCCTGGTCGACAGCCCGCTGCCCGAGTCGGACCTCTTCGCGGGCATCCGGCAGACGGCGCATGCCCGCTGATCCGGCGGCCGGTTACCCTGGTCGGACACCGCATTTCGGAGGAAATCCATGCTGACCGCCGTCCAGGTGCTCGCGCAGAACAACTTCGGGGACACTCGGACCGGTGGCCTGGCCGGGCCGATGGGCCTGTTCCTCATCCTGGTGCTGGGCACCGCGACCGTGCTGTTGATCCGCAACATGAACTCCCGGCTGCGCCGGCTGCCGGACAAATTTCCTGCCCAGCAGCCCAACACCCCTGCGGCAGCCGAGGGCGCGAGGGTCAGTGATCCGACAGATGGGACCGTCACGGCGGATTCATCCACGGACACCGCCAACCGGCACCAGCAGCACCGGGACGGGTGACCGGGGCATGATTCACGTCCAACCGGATGGTCGCCCCCTGTTGCGACCACCGGCTTTGGCTTAGCCTTCCGCCGGGGGGACCAGAAGTCCCCATGCTGCGCGGAAGGGGGCGTCGATGACCATCACGATGATGTCGACCCCTCACGTACCCTGTCGTCGGCTGGCAGGAGGAGGTCGGTGACCTCCGGCAGGGCCGGTCATCCCCTTGACCGGCACCCAGGCCGTGGGACGCCCCTCGGACTGCATCTGCTCACCGCCGCCGTCCTGTGCACCGCCCTGATCGCCGCGGTGGTCGGGCTCAGCCTTCCGGCCCCGCTGCCGGTCGACGACCCGCTCGGCGGGCCGGTCCGCTTCGGCATCGCGGTGGCCGCCTTCGCCCTGTCCCAGTTGGCCCGGCTGCGGTTCCGAGCCGCCGCCGGCATGGTCAGCGTGACCTGGGCCGAGGCGGCACTGATCATCTGCCTCTGTCTGGTGCCGCCCGGTTGGCTGCCCGCCGCGGCCATGCTGGGGGTGTCCCTGGCCTGGACGGCCATGTCGATCGTGGATGAGGGGCGGACGACCTGGGAGGTAGCCCGCATCGCCGGGGCCCAGACCGCCGCGGTGGCGCTGGCGGTCGCGGTCACCACCGCCCTAGGTCAGCCGCTGCTGGCCCCCCTGACACCGGCCCTGGCGCTCACCGTCACCGCCGGGGCGGTCACCTATCTGCTGGCGGCCGCCGCGCTGGGCGGGGTCATGCTGTCGGTACGCCACGGGATGCCGATCGGCCGCCCGCTGCTCGCGGCGCTGCGCGGCAAGCTGCTGATGTTCGTCGGCAACCTCGTGGTCGGCGTACTCGTCGTGGTGCTCATCGAGATCGACCTGCGGTGGCTGTTGCTGCTGCCCCTGCTGCTGTGGCTGCTTCAGCAGACCTACCGGCAGCGACTGCGCGACGCGCGCGAGCGGCGGACCTGGCGGTCCTTGGCCGAGGCCACCTCCGCGCTCAACCAACTCGACGAGCGGGGGGTCGCGGTGGCCGGGGTCACCGGCGCGCTGACCCTGTTCGAGGCGGAGATCGTGGACGTGGAGGTGGCCGGGGCAGACGGCCGGTGGTGGCGCTACCGGGGCGATCCCAGCGGGCAGCTCGTAGACCGGGAGATACCCCCACCGGCCGAGGGCGGATCCGACTCGGAGGAACTGGTCCGTGACCTGTCGGTCGGGGACACCCGGGTGGGGCGGCTGCGGGTGCGGCTGCCGCGAACGGCCCCCTCCACCGGGCGGGAGCGCGACGCCCTGGCCGCCTACGCCGATGCCCTGGCCGGGGCTCTGCACGACGCGGCGACCTACCGGGAGCTGCGACTGGTCACCGCCCGTTCGTCGTACGAGGCGGTGCACGACCCGCTGACCGGGCTGGTCAACCGGGCGGCCCTGCTCAGCCAGGGCGACCAGGCGCTGCGGCGACTCGCGCACGACCGTCCGGTAGCCCTGCTGCTGCTCGACGTGGACCAGTTCAAGGAGGTCAACGACACCCTGGGGCACGCCGCCGGCGACCAGTTGCTGCGGCTGACCGCCGACCGGCTCAGCGGCCTGGCCCGCCCCGGTGACCTGCTGGCCCGCCTCGGCGGAGACGAGTTCGCGCTGCTGCTGACCTCGGTACCGGTGCTCGGGGACCACAGCGCCCCGATGGCGTACGCCCTGCGTCAGGCGCGGGAGGTGGCCGACCGGCTGGCCGCTCCGGCCGAGGTGGCCGGGGTACGGATGTCCGTGGAGGTGTCCGTCGGTGTGGTGGTGGCCACGGCCGGCACCGCCGACCTGACCGAGCTGCTGCGCCGCGCCGACATCGCCATGTACCAGGCCAAGTCCGGCGGCGGCAGTGTGGCCACCTACGACAGCGCGCGGGACGCGGCCAGCACGGACCAACTGGCCCTGCTGGCGGAGCTGCGGGAGGCTTTGCAGGCCGACGACCAACTGGTGCTGGTGTTGCAGCCCGCGGTGGACCTGACCACCGGTGCGCCGACCGGGGTGGAGGCGTTGATCCGCTGGCGGCATCCGCGCCGGGGCCTGCTCAGCCCCGCCGACTTCATCCGGGCGGTGGAGAACAGCGACCAGCTGGGCTGCTTCACCCGGTACGTGCTGGACAAGGCCTTGACGGTGGCCGCCAGCTGGGCCCGCGAGGGTCTGGACATCCCCATCTCGGTCAACCTCTCCGCCCGCAGCCTGCTGGACTCTCGGTTGCCCACCGAGATCGCCGAGGCGCTGCGTAGGCATCAGGTGCCGGCGGACCGGCTGGTCCTGGAGATCACCGAGACGGTGGTGATGAGCGAGCTGGAGGTCATCGACCAGGTGCTCACCGCCCTGCGGTCGATGGGTGTGCAACTGGCGGTCGACGACTTCGGCACCGGTTTCTCCTCCCTCAGCTTCCTCGCCCGGGTGGCCGTGGACGAACTCAAGGTGGACCGCTCGTTCGTGCTGCGGATGGGGGAGTCACCCGAGGCGGCCGCCATCGTGCGCCTCACCGTCGGGATGGCCCACGAGCTGGGCCTACGGGTGGTGGCCGAGGGCGTGGAGACTGCCGCCCAGCGCTCCGCCCTCACCGAGCTGGGCTGCACCGCAGCCCAGGGCTACCACTTCTTCAAGCCCATGCCCGCCGACAAGATCGCCGCCGTCCTGGGCTCCCTCTCCCGCAAGCCCCCCACCAACGTCCTCCCCCTCCGCGCCGACGACGCCTCCTAACCCGCCCCGCCTTACCCCGTTGATCATGAGGTTGGCGGCACTGTGGAGATCAACAAGTGCCGTCAACCTCATGATCAACGCCGTGAGGGGGGTGGGTGGGGGTGGGGGTGGGTAGGGTCGGGGGGTGAATCGACTCGTGGGGGCCACCAGTCCGTATCTGCTTCAGCATGCGGACAATCCGGTGGACTGGTGGCCTTGGTGTGAGGAGGCGTTCGCCGAGGCTCGGCGGCGGGACGTGCCGGTGCTGATCTCGGTTGGTTACTCCGCGTGTCACTGGTGTCATGTGATGGCGCACGAGTCGTTCGAGAACGAGGGCGTCGGTCGGCTGCTGAACGAGGGGTTCGTGTCGATCAAGGTGGATCGGGAGGAGCGGCCCGACGTCGACGCGGTCTACATGACCGCCACCCAGGCGATGACCGGCCAGGGTGGCTGGCCGATGACGGTCTTCGCTACGCCGGACGGCACCCCGTTCTACTGCGGGACGTACTTCCCCCGGGCGAACTTCATCCGCCTGCTCCAGTCGGTCAGCACCGCCTGGCAGGACCAGCGTGAGGCCGTACTGCGGCAGGGGGCCGCGGTGGTGGAGGCGATCGGCGGAGCCCAGGCCGTCGGTGGTCCCACCGCCCCGCTCACCGCCGACCTGCTCGACGCCGCCGCCAAGCAACTGGCCAACGAGTACGACGAGACCAACGGCGGATTCGGCGGGGCACCCAAGTTCCCGCCGCACCTGAACCTGCTCTTCCTGCTCCGCCACCACCAGCGCACCGCCTCGCCGCAGAGCCTGGAAATGGTCCAGCACACCTGCGAGGCGATGGCCCGGGGCGGCATCCACGACCAGCTCGCCGGTGGCTTCGCCCGGTACTCCGTGGACGCACACTGGACCGTGCCGCACTTCGAGAAGATGCTCTACGACAACGCCCTGCTGCTGCGGGTCTACACCCACCTGTGGCGGCTCACCGGCGATGCGCTGGCGCTGCGGGTGGCCCGGGACATCGCCCGCTTCCTCGCCGACGAGCTGCACCGACCCGGCCAGGGGTTCGCCTCCGCACTGGACGCCGACACCGAGGGAGTGGAGGGTCTCACCTACGCCTGGACCCCGGCCCAGCTGATCGAGGTGCTGGGGGAGGAGGACGGCCGCTGGGCCGCCGACCTGTTCGGCGTCACCGAGGCCGGCACCTTCGAACACGGCATGAGCGTGCTCAAGCTGGCCCGCGACGTGGACGACGCCGACCCGGCCGTGCGGCAGCGCTGGCAGGAGGTCGTACGCCGGCTGCTGGCCGCCCGGGACACCCGCCCCCAGCCGGCCCGTGACGACAAGGTGGTGGCCGCCTGGAACGGCCTGGCCGTCACCGCCCTGGCCGAGTTCGTCCGGCTGATGGAGACCTCCGGCCGGATCGGCACCGAGGGGGAGGCCAACCTGCTGGAGGGGGTCACCATCGTCGCCGACGGCGCGATGCGCGACACCGCGGAGTACCTGGCCCGGGTGCATCTGGTGGACGGGCGGCTGCGGCGCGCCTCCCGCGACGGTCAGGTCGGGGAACCGGCCGGGGTGCTGGAGGACTACGGCTGCGTGGCCGAGGCGTTCTGCGCCATGCATCAGGTCACCGGCGAAGGACGCTGGCTGGACTGGGCCGGGCAACTGCTGGACGCCGCGCTGGCCCACTTCGCCGCCCCCGACGGGGCCTTCTACGACACCGCGGACGACGCCGAACAACTCGTGGCCCGCCCCGCCGACCCGACCGACAACGCCACCCCCTCGGGACGTTCCGCGATCGCCGCCGCCCTGGTGGCCTACTCGGCGTTGACCGGGCAGACCCGCTACCGGGAGGCCGCCGAGGCGGCCCTGTCCACCATCGCGCCGATCGTCGGGCGGCACCCACGCTTCACCGGGTACGCGGCGGCCGTGGGGGAGGCGCTGCTCTCCGGGCCGTACGAGATCGCCGTGGTCACCGCCGATCCCGCCGGTGACCCCCTGGTCGCGGCGGCCCACCGGCACGCCCCGCCCGGTGCGGTGATCGTGGCCGGACATCCGGACCAGGTCGGCGTACCCCTGCTGGCCGACCGGGGGTTGCTCGACGGCCGGCCGGCGGCGTACGTCTGCCGGGGTTTCGTCTGCCAACGGCCGGTCGACACGGTCGAGGACCTGGTGGCGCAGCTGGGCTGAGCCGGATCCCCTGGCCGGTGCCTGCGCCGACCCCGATAGGCTGACGCCCGCTATGGATTCCCGTACCGGTCTGCCTGTTGTCGGCATGGTGGGTGGTGGCCAACTGGCCCGGATGACCCATCAGGCCGCGATCTCCCTCGGTCAGTCGCTGCGCGTGCTCGCGCTCACGCCGGACGACGGGGCGGCCCTGGTCGCCGCCGACGTCCAGTACGGCGACCACACCGACCTCGCCGCCCTGCGCACCTTCGCCAAGTCGTGTGACGTGGTCACCTTCGACCACGAGCATGTCCCGACCGAGCACATCCGTGCCCTGGCCGGCGAGGGGGTGAAGCTCTTTCCACCGGCGGAGGCCCTGGTGCACGCCCAGGACAAGCGGGTGATGCGGGAACGGCTCGACACCCTGGCGGCCCCGAATCCGGCCTGGCGGCCGGTCGAGTCGACGGCCGACCTGGTGGCCTTCGGCGACGAGGTGGGCTGGCCGGTCATGGTCAAGGCCGCCCGGGGTGGGTACGACGGCCGGGGAGTCTGGCCGGTCACCGACGCCGCGCACGCCACCGAGCTGGCGCAGACCCTGCTCGCCGGTGGCACGAAGCTGATCGTCGAGGAACGGGTGGCCCTGCGCCGGGAACTGGCCGTGCAGGTGGCCCGGTCCCCGTTCGGGCAGGTCGCCGTCTACCCCGTGGTGGAGACGGTGCAGCGCGACGGGATCTGCGTCGAGGTGCTGGCCCCGGCCCCCGGCCTGCCGGAGGAGTTGGCGGTGGCCGCCCAGCAGCTCGCCATCGACCTGGCCAGCGCCCTCGGCGTGGTCGGGCTGCTGGCGGTGGAGCTGTTCGAGGTCGCCGACGACTCCGCCCCCGCCGGCAGTCGGCTGCTGGTCAACGAGCTGGCCATGCGTCCGCACAACTCCGGCCACTGGACCATCGAAGGGGCCCGCACCTCCCAGTTCGAGCAGCATCTGCGGGCGGTACTGGACTACCCGATGGGCGACACCTCGCTGACCGCGCCGGTCGTGGTGATGGCGAACGTGCTCGGCGGTGAACCCGGCGGCATGCCCGTCGACGAGCGGCTGCACCACCTCTTCGCCGCCGAACCGGGCGCCCGGGTGCACCTCTACGGCAAGCAGGTACGCCCCGGCCGCAAGATCGGGCACGTCACCGTGCTCGGCGACGACCTGGACGAGGTACGCGCCCGCGCCGCGCGGGCGATGCGCTGGCTGCGCGACGGTACGGAGGAGGCAGCATGAGCACGGTCGGTGTGATCATGGGCAGTGACTCGGACTGGCCGACCATGAAGGCGGCCGCCGAGGTGCTCGCCGAGTTCGAGGTGCCGTACGAGGTAGAGGTCGTCTCCGCACACCGCACCCCGGTCAAGATGATCGACTACGGCCGGGCCGCCGCCGGGCGTGGCCTCAAGGTGATCATCGCGGGTGCGGGTGGGGCGGCTCACCTGCCCGGGATGATCGCCTCGGTCACGCCGCTGCCGGTGATCGGGGTGCCGGTGCCGCTGAGGCACCTCGACGGCCTGGACTCGCTGCTGTCCATCGTGCAGATGCCGGCCGGTGTGCCGGTGGCCACCGTGTCGATCGGCAACGCGCGCAACGCCGGACTGCTCGCGGTGCGCATCCTGGGTGCCTCCGACCCGGCCCTGCTCGACCGGATGTCGGCGTACCAGGCCGATCTGGAGCAGTTGGTCGCGGAGAAGGATGCGGCGCTGCGGGCTTCTCTGGCTTAGGTTTTTGCTGGTTGCGGTTGGGGCTGGGGGGCGACCGTCCCCGGCTCCGGGCGGTCAGGCTTGATCCCTGCGCCGGGCACGGTCGCCCCCAGCCCGCCGTGGGCGGGCTATCGGCGGCTGTCCAGGCTTCGTTTCGCCGTGGTGGCGGTTTCTGCTGCTGTGTATCCCGCCGTTTCGCCGGAGTGGCGGGTTCCTGGCCCTGTCTTCCCGCTGTTTCGGCGGGATGGTGGGCTGGCGGTGTTGGGGGTGGGGTTGACCTTGACATTGTGAGAAGGGGTGGACTGGGCGCGGGGGTGATCCGTCGTGGTCGAGTCGGAGCGGGGTATGCAGGCGGGGCGGGTGCGGGCGGGATTGGCGCACGGCAGTTCGTCGGTGCGGTTGCGGGTGGCGTTGGCGGCCGGGACTACTCCGGAGCCGCAGTTCGTGGACGTGCTCGTCGAGCGGTGTGGGGTCGAGCCGGAGTTCTTCGTGCGCGAGATGCTCACCTGGGCGCTCACCCGACAGTCGGCGTCCGTGACGGTCCCCCGGCTGATCGAGGAGCTGGACTCGGGGTCTGGGCAGGCACGCAGTCAGGCGTTGCACACGCTGTCCAAGATCGGGGACCGGCGGGCCTGGCCGGCGATCACGCCAGCGCTGCTGACGGACGCTGACGACGAGGTGGCACGCAGCGCCTGGCGGGCCGCGGTCGTACTCGTGCCGGAAGGTGAGTCATCCGGGTTGGTCCGGGTGCTGGCGTCGCAGCTCGGGCGTGGCGAGCGGGAGACCCAGTTGAGCCTCAGTCGGGCGCTGGTAGCGCTCGGCGAGGCGATCATGCCGGTGCTGCACGCCGCGATGACCGATCCTGACCCGCGGGTACGCCAGCACGCGATCGCCACCGAACGGCTCTGGCACGACCCGGACACCGGCTTCGACTTCGCCGTCGAGGAGGCGAAACGGATTGTGGCACTCGGCCCAGCCCGCCCGGAGACCTCCGACCCGGAGACTGGCAGCGAGGAAGCTGGCGGCAAGGAGACCGGCGGCGAGGAAGCTGGGTAGCCAGGAGGGGTACGGCCAGGAGGGGTGACCGGCGGTGTTGATCGGTGAGGTGGCCGGCAGGTCCGGGGTCAGTGCCCGGATGCTCCGGCACTACGAGGCCCTCGGGCTGCTGCGGCCGACAGGTCGTACCGGGACCGGCTATCGGGAGTACTCCGACGAGGACATCCGGCGGATCTTCCACATCGAGAGCCTGCGTTCACTGGGGCTGTCCCTGCGGGAGGTCCGGCGGGCCCTGGACGAACCCGGCTTCGCGCCCGCGGCACTGGTGGACGACCTCATCCGGCAGACCCGGGCACGCATCGCGGCCGAGACGGAACTGCTCACCCGACTGCGGCGGGTCGGTGCCGTGGAACCCGCCGACTGGGCCGAGGTGCTCCAGATTGTCGCCCTCCTGCAGGGACTGAGGTCGGACAGTCCGGGTGAACGCCAACGCGCGGCCCTGTCGTCGCGGCGAGCCACCCCGGTGCCGGTGGAGGCCCTGGTCGAGGCGGTGCTGAGCGAGGAGGACCCGAACGTCGCCGGAGCCCTGCGCTGGGCGTTGGCGCAGTCGAGCGACGGGGGACTGGCCCTGCTGGCGGAGGGCCTCGACGCACCGGGCGTCGAGGTACGCAGACGTGCCGTCGAAGCCATCGCCGAGATCCCGAGCGCTGCGGCGACCGTACTGTTGCGGGAGGCCCTGGCCAACGCGGACCTCGGGGTCGGCCGGTACGCGGCCCTGGCGCTCGGGGCCCGTGGGGTCGCCGAGGCGGTCCCCACCCTCGTCGACATGGTCGTCGAGGCGGTCGATGACGTCGAGGCCGCCGATGCTCTGAGCGTGTTGGCGGGGGAGGCGACCCTGGCGGATCAGATCGCCGCCCGGCTGGTCGGCCGCCTGGATGCCGCCGGTGATCCCGCCATCCGTCGACGGCTGGTGGCGGCGCTGGCGGACATCCCGGGGGACACCGCCACCCAGGCACTCACGGGCCTGACAGCAGACCCCGACCCGGTCGTCGCACACACCGCCGCCCACCTCCTCCGGCTGCGCGCCCAGCAGTGAGGCTGCGCGCCCAGCAGTGAGGCTGCGCGCCCAGCAGTGAGGCTGCGCGCCCAGCAGTGAGGCTGCGCGCCCAGCAGTGAGGCTGCGCGTCGAAGCGGTCAGGCTACAAGCAGGGCAGCGAGGCTGAGCGCGGAGCGAGTCATCAGGGCAGCGGGCAGGTCAGCGCATCCCTCGCAGGGCGGTCTGGAGGCGTTCCTGGGCGCGGCGACGGCGTTCGTTGCTGGCACCGAGGATCAGCAGCAGGAAGCCGACCGGGATCAACGCCAGCCACGGCCCGAGACTGAACAGGGCGTGCACCGCCGCGATGGCGGTCACCACCGCGCCCACGATCACTGGGGCCTGCTGCTGGCTCATCGACCCGAAGACCAGCACGGCTACCGCACCGAGCAGCAGCAGCACCTGGCGCAGGGTGCTCGAATCGGTCGCCAGCACGATCGCCAGGGTGGGTACGAAGGCGGCCACCAGCGCCGGCCCGTACGCCACCCAACTGCTCATGTCCGGTCGCTGCCGCAACTCCAGCACGCCGACCAGCAGGGCCAGGGCGGCGAAGGGCAGGGTGTACGCCTCGGGCAGGGCCACCTCGGCGACCCACATCAGGATCCACCAGGCGGTGATCTCGCAGATCACCACCGCCCAGAACAGGATCCGACGTTCCACCGGTCGACGCCCCGGCCGCATGGCCGCGATGCCGAGCATGGCACCCCAGCCGGCCAGCAGGGCGGCGATGTGCCGTGGTGAGTCGAAGGCCAGGGCCAGCGCGATCAGGGCGGCGGCATGGCCGCTCCATTCCACCGTGGCGGCCTCCACCCGTGCCTCGGGTCGACGCAGCCGGGGCAGTCGGGTGGCGAAGACCTGTAGGGCGGCACCCACCGCGAGCACCCCGAAGGCGGACCACACCGCCGCGAGCCCGGCCACCAGACCCGCCGTGAGCACGAAGAGTTGCGCCATCAGGGAGGCGAACAACCAGCCGAGGATCCGGGCCCGGGAGGTGGTGCCGAACAGGGCCGCCACCACGCCGACCCCGACGGCACCCCCGAGGCTCAGCAGGGTCAGGTCCCGGGTGGCTAGGCTGCCGGCCAGGCCCGCCCCGCCGGCCGCCAGGCCGATCAGGAAGACGAGTACCCGGGCCAGCCGCAACGAGCGGGCCCGCTCCACGAGGGAGGGTGGTGGGGTCAGGGCCAGCCCCAGCATCGAGATGGTGAACACCACCAGTGCGGCACGGGTGCTCGTCGGCCAGCCGCTGCCCAACGCGATCGGGGCGATCAACAGGGTGATCGCGGCACCGGGCAGCACCACCGGCACCGCCCGGGAGCGCCGACCCGCGCTGAAGCCGCTGGCCGCCAGCGCGGCCGTCATGGTCAGCAGCAGCGCGGTCAGCACATGGGTCGGGTTGACGGCCGCCGCCGGTGGGTCGAGCAACTCCGGCGGAGGGCCCTGCCAGACCTGACGGAGGGTACGGATCGGGTCCACCAGGGCGGCGATCAGCGCCGGAGCGATGGAGATCAGCGCCAGCAGGGTAGGCAGGGCGGCAGCGGCCAGGGCCCCCGCAGCCGGGCTGACCCGCCACCGACGGCGCAGCCCGTCATCCGGTGGCCGTCGGATCGCCCCGTCGAGCAGCACCGTCCAGCGGCGGACCGGCTGCATCGGATCGGCGGGCGGATCGGTGGCCTCCCGGACCAGTTCGGCGAGCACCCCCAGCAGAGCGGCCGCGGCGGCGTAGACACCGACCGGCAGACCAAGGGGTACGGCGGCCAGCGCGGTCACCACCGCACCGCCGACCACCCCGGCGCTGGCCCAGGGCAGATACTGCGGAACCTGCCAGCGGACTCCGGCGATCAGGGCCAGACCCAGGCTGGTGGCGGCCAGGCTGGCGGTGAGGATCGTCTGCGGGGCGTGCCCGAACTCGGCGGCCAACGCGGCCGTGGCACCCGGCAGGGCCAGCAGGGCCGCCCCCACGGCCGCCCCACCGATCTGCGCCAGATGCGGGGGCATCCCCTCGGTCCGGATGTCCTCGATGAGGGACCCAGCGGTCGTACGGGCCAGCCCGGCCACCGCCACACCGATCACCACGATGCTGGTCAAGGCCAGCGCCGTGGTCCAGGGCCGGACCAGGCCGGCACCGGCGGCATGCAGGGCGATCACCCCGGCGACGGTGATCCTGGACAGGGCCGCCCGGGGGTCGATGGCGGGGACGGCGGCCATCGCGTACACGGCGGCGACCATGCCTCCGATCAGGACCGGCGACCACCAGGACAGGTCGAAGGCGGCCGGTGCCCCGATGGTGGCGAGCACCACGGCCGCCCCGGACACGTCGTAGCGCCAGGGCGACGGCAGCAGGATGGCCGCGGCGAGCGCCAGCAGGGCCAGGGCGATCGGGCCCTGCCAGGTGGTGCCGCCGGTCGGAGCGGCCGGCCATCCACTGAGGTCGCCGTTCCAGATCGGGCCGGGGGTCGCCAGGACACCGACCCCACCCCGGAGGGCCATCCAGCCGGCCAGCAGGCCGATCAGCACCCCGCCGAGAGCCAGGCCGAGCACCGGACCGCGTCGCCACTGTTCCGGCATCGCCCGAGCGGCCACCGCGACGACCAGGACCAGCGCGGCGGCGACCGCCAGCTGCCCGCCGGGGGCGAGCACCGTGCCGATCCGCAGCAGGGTGGCGACCAGGGCCGCGGTCACCGCGGCGGCGGCCAGGTCGGAGCCGTCCATCGTCAGGTCGGCGCGTCGGCCGGCGTCGATCGACGGGGCCAGGAACAGCAGGACGGCGGAGACCAACAGCAAGGCGCTGACCCAGGCGTCGGCCACGGTGGCACCGGGTGAACCGAATCCGGCCGCCGCGACCACCAGGGCGCCCAGGCCGGTGCCGACCGACAGGGGCACCGGAATATTCCGCTGGGACACCTGCACGATCGCGGTGTAGCCGAGGGTGACGCAGACGGCCAGGAAGCTGGCAGCCAGCACCGGTACAGTCGCCGCCTGGAGACTGGCCGGGGTCAGGGCCGGTTCGTCGGGGGCCAGGGTGGCGACGAAGGCGGCCACCGCCCCGGGCAGGGCGAACGCCGCCCCGCCGGCCGCCCAGGCCGAGATCTCGTCGGCGGCGGCCGGTGCCACCCTGATCCGGGGGGCCACCGCGATCAGCACCCCGGCCAGGACGAGGGTGAGCAGTACGGCGGCGGTCAGAGCGGGTCGGGCCAGTGCCGCCCCGGCGCCGACCAGACCGACCCCGGCAGCCGCCACCGCGTGCGCCAGGGCGGCCCGATTCGTCCGGGCCGACAACCCGATCGCCCCGATGGCGATCGCGGTGAGCACCATCGGCCAGGGCGCCATCGCCCAGCTCAACCCGAAGGATGCGGGTACGGCCAGGGCGGTCAGCGCGGCACCGGTCACCGCGAACTCGCGGCGGATCTCCGGGGGCAGGGCCACCACGGCCGCCACGGTCAGCAGGAAGGCGCTGGCGGCCAACTGCCAGGCGGCCGGTCCCACCGCGGCGGCCAACTCGGCCGGGTACCGGTCGAGGTCCGCCGCCCAGGCCGGTAGGGCGGCCTGCACGGGCGCGATCCCGGCGCGCAGGGCGCTGCCGGCGACCACCACTCCGCTGACGGTCAGCGCCACCGCGCTGGCCAGTTGTGGCCCGCGTCGGGCGGACTCCGGCACCGCCCGTACCACCAGGCCGGTGGCGGCGATGACGGCCGCGATCAGCAGCAGGGAACGGCCCGGCAGCGCCACCGAGGCGATCCGGCCGAGGGCGCCGATGACGGCCAGGGTGAGCACCCCCGCGCCGATGTCGGGCAGCGGTGGACGCCGCAGCAGCAGGGTGCCGACCAGGCACACGGCGGCGGCCAGCAGCAGCACCAGACCGGCGCCGGTGGCGCCCGGCACGGTGTCGGTGCGCAGCAGGGCGGTCACCGCGTACCCGAGGGCCAGTACGACGGCGACCCCGTGCAGGGCCCAGGTCAGCTCCCGCAGCCCCGGCACCGGTCGTACCGACGGGGCGACCGGGGTGCCGGCGGTGGGGTCGATCACCTCACCGGCTTCCTCCGGCGCACCCTCGGGACGCCCGTCGGCCTGCCGCTGGCGGGGGGTGCTCGCCTGATCCGGGGCCGTCTCCGGCACCGGTTCGACGACCGGCTGTTGCACCGTGATCGGGGACCGGGCCAACCAGAGGTCCAGCACGGCCACCACGGTCAACACCAGGGCCCAGCCGGCCGGGCCGCTGACCTGCTCGTACGCCAACAGCGGGACCACCGGCTGGGCGGCCAGCACGGCGGCGAAGCGGGGGGCGCGCAGCCGGGTCAGTCCGGCGTATCCGACGGAGACCGCGGCGGTCACCGCGAAGATCACCCCGGCGAAGATCGCCCCGGAGCCGTCGCCGCCGATCCGGTCCACCGCCCACAGCGCGTACCCGGCTAGCGGAACCAGCAGCAGCCCCACCGCGGCGATGGTCTCCGCGGTGGAGGTCAGCCCGCGCCGGGTCAGCACCGGCGGGGCGAGCAGCATGAGGATGGTGGCCAGCAGCAGGATGCCCAGGCGGGTCAGGGCGTCCATCGAGCTGGTAGCGAGCACGGCGAAGACCACCGCAGCCACACCGAGCAGCAGGGCACCCAGGCCCAGGGGAATGTTCTGGACCTCCCGCGAGGAGGCCTCCGGGGGGTGCTCCGGGTCGTCGGCGTCAAGCCACACCGGGGTGGTCGGCGGCAGATCCTCCGTACCGGCGGAGGGGCCCTGCCGGGGCACCCGTGGTGGCGGTGGATCGCCCCCGGCCGGCTTGCCGCGTACCGGTGGGACCGTGGCGCCCCCCGGCGACTTGTACGCCGGTCGACGGCGCAGCACCCGACGCGGGCGGTTGGTCTGCTTGACCCGGCCCTCACCTACGCTGCCGGCGTGGGCCAGGGTGTCCCGCTGGAAGATCGCGGCCTGCATCTTGGAGGCCAGTTGCCGTTGTTCGCTGGCGATGGCGGCCTCACGGGCCTTCATCTCCGCGATGGACCGCTCGATCTCCGCCAGATGCTCGGCCCACTGTGGCTGGTGGGCACCGCAGCGCGGGCAGCGGACCGCTGGCTTGATCTCCCGGCCGCACGAGGAGCACTGAAAGGTCGCCACGACACCCCTCCACCCACACTGTGGATTCCCACTGTCGCAGCATGCCCAATGCGCGCCCGGAATTCGACACTTGTCGGCGGGTCACCCCCACCCGACAACCGCACCCACCCCCGAATCGCCCCCAAAACTGCCACCCCACACCCCTGGCCAAGGGGCCGTGGAAGTCAGGTTTTCCGGGGGAGCCCACCCGCGCAGGGATCAAGCCTGACCGCCCGGAGCGGGTGGGCTCCCTCGGAAAACCCACCCGACAACCAAGATCAGGGCCGACCCAACCCCCGGTACTCCCAGCCAGCCTGCGTCCACAGTGTCGAGTCCAGGCAGTTGCGGGCGTCGATCACCCGTCGTCCGGTGACCAGTTCACCCAGGGCGTTCGGGTCGGCGTTGCGGAAGTCGGCCCATTCGGTGAGTACGCAGACCAGGTCGGCGTCGGTCACCGCCTCGGCCATGCCGGCTTCGTAGGTGAGTTCGGGTGCGGCTCGGCGGGCGTTGTCGACGCCTTGGGGGTCGTAGACGTGGACGTCGGCTCCGGCTTTGTGTAGCAGGGCGGCGACGGCGAGGGCGGGGGCGTCGCGTACGTCGTCGGTGTTGGGTTTGAAGGTGGCGCCGAGCACGGCGATGCGGGTGCCGGACAGGTCGGGGCCGGCGGGGCCGTAGCGGCGGTCGAGGAGTTCGGCGGCGAGGTGCAGCACCCGGGTACGGCGGCGCAGGTTGATCAGGTCTACTTCGTGCAGGAAGCGCAGTGCCTCGCCGGCGCCGAGTTCCTGGGCGCGGGCCTGGAAGGCGCGGATGTCCTTGGGTAGGCAGGCGCCGCCGAAGCCGAGGCCGGCTTGGAGGAACCGGTTGCCGATGCGGGGGTCGTAGCCGATGGCTCGGGCCAGTTGGGTGACGTCGCCGCCGGCCACCTCGCAGACCTCGGCCATCGCGTTGATGAAGGAGATCTTGGTGGCCAGGAAGGCGTTCGCGGCTACCTTGACCAGCTCGGCGGTGGCGAAGTCGGTGACCACCAGGGGGACCTCACGGTCCTCGGTGGCGGCCAGGTCGAAGACCCCCTTGTGGGCGGCGTAGAGCATGCTGTTGGCCCACTCGCTCTTGACGCCGACCACGATCCGGTTCGGGCGCAGTACGTCGTCGACCGCGAAGCCCTCCTGGAGGAACTCCGGGCTCCAGGCGACCTCGATCCCCAGGTCGGCGGAGGCGTGCTTGTCGACCAGTTGCTCTACCCAGTCGGCGGTGCCCACCGGGACGGTGGACTTGCCGACGATCAACGCCTTGCGGGTCAGGTGCCGGGCCAGGTTGGTCACCGACGCCTCGACGTACGACAGGTCGGCGCCCATGCCGTCGGCGCGCTGGGGGGTGCCCACGCAGATGAAGTGCACGTCACCGAAGTCGGCGGTCTCGGCGATGTCCGTGCTGAACCGCAGGCGTCCGGCGGCCAGGTTGCGTCGCAGCAGCTCGTCCAGGCCGGGTTCGTGGATCGGCACCTCGCCGGCGTTCAGCTTGGCGATCTTGTCCGGGTCGACGTCGTACCCGAGCACCTCGTAGCCGAGTTCCGCGTAGCAGATGGCGTACGTCGCACCGAGATAACCGGTGCCGAGGAAGGTCACCCGAGGGCGGGGAGCACCCGAGGGGGGCGTCACCGCGGCGAAGGCGGGCATCGGCTGAGTGGTCGGATACGGGATGGTCACGCCTGTCTCTCCGCTCGCACTGGCGGCGCGCAATCGCGTCGCGTTCCGCAGCGGCGCCTGGCCCGGCACCGGAGGGGAAATTCCTATGGTTCTGTCATCCATCATCGCCGAGCGGCGTCGTGCTTCGGGAAGACCAAGCCTACGCGCCGGTAACATCGGCTGAGCTGTAGTCGCTATCCTTCAGTCTGCGCGGTGGGCGTCTCTGTGACGCTACAGACAGCGCATGATAGCCGTGAAGGGGAGGGGCCGACATGGCCGCAGATCAGTCGTTCGACGCATATCGGTTGCCCGAGGAGCATGAGGCGATCCGGGAGGCGGTCCGTGAGGTCTGCGCGGCGAAGGTGGCACCACACGCCGCTGAGGCGGACGAGACCGGAGAGTTCCCGAAGGCCTCGTATGACGCCCTACGTGCCGCAGACTTCCACGCCCCGCACATCCCGGTCGAATACGGCGGCGCCGGGGCGGACGCCCTGGCCACCGCCATCGTGATCGAGGAGGTGGCGCGGGCCTGTGCCTCGTCCTCCCTCATCCCGGCGGTGAACAAGCTGGGCACCATGCCCCTGCTGCTGGCCGGTTCTGAGGAGTTGAAGCGCCGGTACCTGACCCCGGTCGCGGCCGGCGAGGCGATGTTCTCGTACTGCCTGTCCGAGCCGGAGGCCGGCAGCGACGCGGTGTCGATGACCACTCGGGCGGTCCGTGACGGTGATCACTGGGTGCTCAACGGCGTGAAGCGGTGGATCACCAACGCCGGTGTCTCCGAGTTCTACACCGTCTTCGCGGTCACCGACCCGGGCGCCCGCTCCCGGGGCATCTCCGCCTTCGTGGTCGAGAAGTCCGACCCGGGGGTCAGCTTCGGGGCCCCGGAGAAGAAGCTCGGCATCAAGGGCTCCCCGACCCGCGAGGTCTACCTGGACAACGTGCGGATTCCGGCGGACCGGATGATCGGCGCCGAGGGCACCGGCTTCGCCACCGCGATGCAGACCCTGGACCACACCCGGGTCACCATCGCCGCCCAGGCTGTCGGCATCGCCCAGGGCGCGCTCGACTACGCCAAGGGATACGTGGCCGAGCGCAAGCAGTTCGGCAAGGCGGTCGCGGAGTTCCAGGGAGTGCAGTTCATGCTCGCCGACATGGGCATGAAGCTGGAGGCCGCTCGGCAGCTCACCTACGCCGCCGCCGGTCGCTCCGAGCGCGGCGACGCCGACCTTACCTACTTCGGCGCGGCAGCCAAGTGCTTCGCCTCAGACGCCGCCATGGAGATCACCACCGACGCGGTACAACTGCTCGGCGGCTACGGCTACACCCGGGACTACCCGGTCGAGCGGATGATGCGCGACGCCAAGATCACCCAGATCTACGAAGGCACCAACCAGGTCCAGCGCATCGTAATGGCCCGCCAACTCCTGAAGCCCTAACCCGCAACCCTCCCTCCCCACCCACCCCGGTTACCCCCGTTGATCATGAGGTTAGCGGCAGATGTCGATCTCCAGAGTGCCACCAACCTCATGATCAACCCGGGCTGGGGTGGGGGTGGGGGCGGGGGTGGGGTTAGTGGGGGGTGTTGTCTTGGCGGGGGAGGTTGCCGGGTGGGGCTGACCAGGGGGAGGTGTGGCCGGTGCGGCGGGGGAGTGGTTCGGTCGGGGTGGGGTCCGGGTAGCCGAGGCTGAGGGGGCCGGTGTCCTGGTCGTTCGGCTCCGGCGACCAGTCGGTCAGGGTCTGCTCGGGGTCCGGGGTGGCCGGGGGTGGGGTCGAGGTCGGCGCCGGTGCGGCGGTGGTTGGCTGTGGCCAGCGGCGCCAGCGTTGGCCGCTGAAGGTCGCCACCAGCAGCAGCATGCCGATCAGGAACAGGGTGCCGTTCTCCACCGGTAGCCGCAGCGGCAGCGGGTCGCCGAGAAACTCCCAGTCCGCCGGGATGCGGTCCCGCACCCGGAACGGCGTGACGAACATCCCGATGTACGGGGTGACCAGCAGCAGCCCGGCCACCAGCGCGCCGAGCGGTGAGATGCGCAACGTGCCCAGCAGGCCCAGCACGATGCCGCCGACGGCCAGGTAGACGGCTGGCTCGATGAGATTGGCCGTGTTCGCGGTGCCGATCTCCACCCACCGGTTCACCGTGCCGGCCGACCCGTCCTGTCCGAGAGTGACCAACACCCAGGTGACCGGCGCCACCACCAGACCGGCGAGGAAGCTCCACAGATGTCGCATCCGCGCACCGTACCGTTTTCGACATGACCGAGCACCCCTCCGCCATGCCAGGTAAACCGACGTCGTACTCCCGGGTCACGCTCAGTCGGATCATGACCGCGATCGACGTGAACCTCTACGGAACCGTGCACGGCGGCGTGTTGATGAAGTTCGTCGACGACGTGGCCGGCGCGGCGGCAGCCCGGCACAGCGGTGGTACGGCGGTCACCGCCGCCATCGACGAGATCGTCTTCTCCGAGGCGGTCCGGGTGGGGGACCTGGTGCACGCGTACGCCCAGGTGAACTGGACCGGGCAGACCTCGATGGAGATCGGCGTACGGGTGATGGCCGAGCGCTGGGACTCGGCCGAGCAGGAGCCGGTGCGGGTGGCCACCGCGTACCTCGTCTTCGTCGGCGTCGAGGTCGACGGGGCGCCACGGCCGGTCCGGCCGGTGCTGCCGGAGACCCCGGAGGACCAGCGGCGCTGGCGGGAGGCGGAGATCCGCCGGGAGCACCGCCTGGCCCGCCGTCGCGCCATCCAGGCCCATCGGGCCGGGTGAGGCCTTAGCTGGGTGAGCGGCCTCGGCCCGGCTGCGTCCCACCCGGGCGGGGCTGCTCGTGTGGTGCGGGCACATGCGTCCGGCGGGCCCGGCTGCGGAGAATGGCGCTTCGGGTAGGGCAAGATGGCGCCACGGCCCATGGCACAGCGCCGTGCCGGGCCAGGGGAGGAGTGAGCAGTGACTGACGTGCTGTGGACGCCGCCGGCGGACGTGCTTCAACGGTCACGCATCGGGGCTTACCTGCGCTGGCTGGCCGAGCACCGTGGGTTGGAGTTCGCCGACTACGAGGCACTCTGGCAGTGGTCGGTGACCGATCTGGACGCCTTCTGGCGCTCGATCTGGGACCACTTCGAGGTCATCGCGCACACCCCGCCGACGGCCACAATGTCCGGTCGGGAGATGCCCGGCACCCGCTGGTTCCCCGGCGCCACCCTCAACTACGCCGAGAACGTGCTGCGGATGCCCGGTCGGGCCGACGAGGATCCGATCGTGCTCGCGTACGGGCAGACCCGGGAGCCGGAGGTGTTGACCGCCGGACAACTGCGCGACCAGGTCCGCCGGGTGGCCGCCGGGCTGCGCCGCCTCGGCGTCAGCACCGGCGACCGGGTGGCGGCGTACGCACCGAACATCCCCGAGACGTACGTGCTGATGTTGGCCACCGCGAGCCTGGGGGCGATCTTCTCCTCCTGCGCGCCGGAGTTCGGTACCCGCAGCGTCACCGACCGCTGGCAGCAGATCGAACCCAAGGTGCTGGTGGCGGTGGACGGCTACCGCTACGGCGACAAGCCGGTGGACCGGTCGGCGGAGGTGGCCGCGATCCGGGCGGCCCTGCCGTCGCTGCGGCACACCGTCGGCATCTCCTACCTGGACCCGGCGGCGGCCCCGCCGGACGGTGCCCTGTCCTGGGCCGAGTTGGCGGCGGCCACCGACGAGCCGTTGACCTTCACCCCGGTGCCCTTCGACCATCCGCTGTACGTGCTCTACTCCTCCGGCACCACCGGCCTGCCCAAGCCGATCGTGCACGGGCATGGCGGCATCCTGCTGGAGCACCTGAAGATGCTCGCCCTGCATCACGACCTGGGCCCGGCGGACCGGTTCTTCTGGTTCACCACCACCGGCTGGATGATGTGGAACTTCCTGGTCTCCGCCCCGGCGGTGGGTGCGGCGATCGTGCTGTTCGACGGCAACCCGGGCCACCCCGATCTGGGCGCCCTGTGGCGGCTGGCGCAGGAGTCCGGCACCACCTACTTCGGCACCTCCGCGCCGTTCCTGCTGGCCTGCCGCAAGGCCGGCCTGGTGCCCCGCGAGATCGCCGACCTGTCCGCGCTGCGCGGGGTCGGCTCCACCGGTGCGCCCCTGCCCGCGGAGGGCTTCACCTGGGTGTACGACACCGTCGGCAGCGACCTGCAACTCCAGTCCCTGTCCGGGGGCACGGACGTGTGCACCGGCTTCGTCGGCGGGGTGCCGCTGCTGCCGGTGTACGCCGGTGAGATCACCTGCCGGGCCCTGGGTGCCAAGGTCGAGGCCCGCTCGGCCGACGGCACTCCGGTGCTCGGTGAACTCGGCGAGCTGGTGATCACCGAGCCGATGCCGAGCATGCCGGTGGGCTTCTGGAACGACCCGGACGGGGTCCGCTACCGGGAGGCGTACTTCGACGTGTACCCGGGGGTGTGGCGGCACGGCGACTGGATCACCGTCAACTCGCGCGGCGGTTGTGTGATCACCGGCCGCTCGGACGCCACCCTGAACCGGGGCGGGGTACGGCTGGGTACCGCCGAGTTCTACTCCGTGGTGGAGGCCCTGGACGAGGTCGTCGACTCGGTGGTGGTGCACCTGGAGGACGACGAGGGCGGCGCCGGTGAACTGCTGCTGTTCGTCGTACTCGCCGACGGGCTGACCCTGGACGACGAGCTGCGCAAGAAGATCTGCCGGGAGCTGCGTACCGCCCTGTCCCCCCGGCACGTCCCCGACGAGATCCACCAGGTCCGCGCGGTCCCCCGCACCCTGTCCGCCAAGAAGCTAGAGGTCCCGGTCAAGAAGATCCTCACCGGCACCCCGGTGGACCAGGCCGCCGCCAAGGGCGCCCTGGCCAACCCCGAGTCCCTCACCGCCTTCGCCACCCTCGCCCACCACCGCACCCCCTAACCCCTCCACCCCACCCCCACCCCAGTCCGGGTTGATCATGAGGTTAGCGGCACTCTAAAGATCGACAACTGCCGCTAACCTCATGATCAACGGGGTCGGGCCGAGCGGGAGGTGGGGCGGGGTGGGGTGGGTGGGGTTAGGGGAGGGTGTGGGTGGTGTGTTCGGTGGACCGGCGGGTGGGGAGGAGGGTGGGGTCGGGGTGGGCGCAGAGGACGAGGGTGGCGTTGGCGGTCAGAGGGGCCAGTAGCCAGTCGAGGGGGTCCGGGTAGCGGTCCACGTCGATCAGGACCCGATCGGCCGGGGAGATGCCCAACTCGGCGGCGCGCGCCGTCGCCCGGTCGATGAGCGCGGTGTGCGCCGGGCCACCCGGGGGGTACGCCCCGAAGTGGTCGCCGTGCACCCGTACCTCGGTCACGTAGTCGGCGAAGCCGGCCGGCACCTCCCGCAGCGGCAGGGCGAACGGATGCAACCCCAGGGCGTACCGGTCGCCGGCCGACCAGGCTTCCGCCTCGACGATCCGGTCCGTGGCGGCGAAGAGCACCTCCGCCGCACCCGGCTGATCCGCCACGGTCAGTCCGGCAGCCCAGCAACCCAGAAGTACGGCGGCGGTCTGCCAGTGCGGCGGAAGCAGTACGGCGGCGGTGTCACCGGGCCCCAGCCCCACCTCGTCGGTGAGCAGGTTGGCCGTCTTGGCCACCCAGTTCGCCAGGGTCGCGCCGGACAGCTCGGTGCGCTCGCCGGTGGCGTCGTCGTACCAGGTCAGCAGGGGTCGATTCGGGTCGGTCGCGATCGCGTCGGCGAACACCCGGGCAATGTTGTCGGCCATCGGGGCGAACGATACGCGGCCGGCGACCGTACCCGATGGCAGCGACAAGTCGGCGTACGGTCGGGTCGCAGTCAACGTCCACACCCGGCTCCGGCGTAGGCTTGCCGGAAAGTGTTGTATCCCACAATCCCGCCATCGCAAGGAGTCGCCCCGTGACCGCCGGCCGCCCGCCCCGCGTGCTCATCGACGCCACGAGTGTCCCCGCCGACCGTGGCGGCGTCGGTAGATACGTCGATGGCCTGCTCGGCGCCCTCGGCAAGGTGTGCGGGTCGGCGGTGGACCTGGTCGTGGTCAGCCTCCGTACCGACCTGGAGCGCTATCGCCGGATGCTGCCCGGTGCCGAGATCGTTCCCGCCCCCGCCGCCGTCGCGCACCGTCCCGCCCGGCTGGCCTGGGAGCAGACCGGCCTGCCGCTGCTCGCCCAGCAGGTGGGTGCGGAGGTGCTGCACGCGCCCTTCTACACCTGCCCGTTGCGGGCCGGATGTCCGGTCACCGTCACTGTGCACGACGCGACGTTCTTCACCGAGCCGGAGCACTACGACAAGTCCCGCCGGACCTTCTTCCGTAGTGCGATCAAGACCTCGCTGCGCCGCGCCGACCGGGTGATCGTGCCGAGCAAGGCCACCCGGGACGAGTTGATCCGGCTGCTGGACGCCGACCCGACCCGCATCGACGTGGCGTACCACGGGGTCGACCAGGCGGCCTTCCACGCCCCCGGCGACGAGGAGAAGGCCCGGGTACGCGCCCGACTCGGCCTGGGCAGCAGCAGCTATGTCGCCTTCCTCGGGGCCAAGGAGCCGCGCAAGAACGTACCTAACCTGATTCGGGGCTGGGCCCGGGCGGTGGCCGACCGGCAGGACCCGCCCGCCCTGGTGGTGGCCGGTGGCCAGGGGCACGACGACGACATCGATCGGGCGGTGGCCGAGGTGCCCTCGCATCTGCGGCTGCTGCGTCCCGGCTATCTGCGCTACGCCGACCTGCCCGGCTTCCTCGGTGGTGCCCTGGTCGCCGCCTACCCCTCGTACGGTGAGGGTTTCGGGTTGCCGATTCTGGAGGCGATGGCCTGCGCCGCTCCGGTGCTCACCACCCCCCGGCTGTCGCTGCCCGAGGTCGGTGGCGACGCGGTGGCCTACACCAGCGAGGACCCGGACCAGATCGCGGTCGACCTGGCCGCTCTGCTCGACGACGAGCCGCGTCGGCTGTCGCTGGCGAAGGCCGGCTTCGACCGGGCGAAGGAGTTCACCTGGGAGTCCAGCGCCGAGGTGCACATCGCCGCCTGGTCCCGGGCCCGGTCCTGAGGTCGGCAACCCCGACGCCCGCTGCGGGCGGTTCGGGCATGATGTCCTGGTGATCTATGTCGTCATTCCGGCGGGTGGCAGCGGCACAAGGTTGTGGCCGCTGTCCCGGGCCGGGCACCCCAAGTTTCTCCACCCCTTCACCGGTACGTCCGCCTCGCTGCTCCAGGCGACGGTGCAGCGGGCCGCGCCGCTGACCACCCCGGAGCGGACCATGGTGGTCACCGGGGCGGCCCACGCCGCGGCCGTGGCCCGCCAGCTGACCGGTCTGCCGGAGGAGAACATCCTGGTCGAGCCCTCGCCCCGGGACTCCTGCGCGGCCATCGCGTTGGCCGCGGCGGTGATCGCCGTACGGGATCCGGACGCGGTGATGGGCTCCTTCGCCGCCGATCACCTGATCGGTGACCCGCAGAGCTGGGTGCAGACCGTCGAGGCGGCGATCCGCGGCGCCGAGCAGGGGCTGCTGATGACGGTCGGGATCACCCCGACCCGGCCGGAGACCGGCTACGGCTACCTGCAGACCGGCGAACCGGTCGGTGAGGGTCCGATGCGGCCGGTCACCGAGTTCAAGGAGAAGCCGAACGCCGAGGTGGCCGAGGCGTACCTGCGCTCCGGTCGTTACCTGTGGAACGCCGGCATGTTCGTCTGGCGGGTGTCGGCGTTCCTGGCCGAACTGGCTCGCCAGCAGCCCGCCCTGCACGCCGGGGTGACCAGCATCGCGGCGGCCTGGGGCAGCGAGCAGCAGGACGAGGTACTCGGTGCGATCTGGCCGACCTTGCCGAAGATCTCCGTCGACTACGCGGTGATGGAGGGCGCGGCCGGGGCGGGCCGGGTGGCGACCGTACCGGGTGACTTCCGGTGGAACGACGTCGGTGACTTTCACACCCTCGGTGAGGTGCTGCCGGCCGACGCCGACGGCAATGTGGTGCTCGGGATGGACGACAATGCCGAGGTGCTGCTGCGCGACAGCAGCGGCATGGTGGTGGTGCCGCAGTCCGGCCGGCTGGTGGCCGGCATCGGGGTGCACGACCTCATCGTGGTCGACACCGCCGACGCCCTGCTCGTCTGCCCGCGTGACCGGGCCCAGGACGTCAAGGGGATCGTGGACGAACTCAAGGAGCGGGGCGAGGAGAAGCTCGTCTGAACGCGGCCCGGCCCGGTGCCACCAGCCGGGCCGTCCCGCCGGCCAGCGGATCTGGCAGCTGGTCCGGCGGGAACCAGCCGAGGGCCTCGGACTCCGTGCTGACCTGGGCCACCGCCCCCGGCGGGGCGAACACCGCGAAGCGTACGTCGTGGTGCAGTGACCCGCCCTGGCAGCTGACCGGGTGCACGTCCACGTCGATCGGCACCGGGTCGATCCACAGTCCGGTGATGCCGGACTCCTCGGTGGCCTCCCGCAACGCGGCACCGGCCAGGGTCCGGTCGCCCGGCTCGCAGTGCCCGCCGAGCTGCACCCACATGCTCAGCTTGCCGTGCAGGCAGAGCAGCACCTCGGTACCGGTCGAGTCGAAGACCAGGGCGCTGGCGGTGAGATGCCCGGCCTTGTGCGTCCGCTGCATGGCGACCGCCCCGACACCCAGCAACCCCAGGGTCAGATCCCGAGCCTGCGCCGCCTCCGCCGAAGTCGGCTCCCACCCACGAAGCACAGCCACCGCATCCCCATGCAACGCCCCCCACCCATCCACACCCCCACCCTAACCACCCCCTCCTGACCCGCGCTGACCCGCGCTGACCCGCGCTGACCCGCGCTGACCCGCGCTGACCCGCGCTGACCCGCGCTGACCCGCGCTGACCCGCGCTGATCATGAGGCTGGCGGCACTCGTCGATCTTCGAGGTGCCGCCAACCTCATGATCAACGGGCTGGGAACGGGTGAGGGCTGGTTAGAGGGCGAGGGTGGCGGCGGCGGTGGTGTGGGCGGGGGGTGGGAGGAGTTGGGAGGGGACGCCTTCGGCGGCCAGGGCGGTGCGGAGGCGTTGTACGTCGGTGCCGAAGCGGACCAGTTGGACCGGGCCTACCGGGGTGGGTGGGGAGCAGAGCACCAGCGCGGTGGCCTCGGCGGGCCACCCGGGCACGGTGGCGACCAGGCTGGTGCGTACGTCGTGGTCGGTCACCTGGGTGAAGACCGTGCCGGGAGCGACCACCCCGGCGACCGCGGCGATCGCCCGGTCGACCGCTGAGGGATCGGGTGGGGTCTCGCCCGGACGGTCGGCCAGGAGGGCGGCGGCGGCCAGCCCGGCTGCCTTCGCCTCGGCGGTGCCGAGCGCGAACAGGTCCATCTCGGCGTCCCGGACCAGCACCTTGGCCCCTGCGCCGTCGTCGGGCAACGGCGCAGTCAGGTAGCCCCGGATCACCGCCACCGGCATCTGGTCACACTTGCCCTTGATCAGCTCGCCGGCCGCGGCCAGTTCGTCGGCCACCGCCATCTGGGTCAGCACCAACTCGTTGCCGTACGGGTCGACCTCGCCCCGGTGATCGCGGATGGCCGCCATCCCGGCCACCCCCAGGGCCACGTCGGTCAGCCCGTTGCGCCAGGGTCGGCCCGAGGTGTCACTGATGATCACGGCCACTTGGACGCCGTACCGGTCCCGCAGGGCGGCCCGCAGCGCCCGGGCCGAGGCGTCCGGATCCTCGGGGAGCAGCACCAGTCGTGTCTTGTCGACGTTGGAGGCGTCGATGCCGGCCGAGGCCATCACGAAGCCGTGCTGGGTCTGCACGATCCGGGTGGCTCCCCGGGTGGCCACCACCCGTACGGTCTCGGCCGCCAGGATCTCGTCCCGGGCGGCCTGCCGCTCCGGCCCGTCGGCCGGGACGTCCACCAGCCGTCCCTCGGCCTTGGAGACGATCTTGCTGGTCACCACGAGCACATCGCCGTCGCGCAGCCAGGGCGCCGCCGTCGCGATCAAAGCGGCCAGGTCGTCACCCTCAGCCACATGGCCGATGCCGGGCACCGGCAGGATCTCCAGTTTCATGCCATCTCCACTGCGGCGCGCACCATCGCCACCGTCGCCGCCTCGTCGATCATCCGCAATGGTGCCGCGCGTACGGTCACCTGCGGCACCACTGTCTGCGCATCCTCTTCGGCCACCAGCCAGCCGTCGAGCAGCCCACCTGCCGTCCGGGCGCCGTACAACTGCCCGACCCCGGCCGCGCTGCACTCCACCCCGACCACCGCCAGGCACCGATCGGCCATGCCCCGCACCGGCGCGCCACCAATGATCGGTGACACCCCCACCACGGGCGCCGGCCCGGTCGTGACCGCCTCCCGTACGCCCGCCACGGCCAGAATCGGCGTGATGCTGACCACCGGATTGCTCGGCGCGATCAGCACCACATCCGCCTCGGCGATCGCCTCGGCCACGCCGGGCGCCGGCTTCGCCGCCTCGGCCCCGACGAAGACGAACCGGTGGGTCGGCAACTGCGCCCGATGCCGTACCCACCACTCCTGGAAATGGATCGCCTGCTGCCCGCCGCCGAAGCCGCCGGCAGCTGCGGGGCTCGCAAGCTCACTCCTCGCACTCACGATCACATGGGTTTCGAGGCGGTCGTTGGTCGCCGGGAGCAGCCGTACGCCGGGTTGCCAGCGGGTCGCCAGCGCCTCGGTCACCTGGTGCAGGGGGTAGCCCGCGTCCAGCATGGTGGTGCGGACCAGATGGGTGGCGAGGTCCTTGTCGCCCAGCCCGAACCAACCGGGCTCGGCGCCGTACGCGGCCAACTCCTCCTTGACCGTCCAGGTCTCCCCGGTCCGGCCCCAGCCCCGCTCCGGGTCGGCGCCCCCGCCCAGGGTGTACATGACACTGTCCAGATCCGGGCAGACCCGCAGCCCGTGCAGGCGGAGATCGTCACCGACGTTGACTACCGCGGTGACCTCCGCTCCCACCTCCTGGGCATAGGCCCGCACCCCGAGTAGGAAGCGGGCTCCGCCGATGCCCCCGGTCAGAACCACGATGCGCATCCGACCATCCTCGCTTACCCGACACCTGCAACGCGGCGTCGCCCGGGGAGACTAGGCTCACGTCGCCATCTGTCCGCTTTCGCCCCAGGGAGAGTTCGTGACCAGCCCTGCCGAGCCGCCCTCGCCCAACGCCCCGACGCCGGCTGATCAGGTGACCCGGCCGCTGCGGGAACTCGCCGCCCTGGTGCTTCTCGGCGCCAACGCGGTATTCCTCTTCGTCGGCCTGATCCGGCTGCTGGCCCCGCAGGGGGCCTACAGCACGGTGACCGGCCGTGCGGGCAGCGCCTTCTTCGCCTTCATCGGGCTGGAGGCGGTCGTGCTGCCGGTGCTGGCCGTGCTGCTGGCCACCCACATCGCCCCGGCGGTGCCGAAAGCGAAGTTGATCACCCAGGTGGCCCTGATCGAGTACGCGATCAGCGCCGTGCTCGGCGGGCTGACCCTGCTGGTCTGGCTGGTCGGTCGGCTGGCCGAGGCGCAGATCTTCGACGCCCTCACCGGTCTGCTGACCCGGGTGGCCTGGGTGGCGTTGTTCGGTGTGGCCGCGTACGTGGTGTGGAGTGTCTGGCGGCGGCTCTACCACGTGCCCCGCCCCAAGGCGGAGCCCGGCCTGTACGGCACCCCGCACCCCGGCTGGCCCGGCCAGCCCGGCGACGGCAGCGCCCAGTCCTGGTACCAGGGCCAGTCCGGATACCCCAACCAGTCCGGTTACCAGGGTCAGTCCGGCTACCCGGGCCAGAGCGGATACGAGGGCCAGTCCGGATACCCCGGTCAACCTGGTTACCAGGGCCAGACCGGGTACCCCGGTCAGTCCGATCAGGCGGGATATCCGGGTCAGCCCGGCCCCGGCCACCCCGGCGGCGGATGGTCGACCGGTGACCAGTCGGGTCGTCCCGGTGCAGGCCAGGAAACCGGCGCAGGCCAGGGGCGCCGCCCAGACCAGGGCACCTACGCAAGCCAGGCGGGCCAGGGGACCGGCGGGAGCCAGGAGACGGGTTACTCCCAAGGGCGGCAGCCCGCGTCGTCCCCGGAGTCCGCCTCGCCGCACACCTGGCCGCCGCACGGTCAGCCGGCCGTCCCCCCGCAGGCACCGCCGTCAGCCGCGCCGACTTCAGCAGCCCCCGCGTCCGCACCGCCCGCGTCCGCGCCGCTTGCGCCCGCGTCCGCGCCGCCGTTCGGGCAGCCGGCGTCAGCCGACCCCACCCAGACCATGCCTCGGCAGAGCGCCGAGCCGACCGAGGAGGTCACGCGCCAAAGCCCGGAGCAGACCGAGGAGGTACGGGGTCAGGGTGCCGAGTCGACCCAGGCGCTGCCCCGGTCGGACGGTGACGGGGATCGTACCCAGCGCATCGATCCGGGCGGGCGATCCGCCTGATCTCCTGATGCCCCGGTGTGGTTCCCCACGCCGGGGCGGTGGGCGGGGTGGCAGCGAATAGGCTGAGCGGATGGTTGACGGGAGCGGGCCCGTGTCGAGTGAGGCCGGGATTCGGCGGGCGTTGCGTCGGGCCGCCGCCGGCCGGGCACTCGATGTCGAGGAGGCCTCGGCGCTGCTGGCCGCGCGCGGTACGGCCCTCGACGAACTGCTCGACATCGCCGGGGCGATCCGCGACGCCGGTCTGCGGGAGGCCGGCCGACCGGGGGTGGTGACCTACTCCAAGAAGGTCTTCATCCCGCTGACCCGGCTGTGTCGGGACCGCTGCCACTACTGCACCTTCGCCACCGTGCCGCACCGGTTGCCGGCCGCCTTCCTCGACCGCGAGGAGGTGTTGGAGATCGCCCGGGCGGGTGCCGCGCAGGGCTGCAAGGAGGCGCTGTTCACGCTGGGCGACCGGCCGGAGGAGCGTTGGCCGGCGGCCCGGCAGTGGCTGGACGAACGGGGCTACGAGTCGACCCTGGACTACCTGCGGGCCTGCGCGGTGGCGGTGCTGGAGGAGACCGGCCTGCTGCCGCACCTGAACCCGGGGGTGCTCTCCTGGTCGGAGCTGCAACGGCTCAAGCCGGTCGCGCCCAGCATGGGCATGATGCTGGAGACCACGGCCACCCGGCTCTGGTCGGAGCCCGGCGGCCCGCACTACGGCTCACCGGACAAGGAACCGGCGGTACGGCTGCGGGTGCTCGACGACGCCGGGCGGGTCGGGGTCCCCTTCACCACCGGCATCCTGATCGGCATCGGCGAGACCCACCCCGAGCGGGTGGAGGCGATCTTCGCGATCCGCCGGGCGCACCGGGAGTACGGCCATCTCCAGGAGGTGATCGTGCAGAACTTCCGTGCCAAGCCGGACACCGCCATGCGGGCCATGCCGGACGCGGAACTGCACGATCTCGCGGCTACCGTGGCGGTGACCCGGGTGCTGCTCGGGCCCAAGGCCCGCATCCAGGCACCCCCCAACCTGATCGCCGGGGAGTACGACCTGTTGCTGCGGGCCGGCATCGACGACTGGGGCGGGGTCTCCCCGGTGACCCCGGATCATGTGAATCCGGAGCGTCCCTGGCCGCAGCTCGACGAGTTGGCGGCGCGGACGGCCGCTGCCGGGTTCACCCTGCGTGAGCGGCTGACGATTTACCCGGAGTATGTGCGGGCGGGCGAGCCGTGGCTGGATCCGCGCCTGCTGCCGCACGTCGGGGCGCTGGCCGATCCGGCCACCGGGCTGGCCGTGGAGGCGGCCCGGCCGGTGGGTCGGCCGTGGCAGGAGCCCGATGAGGCGTACGGCGGTCGTACCGACCTGCACCTCACCATCGACACCACCGGGCGTACCGACGACCGGCGGGGCGACTTCGACCACGTCTACGGTGACTGGTCCGAGGTGGCCGCCAAGGCGGTCGTACCCCCGACCCAGGTCGGCGGCCCCGGTCGAGCGGCCACGGCCGGTTTCGGCGACGCCGACCTGAGAGCCGGGCTGCGGTTGGCCGGGCAGGATCCGGCGGCGCTGCTGGAGCCCCGGCACGCCGAGGCGGCCCTGGCCCTGTTCGGCGCGGACGGTGCGGCGCTGGACGAGCTCTGCCGTACCGCGGACGATCTGCGCCGCGAGGCGGTCGGTGACGATGTCACCTACGTCGTCAACCGCAACATCAACTTCACGAATGTCTGTTACGTGGGCTGCCGGTTCTGCGCCTTCGCCCAGCGGGACCGCGACGCCGACGCGTACCGGCTGTCGGTGGAGCAGGTAGCCGACCGGGCCGAGGAGGCGTGGCAGGCCGGGGCCAGCGAGGTCTGCCTCCAGGGTGGCATCGATCCGAAGCTGCCGGTTACCGGCTACGCCGACCTGATCCGGGCGATCAAGGCGCGGGTACCGCAACTGCACGTGCACGCCTTCTCCCCGATGGAGATCGCCACCGCCGCCGCCAAGGCCGGGGTGTCCGTGCGCGAGTGGCTCAGCGGGCTGCGCGAGGCGGGGCTGGACACCATCCCGGGCACCGCCGCGGAGATCCTCGACGACGAGGTGCGCTGGGTGCTCACCAAGGGCAAACTGCCGACCGCCGCCTGGGTCGAGGTGGTCAGCACCGCCCACGAGCTGGGCATCCGGTCCAGCTCCACGATGATGTACGGACATGTGGATCATCCGGGCCAGTGGCTCACCCACTTCCGGGTGCTGGCCGGGGTGCAGGACCGTACCGGCGGGTTCACGGAGTTCGTGGCGCTGCCGTTCGTGCACACCAACGCGCCGATCTACCTGGCCGGCATCGCCCGGCCGGGGCCGACCTGGCGGGACAACCGGGCGGTGCACGCGATGGCCCGGGTGCTGCTGCACGGCCGTATCGACAGCATCCAGTGCTCCTGGGTCAAGCTCGGTGACGAGGGCAGCGCGGAGTTGCTGCGCAGCGGCTGCAACGACCTGGGCGGCACCCTGATGGAGGAGACCATCTCCCGGATGGCCGGCTCGGACAACGGGTCGGCGCGTACCGAGGAGCAGTTGCGGGCGATCGCGGCGGCGGCGGGCCGACCGGCCCGTAGGCGTACGACTGCGTACGGTCACGTGGAAGCCTGACATCGAACCTTCGCCCGCCGCCGGCCGTACCTGTCATTGCCGGCGGCGGTAGCGGCGAGGCTGTCGCCGCCGGCAACTTCTCACGGAGTTGGCGTGCCTCGACGCGCCGGTCCGTCCGCCATCGCGGGCCGTGTGCGCCGCTGCCGGAAAGGTTGCCATGAGAACTGAGACGATCGTGGTGCACCTGCGCGACGGCCGTTCCGGGATCATGGACGTCTTCGTCGGCGAGTCCCGCATCGAGGTGCGGGACCGGGGCCTGGCTGACCGGTTGCGGCGCGCCGCCCGGCGCTGATCTCCCGGCGCGGGCGCCGTACGCCTGGCCGATTCTCAAGCAATTCCTTCTCTCACCCAGTGAGGTGGCTGCGCCATGTCTTCACACCGTGAGGCGCCGGAGATCGCCAAGGATCCGGTCGCCGACTCCAGCGACCTGTACGCCTTCGTCACCCCGGACCGTCCAGACACGGTGACCCTGATCGCCAACTACGTGCCGCTGCAACTGCCCTCCGGGGGACCGAACTTCTTCGAGTTCGGTGACGACGTGCGGTACGAGATCCATGTGGACAACGACGGCGACGGTCGCCCGGACATCACCTACCGCTTCGAATTCAGCACCGAGATCACCAACCCGAACAGTTTTCTCTACAACACCGGCCCGATCGAGGCCCTGGACAGCGAGAACTGGAACCGGCGGCAGTTCTACCGGCTGACCCGGATCGCCGGTGGCAAGGAGCAGATGCTGGCCCGCAAGCTGCCCTGCCCGCCGAGCAACGTGGGCCCGCTGTCCATCCCGAACTACGGCGAACTGGTGCGCCAGGCCACCTTCAACCTCTCCACCGGGGAAAAGGTCTTCGCCGGGCAGCGGGCGGACGGCTTCTACGTGGATCTGGGGGCGATCTTCGACCTCGGTACCCTGCGCCCGTTCCAGCAACTGCATGTCGCCGGTAAGAACGTCTTCAAGGCACCCGGTGAGGCGGTGAACGCCCTGGACCGGATGAATGTGCACAGCATCGCCATCCAGGTGCCGGTGGAGAAGTTGCGTCGACGGGCCAGCCGGTACCACTGGCAGGAGCCGGCCTCGGTGATCGGGGTGTGGACCTCGGCCTCTCGGCGTCAGGTCAGGGTGCTCGGGGAACGCGCCGCCGCCGACACCAACGCCGGCCCGTTCACCCAGGTGTCCAGGTTGGGCAACCCGTTGTTCAACGAGGTCATCGTGCCGATGGCGCAGAAGGACCTGTGGAACACCCTGCCGCCCTCGGAGGACAAGCGGTTCGCGCAGTTCGTCGAGCAACCCGAACTGGCTGCCCTGCTGCCGGTGCTCTACCCGGGTGTCTTTCCGAACCTGGAGCGGCTGAACAAGTCGAAGAAGGCGCGGGCGGACCTGGTAGCCATCCTGCTGACCGGCATACCGGAGGGGTTGATCAAGGGCTTCGCCAACGCCACCGGCGACACCCGGGCCGACCTGCTGCGGCTGAACACCGCGATCGCGCCGGCCCGCCGACCTAACCGGTTGGGGGTGCTCGGCGGCGATCTGGCGGGTTACCCGAACGGCCGGCGGGTCACCGACGACGTGGTGACCATCGCCCTGCGGGCCATCGCCGGGCTGACCGTGCCGCTGGTGGACCGGAAGTTCACCCCGGACGAGGCGGCGGCCGCGGTGACTCCGGGGCTCACCGAGGCCGACGTGACCGCACCCTTCCTGCGCAAATTCCCATTCCTCGGTACGCCGTACGACGGGTTCAACAACCCGCTGGTACGAGCCTGATTCGGGGTGGGTGTCGGATGACCGATCATGTTCACGCGTACGGGCCGACCGGCAGTGGAACGGTGATGCTCAACCTCGGCGGGGACACCGGTGCCCTGATCATTCACACCGGACGTGGACTGCTCGGCCGGGAGATCGAGATCAGCCTGGCCGACGGGGGTGGTCAGCGGCGGACCCATGCGGCCGTACGGGAGCGGCAGGTCCTGGACGGCACCTTCCACAGTGCGGTCTACCCGGATCTTCCCTCCGGTCTGTATACCGTCTGGTGGGACGAAACGAAGCCGGCCGGTGCGGTCACCGTTACCGGTGGGGCGGTGGCCGAGTTCGTCTGGCCCACCAGCATTTCTCCTCCCGCTGACTGATTCTGTGCGCCCAGCCGGCGGCCGCGTTGGTCCACGATGTGGACTCAGCGCGGCCGTCGCGCTTGTGGTCGACGGGCAGGGTGGACGAAGTCGGGATAACCTTGCTTCCCAAGATCAATCGTTGTCGTGGCTGGTCTGCCGGAAGCGCTCGCAGATGGCCGGAGGGGGTCGACCGTGGGGCGGACGCCACGGGAGAAAACTCGGGCAACTCGCCGGGAGGGGCGTTACTCGGCCGGGGTCTGAATCGATAGGGCAGGGCGAGGCCGGGTGGTCCGCAGGGCCGTCCGGGATCGTGTCGGGAGGGCGACTCCATTATCAAGTTTGGCTTGACGGCGCACGCATTACACGCGTGTAATTTGAATGGGGTTGTTCACTCGGAACGCAACAAAACGGGGCCGGACGGACAAACACGCCTTTCGCGTGGGGGGTTGCAGCGGCGATGACGCCGGTGCGCGACAAGGAGGCAACTGATGGACGGCCAACTCGAGGCGGCCGACCTGCTCGGAAACGCGCCGGAGTGGCAGGAGCGGGCGTTGTGCTCGCAGACCGACCCGGAGGCGTTCTTCCCCGAGAAGGGCGGCTCGACCCGCGAGGCGAAGCGGATCTGCTCGCGGTGCGAGGTCAAGACCGAGTGCCTCGAATACGCTCTCGGACACGACGAGCGGTTCGGGATCTGGGGCGGGCTCTCCGAGCGGGAGCGTCGCAAGCTCAAGCGACGCGCCGCCTGATCCGTGCTCGGGCCGGGGCGGTTGGGGACCGCCCCGCCCGGAGGCTTGGTCGTCCCGGACGGCCTGTCGCGGTGGGGGCCGCGACAGGGTGAGCGTCAGGCCAGCTCGTCCGGGTCGACACCGAGCAGGTTAGCCACCTGCTCGATGATCACATCGTGGACCAGGTCGGCCAGGTCCTCCCGGTCCATCGCCCGGAACTCCAGCGGCCGTCGGTACAACACGATCCGGGGTGGCACCTCCTGGCGACCGGGCCGTCCCGGCAACAGCCGAGCCAGCGGGACCTCGCCATCCTCCAGCACATCGGAGTCGTAGACGTTGAGCTCGGGTGGGACGTCCTCCACGGCGAACTCGACCCCGGCCAGTTCCTTGGCGAACCGGCGTTCCAGGGTCTCGACCGTGTCCAGCACCAGTTCGTCGAAGATCTCCGCCTTGGTACGGGCCAGCGGCACGGTGGCCGGCACGAGCCGTCCGCGCAGGCCACGACCGTGCCGGTCGCGGTGGCCCCGCCGGCTGGCGCCGGGGCGGCGGTTCTCCGGGCTCGTCATGAGCCAAAGGGTAGCCCCCGCCCCTGGCCGGCCACAGCTACGCCGACACCGTGGCGTGCCGGGTCGATGTGTGGGAAATGTGATCACCAAGTCGGGCGTGTCGTAACGCGAAGCAGTGCGCCGGACCCGGTAATGGAGATACCCTGCGCCGGTGAGGTCACCACGGCGCTGCTCCCGCAACGGCTGCCCCCGGCAAGCAGTCGCCACGCTGACCTATGTCTATAACGAGTCGACAGCCGTGGTCGGCCCCCTGGCCGCGTTCGCCGAGCCGCACACCTACGACCTCTGCGAGCCGCACGCCCGCAGCCTCACCGCCCCCCGGGGCTGGGAGGTGGTCCGGCACGAGGGCGAGTTCGAGCCCCCGCCGCCCACCACAGACGACCTGGTCGCCCTGGCCGAGGCGGTACGCGAAGCCGCCCGCCCCGCCCCCCGCCCCCCGGCCGAGGACCAGAACACCCACCCGACCCCACCCTCCACCTCCCGCCGCGGCCACCTCCGCGTAATCCCCCCCACCCACTAACCACCCCACCCGCGCCCGCACCCCCACCCCCTGCCAGGCGCGTTGATCATGAGGTTAGCGGCGGTCGTCGATCTCCAAACCGCCGCTAACCTCATGATCAACGCGGCAGGAGCGGGTGGGGAGGGGGAGTGGCCAGGGGAGGGGGTTAGTTGCCCAGGAGGCGGGAGAAGGATTGGGCTCGGCGGGAGGGGTGGCCGGTGCGGAACTCGGCTTCGTCGGCGGAGAACATGATCCGCAGGGCGGCGTTGACGGCCAGCCAGCGTAGGGGCTCGGGCTCCCAGTGGGGGGAACGGTGGTTGACCCAGGGTAGGGCGGTCAGGTCGGTTCGCTCTCCGCGGATCAGATCGGCCAGGGTGCGTCCGGCCAGGTTGCTGGTGCCGACCCCGTCGCCCACGTACCCACCGGCCCAGGCCAGCCCGTCGGCCGGCTGGTAACCGACCGAGGCGGCCCAGTCCCGGGCCACCCCCAGCGGCCCACCCCAGGTGTGTGACACCGGCACCTCGGGGCCCAGCACCGGGAACAGGTCGCCGAGGGTACGACGCAGCGCCGCGAAGACCCGTGGCTCCCGGTCGTACGCGGTCCGGACCCGGGAGCCGAAATGGTACGGGGCACCCCGCCCGCCGAAGGCGAGTCGACCGTCGGCGGTGCGTTGGCCGTAGACGATGACATGCCGAAAATCGGTGAAGGTCTCCCGCTCGGCCAGGCCGATCCGGGCCCAGGTGGCCGGTGACAGGGGTTCGGTGGCGAGCATCAGTGAGTAGACCGGAGCGATGGCCCGCCGCTGACCGGGCAACCCCGGGGTGTACCCCTCGGTGGCCCGCACCACCACCGGTGCCCGTACGGTCCCGTGCGGGGTCACCGCCGCACCCCGACGGATCCGGGTGACCGGGGTCCGTTCGTGGATCGTCACCCCGCGTCGCTCCACCGCCCTGGCCAGCCCTCGGACCAGCCGGGCCGGATGCACGGTCGCGCAGTGCGGGGTGTACGTGCCACCCCGTACCCCCTCGGCGGCGCATCGGGCCTCGGCCTCGTCCGGACCGAGCAGGGCTAGATCCTCGGCGCCGAACCCGAACTCCCGGGCCTCCAGGACGCTCGCGTGGGCCCGCTGAAGTTGCGGTGCGCTGCGGGCCAGCGTGACCGTGCCCGCGTACGACCAGTGGCAGTCGATGCCCTCGGCCGCGACCACCCGACCGACCTCGCGCACGGTGTCGTACATGGCCCGTTGCATGGCGATCGCGGGGTCCCGACCGTGCCGCCGGGCCAGCCCGGTCAGTGAGGTGGGCAGCAGGGCCGAGCACCAGCCCCCGTTGCGCCCGGAGGCGCCGAAACCGGCCACCTGACGCTCCAGCACCACGATGCGCAGACTCGGGTCGGCCTGCGCCAGGTAGTACGCCGTCCACAACCCGGTGTAGCCCGCCCCGACGATCACCACATCGGCATCGGTGTCACCGCCCAACGCCGCACGCGGAGTCAGCGGCTCGTCGACTGTGGACAGCCAGTACGACAGGTCGTGGTAGGACACGGCGCCTCCTGATGCTGCCGGCGTCGTCAGAGGCGGGACCAGGCCTCGGTGAGCACGGTGCGCAGGATCTGCTCGATCTCGTCGAACTGCTGCTGTCCGGCGATCAGCGGCGGAGCCAGCTGCACCACCGGGTCACCCCGGTCGTCGGCACGGCAGTAGAGCCCGGCGTCGAACAAGGCGGTGGAGAGGAAGCCCCGCAGCAGCCGCTCCGACTCGGCCTCGTTGAAGGTCTCCCGGGTCGCCTTGTCCTTGACCAGCTCGATGCCGTAGAAGTAGCCGTCGCCCCGCACGTCGCCGACGATCGGCAGGTCGTGCAGCTTCTCCAGGGTGGCGCGGAAGGCGCCCTCGTTGGCCCGTACGTGCCCGATGAGATCCTCCCGGGCGAAGACCTCCAGGTTGGCCAGGGCGACCGCGCAGGAGACCGGGTGACCGCCGAAGGTCACCCCGTGGGCGAACATGCCGGTCTCGGTCAGGAAGGGCTCCATCAGCCGGTCGCTGGCGATCATCGCACCGAGGGGGGCGTACCCGGAGGTGATGCCCTTGGCGGTGGTGATGATGTCCGGCTGGTAGCCGTAGCGGACCGCACCGAAGTACTCGCCGAGCCGCCCCCACGAGCAGATCACCTCGTCGCTGACCAGCAACACGTCGTAGGCGTCGCAGATCTCCCGGACCCGCTCGAAGTAGCCCGGCGGCGGGGGGAAGCACCCCCCGGAGTTCTGCACCGGCTCCAGGAAGACCGCCGCCACCGTGTCCGGCCCCTCCCGTTCGATGGCCCGACCGATCTCCTCGGCGGCCCACCGGCCGAACGCCACCGGATCGTCGCCGTGCTCCGGCGCCCGGTAGAAGTTCGTGTTCGGCACCTTGATGCCGCCGGGCACCAGGGGCTCGAAGTCGGTCTTGATGCCGGGCAGGCCGGTGATCGACAGGGCGCCCATGGAGGTGCCGTGATAGGCGATGTACCGGCTGACCACCTTGTGCTTGGTCGGCTTGCCGACCCGCTTGAAGTACGCCCGAGCCAGCTTCCAGGCCGCCTCGACCGCCTCCGAGCCGCCGGTGGTGAAGAAGACCCGGTTCAGGTCGCCCGGGGTCAGGGTGGAGATCCGCTCCGCCAGCTCCACCGCGGTCGGATGCGCGTACGACCAGAGCGGGAAGTAGGCCAGCTCCCCGGCCTGCTTCGCGGCGGCCTCCGCCAACTCGGTGCGCCCGTGGCCGGCGTTGACGACGAAGAGGCCCGCGAGCCCGTCCAGGTAGCGGCGGCCCTGCGCATCCCAGACGTACGCTCCCTCGCCGCGAACGATGGTCGGCACCTCGCCGGCGGAGTAGCTCGCCATCCGGGTGAAATGCATCCAGAGGTGGTCGGTGGCGTTGGCCATGTCAGCCCCATCGGTCTCGGGCCGGTCAGGGGTCACCGGCCGCTCTGCCCACGGTTATCCCATAGTTTCGCGCCGAAAGGCAAGTGCAATCGGTTGACCAGGCGGCCCATAGCAACGAATTCAGCGAGTCAGAGTGAGATGGGCAACGGAATCCGCATCTCCGCCGGGCGGCGGGCGAGGTGGCGGGGGCGGGTTGGCGGGAGATGGTCGGCGGGACTCTTCTGGGGCGTTTGGGGGACGGTTCGGTGGTGGGTGAGATGCGCCGAAACAGTCCTGCGCAACACGCCGGGAGCGGGCGGACAGCGCCACTCAGGGTGGTTAGCGTGCAGCGCAACGTGACGGTCGGGTGGGAGGTCGGGAGATGAACGAGACGCTGAGGTTGGCGATGGCCAACAAGGGCGAGACGGCGGAGTCGTTGGCCGGGAAGGTCGGCGTCGACCCGAAGACGGCGGTTCGGTGGGTCGCGGACGGGCGGATTCCGCATCCACGGACCAGGGTCGCCGTCGCCACCGTGCTCGGGCGCCAGGCCGAGGAACTCTGGCCGGAGCCGTTTCGCCGCCGCGATCTGCCCTGGTTCCGGGAGTGGGCGGAACTGGAGCAGCGGGCCAGCTCACTGCGGTCGTACCAGCCGCTGTTGGTGCCGGGGCTGCTGCAGACCGAGGCGTACGCCCGAGGGGTGCTGGCCACCGGGAGCCTGTTGCCGCCGACGGAGGTGGAGGAGATCGTCGCCGGGCGGTTGGCGCGGCAGCGGGTGCTGGAGCGGGAGAGTCCGCTCCAACTGGTCGCGGTGATCGATGAGGTGGTGTTGCGCCGGCAGGTGGGCGGCGATCGGGGGGTGATGGTCGGGCAGCTTGCCCACCTGGCCGAGTTGGGTGAGCGGGAGCATGTGCAGGTGCGGGTGATTCCGGCGGAGAATCCGTGGCACACCGGCCTGGCCGGGCCGTTCGTGTTGGCCCGCACCCCGGACGGCAACGAGGCGGCCTATCTGGACAATCAGCTGCGCGGTCAGGTGGTGACCGAGCGTGCCGACCTTGCTAGCCTGGGCGCTAGATGGGAGAGCGTCACCGGTGAGGCGCTGCCCCGTCGCCAGTCCATCGAGCTGATCAGGGAAGTGGCGACGACATGGAGATGACCGGCGCCCGCTGGCGCACCGCCACCCGCAGCAGCAACAACGGCGGCGACTGTGTCGAGGTGGCCGACAACCTGCCCGGCCGGATCCTGGTACGCGACAGCAAGGATCGGGCCGGTGGCCTGCTGACCTTCACTCCCGACGCCTGGCGCACCTTCGTCGCGGCCACCCCGCGCCAAGCTGGCCGCTGACTGTCGAGCTCGCCGCGCCGGGCTGGCCGCTGACTGTCGCGGTTCGCCGTGTCGATCAAGCAGGGTGGGTCAGGCGGTGCCCCAGGTGTAGGTCTGTTTGCGGAGTTTGAGGTAGACGAAGGCTTCGGTGGAGACCACGCCGGGGACGGCGCGTAGGCGTTGCAGGATCTCCAGCAGGTGCTCGTCGTTGCGGCAGACCACCTCGGCCAGCAGGTCGAAGGAGCCGGCGGTGATCACCACGTAGTCGACCTCGTCGATATCGGCGATCCGGTCGGCTACGGATTCCAGGTCTCCGTCGGTACGTAGGCCGATCATGGCCTGTCGGGGGAAGCCGAGTTGGAGGGGGTCGGTCACCGCGACGATCTGCATCACCCCGGCGTCCAGCAGGCGCTGCACCCGCTGGCGTACGGCTGCCTCGGAGAGCCCCACGGCCTTGCCGATGGTGGCGTACGGCCGACGGCCGTCTTCCTGTAGCTGCTCGATGATCTGCTTGGCCACGTCGTCGAGCAGGGCGTGACTCGCGCCCTCGCGCACACTGACCCGGCGCCCGCCGCTGCCGTTGTCGTGCTGCCGGTTCGTCATCGACCGCTCCCCATGTCCATCACCGACTGAGCCTAACGTTATCGGCGGTTCTGGCGTAATCCGTCGTCCGAAGCTATAGCGACAACGGAATCCCTTGTACGGGAGGGTTCCTCATGTCAGGATCAGTCGTCCATCGCCATTGACCCTCCCGCCGGCGTGTCACCCCCGTCCTACCGCCGAACGAGCAATAGGAGTCGTCACATGCGTAGTACCTTCCGGCCCCTCACCCGGCGTGGTCTGCTCACTGGCACCCTCGGTTCGGCTGCCCTGCTCGCCGCCGGTGGCACCCTCGCCGGTTGTGGCACCCCGGGTGCCCAACAGACCGAGGCCGGCTGCGTCAGCGAGGACCTGTCCGGCACGGAGAAGAAGCTGGCCTTCTCCAACTGGCCGCAGTACATGGACGTCGACGACGATGACACCGCCAAGCGGCCCTCGCTGGACGGGTTCGTCAGCAAGAGCGGCATCCAGGTGAGCTACACCGAGGATGTCAACGACAACAACGAGTTCTTCGGCAAGGTGCAGAACCAGCTCGCGGCCTGCCAGGGCACCGGGCGGGACATCATGGTGCTCACCGACTGGATGGCGGCCCGGATGATCCGGCTGGGCTGGATCCAGAAGCTGGACAAGGCGAACCTGCCCAACGTCGAGGCGAACCTGCTGCCCTCGCTGCGCAACCGTCCCTTCGACGCGGACAATCAGCTGGCCGTGCCGTGGCAGTCCGGCCTGGCCGGGTTGGCCTACAACGGACGGGTCACCGGCGAGCTTCGTACCCTGGACGAACTGCTGACCCGCCCGGACCTCAAGGGCAAGGTGACCGCGTTGACCGAGATGCGCGACACCATGGGGCTGATGTTGATGTCCAACGGTCACAACCCCTCCGACTTCACCAGCGCCCAGTTCGACGACGCCCTCAACAAGCTCAAGAAGGCCGTCGACTCCGGACAGATCCGCCGTTTCACCGGTAACGACTACGCCCCCGACCTGGCCAAGGGGGACATCGCGGCCTGCATCGGCTGGTCCGGCGACATCATTCAACTCGGCTTCGACGACGAGAAGATCAAGTTCGTCGTACCGGAATCCGGGGTGATGCTCTGGTCGGACAACATGCTCGTACCGAACAAGGCGACCCACAAGGCCAACGCCGAAGCGTTGATGAACCACTACTACGAGCCCGCGGTCGCCGCCCAACTGGCCGCCTACGTCAACTACATCTGCCCGGTGCAGGGGGCGCAGGCGGAGATGGAGAAGATCGACCCGAAGCTGGCCGCGAACCCGCTGATCTTCCCCGACCAGGACATTCTGGCCAACTCCCGGGTCTTCATGGCCTTGGATGAGAAGCAGGAGCGCGAGTACGAGACCAAGTTCCAGCAGGTTATCGGAGCGTGACGATGGCCCGGGAGACACCGGCCGGCGACCTGCGCCTGGCCAACCTCACCAAGACCTTCGGTGCCTTCACCGCCGTCGACGATCTCAGCCTGACCATCGCCCAGGGCTCCTTCTTCGCCCTGCTCGGTGCCTCCGGCTGCGGCAAGACGACCACCCTGCGGATGGTCGCCGGGCTGGAGGAGCCGACCAGCGGGCAGGTGCTGCTCGGTGATCGGGACATCGCCGGGCTGCGCCCGTACAAGCGGCCGGTCAACACGGTGTTCCAGAGCTACGCCCTCTTCCCGCACCTGGACATCTTCGAGAACGTGGCCTTCGGGCTGCGCAGACGTGGCATCCGTTCGGTGGACGAGCAGGTGCGGCAGATGCTGTCCCTGGTGCAACTCGACGGGTACGAGCGACGTCGCCCGGCCCAGCTCTCCGGCGGCCAGCAGCAACGGGTCGCACTGGCCCGAGCGTTGATCAACCACCCCCAGGTGCTGCTGCTCGACGAGCCGCTGGGCGCGCTGGACCTCAAACTGCGTCGCCAGATGCAGATCGAACTCAAGCGGATCCAGACCGAGGTCGGCATCACCTTCGTGCATGTCACCCACGACCAGGAGGAGGCCATGACGATGGCCGACACGGTCGCGGTGATGAACGCCGGACGGATCGAGCAACTCGGCGCACCGGCCGACATCTACGAGTTCCCGGCCACCGCCTTCGTGGCCAACTTTCTGGGCCAGTCCAACCTGATCGCCGGTGAGGTCTCCGGCAGCAACGGCGAGGACACCCTGGTCACCGCGCGGGGGGCACGGTTCTCCGTGCCGTCGGCCCGGGCCCGCACCGACCAGGGCCCGGTCTATCTAGGCGTACGCCCGGAGAAGCTGCACCTGGCCGCGGCGGCCGTGCAGGTGCCCGCCGGCAGCCAGCACCTGGACGGGACCATCTCGGACGCCTCGTACGTCGGGGTGAGCACCCAGTATCTGCTGCGTACCAGTTGGGGCACCGAGCTGAGCGTCTTCGTCGCCAACAGTGGGACCCAAGAGCGCTTCGCCGTCGGGGAACGGGCGGTGGCCTACTGGGATCCCCGGCACGCCTTCCTGCTCGACCGTCGGGCCGGGGAGGACGACCGCACCTCGCCCGTACTCGACCAGCCGGTGGGTGCGTCCTCGTGAGCGTCTTCGCTCACGTACCCACGGGTTCCGGGCAGCCGGTGACGCCGCCGCCGGCCGCCCGCTCGGCGCGGTACCGGTTCCTGCCGTACCTGCTGTTGCTGCCCGGCGCGGCCTGGCTGCTGCTGTTCTTCGCCGTGCCGCTGGTGCAACTGGCCTCGGCCAGCCTCTACGACCCGGAGGGTTCCCTCTCCACCGGGTACGCGCTGACCTGGGCCTTCGGCAACTATCCGACCGCCCTGCAGCAGTACTGGCCGCAGTTCAGCCGGTCCTTCCTGTACGCCGGTATCGCCCTGGTCCTGGCCCTGCTGATGGGCTACCCCCTGGCGTACGCGATCGCGCAGAAGGCCGGGCGCTGGAAGAACCTGCTGCTGGTCTGCGTGGTGGCCCCCATGTTCACCAGCTTCCTGGTGCGCACCCTGGCCTGGAAGACCATCCTGTCGGACAACGGTTGGCTGGTCGGGCTGCTGCGCGACGTACACCTGCTAGGCCCGGACGGGCGGCTGCTGGCCACCCCGATCGCGGTGGTGCTCGGCCTGACGTACAACTTCCTGCCGTTTCTGGTGCTGCCGCTGTACGCGAGCCTGGAGCGGCTGGACCCCCGGCTGCTGGAAGCCTCCAGTGACCTGTACGCCAGCCCGCTGAAAACCTTCCGCCGGGTCACCCTGCCGTTGTCGATGCCCGGGCTGATCGCCGGCACCCTGCTGTTCTTCATCCCGGCGACCGGTGACTACATCAACGCCGAACTGCTGGGCACCCCGAACCAGTACATGATCGGCAACGTCATCGACTCGGCTTTCCTGGTCCGGCTGGACTACCCCCAGGGGGCGGCCCTGTCGTTCCTGCTGATGTCGACGGTCCTGGCGGTGGTCTTCGTCTACCTCCGTCGGGCGGGCACGGAGGATGTCCTGTGAGCGCGAGGAGTGCAGCGCAGCGGAGCCCCGCAGTCGCGAACGAAAGGTGGGCTCGGTGAGTCGGGTCTCTCGCTGGTTCGCCCAGCACTGGGTGATGGGGGTCGCCCTGCTGGTGCTCGGCTACCTGTTCCTGCCGATCGCCGTGGTCGCCGCCCTGTCGTTCAACCGCCCGTCGAGCCGACTGTCGTACGACTTCAACGAGTTCACCCTCGACAACTGGCGTAACCCGTGTGCCACCTCGGACATGTGCGACGCCGTGCTGCGCAGCGCCCAGATCGGTTTCCTCGCCACGGTGGCGGCCACCGTCCTCGGCACCCTGATGGCCTTCGCCCTGGTCCGGCACCGGTTCCGGGGCCGCTCCGGGCTCAACGTGCTGATCTTCCTGCCGATGGCCACCCCGGAACTGGTGATGGGCACCTCCCTGCTGGCCCTCTTCGTCGCCGGTGGGGTGCCGCTGGGCTTCTGGACCATCGTCATCGCGCACGTCATGTTCTGCCTGTCGTTCGTGGTGGTGACGGTCAAGGCGCGGCTGGCCGGGATGGACCGGCGGCTGGAGGAGGCCGCGATGGACCTGTACGCCAGCGAGTGGCAGACCTTCCGCCGGATCACCCTGCCGCTGGTGCTGCCCGGCATCGTGGCCGCCGCCCTGCTGGCCTTCTCCCTGAGCTTCGACGACTTCATCATCACGAACTTCAACTCCGGCACCACGGTCACCTTCCCGATGTACGTCTGGGGTGCCGCCCAGCGGGGCATCCCCCCGCAGGTCAACGTGATCGGTACGGCCATGTTCGCGATCGCCCTGCTGCTGGTGCTGGCCACCATGGCGCGAGGGCGGCGGGCCCGCCGGGCGGCGCTGATGGCGGCCGTGCCGGCCCCCCGGGCGGGCGACCGGCCATGAACGGGCCGCCCCCCGACCGGGCCCTAGCCGAGGCGGTACGCGCACCGTACTGGCTGGACCGGCCGGAGCGGCCCGATCCGCTGCCGCCGCTGGCCGGGCCGACCAGCGCCGATCTGCTGGTGATCGGTGGTGGGTACGGCGGGTTGTGGTCCGCCCTGCTGGCCAAGCAGGCCGACCCGGGGCGGGACGTGCTGCTGGTGGAGGCGGGCACCTGCGGCTGGGCGGCCTCCGGACGCAATGGTGGATTCTGCGCCGCCTCGCTGACCCACGGGCTGGCCAACGGGGTGCAACGGTTCCCGGACGAGATCGACGAGTTGGAGCGGCTGGGTCGGGAGAACCTGGACGCCATCGCCGCGACCGTGGCCGGGTACGGCATCGACTGCGACTTCGAACGCACCGGCGAGTTGTCCGTGGCGGTCGAGCCGTACCAGGTCGACGGGTTGGCCGAGGAGGCCGCCCTGGCCCGGCGGTACGGCCACCAGGTCAGCCTGCTCGACGCCGACCAGGTACGGGCCGAGGTGGACTCCCCGACGTACCTGGGCGGGTTGTGGGACCGGGACCGGGTGGCGATGCTGGACCCGGCGCGACTGGCCTGGGGGCTGCGCCGAGCCTGCCTGGACCTCGGGGTACGCATCCACGAGCACACCCGGGTGACCGGGCTGCGCCGGGCCGGCGGGGCCCTGCTGGCCCGGACCACCGGCGCCGGCGGCCTCCCCGGCGCCGACGGCCTCCCCGGGGCGGTGTGCGCCGACCGGGTGGTGCTGGCCACGAACGCCTTCCCGCCCCTGCTGCGCCGACTGCGCGCCTGGGTGGTGCCGGTGTACGACTACGCGCTGATGACCGAACCGCTGACCACGGCCCAGCGGGATGCCATCGGCTGGCGTAACCGGCAGGGGTTGGCGGACACCGGCAACCAGTTCCACTACTACCGGATCACCGGCGAGGGTCGGATCCTGTTCGGCGGGTACGACGCGGTCTACCACTACGGCAACCGGGTGGCCCCCGCCCTGGAACAGCGCGAGGCCACCTTCACCGCCCTGGCCAGCCACTTCTTCACCACCTTCCCGCAACTGGCCGAGGTGCGGTTCAGCCACCGGTGGGGTGGGGTGATCGACACCTGCACCCGGTTCTGCGCCTTCTTCGGCACCGCCTACGACGGCCGACTGGCGTACGTGGCCGGCTACACCGGGCTGGGGGTAGGGGCCACCCGCTTCGGCGCCCGGGTCCTGCTCGACCTGGTCGCCGGGGCGGACACCCCGCTGACCCGACTCGCCCTGGTGCGCGACAAGCCCCTGCCCTTCCCACCCGAACCGGCCCGCGCGATCGGTATCGGACTGACCCGCTGGTCCCTGGCCCGCGCCGACGCCCGACAGGGCCACCGCAACCTCTGGCTCCGCACCCTGGACCGCGTCGGCCTGGGCTTCGACTCCTGACCCCCGTCCCCGCCGCGCCCTTTCGCCCCTCGCCCCCTCGCGCCCTCGCGCCTCACCCCACCGCGCCCTCTCCCCGCCGATCTTGCACTTTTGGTCGGGGCATAACGGGATGAAAGCCTCAAACTGGCGACCGAAAGTGCAAGATCGACGGGGTGGGTGGGGGTGCCTAGCACGAAAGAGGGGGTGGGTGGGGGTTATCCACAGGGCGGTTGGTTGTCCACAGGGGAGGGGTGTGGGGCGGGGGTGAAGGGTGGAGGCGGGGCAGGGTGCGGGGGTGACTGCTCAACTGTGGCGAGTGGAAAGCTTGATGCGTACCCTGACCGCCCGTCGGCTGCGCACCCGGCTCAGTCGGGAGGAGTTGCGTCGGGTGCGCCGGGGTGTCTACGCCGAACAGCCTGTCGATGACGAGGACGAACTACGGGCTCTCCTGATGTGTCTGCCGGCGGGCGCCATGTTCGCCAGGCAGACGGCGGCGCGGCGGCACGGGTTCGGGGTACTGCGCGACGATCTCGTGCATGTCCAGGTGCCGCCCAGCGTGCCGAAACCCCGGCTGCCCGGGCTGATGGTGCACCACAGCGTGTTACCGGTGCAGCCGGTGCTGGTACGCGGGCTGCCGTGCGTGCCTGCGGCACGTTGCGCGGTCGACCTGGCGCGTACGGTGCCTCGGTTCGATGCACTTCCCGTGCTGGACTCGGCGCTGCGATCCGAGGCGGTGACCCCGGACGATCTGCTCGCCGAGGTGGGCGCACATCGGGCGCTACGCGGCGTACGCCAAGCGCGAGAGCTGGTGCCGCTGGCCGACGGTCGGGCGGAATGCCGCCAGGAGAGCCAACTACGGTTGGTGCTGTTGGACGGGCGACTGCCGCCACCCGAGCCGCAACTGTGGGTCCCGGACCGCTACGGCACCCTGCGGTACCGCCTCGACCTGGGCTACCGGGAGCGCAGGGTCGGCATCGAGTACGACGGCCTCTCCCACCTGGACCGGGATGCCCTGAGGTACGATCGGGAGCGGGTCAACTGGCTAGACGCGCAGGGCTGGCGGATGCGCTACTTCACCGACCGCGACCTGTACCGCCGCCCCGCCCACATCATCGCCACCATCCGAGCAGCCCTCTCCTAACCACCCCACCCCACCCGCGCACGCCCGCCCCCACTGGCCCGCCCTCCCCGACCCGCGATCTTGCACTTTCTGCCGGTGCAAAGAGTGCATAGCGGGACGAATGAGCGACCGAAAGTGCAAGATCGCGGAGGGCTGGGGGCCTTTTCACCGAAGCGAGGGCCTGGCGGCAGTTTCGGGGAAAGTGCTGCCTCGTCAGGTGGCGAGGCAGCACTTTCCCCGATGTTGTAGGGATGGTCCGGGTCATCCGAAGGCGGCGTCGAGGATGTCCATGGCACGGGACAGGTCCTCGTCGGAGATGACCAACGGGGGCAGGAAACGCAGCACGTTGCCGTAGGTGCCGCAGGTCAGGATGAGCAGGCCGGCGGCGTGGCAGGCCGCCGAGACCGCTGCCGTGGCGACCGGGTCGGGGGTCAGGGTGCCCGGCTGCACGATCTCCACGGCGAGCATCGCGCCGCGACCGCGTACCTCGGCGATCGTCGGATCCCGTTCGGCGATCGCCCGCAGCCGGGCACCCAGTACGGCCTCGATCCGCCGGGCCGCACCCGCCAGGTCCAGCTCGTGCATGGTGTCGATCGAGGCCAGGGCGGCGGCGCAGGCGATCGGGTTGCCCCCGTAGGTGCCGCCCAGCCCGCCGACGTGCACCGCGTCCATCAGCTCCGCCCGGCCGGTCACCGCGGCCAGCGGCAACCCACCGGCGATGCCCTTGGCCAGGGTGATCAGATCCGGCTCGACCCCTTCGTGCTGGCAGGCGAACCAGTCGCCGGTGCGGCAGAAGCCGGTCTGGATCTCGTCGGCGATGAAGACCACCCCGGCCGCCGTCGCCCACTCGCGCAACGCCGGTAGGAAACCCGCCGCCGGTACGACGAAACCCCCCTCGCCCTGGATCGGCTCGATCAGCAGCGCGGCCACGTTCTCCGCGCCGACCTGCTTCTCCACCAACTCGATCGCGCGGGCCGCGGCGGTGGCGCCGTCCAGACCACCGTCGCGCAGGGGGTACGACATCGGCACCCGGTAGATCTCCCCGGCGAAGGGCCCGAACCGGTGCTTGTACGGCATGTTCTTCGCGGTCAACGCCATGGTCAGGTTGGTCCGGCCGTGGTATGCGTGGTCGAAGACCACCACCGCCGGTCGACCGGTGGCGTGGCGGGCGATCTTGACGGCGTTCTCCACCGCCTCGGCACCGGAGTTGAACAACGCCGAACGCTTCTCGAAGCCGCCCGGGGTCAGCTCGTTGAGCTGCTCGCAGACCGCCACGTACGACTCGTACGGCGCGACCATGAAGCAGGTGTGGGTGAAGCGCTCGACCTGGGCGCGCACCGCCTCGACCACCTTGGGGGCGCTGTTGCCCACGTTGGTGACCGCGATGCCGGCGGCGAAGTCGATCCACTGGCGGCCCTCGACATCGGTGAGGGTGCCGCCGGAGGCGGTGTCGACATAGGAGGCGATGACGCTGCCGACACCTCGCGCGACGGCCGAACCCCGCCGCTTGTGCAGCTCCGCTGAAGAGGTCATGAGATGGCTGTGCCTTCTTTCGTTCGCGACTGCGGGGCTCGCAACCCCGGCTCACTCCTCGCGCTCACGGGGGCCTTCTTTCGTTCGCGACTGCGGGGCTCGCAACCCCGGCTCACTCCTCGCGCTCACTAGCCCTCGATGTTGTGCATGACGTGCTTGATCCGGGTGTAGTCCTCCAGGCTGTAGATCGAGAGATCCTTGCCGTGCCCGGAGTGCTTGAACCCGCCGTGCGGCATCTCGGAGATGAACGGGATGTGGGTGTTCACCCAGACACAGCCGAAGTCGAGTCGGCGGGTCATCCGCATCGCCCGGCCGTGGTCACGGGTCCAGACCGAGGCGGACAGGCCGTAGTCGACCCCGTTGGCCCAGCGCACCGCCTCGTCCTCGTCGGAGAACCGCTGCACCGTGATGACCGGGCCGAAGACCTCCTGCTGAATGATCTCGTCGGCCTGCTGCAGGCCGGAGACGACCGTGGGGGCGTAGAAGAAGCCGCGCTCGCCCACCTGGGAACCGCCGGTCTGCAGGTTCGCGTGGTCCGGCAGCCGGTCCACGAAGCCGCGTACCCGGGCCAGTTGGTTGGCGTTGTTCAGCGGGCCGTAGAGCACGTCCTCCTCGTCCGGCAGGCCGGTCCTGGTGTTGCGGGCCTGCTCGGTGAGGGCGGCGACGAAGTCCTCGTGGACCCCGGGGGCGGTCAGCACCCGGGTGGCGGCGGTGCAGTCCTGGCCGGCGTTGAAGTAGCCACCCATCGCGATCGCCTCGGCCGCTGCCGCGATGTCCGCGTCGTCGAAGATCACCACCGGGGCCTTGCCGCCCAGTTCCAGGTGGGTGCGCTTGAGGTCGGGCGCGGCGGCGGCGGCGACCTCCATGCCGGCCCGGGTGGACCCGGTGATCGACACCAGTTGCGGGGTGGGGTGCGCGACCAGGGCCCGGCCGGTGTCCCGGTCACCACAGACCACGTTGAACACCCCCGGCGGCAGGACCTCGGCGGCGATCTCGGCCAGCAGCAGGGTCGACACCGGGGTGGTGTCCGAGGGCTTCAGCACCACGGTGTTCCCGGCCGCCAACGCGGGCGCGATCTTCCAGACCGCCATCATCAACGGGTAGTTCCAGGGGGTGACCTGGGCGCAGACCCCGATCGGCTCGCGCCGCACGTAGGAGGTGTGCCCGGCCATGTACTCACCGGCCGAGCGGCCCTCCAGCAGCCGGGCGGCACCGGCGAAGAACCGGAACTCGTCCACCGCGGGCGGCAACTCCTCATCCGCGGTGAGCTGTCGGGGCTTGCCGGTGTTGCGGACCTCGGCGTCGACCAGGTCGGCGGCCCGGGCCTCTACCGCGTCGGCGAGCTTGAGCAGGGCCTTCTGCCGCTCCGCCGGAGTGCTGTCCCGCCAACTGTCGAAGGCGGTGGCGGCGGCCCGCATCGCCGCGTCGACATCGGCGGCCCCGGAGACCGGGGCCTGGGCGAAGACCTCCCCGGTGCAGGGGTCGATCAGGTCGGCATAGCCACCGTCGACCGGCTCGACGTACTCGCCGTTGACGAAGTTGCGCAGCTTCTGCTGGTCACTCATGACAGGATCACTCCGAAGGGGTCCGGGGGCGCGCTGCGGCGGTTATCGCAACCTTCGTGCCATCTTGGCTACTGAATTCGCGGCAGACAAGGGTCAAGGCGACCGTTTCCGTCGGCCTGTCTCTGGATTAGGCTGCGGAACGTGGAGCTCACACCGTTCTTCGTCGCCGGTCGACCCAGCCACGGCACTGAGGAGGTGACCCTCCACCACCCGTACGACGGGCGCCCGGTGGGGCGTACCACCCTCGCCACCGCCGACCAGGTCGAGGCGGCCGTGGCGGCGGCGGCCGAGGTGGCGGCGACGGCCGCCGCGCTGCCCGCGTACGCCCGGGCGGCGGCCCTGGACCACGTCTCACGCCGACTGGCCGAACGGGCCGGGGAGATCGCCGACCTGATCACCGCCGAGAACGGCAAGCCGGTCAAGTGGGCCCGGGCCGAGGTGGGTCGGGCGGTCTCCACCTTCCGCTGGGCGGCCGAGGAGGCCCGGCGCTACACCGGGGAACTGCAACGACTCGACACCGACCCGGCCGCCACCGGCCGCATCGCCCTGGTCCGGCGGGTGCCCAAGGGGCCGGTGCTGGGTATCACCCCGTTCAACTTCCCGCTGAACCTGGTGGCCCACAAGGTGGCTCCGGCCATCGCGGTCGGCGCACCCATCGTCGTCAAGCCGGCCCCGGCCACCCCGCTTACGGCGCTGCTGCTCGGCGAGATCCTGGCCGAGACCGAACTACCCGCCGGAATGGTCTCCGTGCTGCCGCTGCCCAACGAACGCGCCGCCGACCTGGTCACCGACCCTCGGCTGCCGGTCGTGTCGTTCACCGGCTCCGGGCCGGTCGGCGCCACCATCCGCCGGTCCGCACCAGACAAGCATGTGACATTGGAACTGGGCGGCAACGCGGCGGCGTTGATCTGCGAAGACTTCGCCGGCGACGAGGACCTGACCTTCGCGGCCCAGCGGATCGCCACCTTCTCCAACTACCAGGCCGGTCAGTCCTGCATCGCGGTGCAGCGGGTGTACGTGCACGAGTGGCTCTACGACGGCTTCCTGCCCCGCCTGGTGGCGGCCGTACGGGAGTTGCGCACCGGCGACCCCGGCGACCCGCTGACCGACGTCGGCCCGCTGATCTCCGTCGAGGCCGCCCGCCGAGTCGAGGCCTGGGTGGAGGAGGCCGTAGCGGCCGGGGCCACCATCGAAACGGGTGGCCAGCGGGACGGGGCGACCTACCCGCCCACCATCCTCAGTGGAGTGCCGGACGACGCGAAGGTGTGCGCCGAGGAGGTGTTCGGTCCGGTGCTCGTGGTGGCCCGGGTCGAGAACGACGCTGCCGGGTTCGCCGCCGTCAACGATTCGGCGTACGGCCTGCAGGCCGGGGTCTTCACCCGCCGCCTGGATGTCGCCTTCGCGGCGGCCCGCACCCTCGAGGTCGGCGGGGTGATCGTCGGAGACGTCCCCTCGTACCGCGCCGACCAGATGCCGTACGGGGGCGTGAAGGGCAGCGGCGTCGGTCGGGAGGGCCTGCGCAGCGCCATGGACGACTACACCGACCCCCGCGTCACCGTCCTCACCGGCCTGGCGCTGTAAGGAAGGGCACCTTCTTAACGTATGCGGTAGAGGAAGGGCCCCTTGTTAACGCCGAGAGGGATCACCAACTGCCGTCGTCGCGTACCCGGGCGGGGGCGCGACCGAGTAGCAGGGTGACGAGCGCCTGGTCGATGTCCGCGCCGAGGAACCATTCGCCGGCCTGATCGAGGGCGAAGATCCGACCGTGCTCATCGACCGCGATGATGCTGTGCTGGTTCTCCGTACCGATCGGGAACAACCGGGCCCCGATCACCGCCGCGAAATCGGCGAGGGTGTCGGCGGTGTGCGCGACCTGCCGAGGTCGGATGTCGAAACGAGAGATCCAGACTTGCTCCCCTGGCCCGAGTCGAGCTCCGACGAGACTCGGAAATGCGGTCAGGGTCCGCATCGCGGCTGGGAACATGGCGTGTTCATGGGTCCGGCTACGCACTGCTCTGACATCTTGGACGGCTGATGCCGCCACGACCTCGTCGCCGAAGTGAGGGCGCCAGCAGGCGGCGACAAGAGCGTTGGTCACATCTGGCGAGAAACGGCCGGGCTCCGGGTCCACTGCGGGCTCCGGGTACCACGGTGACGTCCAGCCTCGCTCGGACCAGGGGAGGAGGTTGAAGTGGACGAGCATGTCGATACACGAGTCGCAGGGGCGTTCGGCGGGCCCGCCGTGCGGGTCGCCCGGCTCACGGATGCGGAAGACCTCGAAACGGGCGGAAGCCAGCAGGTCTCGTGCGTCATCCAGGGTCAACGGGGCGAGGCCGTCCGCGGCGCGGCGGTGGTCGTACTCGTGCAGGACGTCGGAGACGACGACGAGTTCGGCGTGCCGGTCGCCGCCGCGGACCAGGTGCCCCGCGGGTAGCTGGTCGAGGTAGGCCCGGACCAGCCGATGGTGGTTGAGCTGCACATCGCCCTTGACACCGTGGGCGATGAAGACCCGGCCCTCGATGGTCAGATGTGCCGCCGTCGTCGGCGTGGGCAGCCGATGGATCTCCCGCAGCACCTGGCTGGCCGGATCGACCGTACGGGGCGCCGGTGGCCCGGTGGGTCGACTGCGGCGAAAGAGCTGCTCCACCGTCTCCGGCGGAACCCGGGGCCAGGTGGTCACCTCGCCGGTCTCCTTGTCGACCACAGTGGTCGGCAGGTCGCCGGGCATCGCTCTGACCTCGGTGGACACCGTCGAGGTGATGACGTATCCGAGGTCGAATTCGGTGACCATGGGCCGGCACTCGTGACCCAGACGCTGGGAGTCGCGGCGGGCCCAGGCCGCCGCGATCTGCTCAGCCTGCTCGCGGTCAATCACAACCGTGAACCTACCGGACAACGCGAATCCGTGGCAGCCGGTATGGTTCGGCTTACCTACGGTGACGAGAGGGATGGCGTTGACCGACAGCGCGAACCGTGATGCCAACCGTGCCCTCCGGGCCCGTTTCGACGAGGTGTACGGGCAGTACCAGCAGCTCCGGTCCGGTTTGGACGAACTCCAGACCAGGCTCGCGCAGTTGCGGGTGACTCAGCGCTCCGACGACGGTCAGGTGACCGCGACAGTGGGTGCCCAGGGGGAGCTGATCTCGGTGGAGTTGAGCCCTGCGGTCTATCGCGACCAGGATCCCAAGGCGCTGAGTGCGAAGATCACCGCTACGGTCCGTCGGGCCGCCGCCGCGGCGACCACGGCCACCCAGGATCTCGTGAGCAGCTACCTGCCGGCCCGGTCCGGGACGGCAGACTTCCTGCGTACCGGTGATTTCGACACCCTGCTCGGCCGGGCCGACGCGGTGTTGCGGCGGAGCGAATGATGGCGGGGCAGCTCTGGCTCGACCCGTCACGGGCCCGGCGCGGCGGGGCGGACCTGACCCGGGCGGGCGAGGCGGTGACCGGTCGACACACCGAAGCCGGGGCCGCGATATCGGCGGCCAGCGCCCGGCGTCCCTGGGGCCGTGACGACATCGGCACCGCCTTCGAGCGGCAGTACCGCGGCTACGAGGACATGGTGCTGCGGGTCTGGGCGGGGGTGGGGCGGCGACTGACCGACCTGGGCGCCGACGTGGTCCACTCGGTCGAGGCCAACCAGCAGACCGACACCGCCAACGCCGCCCGGTTCAACCGGATCTCCGACCCGCACCCCCGGTCCTGAACCGGGCCGGGAGACCTCCGATGACGGTGTTACCCAGCCCCATCCCGCACCCGTTGAGTTACTCCCCGTGGGACCTGCCCGGTTGGATCTACGAGGCCCTCGACTGGGTGGTCGGCATGGAATGGCCGGAGGGCGACGAGCGCGCCGTCTGGGATCTGGCCGACAAGTGGTACGCCGTGGCTGCCTCCCTCGCCGGGCCACAGACGGACGCGAGCACGGCGGCCGGCGAGGTGCATCAGGGTTACGGCGGGGTCGGCGCGGTCGCGGCGGCCTTCGGCGACGCCTGGCGGCGGGTGGCCGACGGCGAGCAGGCCCCGTTGCCGGTGCTGCTCGCGGTCAGTCACGACCTCGGGCGAGTGGTGGAGGAGTGCGGGTGCGACATCGAGGCAGCCAAGCTCGAAGTCTGGATCGAGCTGGGCATCCTGGTGGTCGAGTTGCTGGTCTTGGCCGTGGCGGCGGTGCTCACCGCCGGGGCGGCCTCCCCGGCCGCCGCCGGGGTGATCGCCGCGACCCGGTTCCTGGTCCAGCAGATCTTCCGGCGCCTACTGGCCCAACTGGCGCGTAAGTCCCTCAAGCCGGGCCTCAAGGAGGTCGGCGAGCGGGCGGCGAAGCAGGTGACCACGAGCGGTGCCCGCAGCCTGACCCGCCACCTGGCCAAGGAGGGGGCGACGGAGGCGGCGCAGGAGGCCGGGATCAACCTGGCCACCCAGGCGTACCAGCAGAGCACCGGCCGTCGGCACGAACTGAACGTCTCCGACCTGGGTGCCGACGCCCTCGGCGGCCTGGCCGGTGGTGCGGCGGCTCCGCTGGCCGGTCTGGGCCGACACGCCACCGGGCGGGGCGCGCGGATGGTCGAACACCTGGGGCGGGAGATGACCGGCGAGGTGATCGCCGACCAGGCCGCCAGCCTCGCCACCGGGCAAGGGCTGACCTCGCTGGAGGACGCCGCCCGGGCGGCCGTCTCGGGGGCCCGTGGCTCGGTCACCGGCCAGGCTGACCACGCCTTGCAGGCCCGCCTGGACGGGCAGTTGGCAGCGCTGTCCGGCTCGCCCCTGCTGCCGCCGGCGATGCCCGGACCGACTACCCCGGGGGTGCCGCAGGGCGGCGGTGCCTCGATGCCTCCGTCGCCGGTGACGGAGGGCATGATCCCGGCCCAGCGGCCCCCGACCGAACCGTTCTTCACCGGGCCGACGGACTCGACCACCCTGGCTGGCACGCCTGCCTCGCCCTCGTCGGCTGGCGACCTGGGCTCGCTCTCGTCGGCTGGCACCTCTGGGTCGCTCTTGTCGGCCGGGACCCCTGGCTCGCTTTCGTCGGCTGGGGAGGGTGGCTCGGGCCGGGTCGAGGCCGTCGACTCGCGGCAGGGCAGCGTGGACCGGCTGGTCGCGGGCAGCCCGGACCGGCTGGTCGCGGGTGGCGAGCCGCCGAATCCTGTCGACCTGGATGCCGCAACGAATCGGCTGACCGAAACGGCCCATTCTGTCCCGCCGAGCCGCGAGGCATCTGTGGGGGAGCGGCACCGTTCGGCCGAGGAAGCGGGCCCGGCTGCGGCCGATGTCCGGCCAGTCGCCGGGTCCGGTGGGCCAGCGGTCGAACCGGGTCCGGCCTTGTCGACGGTCGGTCCGCAGTCGGTCGTGTCGATGCCTCCTCCAGCCGTCCTCACCGGTCTGGAAGGGTCGGGAACGGGCGGTAGCCCGGTCTCGACCGGCCCGGTGAGTCAGTCGGGGACTACCGGCAGTCCGCCTGCGGCGAGCGTGTCGACAGCTACCGGACCGGCTGTGGGCCCGGTGCCGGGTACCCCGGCGGTGGCCAGGCCGGAGACAGGCCCCACCATCGGCGTACCCGGGCGAGCGGAGCCGCCACCCGGACCGCCCCGCTCCACCCTGGTCGACGCGCTCGCCCCGGCCTCTCGGGCGACCAACCCTGCGGAGCGCGCCACCCCGCCGACCCGGCCGCCGGGGCCCGACGATCGGGGACCTGACCGGTTCGCTGCCGAGCGGGAGGCCCTCGAACGACGCCGCTACCAGGGCTACTTTGAGGCGCAGCGGGCGCAACACGAGGAAGCCCGCCGGTCCCGTGAGATTTCTCGACTGCGAGTTCAGGCAGACGAGCACCACCAGCGGGCCAGTGACTTCGCCGCGTATGCACGCCAGTTGCACCACGCAGGCCACCGTGACGCCTCAGCGGGCTGGCAGCGGGCTGCTAATGCGGAGGCCCGGGCGTACGGGCGGTGTCTGGATCTGGCGGATGCGGTGGCCTCGGGTGCGGTCGTGCCCGACGTGGTGGACGTCGAGCGGCCGGAGGACTTCCACCGGATCAACGACGACGTCGGTGAGTTGGCCCCGGGTGCGATCGGCACCGGCGACCGTTCCGCCCTGACCGGCGACGACCACCCGCCGCCGATCGACCGATCCCGCCGGTACGGCCAGCCGGGCGGGCTCCGCCCGCCACTGGCCCTGCACCAGTTGGATGTGGAGCAGCGGGTGCCCCGGGACGAGGCCGGCAAGGTGGTGCGGACTCCCGATCCCCGGGTCGGGGACTGGTTCGGGTTGATGAACGACGGCGGGCCGCGCGCGGATCCGACCCGGGGCATCAACTGCCTGGACTGCACCCTGTCCCTCTACGACACCTGGGTGCACGGCCGCCCCCGGGTCTCCGCGCCCCGTACCTTCGACGCGTACCAGGCCGGTGACGTGACTCGGCCGCTGCACGGTGAGCAGGACGGCACCGGGCGGGTCGAGGATGTCACCGGGGGTCGCTTCCAGCGGCTCTGTGACGGCACCGCGACCACTCCGGCCGAACTGCAACGGGCGCTGGACGCCGGATACCGCAATCTGCGTGACCAACTGGTGCTGGGGGGCCACGGCAGTTTCGCCTTCGTGGTCAACCATCTGGAGCAGGGCGGTTCGCACATCTGGGTGGCCGTTAACCAGAACGGCACCGTGCTCTACCTGGATCCGCAGGTCGGGCTGGTCAGCGACCAGCCGCTGTACCGGCATCACGGGGCCGCGTACCCGTTCAACGCCATCGACGCGGACGTGCTGGTGCTCGACGGCGGGGCCCGGCCGATGCCGTTGGCGGGGTTGCGTCGGGGCATCTACAGCCAGCGACCGGATCTGCCCGCCTACCCGCCCGCCGAGGAGTTCCAGGGGTACGGGGAGCCGTACCTCAACCGGGTGCACCTGCTGGGGGAGAGCAGCTGACGCACCCGGACCGGGTGGGCCGGTGAGGGTCCGAGAAGGTGAGTGACCCAGGCCGGCGATCGGCGCAGGCCAGGGGTGCCGCGTCGACCTGGTCAGTGGCGGGTCGCACATGCGGGCTGCTCGATGACGAGCCGAGGGAGGGCACCGGTAGTAGCCTGACCGGCGATTCCCCGACCGGGGGAGGAACGGTGGGAAGCTCATGTCGGTACCTCGCCGCGTGCTGCGGCTCGCGACGGTCTGCCTGGTCCTCGGCGGGCTGGTGACCCTGGGTGGCGCACCGGCGTACGCCGACGAGGACCGGGTGCGGGTGCGCTCGGCCGGCAGCTTCGCCGCTGGCCGAACGGCTCAGGAGGTCCGGCTGGAGGTACGCAAACGTACCGAGGGCTGTGTCCGGGTACGGGGTGCGCTGGGGCTGAGTCTGCCCGGGGTGCGACCTGAGCAGGTCGCCGTCCAGGCCCAGGTGGACCGCCGGTGGGTGACCGTGCCGGTCTCCGGCGCCGAAGGGCTGGTGACCACCGCGCCGGTCGCCCCGGCCAAGGACGAACTCTGCAAACGCAAGGGTGCGGCGATCCGGTACCGGGTCGCCTTCGGTGCCGATGCTCCCAGCGGGCGGCTGATCGTTACCGGTGAGGCGGTCACGGCCCGGGGGGTCGTGCTGGGTCGGGCGGTGGCGGAGTCGCGGGTGACCGGCGGCCGGGCAGCCCCGTCGCCGTCGCCGTCCCGGTCGCCGTCGCCCAGCCCCACTCCGGACGAGGTCGGTGTGGAGACTCCGCCGGTGGCCACCTCGACGGTGGCTCTGGCGGCGGAGCCCGCCGGTGACCTGGGCCAGACGGCCGGGCAGTCCGGTGGTGTCCCGCCTGTGATGTATGCCGGGGTTGCGATGGTCGCCGCCGGGGGCCTGATCATCGGTCTGCTGGTGTACCGCTCGCGCAAGGATCGGCGAGAGCGTGGCGAGCAGGTCGAGCGTCCGCCGGGTAATCCGGGCGGCACGACCTACCGTTCCAGCCGTTCTCCCGCCCCGAGGTCCGCCGGCCCGCGGGTGGTGCCCCCGGCCGCGCCACCCGGTCAGGTGTACGGCACCGGTAGGCCCCCGGCCCCCCGGGTGTACGGGGCCCCGCCGGCCGCCCGTGGCACCGGGGGCCTGTACGGAGCCGGTTCCGCCGATCAGACCCGGGCCATGCCGACCGGGGCTCCCGAGGGGCGGGCCGCCGATCCCCGGTCGTCCGCTCAGCCCGGCCCCGGGGTGCCGTCGCCACGCCAGGACCCCCTGCCGCCTGCGGCGACGGGTGAGGAGCCGGGGCAGGGCGGTGGGCTGTCCGGCTGAGCCGGGGCGGGGACCTTCCCTCCGATACGCTCAGGTTTGTCGAGGAACTGAAGTCGAGGAGTGGAACCGGTGTCTGATCTGTCCCAGATCGTCAAGGCGTACGACGTCCGTGGGACGGTGCCGCAACAGTGGGACGAGGCGGTAGCCGCCGCCTTGGGCTCGGCCTTCGCGCAGATGCTCGACGCCACCGGCGCGGCGGGCAAGGCCGTGCTGATCGGGCATGACATGCGTGCCTCCGGCCCCGGCCTGGCGGAGGCCTTCGCCACCGGGGTACGCGCCGAGGGGCACCCGGTCATCGAGATCGGGCTCGCCTCGACCGACATGATCTACTACGCCTCCGGTGCGCTGGACCTGCCCGGGGCGATGTTCACCGCCAGCCACAACCCGGCGCAGTACAACGGCATCAAGATGTGCCACGCGGGTGCCCGTCCGGTCGGTCAGGACAGCGGGCTGGCCGAGATCCGGGAGCGGGCCCAGGCCCTGCTGGACAAGGGCGAGCCGGTCGGTGAGCCGACCGCGCCGGTGCACCGGCGGGATCTGCTGGCCGACTACGCGGCGCATCTGCGTACCTTGGTGGACCTGTCCGCCATCCGGCCGCTGACCGTGGTGGTGGACGCGGGCAACGGCATGGCCGGGCACACCGTGCCCAGCGTGCTCGGTGACGCCGCCCTGGCGGCTCTGCCGTTGCGGATCGTGCCGATGTACTTCGAGTTGGACGGCACCTTCCCCAACCACGAGGCCAATCCCCTGGACCCGGCCAACCTGGTCGATCTGCAACGCGCGGTGGTGGCCCACGGTGCGGACATCGGCCTGGCCTTCGACGGGGACGCGGACCGTTGCTTCGTCATCGACGAGCGGGGCGAGCCGGTCTCGCCGTCGGCGATCACCGCCCTGGTGGCGGCCCGGGAGTTGGCCAAGCACCCCGGCTCGACGGTCATCCACAACCTGATCACCTCGCAGGCGGTGCCGGAGATCATCCGGGAGCATGGTGGCACCCCGATGGTGGCCCGGGTGGGGCACTCCTTCATCAAGGCGGAGATGGCCCGTACCAACGCGGTCTTCGGGGGTGAGCACTCCGCCCACTACTACTTCCGGGACTTCTGGTTCGCCGACACCGGCATGTTGGCCGCGATGCACACCCTGGCCGCTCTCGGGGAGCAGCCGCAGCCGCTGTCCGAGTTGGCCGCCGAGTACGAGCGGTACGTGGCCTCCGGCGAGATCAACTCGACCGTGGCGGACCAGGCGGCCAAGGTCGCCGAGGTGCGGGCCGCCTACCCGGAGGCCGAGGCCGACGAGCTGGACGGACTCACCCTGCGCTTCCCGGACGGGGCGTGGTTCAACCTGCGTGCCTCGAACACGGAGCCGTTGCTGCGGCTCAATGTCGAGGCCCCCACGGTGCAGCGGATGACCTCGCTGCGCGACGACGTACTCGACCGGGTGCGCCGTTAAGATCGCTCGCGCCGTTCGGTGCCGCCGATCGGTGAAACCGCATACGTGGAAGGAGCCGCGCCGTGGCCCTCGACCCGCAGTTGCTGGAAATCCTCGCCTGCCCGGACACCCACCATGCCCCGCTGGACTATGACGCGCAGGCGCAGACCTTGACCTGCACGGAGTGCGGCCGGATCTTCGAGGTTCGTGACGACGTACCGGTGCTGCTGCTGGACGAGGCGCGCGGCCCCGCGGAGCAGTCATGATCGACGGGACGGCCGGGGTCAGCGGCCACCGCCACGCCGACGAACAACTGCTCGACGACCCCAAGGCCCTGGCCGAACGGGATCCGGGCGGCATGTTGCGGCACACCGCCTCGGCCGGCGCCCAGGTACGCGAGTCCGCCGCGCTGGCCGCCGAGGCCAATCTGTCCGTGCTGGCCGATGACGGTCGTCCCCGGGCGGTGGTGATCGCCGGCATCGGTACCGCCGGGCGTACCGGTGACGTGTTGGCCACGGTCGCCGGGCCGCGCTGTCCGGTGCCGGTCATCGCGCACCGCAGCGCGGGGGTGCCGGGCTGGGTGGGTGCCGCCGACGTGGTGATCGCGGTCAGCGCCTCCGGCCGCAGTCCGGAAGCCCTCGGTGCCGCCGAGGCGGCGCATCGGCGGGGGGCCCGGCTGGTGGCCGTGGGCCCGGCCGACTCCCAGTTGCAGTCGACGGCCGAGCGGGCCCGTGCCCCGTTCATCCCGGTGCCTCGCCGGGCCCCGGCCCGGGCCAGCCTCTGGGCCCTGACCGTGCCGGTGCTGCTGGCGGCCCGGGCCCTGGGCCTGGTGAAGGTCAACGAGGCGGATCTGGCCGAGACGGCGGCCCGGCTGGACGCCGACGCCGACCGCTGCCGGCCCACCGCGGAGTCCTTCGTCAACCCGGCGAAGTCTCTGGCCCTCGGCCTGGCCGGGTCGATCCCGATCGTGTGGGGCTCCTCGCCGCTGGCCTCGGTGGCGGCTCGCCGGTTCGGCGACACCCTCTCCGCCAACGCCCGCTATCCGGTGGTCACCGGGGCCCTCGGTGAGGCCGGTCGGGGTCGGGTCGGTCTGCTCGACGGTGTGTTCGGCGGTCTGGCCGAGGGGGAGCGGGACATCTTCGCCGATCCGGAGGAGTCCACCGGCGAGGGCACCCGGTTGCGGCTGGTGCTGCTGCGCGACGGCGGCCTGAACCCCGAGGACGACGCCGACGAGCCCCTGGCGGTCGAGGAGCGACGCGCCGACGCGGTGCAGACCCTGGCCGAGCGGCGGGGCGTACGGTGCGATGTGGTGACCGCCGAGGGTGGTTCGGCGTTGGAGCGGCTGGCCTCCCTGGTGGCGGTACCGGACTTCGCCTCGATCTATCTGGCGTTGGCACACCGGCTGGATCCGATGGCGGTGCCGGCGATCACGGAGATGAAGGAGCTGGCCAACCAGTGACCGGCGGAGCGGGGGCATGAGCGCCGAGGGCGGCACCAAGGCGATCGTCGCGGCCTTGCTGGCCAACCTCGGCATCGCGGTGACGAAGTTCGTGGCGTACCTGCTGACGATGTCGTCGTCGATGCTGGCGGAGTCGATCCACTCGGTGGCCGACACCGGAAACCAGGCCCTGCTGCTGCTCGGTGGCAAGCGGGCCCGGCGTGCCCCCACCCCGCAACACCCCTTCGGCTACGGCCGGGAGCGTTACGTCTACGCCTTCATCGTCGCGATCGTGCTGTTCAGCCTGGGCGGGGTCTTCGCGCTGTACGAGGCCTGGCACAAGTGGTCCGATCCACACGGGATCACCAGCTGGCAGTGGGTGCCGGTGGCCGTGCTGCTGGTGGCGATCGTGTTGGAGTCCTTCTCCTTCCGTACCGCGATCCGGGAGTCCAACCTGGTCCGGGGCCGGGAGTCCTGGACCAGGTTCATCCGCCGGTCCAAGGCTCCCGAGTTGCCGGTGGTGCTGTTGGAGGACTTCGGTGCCCTGGTCGGTCTGATCTTCGCCCTGCTGGGGGTGGGGATGACCCTGGCCACCGGCGACGGTCGGTGGGACGCGGCCGGCACCGCGATGATCGGTCTGCTGCTGGTCACGATCGCGGTCGTGCTGGCCCTGGAGACCAAGAGTCTGCTGCTCGGGGAGGGCGCCGAACCGGCGGAGATCTCGGCCATCGAGCGGGCGATAGTCGGCGGGCCGGAGGTGGAGCGGATCATCCACATGAAGACCCTCTACCTCGGCCCGGAGGAACTGATGGTGGCCGCGAAGATCGCGGTGCCGCGTTGGGAGACCGCCGAGGATCTGGCGCGGGACATCGACGCGGTGGAGGCACGGATCCGGGCGGCCGTGCCGGTCGCCCGGGTGATCTATCTGGAACCGGACATCTACCGGGTGAAGACCGGGCCGGCGGAGGCTTCCGGTCGATCGGGGAGCTGACCGGTGGAACTGCTGTACGGGCCGATCAAGGCCTACGCGTGGGGGTCCCGCTGCGCGCTCGCCGAGTTGCAGGGGCGTCCGGTGCCCAGCGAGGGCCCGGAGGCCGAACTGTGGCTGGGGGCGCACCCGGGTGCACCGGCCGCTGTGGAACGTGCCGGTGAGCGGGTGGCCCTGACCGAGGTGCTCGCCGCCGACCCCGCCGGCTGGCTGGGTGAGGGGGTCCTCGACCGGTTCGGCGCCCGGTTGCCCTTCCTGCTGAAGGTGCTGGCCGCGGCGGCTCCGCTGAGCCTGCAGGCCCATCCGGACGCGGAGCAGGCCCGGGCGGGCTACGCCGCGGACGGTGCCCGGGCCGACGGGCACCGCAACTATGTGGACCCCTTCCACAAGCCGGAGCTGCTGGTGGCGCTCGGGCCGATGGAGGCGCTGTGCGGCTTCCGGGATCCGGCGATCTCGGCCGAGGTGCTGGCCGGCCTGGGGGTACCGGAGCTGAAGCCGGTGCTGGACGCGCTGGACGCCGGTGTGGCCGGGCTGGCCGAGGCCGTGCGCCTGCTGCTGACCTGGCCGTCGGCGCAGCGTGCCGGGCTGGTGGCGGCGGTGCGGGCGGCGGCGGTGGCCGGGCCGGACGCGGATCTGGTCGAGCTGTTGGCCGAGGCCTACCCGGCCGATCCGGGGGTGGTGGTGGCCCTGCTGCTCAACCGGGTGCGGTTGGCCCCGGGGGAGGCCATCTGGATGCCGGCCGGAAATCTGCACGCCTACCTGCGCGGTACCGGGGTGGAGGTGATGGCGGCCAGCGACAACGTGTTGCGGGGCGGGCTGACCCCCAAGCCGGTGGACGTGGCCGAACTGCTCCGGGTGCTTCGTTTCGAGGTGCTGGACCAGCCCGTGGTGGCCCCCCGACCGGTCGGGGAGGGGGTGGTGACCTGGCCGGTGCAGGTGCCGGACTTCGCGTTGCACCGGGTGCGGGTGAACGACCGGCGGCCGGAGGTCACTCTGGCGGTGCCGGGGCCCTGGGTGGTGTTGTGCACCTCCGGGCAGGTCACCGCCGCCGACCTCGTCGATACGGTGACCCTTGACGCCGGTGGGGCCGCGGTGGGCGCGGCGGCCGGTCGGGTCCTCACCCTCAGTGGTGTGGGTGAGGTGTACGTAGCCTCGCCCGGCCCCTGCTGACCTGGCAGCTCAAGGCGGAGAGTCCGGCCGACACGAGTCCGACTTTTCCGAAATAGCTTGACTCGGCTTCTGCGTAGTGTGACTCTATGAGTGCGCAGCGTTATCGCGACGAAGGTCCGAGAACGCGCGGGGGAACCAAACCGGGGGGATGTGCGGGGCGGCTGGGGGCGGACGGTGAAACGTTCGTCACTGGCCGCCCCGTGCGCTGTTCGTCATCACGGCAGCCGTCGGCGGGCAGTCGCGCGTAAAGTGAGAGACCGCGCTGCAATCGTCCGACAGGAGCATTTATGACCAGCACCCTCCCGGCGTCCGCCATCGGAACGTCGTCCGAGGTACGGCCGCGCACCCTCGCCGAAGGCGACTACCGGGTGGCGGATCTGTCGCTCGCCGAGTTCGGGCGCAAGGAGATCCGCCTCGCGGAGCACGAGATGCCCGGCCTGATGGCGATCCGTCGCGAGTTCGCCGAGGCGCAGCCTCTGGCGGGGGCGCGGATCACCGGGTCGCTGCACATGACGATTCAGACCGCCGTCCTGATCGAGACCCTGGTCGCGCTCGGCGCCGAGGTCCGCTGGGCCTCCTGCAACATCTTCTCCACCCAGGACCACGCCGCCGCCGCGGTCGTCGTCGGTCCGGAGGGCACCCCCGAGGCCCCCTCCGGAGTGCCGGTGTACGCCTGGAAGGGCGAGAGCCTGGAGGAGTACTGGTGGTGCACCGAGCAGGTGCTGACCTGGCCGGAGCCCTCGGCCGACGGTTCCGTCGTGGGTCCGAACATGATCCTCGACGACGGCGGTGACGCAACCCTGCTGGTGCACAAGGGTGCCGAGTTCGAGAAGACCGGTGCCGTACCCCCGGTGGAGTCCGCCGACTCGGAGGAGTTCGCGGTCATCCTCGGCGTGCTGCACCGCTCGCTGGCCGAGGACAACCAGCGGTGGACCCGGATCGCCGCCGGCATCAAGGGCGTCACCGAGGAGACCACCACCGGTGTGCACCGGCTCTACGAGATGCACCGGGCCGGCACCCTGCTCTTCCCGGCGATCAACGTCAACGACTCGGTCACCAAGAGCAAGTTCGACAACAAGTACGGCTGCCGGCACTCGCTCATCGACGGCATCAACCGGGCCACCGACGTGCTGATCGGCGGCAAGATGGCGGTCGTGCTCGGCTACGGCGACGTGGGCAAGGGCTGCGCCGAGTCGCTGCGTGGCCAGGGCGCCCGGGTCGTGGTGACCGAGGTCGACCCGATCTGCGCCCTCCAGGCCGCGATGGACGGATACCAGGTAGCCACCCTCGAAGACGTGGTCGAGATCGCGGACATCTTCATCACCGCTACCGGCTGCTTCGACGTGATCACCAACGAGCACATGGCCCGGATGAAGCACCAGGCCATCGTCGGCAACATCGGTCACTTCGACAACGAGATCGACATGGCCGGTCTGGCCAAGCGCTCGGACGTCACCCGGGAGAACATCAAGCCGCAGGTCGACCTCTGGAAGTTCGACGACGGCCACGCGATCATCGTGCTCTCCGAGGGGCGTCTGCTGAACCTGGGCAACGCCACCGGGCACCCGAGCTTCGTGATGTCGAACTCGTTCGCCAACCAGACCATCGCCCAGATCGAGCTGTTCACCAAGACCGAGGAGTACCCGATCGGGGTCTACGTGCTGCCGAAGCACCTGGACGAGAAGGTCGCCCGGCTGCACCTGGCCGCCCTGGGTGCCAAGCTCTCGACTCTGACCAAGGAGCAGGCCGCCTACCTCGGCGTCGCCGTCGAGGGCCCCTTCAAGCCGGATCACTACCGCTACTGATCGCCTGTCGAACCGGGTCGACCCCCTGGGTTCGGCCCGGTTCGCCATGTCCGGGCCAGGAAGGCGGGGGTCAGTGGGGGCGACCGCGACGGCTGGGGCGGACCCAGGTCCACACGCAGTAGATCAGCCAGCCCACGGAGACCAGGGCCGCCAGGGTGCGCAGCCGCAGCGCGCTGAGCAGCAGCACCACCGCCAGTACCGCCAGCCACGGCCCGAAACCCCTCACCACTGCCTCCCCGGTCTGCCCTCGACACCGGCGGCGTCGTTTCGCCCGTTCAGTGTCCGGCATCGCGGTCGGCCCCAACCTGGCGGCCCGGTGCTGCGGGGCGTACCCCGACCGGTGGGGGTGACATGCCCGGGGCGGACTCGACCGGCGTCGGGGCCCGAGTGGCCGGAGGGATCGGCACGGGGAGCGGGTCGGCCGTCGGCGAGCCGAGCTGCGGCCACAGCGCGGCGGTCAGGCCCCGTTCAGCGGCCAGCCGGTGGCGGGCCCGCCGGTGCCGCTCGTACAGGACGGCGGCCAGATAGACCGGCTCCGGCAGCCCCGGTGGTGGTGCCGGGGTGATCCGCGCGGAGACCTCCCGCCACAACTGCCGGGCCAGGTCGCTGCGGGCCGGCTCGGCGAACTGGTGACCTCGGGTCAGATACTGCCGGACGGCCAGGGCCAGATCCGGCTCCAGCCGGCTCAGATCCAGGGTGCTCGCCCAGCCGACCAGCACCGGCACGGGTGACGGCACCGGGCGCCACCTGGCCGCGGTCCGGGTGTGCACGACCAGGGTGCCGGCCACCAGGTCACCCAGCCGCCGCCCCCGGGGGTCGGTGAGCATCACCGTGGTACCGGCCACCCAGGACAGCAGCGGCAGCACCAGGCCCGGCCACTCGACGGCCACCCCGACCAGGGCCCGGGTCAGCGACTGCCGTAGCCCCACCGGGGCGCCGTCCAGGCTCACCACCCGCAGCCCGACCGCCGCCTTGCCCGGGGTGCGCCCGTCGTTGAGCCGTTCGAAGCCCACCGGGTAGCCGACCAGCAGCAGCACGACCCCGAGGGTGAACAGGGCCCGTTCCAGGGCCGTGTCCACCATGCCGTACGGCAGGGTGAACACGGCGATCACGGCGAGCACCAGGGCGAACACCAACTGGAGCAGTACGTCGATCAGCAGCGCGAGCACCCGGGAGCCGATCCGGGCGGCCCGTACGTCCAACCCGACTGCCTCACCGCTGACCAGACCGGCGTCACCCCAGGCCGAGGCGGTGCCCCCTGCTGCTGCGCTCACCCGGACAGTGAACACTATGATCGCGCGGACGGGGGTGGCTGGCGGTGGATCTCGACGCGTACGTCGCGGAGCATGGCGGAGAGTGGCGCCGACTGAGCCAGCTCTGCGGCCGGCGGCGGCTGGACCCCACCGAGGTCGACGAGTTGGTGGCGCTCTACCAGCGGGCCAGTACCCACCTGTCGGTGCTGCGCAGCCGCTCTCCCGACCCGGCCCTGCTGGGCGAGCTCTCCCAGGTGGTGCTCCGGGCCCGCGCCCGGCTGACCGGTCGACCCCGGCCCTCCTGGACGGCGGTGGGGGAGTTCCTGCTGGCAGGCTTCCCCGGGGCGGTGTGGCGGGCGGCCCCCTGGTGGTGCGCGGTGGCCACGGTCTTCACCCTGCTCACCTTCACCCTCATCGGTTTCGTCGCGGACAACCCGGAGACGGCGGCGGCCTTCATCGGTGAGGAGGAGGCCGCTCATCTCGTGGAGTCCGGGTTCGCCGGCTACTACACGGAGTTCTCCGCCCCGACCTTCGCCTTCCACCTCTGGACCCACAACGCCTGGCTGGCGGCGCAGTGCCTGGCCGCCGGGGTGCTCATCGTGCCGGTGGCCTACCTGTTGTGGCAGAACGTGGTGAACATCGGGGTGGTCGGTGGGGTGATGGTCTCCTACGATCGGGCGGACGTCTTCTTCGGCCTGATCACCCCGCACGGCCTGCTTGAGCTGACCGGCGTGTTCGTGGCCGCCGGGGTGGGGCTGCGGGTCGGCTGGGCCTGGATCGCCCCGCCGGAGCAGTTGACCCGGGGGCAGGCGGTGGCCCGAGCCGGACGTGACGCCATCCTGGTGGCCCTGGGTCTGGTCGGGTTGTTCGCGGTCTCCGCGGTGATCGAGGCCTTCCTCACCCCCGCGGCCCTGCCGGTGGCCGTACGAGTCGGTCTCGGCGCCGCCGTGTGGCTGGCCTTCCTGGCCTATGTGGTCCTGCTGGGCTCCCGGGCCAGAGCCGAGCCCGACACCTGACCCGCTGCCGCTCAGACGCTCAGAGTCGGCCGGTGGCCTTGAGGGTCAGGTAGGCGTCGGCCAGGGCGGGAGCCAGCCTGGGGGCGGCGACATCGACGACAGTCACCCCGTAGCGGGCCAGCGCAGCCGTCAGGCGGTCACGTTCGGCGAGGGTACGCCAGGCCGCTGCGGCGGCGTAGGCGTCGCGGGGGTGGCGGGGCGGGGTCTCGGTGAGCTGGGCCAGCACCGGGTCCTGGGAGGTCGCCACCAGCACCCGGTGCCGGGCGGCCAGCCGGGGCAGCACCGGCAGCAGCCCCGCGCCGAGGGCACCGGGCTCCAGGGCGGTCAGCAACACCACCAGGCTGCGCGGCCGGTGGCGGCGCAGCAGTTCCCCGGCGATCAGCTGGAAGTCGGTCTCCACCAGGGCCGGTTGCAAGGGGGCCAGGGCATGGGCCAGCCGGGGCCACTGGGCCGGCCGCTCGGCCCCGACGACCGAGGCCCGCAGCACGGCATCGGCGGCCAGCACGTCCACCCGGTCCCCGGCCCGCGCCGCCAGGGCCGTCAGCAGCAGGGCGGCGTCGATCGAGGTGTCCAGGCGGGGTTCGTCCCCCAGGCGTACGGCGGCGGTACGGCCGGTGTCCAGCACGCACACCAGTCGCCGGTCCCGTTCCGGCCGCCAGGTGCGCACCAACACCTCGGCTCGTCGGGCGCTGGCCCGCCAGTCGATGGACCGCACATCGTCACCGGGCACGTACTCGTGCAGGGTGTCGAACTCGGTGCCCGCCCCACGGCCCTGGCCGACCTGGGTCCCGTCGAGCACCCGCAGCCGGGACAGCTTCTCGGGCAGGTGTCGGCGGGACTCGAAGCGGGGCAGTACCCGCAGAGTCCAGGGTGGCGTCGGGGGTAGGCCGGTGCGCTGCCGGAAGGCCAGTCCCAGGGGTCCCAGGGACCGGACCGTCAGGGCCACCGCCGCCCGGTCCCCGCGACGGGTAGGGGTCAGCCGGCTGGGCAGGGCCGCAGTGTCCCCCGGGGGCACCTGCACCATCTGCTCCGGGGGCACCTCCGGTAGGGCTCCGGCCGAGGGCACCCAGGCATCGCGGACCTGGGCGTGCAGGGTCCGGCCGGAGCGGTTGTGCAGGTGCAGGGTGACCGTGGCGGTCTCACCGAGCCGGACACTCCGGTCGCCGTCCCGTTCTACCGTGAGCCCCTTCAGGGGTGCGGCCAGCCTGAGGTCCAGGGCGCACAGCAGCAGGACCAGACCGGTCATCACCGCCACCCCGATGAAGGGCGCGGGCCAGGCGGGCAGGGTGAGCGCACCGGCCGCGAGCAGCGCCGCCGCCCGCCAGGTCATCGTGGTGTCGGCACGGTGGCCAGCACCGTGTCCAGTACGGCGTCCACCCCGACACCCTCCAGTTCCGCCTCCGGGCGTAGCCGCAGGCGGTGTCGCAGGGTGGGTCGGGCCATCACCTTCACGTCGTCGGGCACCACATGGTCGCGCCCGGCCAGCCAGGCCCACGCCTTGGCGGTGCCGAGCAGGGCTGTCGCGCCGCGTGGGGAGGCCCCCAGTTCCAGGGCGGGGGTGGTGCGGGTGGCCCGACACACATCGACGATGTAACCGAACAGCGGCTCGGCCACATGGACCCGGCCGACCGCCGCCCGGGCCACCGCCAGGTCGGTGGCGTCGGCCACCGGGCGTACCCCGGCGGCGGCCAGGTCCCGGGGGTCGAAGCCGGCGTGGTGGGCGCGCAGCACCCCCATCTCCTCCTCCCGGGCGGGCAGCGGCACGGTGAGCTTCAGCAGGAACCGGTCCAGCTGGGCCTCGGGCAGCGGGTAGGTGCCCTCGTACTCCACCGGGTTCTGGGTGGCCGCGACGATGAAGGGGTCGGGCAGCGCATGCTGCTCCCCCTCGATGGTGACCTGCCGTTCCTCCATCACCTCCAGCAGGGCCGACTGGGTCTTCGGGGGAGTCCGGTTGATCTCGTCGGCCAGCAGCAGGTTGGTGAAGACCGGCCCTTGCCGGAAGGTGAAGGCCGCGGTACGCGCGTCGAAGATGGTGGAGCCGGTGACGTCGCCCGGCATCAGGTCGGGGGTGAACTGGACCCGGCGGGTAGACAGATCCAGCGCCGCGCCGAGGGTCCGGACCAGGAGGGTCTTGGCCACCCCCGGCACCCCTTCCAGCAGTACGTGGCCGCGGCAGAGCAGGGCGACGATCAGCCCGGTGACCACGGCCTCCTGCCCGACGACCGCCTTGGCCACCTCGGTACGCAGTCGGTGCAGGGCGGCCCGGCTGGGGTCGGCGGCCAGGGGGTCGCTGAGGGTGGCGGGTCGGGTCACCGGGGGTCTCCTTCGGAGGATCGGGGCAGCGGGGGCCGAACGGTGGGCGGGTGTGGGCCGCGGGCCACCCGGTCCAGTTCGTCGGCCAGGGTCAGCAGTTCGCGGTCGGTCTCCGGGGTGTCGCCATCCAGCAGCTCACGAACGGTGTCCGGGGACTGCCCGGTCTCGGCCGCCACCACGGCGGCGGCCTCGGGGGAGTCGGCCGGCAGGTGCAGTCGGCGTCCCAGCCGGGCCTTGGCGGCGGCCCGGAGCACCTCGGCGCTGCTCTGCTGGGCCTTGGCCCGTTGATAGAGCCGGCCCCGCCCGTACACCGTCTCCGCCCCCGTGACGGCCACCGGCAGGGGTTCCGGGGTGGGCGGACCGAAGCGGCGGGCCCGGGCCGCGGCGACCAGCAGGGCGGCCAGCACCAGCTGTGCCAGCAGGGCCCAGAACCAGGGTGGGAAGGCGGACCAGAGGGGGTTGGGGGATTGTTCCCGGCCCGGTCCCCCCGAGCCGGAGGCGTTGCCCGGGGACGCCTCACCGGCGGGGCTCTGGGTGCTGCCTCCGGCACCCAGGTCCTCCTGATCGTCATCGGGTTCGCCGTAGAGGCTCTCCTCCGGTTCCGGCGGTGGTGAGGCCTGCACGGTACTGGGGGTGGGGGGTGCGGGGGCCGGCCCGTCCAGGTCCAGCCAGACCACCCGCCCGGTGGTGGCCAGCAGAGCGGTGGCGAAGAGTTCGTTGTCCCACTCGTCGATGCGGCTGTTGCGGAAGGGGTCGCTGGCCCCCACCACGACGCTCTCGGCGGAGCCGGGCAGCCGAGCCAGCCCGGCCGAGTAGCAGAGGTCCACTGAGCCGGGTGCCCCGGTGGGGGCGTACCGCTGCCGGGCCACCGCGGCCGTAGCGCCGGTGACCTCGGGCAGCGCGCAGGGGTCGGGGAGGTGGGGGTCGACGGCCCGTGCCGCCCACCGCCGGCCCGCCGGGCGCAGCGGCATCCCGGCGGCGTCCAGCACCCGCCGGGGTGGGTCGACCAGCACCAGCCGGGTGCGTTCCGGCAGCAGGTTCAGATAGTCGAGGGTCTGTGGGTGCAGCAGTTGCGGGGCCGGGATGAACAGGGTGGCCGGACCGGATCGGGTGGCCCGCAACGCCGTCAGGGTGTCGGTCTCCCGCCGCACCTCCACGCCCCGCCCGGCCAGGCTGGCGGCCAACCGGCTGCCCCCGTCCTCCCCGGTCGCCAGGGGGGACAGGAAGCCCGCCTCGTCCGGGTCCGGCTGGTCGACCGCGCGGGTGACCAGGGTGATGGTGATGATCAGCGTGCTCAGCAGCACCGGGATCAGGATGCGGTGACGCCGCCACCGGACCTTCGGGGTGTTCATCGGGCGGACTCTCCCTGGCCCTCGACCGGGCCGCCGCCGGCCGTGGCCGATGCCGCCGCAGGGCGGTCGGCCGATGGATCGGTCAGCAGGCGGCGCAGGGTCACGGCGTGCTCCCGCAACCGGTGGTCCTGCTCGGCCGTGGCGGGGCGTTGGGCGTACCAGACTCTGGTGAAGATGGTGGCGGCGGCGCTCAGCGGCGGGTCCAGCGATGGCCGGCGGGCGGTGGCCGCCGCGACGATCTCGGTGACCGTCATGCCGGGGCGAACCCGCACCACCTCGCGGTCGGACAGGGCGCGGACCATGCCGCGCAGCCGTTCCCGGATGGCCTCGTCGTAGCGTCCCTCCGCGGCCAACCGGTCGGCCAGGGTCAGATGCTGCCCCGGTGTTCCGGTGGGCTGCGGCAACGGCAGGTCGAGGGCGTCGTCCGTGTCGACCGGGGCCGGGCGCCGCGGCCGTCGCCTGAGTCGCCGACGGAGGCGGGGGAGCCGCCAGCGTGGTCGGGGGAGTCGGCGGGGCACCCAGGCGGGGTAGGTGTACCAGCCGACGCAGATCAGCGCCGTCACCAGCACCAGCAGCAACGCGACCAGCGGGAGCGGAATGTGATCACCGAGGGCGGCGGTGGTCTCGGTCCACCAGCGAGAGAAGCTCATCCCCGCACCGCCAGCAGGGTGGCCGGCGACGCCTCGACCGGTGCCCGGGAGAGGTGGATGTCCAGCCCTTCGGTGCGGATCCGGGTCTCCAGGTGCAGGACCGCGTCCAGGCAGGCCAGCGCGGCGTAGGCGACCGTGTTGACCAAGGCCCACAGCAGTACGGCCACGGGTACGGCCCACTCCGCCACGATCAGGTCCAGTGTGGTCAGTCCGGTGAACAGACCCCAGGCCAGGCCGACCCGCAGGATCCACCAGACGAGGTAGCCGAGCAGCCGCAGGCCGGCGGCGCGCCCCTCGACCCGCAGCGCCAGGGTGGCGGATCGGCCCGGCGCCCGCCCCGCCTTGATCCCGTCCAGGGCCAGTGCCGGGGCCATCGCCCCGAGTAGCGCGAAGGCGGCGAACCAGGTCGGGCCGAGCAGGGAGGCGACCAGCATCGTGACGCCGACGACCGGGCAGAGCAGCAGGGTGGCACCCCACCGGGCGTTGCCGGGCCGCAGCAGGTCCCGGGCCCCGATCGGGCGGCCGACCAGGGCGGCACCGGCTGCCCGGGCGGCCGGGTTGCCGAGCAGCATGATGATCATCGCCTCGGTCGCCGCGCCGACCGCCAGCAGGAACAGCATGGGGCCCGGACTGCCGAGGAAAGGTGCCCACCACAGCGGCGGGTGCACACCGACGGCGCTGCGCAGGGGCAGCAGCAGAAGTTGTTCGAGGAGGGCGAGCGCGGCGGCCATGGGAAGCAGGGCCCCGGCGTGGCCGCGGAGCAGCAGCACTGCGGAGTCGAGCAGTTCACCGACGGTGAGCGGTCGTCTGGGGAGTACGGCGATCGAGCCGGCGTAGGGCACGCGCACTCCTGTCGAAGGCGGGGGCGGTGGCGCGCGGGGACGCAGCCAGGGATCATGTTGACACGCGCGGGCCGGACGCGTGGAGCCCCGGCCGGTGGGGCGGCTCGTGCGACTGATGTACCGGCTGATGCGGGGCACGGCGTGGGTGTGGGCAGTAGCGTGCCGGGATGACGCCCGAACCCCCTGAGTTGGACGGGATGGAAACATTAACCCCATGAGAGCCCGGGTACTGGTGGTCGACGACGATCCTGCGCTCGCCGAGATGCTTGGCATCGTGCTGCGTAGCGAGGGATTCATGCCTTCCTTCGTGGCGGACGGGGAGCGCGCTCTGGCCGCATTCCGCGACAATCGTCCCGATATCGTGCTGCTGGACCTGATGCTGCCCGGCATGAGCGGCATCGACGTGGCGCGGGCGATTCGCGCCGAGTCCGGCGTACCGATCGTGATGCTGACCGCCAAGAGCGACACCGTGGATGTGGTGCTCGGCCTGGAGTCGGGCGCGGACGACTACGTGGTCAAGCCGTTCAAGCCCAAGGAACTGGTGGCCCGGATGCGGGCCCGGTTGCGCCGGGGCGAGGACGCGGCACCGGAACTGCTCACCATCGGTCCCCCCGGCAACCAGATCGCCATCGACGTGCCGGCGCACACCGTCAGCCGCAACGGCGAAGAGGTGAAGCTGACCCCGCTGGAGTTCGACCTGCTGGTGGCGCTGGCCCGCAAACCGCGTCAGGTCTTCACCCGGGAGGTCCTGCTGGAGCAGGTCTGGGGCTACCGGCACGCGGCCGACACCCGGCTGGTCAACGTGCACGTGCAGCGCCTACGGGCCAAGATCGAGCCGGATCCGGAGCGACCGGAAATCATCCTCACCGTGCGGGGCGTGGGCTACAAGGCGGGTACGGGATAGCCTGGGTCGCACTGTGACCACCTCCCCGACTCCGGACCCAGACGCCACGTCCCGCCGTCCCGGCGCGGGGCGGGAGGTGTGGCGTCGGCTCAGCGGTCGGGCCGCCCGCGTGTTCGCCGGCCTGCACCACACCTGGCGTCGCTCCCTGCAGGTGCGGGTGGTCACCATCACCCTCGTGGTCTCCAGCCTGCTGGTGGGCGGCTTCGCCTACCTGATCGCCGGCAACATCACCAGCATCCTGCTGGACAACGCCAAGACCGACGTGCGGCTGCGGCTGACCAGCGGAGCGGAGTACGCGGCCAAGCAGTTCAGCCTCTACAGCCAGCCGCAGGAGGCCCAACTCCAGGAGACCATCGACGGCACGGTCAACTACCTGGCCGGGGGTGACCCCCAGCAGACCAGCGGGGTGGTCGTGGCGCTGACCGCGGACAGTGTCGGCGGCATGATCCTGCCGCGCAGCTCACCCGCGGTGGATTTCCGGCCGTTGATCAGCCCTGAGCTGCGGACGGCGGTGGCCGGGGGCAATGTGGCCAACCAGATCCAGACCGGTCGGCTGACCGGCGATCGGAACACCAAGTACCTGGTGTACGGCTCGCCGGTGCCCACCCGTTTCGGCCAGGTGGAGCTCTACTACTTCGTACCGTTGACCTTGCAGGACGCCACCGCCAGCCAGGCGCGGGCCACCGTGGTGGCCACCGGGGTGGCCCTGGTGCTGCTGCTCGGACTGCTGGCCGCGCTGGTGACCCGGCTGGTGGTGACACCGGTACGGGTCGCGGCCCGCACCGCCCAGCGGCTCTCCGCCGGGCTGCTCGACCAGCGGATGGCCGTCAACGGCGAGGACGATCTGGCCCTGCTGGCGGCCTCCTTCAATCAGATGGCCACCAACCTGCAACGGCAGATCCTGCGGTTGGAGGAGATGTCGCGGTTGCAGCGCCGGTTCACCTCGGACGTCTCACACGAGCTGCGTACCCCGCTGACCACGGTACGGATGGCAGCCGATCTGATCTTCGCCGAGCGGGAGGGGTTCGAGCCCTCCGTGGCCCGCAGCGCGGAGTTGTTGCAGGCCGAGTTGGACCGGTTCGAGGAACTGCTGACCGACCTGCTGGAGATCAGCCGGTTCGACGCGGGCTTCGCCGTCCTGGACGCCGAGCCGACCGACCTGGTGCCGGTGGTGCACCGGGTGGTGGACCGCCTCTCCGGCCTGGCCGAACGGGTCGGTGTGGAGATCGAGCTGGACCTGCCGGCGACCCCGGTGATCGCCGAGATCGACCCCCGCCGGGTAGAGCGGGTGCTGCGCAACCTGGTCGGCAACGCGGTCGAACACGGCGAGGGCAGGCCGGTGCACATCACCCTGGGCATGGACGAGACCGCGGTGGCGGTGACCGTCCGGGATCACGGTGTCGGGCTCAAGCCCGGCGAGGAGAAGTTGGTCTTCAACCGGTTCTGGCGGGCCGATCCCTCCCGGGCCCGGCAGACCGGCGGCACCGGGCTGGGGTTGTCGATCAGCCTGGAGGACGCGCGGCTGCACGGCGGCTGGCTGGAGGCGTGGGGGGCACCCGGGCAGGGTGCCCAGTTCCGGCTGACCCTGCCGGCGCGGGCCGGTGACCGGCTGATCACCTCGCCGCTGCGGCTGGTGCCGGCGGACGCCGCCCTGCCGTTCGGTGCCTCGCCCGCGGAGGACCTGCTGGCCATCGGTCCCGGACCGGACGGGGCCCTGACGGTCGGGCCGGCGACTCCGCCGGCCGCCGAGCAGCGCGCGGAGGTGGGGTCGTGAAGCGGCGGGTGATCAGCGGTGCGCTCGGGGTGGTGCTGGTGTTCACCGGTTGTGGCATTCCGGACCGCTCCGAGGTGCAGACCGAGCAGCGTGGGCCGGCGGCGGAGGCCAGTTGGTCGCTGGGGCGGGGCAGCGAACCGCCGCCCCGGGAGGCCAGCGGAAGCGACGCCGAGGCCTTCGTCCGCAACTTCCTGGCCGCGGCGGCCGGCGAGCCGGACCGGGCCTACGAGCGGGTCAAGCAGTACATCGCGGCCTCCGAACGGGGTGGCCTTCAGGTCAAGCAGGGCAGCGAGGTGGCCCTGTCGGTGGTACGCCTCATCGACGACCCGGTGATCGAGCCGGACGTCGACAGCATGAAGGTCACCATCAGCGTGCAGCAGGTCGGTCTGCTGCGGGCCAACGGCATGCTCGTCCCACCCCTGGCCACCGAGACGACCTACGAGTTCCGCCTGATCAACGCCGGTCCGGCGGGTCAGGACGACGCCGGCTTCTACGTCAGCGAGCCACCGAACATCCTGCTGCTCAGCGACGAGGCCCTGCGCCTGTACTACCAGACCGAATCCATCTACTTCTGGAACTCCGAGCGGACCCGTCTGGTGCCCGACCAGCGGTACCTCTCCTCGGCGGTGCCCGCCGAGCGGCGGGTCAGTGAGGTGGTCCGCTGGTTGACCGCAGGCCCCTCGGACTGGCTGCGGGTCGGCGTCTCCGGGCTGCCCGACCGCACCGAGATGATCAACAATGCCACCGGCTCGGACGGCCGGTGGGAGGTCAATCTCGACATGCCCGGCGCCGACGACGTCCGGTTGGAGCAGTTCGCCACCCAACTGGCCTGGTCGCTGCTGGAGCTGGACGGCATCCTGGAGATCAAGATCCTGAACCAGTCCCGCAAGCTCGTCGACCTGGGCGAGCAGCGCACGGCGAACCAGCTCTACCAGTTGGAGGACAACGGCCGACGCTTCTGCGTGTACGAAGGCGCCGTCCACGCCCTGGCCGTGGCCAACGAGCCGATCGGCCGGGTGCCGGTGGTGGCCGAGGCGAACCGCGGGGTGTTCTCCGCGGGGTTGCGTCGGGCCGGCGACGACGTGCTGGCCGCTCTGGTGGTCGGCGCGTCCGGGGGCCGGCAGCGACTGAGTGTCGGCCGGGGCCGCGAGGTGGTGGAGAGCTTCACGGCCGGCCCCACCCACACCGCGATCGGTCGGCCGGTCTGGTTGCGCACCGACAGCGATCAGCCGGCCGGTCTGGTGGTCGCCGACGGCGAGCTGCACCGCTTCGACGACCGGGCGGTGATGCGCCCGGTGCAGCTCGGCCTGCCGGGTCGGGTCGAGGCGGTGGCCGCCGCCCTGGACGGGCACCGGATCGCCCTGATCGTCGACGGCGCCCTGTACGTGGCCGCCATCAGTTGGGAGGGCGGGGTGCCCACCATCGGGCCGGCCCGACGCCTGACCACCTCCCTGACCCGGTTGACCGCGGTCGACTGGTGGGCCGAAGGCCGGCTGCTGGTGGCCGGGGCCGCCGGTCGGCCGGCGATCTACGACGTCAGTGTCGACGGGGCCCTGGAGACCCGGCTGCGGGACGACGCCGGTGCCGAGGTCACCCACCTGGCCGCCCACCCCGCCACCCCGACCTCCCCGCTGGCCGCCAGCTTCATGTACGAGGCCAACGGGGTCACCTACCGCAACAACCCGTTCGAGCGCATCGTGCGGGAACAGGTCCAGGAGGTCACCGCCCCGCCGACCGGGGTCCGTCCGGGCAATCCCACCGCACCGGTCTTCCTCTACTGAGTCGGCAGTGCTGGGCGGGCTGTGGGCGGATCTGGCCGATCTGGCCCTGCCCACGGAGTGCGCCGGCTGTCGGCAGCGTAGCTCCCGGCTGCGGCAGGGGGTCTGTCCGGAATGTGTGACCGTGTTGCGGGCCCTGCGTCCCGGGGCGGTCCGACCGGTTCCGGCCCCGCTGGGGCTGCCGCCCTGTCACGCCCTGGGCAGCTACGCCGGGCCGTTGCGGGAGACTCTGCTCGCGTACAAGGATCATGGCCGGCACGGTCTGGCCCGGCCCCTGGGAGCGTTGCTGGCCGAGGTCGTGGCCGCCGCGGTCGGATCGGTGCGCCCCCTGGTGCTGGTGCCGGTGCCGGACACCCCGGCGGCGGCCCGGGCCCGCTACGGCGACCATCTGGGGCGGCTGGCCCGGCACTGCGCCCGCAGGCTGGGCGCGGCGGGTTGGCCGGTACGGGTGCAGCGGCCGGTGCAGGCGAGGTCCCGGCCCGATTCGGTCACCCTGGACAGCGCCGGCCGGGCGGCCACCGCTCTGGGGGCCTTCCGGGTCCGGCCGGGTGTCGGCCCGACCCCGCCCGGGGTGACCGTGGTGCTGCTCGACGACATCATCACCACCGGGTCCACCCTCGCCGCGATCAGCCAATTGCTGCGCGTACCAGGAATGTCGCCCTCGGTGGCGGCGGTTCTTGCGGCTACCGAAAAAAGGCACAAGCGGTAACCGATTGTGTTTTCGTTCACCCCTTCGTGTGTGATCTCTGCAAAATTTCCGGCCCGGGTCGGCGGCTGGGGATGACGAGGGAGCAAATAAGAGTTAGCGTTTGCTTGTCGAGGGTAGGAGATCATTAGCCCACCCCGGCGGTGAGAGGAGGCGTAGCCGTATTGACCGGTCGACGCCGAGCGGGACCCCTCCCCGGACGTGCGACCGGAGTTCTCGGAGCAAAGACCGTCCGAACGAGGGAGGTCACGTGGACATCGTGGTCAAGGGCCGTAACGTCGAAGTGCCGGATCATTACCGGGTGCACGTAGCCGAAAAACTGGCGAAGATCGAACGTTACGACCACAAACTTATCCGGGCCGAGGTGGAGCTTTTCCACGAGCGCAATCCGCGCCAGGCCGACCACTGCCAGCGAGTGGAAATCACCTGCTTCTCCCGGGGCCCGGTGATCCGGGCCGAGGCCTGCACGAGCGACTTCTACAGCGCGCTGGACACGGCCATCGCCAAGCTCGACGCCCGCCTGCGCCGCGCCGCTGACCGGCGTCGCGTACACCGGGGCCGCCCGCCGGTATCGGTCGCCGCCGCCACCGCCGGCCTGCCGGTCGCCGACATGTTCTCCGCCGCCCTGAGCGCACCGGGGGCCACCGCGGTCGCCGAACGCGCCGAGGAGGACGAGTACGACGACCAGCCGTGGCACATCGCCCGGGAGAAGGTGCACCCGGCCCAGCCGATGACCGTCGACGAAGCGCTGTTCCAGATGGAACTCGTCGGCCACGACTTCTACCTGTTCCAGGACAAGGAATCCGGTCGCCCCAGTGTCGTCTACCGACGGCACGCCTACGACTACGGCATCATCTCGCTCGACATCTGACCGAGGTCGGCGCGGGTCGGGGCAGCGCCCCGGCCCGCGCCGCGCTCAGGCGCTCAGTCCACCAGTTCGCCGGGGAGCAGCCCGTACACGGTCGAGTCCCGCCGGTCGCCCTCCACGCCGGGTAGCAGGGAGCGCAACAGCCCCTCGTAGCGGAAGCCGGCCCGTTCCAGCACCCGCCGGGAGGCCAGGTTCTCCGGCAGGGTGCCGGCCCACACCCGGGCCAGGCCGACCTGCGCGAAACCCCACCGGGCCAGCAGCCGCACCGCCCGGGTGGCGTAGCCGCGTCCCCGCCACTGCGGGAACAGGCTGTAGCCCAGCATCCCCTGCCCGGCGCGCTGGTCGTGCAGCAGCATGCAGGACCCGGCCACCGTCCCGGAGGCCGCGTCGAGGATGGTCATCGCCGCTACCGTGCCGACCAGCCACTGGTGGGCCGCGCCGAGACCACGCCCGGCGATCTCCTCCCGGGTGGGCGGGCCCGGTGGCACCCGGGAGGACACCACCCCCGGGCTGGTGTTCAGACGGTACATCTCGTCGGTGTCCTCGGGCTCCAGCCGTCGGAGCACGACCACCCCGTCGGTGAGTCGCCCCTCGGGCAGGTCGGGCAGCGGACGGGGGTACGGCCCGGGCGGATCGTCGGCCAGCCGCGCCCAGACCGCCAGGTCGGGCCGGCTGCCACCGGGGCTCAGGCCGCCACCCCGGCGTACCCCCTCGGGTCGGAAACCGGTAGCCACCGCGACCCGCTGGCTGGCCACGTTCTCCAGCCTGGTGAGCAGTTCCAGCCGGTCGATGCCGTCGGAGAAGGCATGTTCGGCCAACGCCCGGGTGGCCGCCGTGGCCACCCCGCGACCCCGCACGCCCGGCAGCACCCAGTAGCCGATCTCGGCCTGCCGCCGCTGTGGCAGCGGGTTACTCAGCCCCACGGAGCCGAGCATCCGGTCGGTGGCCGGATCGGCGACGGCGTACGCGGCACCGCCTGAGGCGGCCAGCGCCGGGGCACTCTCGGTGATCCATCGCCGGGCGTCGGCCTCGGTGTACGGGCGGGGCAGACCGTCCAGGAAACGTTGGGTCACCGGGTCGGCGCAGCCGGCTACGACATCGGCCAGGTCGTCCAGACGGTACGGCCGCAGCCGTACCCCGTGCGCCTCGATGGACTCGGCGGTCATGCCGTCACCCGGCCCGGTCGACCGTTGCCGCGTGCCGCACCGCCGGCTGGGCCAGATCCTCGGCCAGCAGGGCACCGAATCCAGGCGTCGGCCCGGGTGCCACGGTGGTTCAGAAGACCCCGGGCGGTGCCCTCCATGGTGAAGCCGGCCCGCTCGGCGACCCGGCGGGAGGCCAGGTTGCCGACGTGCGCCCGCCATTCGATGCGGGCCAGCCCGAGGGTGGCGAAACCCCAGGTGGCCAGCGCGGCCAGCGCCGCCGTCTGGTAACCCCGGCCCCGGGCATGTGGCGCGGTCATGAAGCCGACGTCGGCGAGCAGGGGATCGGTGGGGGACAGCCGCAGGTCGATCGAGCCGGCGTAGTGATCCTGTTCGTCGGCGATCACATAGTAGGCCGCGGTGCCGCCCGCCCAGCAGTCCTGGCAGTGGATCAGGAAGGACTCGGCCGCCGACCGGTCGTAGGGATCCGGGACGGTGGTCCACCGCAGGGTCTCCGGGTCCTGGCAGGTGATCACCAATGCCGCCAGGTCACGTTCCTCCATCGGACGGAGCCGCAGCTCGCGCCGTGGGGTGCTGGCGAAGATCGTGGGCTGGGGGCGACCGAAGACGGCGGCCCGGCGGGCCTCCAGGGTGCCCGGGCCGGCCGGACCGATCTCGTCGGGGGCCGGTACCTCGCCGGGCAGCAGCGAGCCGAACCACTCGTAGCTGCCGCGTGCCGGGTCGGCCGCGCGCAGCCGCCCCTCGATCCGGAAACCGCTGCGCAGGGCGACCAGCCGGGCGGGGTAGTTGCCGGCGGGGGAGGTCCAGAGCAGCCGGCGCAGGTTCAGCTCCGTGAAGGACCATCGGGCCAGGGCCCGTACGGCGCGTACGGCCACGCCCTGACCGCGCGCCCACGGGGCGGTCCAGTAGCCGATCTCGCTGAGTTGGTGGTCCTGATCGATTCTCTGCAGGTCGCAGGCGCCCAGGAGTCGATCGGTGGCGGGGTCACAGACCGCGAAGGCGGCTGCCGTGCCCTCCGCCCACTGGCGCGAGCGGCCCGCTATGAACCGTTGCGCGTCCTGCGGCCGGTAGGGTCGGGGGACGTCGATCCAGCGCTGGATCTCCGGATCCTGGCAGGCGCGATACAGGTCGTCGGCGTCGGTAGGCCGCCACGGCCGGAGGGCCAGTCCGGCCTCGGTGATCTCCACGGGGTCCATCTGACCCATCGTGCCGGATCGTTCGCCCACGGCGTAACGGGTAAACCGGGCGCGTAGCCTGGAGCGTCGCGCGTTATGTCGGTTTCGCGATGGCCGAGGGTCGCCACCAGTGACCATTGGCCCGATGAAACGCCTACGATGGTTCGAGACTGTCTAGGGGAGCGTTGATCCGTGTCGATTCTGGAAAAGGTCCTTCGCGCGGGCGAAGGGCGCATGGTGCGCCGGCTGAAGGCGATCGCCGCTGCCGTCAACTCGATCGAGGACGACTACGTCAACCTCACCGACGAAGAGCTGAGCGGCATGACCGAGCAGTTCAGGGAGCGGCTCGCCGAAGGCGAGACCCTGGACGACCTGTTGCCCGAGGCGTTCGCGGTCTGCCGGGAGGCGGCGGCGCGGGTGCTCGGCCAGCGACCGTACGACGTCCAGGTGATGGGCGGCGCGGCGCTGCACTTCGGCAACATCGCCGAGATGAAGACCGGTGAGGGTAAGACCCTGACCTCGGTCATGCCGGTCTACCTCAACGCGCTGTCCGGCAAGGGCGTGCACGTGGTCACGGTCAACGACTACCTGGCCCAGCGTGACGCGGCCTGGATGGGTCGGGTGCACCAGTTCCTCGGCCTGACCGTCGGTGTGGTGCTGCCCAACCGCCCGGCCGCCGAGCACCGCGCGGCGTACGAATGTGACATCACCTACGGCACCAACAACGAGTTCGGCTTCGACTACCTGCGCGACAACATGGCCTGGTCGAAGGAGGAGCTGGTCCAGCGGGGCCACAACTTCGCCGTGGTCGACGAGGTCGACTCCATCCTGATCGACGAGGCCCGGACCCCGCTGATCATCTCCGGCCCGGCCGAGCACTCCGCCCGCTGGTACGGCGAGTTCGCCGCCGTGGTGGCCCGCCTCCAGGCCGGCAAGGACGGCGAGGGCGACTACGAGGTCGACTACGCCAAGCGCACCATCGCGGTCACCGAGCGCGGTGTGGCCAAGGTCGAGGACCGGCTCGGCATCGACAACCTGTACGAGTCGGTGAACACCCCGCTGGTCGGCTACCTGAACAACGCCATCAAGGCCAAGGAGCTGTACAAGCGCGACAAGGACTACATCGTCAGCGACGGTGAGGTCTTGATCGTCGACGAGTTCACCGGCCGCATCCTGCACGGTCGCCGCTACAACGAGGGCATGCACCAGGCGATCGAGGCCAAGGAGGGGGTGGAGATCAAGCAGGAGAACCAGACCCTGGCCACCATCACCCTCCAGAACTACTTCCGCCTCTACGAGAAGCTCTCCGGCATGACCGGTACGGCCCAGACCGAGGCGGGCGAGTTCAACAAGGTCTACAAGGTCGGTGTGGTGACCATCCCGACCCACCGGCCGATGGTCCGGCAGGACCGGGCCGACGTCATCTACAAGACCGAGAAGGCCAAGTTCAACGCGGTCATCGAGGACATCGCCGAGCGCCACCAGGCCGGGCAGCCCGTGCTGGTCGGCACGGTCTCGGTGGAGAACTCCGAGATCCTCTCCCAGCTGCTGCGCCGCCGGGGCATCCCGCACTCCGTGCTGAACGCGAAGTTCCACGCCCGGGAGGCGGAGATCGTCGCCCAGGCCGGTCGCAAGGGCGCGGTCACGGTGGCCACCAACATGGCCGGTCGAGGCACGGACATCCTGCTCGGCGGCAACGCCGAGTTCCTCGCCGCCAGCGAGCTGCGCCAGCGTGGTCTGGACCCGGTGGAGAACGCCGAGGAGTACGACAAGGCGATGGAGGAGGTCCTGCCGAAGTGGAAGCAGGCCTGCGAAGCGGAGGCCGATGAGGTCGCCGCCGCCGGTGGGCTCTACGTGCTGGGCACGGAGCGGCACGAGTCCCGACGCATCGACAACCAGCTGCGTGGTCGGTCCGGCCGGCAGGGTGACCCGGGTGAGTCGCGCTTCTACCTGTCGCTTCAGGACGAGCTGATGAAGCGGTTCCGCTCCGGCGCGGTCGAGGCGGTCATGGAGCGCTTCAACATCCCGGAGGACGTGCCCATCGAGTCGAAGATGGTCACCCGCCAGATCAAGAGCGCCCAGGCCCAGATCGAGGGGCAGAACGCCGAGATCCGGAAGAACGTCCTCAAGTACGACGAGGTCATGAACAAGCAGCGCCAGGTGATCTACGCCGAGCGGCTGCGGGTGCTCAACGGAGAGGACCTCTCCGAGCAGGTCCGCAACATGATCGACGACGTGATCGAGGCGTACGTTCAGGGCGCCACCTCGGAGAACTACGCCGAGGAATGGGATCTCGAGCAGCTCTGGACCAGCCTCAAGCAGCTCTACCCGGTGGGCATCACCATCGAGGAGATGGAGGAGGAGGCCGGCGGCTCCCGGGCCGGCATCGACGCCGACTTCCTGGTCTCCCGACTGCGGGCGGACGCGCACGCCGCGTACGACCGTCGGGAGGAGCAGCTAGGCGCCGAGGGCACCCGGCAGCTGGAGCGGATGGTGCTGCTCCAGGTCATCGACCGCAAGTGGCGTGAGCACCTCTACGAGATGGACTACCTCCAGGAGGGCATCACCCTGCGGGCGTACGCCCAGCGTGACCCGGTGGTGGAGTACCAGCGCGAGGGCTTCGCGATGTTCGCCACCATGATGGACGGCATCAAGGAGGAGACGGTCGGCTTCCTCTTCAACCTCGAGGTGCAGGTCAACGAGCCGGAGCCCGAGGCCGAGGAAGTTCAGCTGCTGGACAAGCCGGTGGAGATCCGCGCCAAGGGTCTGGCTCGCGCCCCGCAGCAGCAGGGCCTGCAGTACTCCGCCCCGACCATCGACGGTGAGGCCGGTGCCGGTGGGGTGGCCGTGCAGCGCGACGACCAGCGGGCCCCGGCCCTGGGCATCGGTGGCCCGGTGCCCGGCGCACCGGCGGCTCCCGGGCAGACCGCCCCGGCGGCTCCCCAGCGTCAGGCCGGCGGCCTGCGGGGTGCCGGGGTGGCCTCCAGCACGGCCCGGCAGACGGCGGCCAACGGGCAGGCCTCGGCCGGCAACGGCCCCTCCCGCAACGCGCCGTGCCCCTGCGGCTCCGGCCGCAAGTACAAGCGCTGCCACGGTGCCCCCGGCGGCTCCGCCGACTGAGAGGCACTGAACGAAGCCCCGGCAACCGCGTCAGCGGTGGCCGGGGCTTCGGCGTGCAGGTGCCCCGGTGGTCCATGCAGGCCCCCGTGGTCCACGCAGGCCCCGGTGGTCAGAGGATCCGCAGGTCGGTGCAGAGCCAGGTGCCGCGGCGGTGCTCCAGCCGCAGGGCCATGGCCCAGCTGGCGTCGACGACCCCGGTGAGCACGGCGGCGGCCTCGATGGCGTTCGGACGGGGTTCGCAGACCCGCAGGCGGCGCAGTCGCAGACCGGGGCGGGGGGTGCGGCGCCGCGTCCCGACCGCCCGGGCGCTGCCGCGGGCCAGTTCGGGCAGCAGGTGGGCGCAGCGCGCGGGATCGAGCTGACGGCGCAACTGCACCGGGGGACGGAAGCCGTTGAACACCTCGATGCAGCTGGCCACGAAGCGGTGGGCCACCCGGGTGGCTCCCGGAGTGGCGGTGGTCAGGGCCCCCGGCGGTAGTTGCCGGACCGGATCGCGGCCGGGCCGGGCCGGGGTCGGGCGGACGGTGACCCGCTGGTGGGGTGGGCGGGCCGGGCCGCTGCCAGGGGACCAGTGCGGGGCGGAGAAGAGGTCCAGGGCCAGTTGACCGTCAGCGGGTCCGGGCCATTCGCTGCCCTCGTCGACGAAGGGTGGGTCGTACGCGGGGGCCGGCCGCAGCCGCACCGGGGGTCGGCTGGGCCCAGGTCGCCGGGGATCGATCATCGCCTGCCCTCTACCTCTCAGCGCCAAAACCCTACGTTTGCCTTCGTTTGCTTCCGATAGGCCTCATTCTTGAGCAAGGCAGAGCCCTCGGTCAATGGCTGGAGGGTGATGTGGTTACTCCGGGTCGCGCTCGGCCAGCGGATTGCCACGCACCCACTCGGCGGTCTCCGCGTACTTCTGCTGGATGTACTCCTCCAGCCGGGAGCGCTCGACCCGCCACTGGCCCCGGCCGCCGATCTTGATCGCGGGCAGCTCGCCGCTGCGCACCATGTGGTAGACCTGCGAGTCCGACACGTTCAGCTCGGCGGCCACGTCGGACAGGAGCAGGAACCTGGGCTCCACGAGAACTCCCCGGGTTGGTGTCGTTTGCTTTAGTTTGCCATCGAGGACTGACTTCGAGGCGACCTCTGAGCATGCCATCGGAGATGCCGACTCCGACACACCGGGCCCCGCCGAGCTTCCACCGGGCGGGTCCGGGGTGTATGACGTTCAGGGCGTACGGGTGATCGTGCGCCCTTCGCGGCGGAGTCGCCGACCGGAGCAGAGCGGGAGACCAACGGTGACTGACGAGCTTGTCCGGGTGTACCTGCCGGCGACCGTACCGATGCTGACCATGCTTCCCGAGCACGGCCTGGCCGTGTCGCAGGCGCACGCCGTGACCCCGATGCTGCGCGAGTGGTACGCCGAGGGCGACGAGGAGGAGTTGGAGTACGTGGCCTTCACCCGCGCCGCCCAGGACGCCCTGCAACTGCTCCGCCACGATCCCGCCGCCCCGCGTCGGCGGGTGGTGGTCTCGGCGGACCTGCCCGCCTCGGCGATCGGCCGTGGCGAGGGTGAACTGGGTTCCAGCGTGGTGGAACTGCACGGGGCGGTGCCGGTCAAGGCCGTGGCGGCCCTGCATGTGGACGGTGCCGACGCCGTACCGGATGTCGCCGCCGCGGTGCAGGTGGTGGAGGAGGCCCTGGCCGGCGATCCGGACGCCCAGTTCACGGTCGACGGGGCCGAGGACCACGAGCTTGAGTGGTACGACCCCAGCGAGTTGGATCTCCTGCTGCGCGACGCCACCGACCAGGGGTGACCCTCAGCGCGCCGCGTCGGCCTCGGCGGGGTCGGTCTCCGGGGTCGGGCTCAGGGTGCGGCCGAAGACGATCATGGCGGTGAGGGCACCCACGAACAGCACCCAGATCCCGTTGTCGACCCGGGAGGTGCCCATGGAGGTCTGGGCCACCGCGTCCGCCTCGCTCAGGGCGGCGGCCAGGTCGATCAGGGAACGCCCACCGACCCGGATGATCACCTCGGCGACCAGCAGCAGCAGGCCGGGGCCGGCCCCGGCGATCAGGTACGCCGGCCAGCGCAGGGCGGTGACGGGGGTGTCGCGGCGGGCGGCACGCCGTCGGGCCCAGGTCAGATAGCCGAAGGCCAGGAACCCGGCGAGCAGACCGGCGAGCAGCGACTCCGTACGCGAGACCCAGGTGGCGGCGGTGATCACCGACTGCTGGCTGTCTCCCGCACCGAACAGGTCGAACAGCGGAGCCCGGGCGACACTGAACCCCACGACGAAGACCAGGGTGCCCAGAGCGGCGGAGGCGACGGCACCGACCACCGCGCCGTTGCGGGCACCGGCCAGCGCGCCGCCGATGACCGCCGCGGCGGCGGTCGTACCGGCGATCGTGCGGGTGGTGGTGTTGTCGGCGTAGCTGAGGCTGATGGCCAGGGCAGCGGCGAGCCCGACCAGCAGGCCGGCGCCGACCGCCACCGCGAAGCGCAGGGTGGCCCGATCCCCCCGGCGGGTGACCGGCTCGCCGGCTGCCAGGCCCACCGCGGCACCGGCCACCAGGGCAGCCGAGATCACCCCGGGCAGGGCGAAGGCGGACAGGCTGATCGCGGTGACCCCGGCGGTGGCCGAGCTGATCGCCTCCCGGGTGGACCAGAGCATCGCGGCCAGCCAGCCGGCCGCCAACAGGGCCAGCACCAGGGTGCCCGGCGCGGAGGGCGGCGATCCGGCGGAGTCGTCGGCGGGAAGGGCCTGCTCCTCGGCCGCCGTGGGGTCGGTGGCCTGCGGTCGTTCGGGCTGCGCGGCGGTCGGCCCACCGGGCTGCTTGCTCATGGTCTCCCCTTCGCCGCCGGACCCGGCGACCTGGCCCGGGCACCTCACCGGCAATCCAGCGTACGCGGCCCGGTGGGGGAGGGAACCGACCCCTGCGAATCGCAGAGATGATCTAGCTTCCTTCGGTCTGCCCGGCCCTGTGGGTACGAATCACTGTCAAATCGTCTCAACAGCCTCCAGATCTATGGTGAGGTGCTGGCCGGGGGAGGATCCGGGACAGCTGGGCGTGGAAAGATGGAATCCAGGTCCCGCCAACCCTGGGACCGGCTTCGTCACCGTCGTCGAGATCGCCAGGAGCCCTGATGGACGCCGTGTTCTCCGTACCCGAGCCGCACAACGAGCCGGTGCGCACCTACGAGCCGGGCAGTGCCGAAACCGAACGGCTCCGCCGGCGCCTCACCGAGCTGGCCGCCGAGCAGATCGAGCTGCCGATGACCATCGCGGGCGAGCAGCGGATGGCCGGCGGCGAGTCGATCCAGGTGGTGCAGCCGCACCGGCACGCCCACGTACTGGGGGTCACCGGGCACGCCACCCACGACGACGCCCAGGCTGCGGTCAAGGCGGCCAAGGACGCGGCACCGGAGTGGCGGGCGCTGCCCTTCGAGGAGCGGGCCGCGGTCTTCCTGCGTGCCGCCGAACTCCTCGCCGGCCCGTGGCGCGACACCCTGAACGCGGCCACCATGCTCGGCCAGTCGAAGACCGTTCAGCAGGCGGAGATCGATGCGGCCTGTGAGTTCATCGACTTCCTGCGGTTCAACGTGCACTTCGCCCGCAAGCTGCTCGCCGAGCAGCCGATCTCCTCCCCCGGGGTGTGGAACCGGTTCGACCACCGCCCCCTGGAGGGCTTCGTCTACGCGATCACCCCGTTCAACTTCACCGCCATCGCGGGCAACCTGCCCGCGGCCCCGGCCCTGATGGGCAACACCGTGGTCTGGAAGCCGGGCCCGACCCAGCAGTTCTCGGCGCACTTCACCATGCGGCTGTTCGAGGCGGCCGGCCTGCCTCCGGGAGTGATCAACATGGTCACCGGGCGGGGCGAGGAGGTCTCCGAGGTGGTCCTGGCCGACCCCGACCTGGCCGGCATCCACTTCACCGGCTCCACCCGGGTCTTCCAGCACCTGTGGCGCACGGTGGGCGAGAACATCGCCCGCTACCGGGGCTACCCCCGGCTGGTCGGGGAGACCGGCGGCAAGGACTTCGTGGTGGCGCACTCCAGCGCCGATGTCGACGCCCTGCACACCGCCCTGATCCGGGGGGCCTTCGAGTACCAGGGGCAGAAGTGCTCCGCGGCCTCCCGGGCGTACATCCCCCGGTCGATCTGGGAGGGGGGCCTGCGGGACCGGCTGGCCGCCACCGCGGACAGCCTGACCTACGGCGACGTGACCGACTTCCGCAACTTCGGCGGGGCGGTCATCGACGACAAGGCCTTCGCCCGGCACACCGCCGCCCTGGACCTGGTCTCGAACGACGACAGTTGCCGGGTCATCGCCGGCGGCACCGCGGACGACTCGGTCGGCTGGTTCGTCCGCCCGACGATCTTCGAATGCGACGATCCGGCCCACGAGACCTTCACCACGGAGTACTTCGGGCCGATCCTCGGCGTGCACGTCTTCGACGACAGCCGCTTCGACGAGGTGATCACCCAGGCCGAGTCGATCGCGCCGTACGCCCTGACCGGGTCGATCTTCGCCACCGACCGCCGGGTGGTCGACGCGGTGGCCGAGAAGATGCGGTACGCGGCCGGCAACTTCTACATCAACGACAAGCCGACCGGCGCGGTGGTCGGGCAGCAGCCCTTCGGCGGATCCCGGGCCAGCGGCACCAACGACAAGGCCGGTTCCTGGCTCAACCTGCTCCGGTGGACCTCCCCCCGGACCATCAAGGAGACCTTCGTACCCCCCACCGACCACACCTACCCCCACATGCACTGAGGTGTAAGGAAGGGCCCCTTCTTAACGCCTGGTGCATAGGAAGGGGCCCTTTTTAACACCGCCGCTGCCGGAATGGGGCTCATGGTGGGGTCCGCGCCCGGACCACCGGTGGACCGTCGCGCACCGACAGTGCACATAGGAAACCCCATTGGGTGGCGAAACGGTGAAATCCTGGACGGCGGCCCGGCAAAGTGGCAGCGTGAAGGGCATGGCGGATTCCGGAGTCAACCCCACGGCGGCGGCCCTGCTCGGGCTGCTCCACGAGGGCCCCATGACAGGTGGCCAGTTGATGGCCGCCGCCGAGCGCCGACTGGCGCCGTACTGGTCGATGACCCGCAGTCAGGTTTACCGCGAGTTGCCGGTGTTGGCCGAGAAGGGCCTGGTCCGGCTGGGTAAACCCGGGCCGCGGATGAGCCAACCGTACGCGATCACGGCAGCGGGAAAGCGGACCTTCTCCCGATGGTTGGCCGAGGACCCGGGGCGGGACACCATCCGCAACCCGATCGCCCTGCGGATCGCCTTCGGGCAGCTGCACTCCGCGACCCAGCTGAAAAGCCTCCAGGTCGCGGCGAACGAATACCACACCGAAGCCCTGGCCCGGGTACGCGAGCAGGTCAAGAACGCGCGCAAGGAAGGCGACATGTACGACGCCAGCGCGCTGGAGTTCGCCGTGGCGTACCACAAGGCCGCCCTCTCCTGGCTCAAGAGCGCACCCGTCGGCAGCTGATCAGTTCCTGTTTTGGCTCGGAGTGCGGGGCTCGCAAGCTCACTCCTCCTCCGAGCAGTACCCTTGTCTGTCGTGACAGCTGCCGATTACGCCGACCAGCTCAAGGATCTCGACGCCACCCTGCGCAACATCGAGGCGGTGCTCGACCTGGACCGCCTGCGGGCGGACAAGGCTCGCCTGGAAGAGCAGGCCTCCGCCCCGGATCTGTGGGACGACCAGGCCCGGGCCCAACAGGTGACCTCGCAGCTGTCGTACGTCAACGGCGAGATCGACAAGCTGGGTAGCCTGCGCGCCCGGCTCGACGACGCCAATGTGCTGCTGGAACTGGCCGAGGCGGAGGCCGACTCGGGAGTGCTCTCCGAGGTCGAGTCGGAGGTCGCCGGGCTGACCAAGGCCATCCAGGAGATGGAGGTCCGCACTCTGCTCTCCGGCGAGTACGACTCCCGGGAGGCCCTGGTGGCCATCCGCGCGGGTGCCGGTGGGGTGGACGCGGCGGACTTCGCGGAGATGCTGCTGCGGATGTACCTGCGCTGGGCGGAGCGGCACGGCTACCCGACCGAGGTCTACGAGACCTCGTACGCCGAGGAGGCGGGCCTGAAGTCGGCCACCTTCACGGTGAAGGTGCCCTACGCCTACGGCACGCTGAGCGTGGAGTCCGGCACCCACCGGCTGGTTCGGATCAGCCCCTTCGACAACCAGGGACGCCGGCAGACCAGTTTCGCCGGTGTCGAGGTGCTGCCGGTGGTGGAGCAGACCGACCACATCGACATCCCCGAGAACGAGATGCGGATCGACGTCTACCGTTCGTCCGGGCCGGGTGGGCAGAGCGTCAACACCACCGACTCGGCGGTACGGATCACCCACATTCCCACCGGCATCGTGGTGACCTGCCAGAACGAGAAGTCGCAGCTGCAGAACAAGGCCTCCGCCCTGCGGGTGTTGCAGGCCCGGCTGCTGGAGCGCAAGCGCCAGGAGGAGCAGGCCAAGATGGCGGGCCTGAAGACCGACGCGGCGGGCTCGTGGGGCGACCAGATGCGCTCGTACGTGCTGCACCCGTATCAGATGGTGAAGGATCTGCGTACCGAGCAGGAGACCGGCAACCCCAGTGCGGTCTTCGACGGCGAACTCGATTCCTTCATCGAGGCCGGTATCCGCTGGCGCAAGCAGCAGCAACTCGCCGGCGACACTGCGTGACCGATCGTGGGCGGAGTGCGTCATCGATCTCCACATGACGTGCGGGATCAATGACTCACCCCGCAATCGCGGGGCGTAGGACTTGGCACGACAGTTACACGGCGTAGACTCACCACCCGTGATTCAGCTTGAGCAAGTGACGAAGACGTACCCGAAGGCGTCGCGGCCTTCGCTCGACAACGTGTCCGTGTCGATCGACAAGGGCGAGTTCGTCTTCTTCATCGGCCCATCCGGCTCCGGCAAGTCCACGATCATCAAGATGCTGCTGCACGAGGTGACCCCCAACAAGGGTCGAGTCGTCGTCAACGGCAAGGACGTCACCTCGATGCGGTCCTGGAAGCGTCCACACTTCCGCCGCTCGATCGGCTGCGTCTTCCAGGACTTCCGGCTGCTGCCCAACCGCACCGCGTACGAGAATGTGGCTTTCGCGCTCGAGGTGATCGGCAAGACCAAGGCGGTGGCCCGCCGGGTCGTGCCGGAGGTGTTGGAGCTGGTGGGGCTCGGTGGCAAGGAGCACCGCTACCCGCACGAGCTCTCCGGTGGTGAGCAGCAGCGTGTGGCGGTGGCCCGGGCGTTCGTGAACCGTCCCCTGATCCTGTTGGCCGACGAGCCGACCGGAAACCTGGACCCGGACACCTCCATCGAAATCATGCGACTGCTGGACCGGATCAACCGCACCGGCACGACCGTCGTGATGGTCACGCACGACTCCAACATCGTGAACCAGATGCGCCGCCGGGTCATCGAGATCGAGAGCGGCCGCATCGTCCGCGACCAGGCCCGCGGCGTCTACGGGTGACCTGGCGAACCCAGCGCACCCCGATCTGACGACGAACACCTCACGCCGGAGAGCCGGAGGAATATCCCGATGCGGATGAAATACGTCCTGTCCGAGGTACTGGTCGGACTGTGGCGCAACGTGACGATGACCATCGCAATGATCATCACGTTGGGCGTCTCGCTGACCATGCTCGGCGCCAGCGGCCTGATCTACACCAAGGTCGCTGACATGAAGGACCTGTACTTCGAGAACATCCAGGTGTCGATCTTCCTCAAGACCGACATCTCCGAGGAGGAACGCACCTCACTGGGTTCCCGGCTGGAGGCCGACCCGCTGATCTCGCAGGTCACCTACGTCAACAAGGACGAGGCGTACCAGCGCTTCCAGGAGATGTTCCGGGACTCGCCGGACCTGCTCAGCGCGGTCAAGGCGGACCAGTTGCCCGAGTCGTACCGGCTGAACCTGGTGGACCCGGAGCAGTACAAGTCGATCTCGGAGCAGTACTCCTCGGCCGCCGGGGTCGATCAGGTGGTCGACCAGAGTCAGGTCCTCGACAAGATCTTCAACCTGTTCACCGCCGGACAGAACGTCGCACTGGCCGCCGCCATCGCGATGGCGGTGGCAGCGTTGCTGCTGGTGGCCAACACCATCCAGGTCGCCGCCTACAGCAAGCGGCGCGAGGTGGCCGTCATGAAGCTGGTCGGCGCCTCGAACTGGTTCATCCAGGCACCCTTCGTCCTGGAAGCCGTGGTCGCCGGCCTGATCGGCTCGCTGCTCGGCCTCGGGGCCCTGGTGGCGTTGAAGAAGTTCCTCTTCGACGACGCCCTGAGCGCCCTGCAAGGGCTGTTCGCCCCGGTCAGTTGGAGCGAGGTGCTGCTGACCTTCCCGGTGATGGCCGGCGTCGGTGGTCTGATCAGCGCGATCACCGCCTGGGTCACCCTCCGCTTCTACCTGCGGGTCTAGTTTTCGGTACGACCTTCGCGAGGGCCCTTCGGTGCGGGAACAAACCGCGCGGAAGGGCCCTTGTCATTCGGGTAGCATGATCTCCGCTCTCCGGCCGCCAAGGCCGCCGAGGGCAGTGGGCTAGGGGAAAGGAGGTGGCGCGGCGATGCCACGGGAGAAGGGGCGCAAGGTCGTCGCCTCCAACAAGAAGGCCCGTCACGACTACGCCATCCTCGACACGTACGAGGCAGGCATGGCGTTGACCGGCACCGAGGTGAAATCCCTGCGGGCCGGGCGGGCCTCGTTGGTCGACGCCTTCGCCCAGGAACGCGACGGCGAGCTGTATCTGCACGGCATGCACATCCCGGAGTACACCCAGGGCACCTGGACCAACCATGAGCCCCGGCGTACCCGCAAGCTGCTGCTCAAGCGGTTAGAGATCGACCGTCTGATCGGCAAGGCCCGGGAGGGCGGGCTGACCCTGGTGCCGTTGCAGGTCTACTTCTCCGACGGCTGGGCCAAGGTGGAGATCGGCCTGGCCAAGGGCAAGAAGGCGTACGACAAGCGCCAGGACCTGGCCAAGCGGGACGCGGACCGGGAGATCCAACGGGCGGTCGGCCGACGCGGCAAAGGCATGAGTGAGTAGTTTGTCCGGTTCATTCATCCCTGGTGTCGGCGACCTGACCTCGGGATGAATCCGGTTGCGGCAGGCGTTACGCTTGTCAGAGCCGCCGGAAGATGGCGGCCCGTCGAGGGGGTGACTGGTTTCGACTTCGTACGTTGCGGCAGGGGAAGCGAGCCGAGGAAGCCGACGTCGTCTCGAGAATCGTTCGTCGGAAAACAATAAGCGCCAAGAGCAATCGCGCTGACTTCGCTCTCGCCGCCTGAGGCGAGTAGTGAGTCTGTCGGCCTGGGAGTGCCTTCGACCCAGTTAGCCGGCATCAGCTAGAAGGCTGGCCAACCGGACCCGGTCGCGGGGTCCGTGCGGCGAGATTAATCAGCGACTGGGCCCGTCACACCGACTCGCTCGCGTGATCGGAGGGGCCGAGTAGAGGCACAGCGAGCTGCGCTCGGAGAAGCCCTGACAAGGCGGCGAAGGACCCGGGTTCGATTCCCGGCACCTCCACCACCTGAACTGCGCGCCCCGGCCATCCGGCCGGGGCGCGCAGTCGTGTCTCCCCGAAGGAATCGATCTTGTCAGGGAACCTGGTGCCGGGTAGGCCCGTCAGAGCAGGTATGCGTCGTCTCGCCGCCCGGTTGGGCCTGCCCCTGATGATCGTCGTAGCCGGTTGTGCACCGGCAGGCACCGGCCCGACCGGTCCCCTCCCCTCCGCCCAGGACCAGGACCAGGACCCCTTCGACCGGCGGGCCACCGCGGTGGCCGAGGGGTGGCGCCCCGGGCCCGGCTGGAGCACCGGCTACATCCCCCTTCAGGACCCCACCCTGCTGATCGGCGAGGCTGACTTCACCCCCGCCACCCAGACGGCGTTCCAGGCCGGCTGGTACCGCAAGCCGGCCGATCTGCCGGCCCGGCAGCCCGACTCGGGCACCATCCGCTTCCCGGACGGGGAACTGCGGGTACCGCTGGTCGACGCCGACGAAGCCTTCCGGACCCTCACCAACGGCGTCGAGCCGCCCTCCTGCCCGGGGGCGAAGAAGCCCGAGGTTCCGCCGCCGCCCGCCCCTGGTGGCGACCCGGACGGCACGGTCAGCAGCCGCCCCCAGGGCGAGTGTGTAGCACTCACCATCAGCAAGGTCGAACTGGGGACCGCGCCGCTGCGCACCAGCCGTGGCGAGGCACAGGTGCCGGCCTGGCTGTTCACCGTGGAGGAGATCGGTGCCGTGGTGGCCGCCACCGCGGTCGCGCCGCAGGCGGTCGGAAGGGTGCCCGACCCGGTCGTCCCCTCCGACTCCGCCCCGGAGGGGCTGGTGGCCGCGCAGAACATCATCGAGGTCGACGGCACGAGACTGGCCTTCCGGCTGGGGGTCGGCAGTTGCGACTCCGAGATCACCCCGCTGGTGCAGGAGCGGGAGGACCTCGTGGTGGTGGGCGGCTCGGTGGTGCGCTCCACGGACGTCTGCGACGCCATGCTGAAGCTGGAGGAGGTCGAGGTGACCTTGAAGGAGCCGCTGGGCACCCGACCCGTCCTGGACGCCCTCACCGGCGCACCGCTGCGGATCGGCGGCAACTGACCGCTCAGAGCAGCGGGGGGATGTCCGTCCGGATGGGTACCGGCAGCACCGTCGGGCCCTCCGCGCGCAGGGCTAGGTCGAGGGCCTCACCCAGGTGGTCGGGGGTCTCGACGACCGTGGTGGCGCAGCCGTAGCCACGGGCCACCGCGCTGATGTCGATGCCGGGAAGATCCAGCCCGGGTACCCCGGGGGTGTGTTTCAGCTCGGCGAAGGACTTGAGGATGGCGTACTGCTGGTTGACCGGGACGATCACGACCAGCGGCAGCCGCAACTGGGCGGCGGTCCACAGGGCCTGCACGGAGTAGTGGAAGGCCCCGTCCCCGATCACCGCAACGACCGGTCGGTGCCGGCCGGTGTGGCGTTGAGCCAGGGCTATGCCGACCGCCGCCGGCAGGCCGTACCCTAGGCCCCCGCTGGCCATCGTGAAGTACGAGCCGGGTCGGCGCAGCCGCAGGCGCCGGCGCAGCGCGGAGAGGTTCGACGGGGACTCCTGCACCAGCACCCCGTCCTCGGGCCAGTGCCGGGCCAAGGCGGCGAAGAGGGCGTCCGCACTGAGCGGAAGGGAGTCCTCGACCGAGGGTGGGTCGGGTCGGGGAGCCGGTGGGGGCCGGTCCACCGGCGGCAGCAGTTCCACCAGGGCGGCGAGGGTGAGCCCGGCGTCGCCGAGCAGGCTGTCACCGATCGGGGCCCGGGCGGCCTCCTCCGGATCGTCCGTGACGTGCAACAGGCGGGCCCCCTGGGGCACGGTGGCCCCGGGAATGTGCGGGTAGTACCGGAACACCGGGGCGCCGACCACCAGCACGGTGTCGTGCCCCTCCAGCCGCTCGGCCAGTGGCCCGGCGGCGTAGGGCAGCACCCCCTGGAAGTACGGGTGGTCCTCCGGGAAGGCGGTGCGTTCGGGCGCGGGTGCCGACCAGACCGGCGCGACCAGCCGCTCGGCCAGGGCAGTAGCCGCCTCCCAGGCCCCGGCGCGGTCCACGGCCGCACCGAGCACCACCACCGGTGACCGGGCCTCCGTCAGCGCGGCCGCGAACTGCCGCAGCCGCTGCGGGTCGGGCGCGAACCGGGTGGCCACCGTCCGCACCTCCGGCAGGGGGTCGGCGGGTTGGGCCCAGTCGTCCAGGGGCAGGGAGAGGAAGACCGGCCCGGCCGGTGGCTGGACGGCAGTGGCGTACGCCCGCATCAGCGAGGCCGGCACGTCCTGCGCGCGGACCGGTTCGTGGGCCCATTTGACGTACGGCTGGGGCAGCTCGGTGGGACGGCGGGCGGTGAGACGCGGTTCGAGCAGCAGCATCTGCCGGGTCTGCTGCCCGGCGGTGACGATCAGGGGGGTCCGGTTGTGCCAGGCGGTGACGATGTTGCCCATGGCGTTGCCGGTGCCCGGGGCGGTGTGCAGATTGACATGCGCGGGGGCTCCGGTCACCTGGGCGTACCCGTCGGCCATGCCGATCGCCGAGGCCTCGTGCAGCGCGTGCACGTACTGGAAGTCATCGGGGAAGGCCTGCAGGAAGGGCTCCTCGGTCGACCCGGGGTTGCCGAAGACGGTCGTCATGCCCAGCGCGCGGAGCAGCTCGTAGGTGGTGTCGCGGACCGTTGCCATCGCCCCTGAATCTAGCCCGGTCGCTCCGGCTGGCAGGGGCATTCGGGATTGCCGGGAGCCCTTCGGTCGGGGCTGGCTCTGCCCGCTGCGCCGGCCCCGATGTCGATCACTCGGCGATCAGACCGTCGCCACGGCCGGGGTCGCAAGCTATCGTGCCAGACATGGCTACGACAGCGCGGATGGCACCGGTGGGGCCTGTCGTTGGTGTGCCGGACCGGCCCTGCCCGCCGCGACGAGGCTGACGGGTACGCGTGATGCAGGGAGAGGGGCAGGCGATCGGCGGGCGGGCCATGGAGTCGATGATCGGGAAACTGCTGGTGGCGACGCCCGCACTGAAAGATCCGAACTTCGACCGTACGGTGGTCCTGTTGGTCGCCCACGAGCCCGGCGGGGCCCTCGGGGTGGTGCTGAACCGGGCCACCGAGGTGCCGGTGGCCGACGTGCTGCGCGACTGGGGCGACCTGGCCCGGCACCCGGCGGTGTTGTTCGAGGGCGGCCCGGTGCAGCCCGAATCGGCGATCTGCCTGGCCCGGATGCTTCCCCCGGTCCGCCGCCTAAAGGGCTTCCACCAGGTCTCCGGAGCCGTCGGCACCCTGGACCTGTCCGTCGATCCGGAGCGGCTGCGGGAGAACGTGCAGACCATCCGGGTCTTCGCCGGGTACGCCGGTTGGGGCGGCGGGCAACTGGAGCAGGAGATCGAGGAGGGCTCCTGGTTCGTGCTGGACGCCCTGCCCGGCGACGCCTTCGTCGAGCGCCCCGACGACCTGTGGCCCATGGTGCTGCGCCGGCAGGGCGGCATGATGGCCGCGGTGGCACATTTCCCACCCGACGTGGCCCTGAACTGACCCGCCCGAGGGGGGACCCCCGCGAGATGACCATGCAGGGCGGCGTGTGTATAGTTCTTCCAGTGCCCGGGGGAACCGGGCGCGAGGCAAGGGGCCGTGGCGCAGCTGGTAGCGCACCACACTGGCAGTGTGGGGGTCAGGGGTTCGAGTCCCCTCGGCTCCACCCGAGCGAAAAGCCCTGGCGGGAGATCTGATCTCCCGCCAGGGCTTTTATCATTCATCAATCTCTCGGACCGCTATGTGCCAGATCCGTGCCAGATCACGCGCTGATCTTGCCTCGCGCCTCTTCTATCAAGGCATCCAGCGCGGCAGCGATAGCGTGATCGCGGTCACGGGTCGCGTGCTGGTAGATCATCGCTGCGCGGGTGCTCGAATGACCGATGCGCGCCATCAGTTCCTTGAGCGTCGCGCCGCTCTGTGCTGACCACGTGCTGCCGGTGTGCCGCAGGTCGTGTAGGTGTAGGCCGAGGTCGGTCGGGATGCCAGCGGCGGTCAGGGCCTTTCGCCAGATCCGGTTGAAGTTGCGGCGGCGCGGGATGCCACGCTGCGCGCCGAGGAACAGCCGTCCATTGGGGCCGCCCTCGGCGAACTCTGCGAGGTGCGATTCGACGTCGGCACGCAGCCCGGCTGGCAGGCTGACCGGTCGCTTTCCCGCCTCGGATTTCGGGTCGTCGTCTACCTGCGTGCCGTCCTCCATCTCGGCGGTAGCGCGGCGTACCCGTAGCTCCATCGTGTGAAGGTCGATGTCTCGGCGGCGCAGTGCCACCAGTTCACCGAATCGCAGTTGTGCGAACGCGGCGAGCAGAACGAGCAGCCGGTAGCGCGGTTGGATGGCCTCGGCGATCGCGAACACCTGTTGCAGCGTGGCCGTGGGCCGTTCGTCGGCCTTGTCCTGGCCGGCTCCCTTGATGCGGCAGGGGTTCCGGCGTATCAGGTCGTCGTCAACGGCGGTGGCGAAAATCGCGTGAAGGATGCGGTACGTCTTCGCCACTGTCGGTTTCCCCACGCCATCCGCCAGGCGGTCAGCGCGCCATTTGCGGATATGCGGCGCGCTGATTTCGTTGAGCGCGTGGGCGCCGAGCTGCGGCCGGACGTGAAGGCGGATGTGCCGCTCGTACTCTTCCCGCGTCCGTGCCTTGAGATCGCGCTCGCGCATCCACCGATCGGCGTACTCGCTCAGCGTGATTTTTCCTGCGTCGGGGTCGAGCCATTCCCCGCGCAGCATCTCGGCCTCGGTTTCGACCAACCACTGTTCGGCGGCCCGCTTCGTGTCGAAGGTGCTCGGTGCCTTACGCGGCAGGCCGTCCGGCGCGGTGTACCGGGCTTGCCACGCGCCGGACGGCAGCTTTCTGACGCTGCCGAACCGACGCTTACGCCCCTTGGTGTTGCCTGCCATCAGGCGGCCCTCCTTGCCCGGCCGCGTCGCACCGGGGCGACAGTGCAGGAGTCGATGTAGGCGTTCAGGACGCTCTCCGCGATCCGTACGTGTCGACCGAACCGCTTGAACTCGATGCGCCGTTCCTCGATCAACCGGCGCGGGAAGCGGTCGGTGGTGCCGAGGCGGGCAGCTACTTCCGAGATCGTCAGGTACCTCTCCGGCATAGCGGGCCTCCTGTGGTGCGGCGTGCGGGTGGTGGGAAGGGCGTTCGTCGGCAAGCTGGGTGCCTTTCTGGCCGCTCGCAGGGTTCGGGGTGGGTCGATGGCCGGACGTTTCAGGGGGCGTTAGAGCGGCCCGCTGAGAGCGCCGTAGAGCCAAGATCTTTGGGTTGCGAGGGTGATAGGTGGGGTCTGTGCTGAAACATGGCGGATGGCGTGTGTTTCAGCCGATCCGGTCGGGCCGGTCACGGCCGGTCGGCTGTCACCGACCTGTCACCGTGGTCAGGTGGCGTTTCCGCAGGTGACAGCTGGTCGGATGACTGCGGTGACTCGGGTGACACCGGGGACACCTAGGCGGGTAGCCGGTATCGGCCACCGGGGTCACAGGCCACCTGGCCGGCGTCGAGCATCCGGCCGCAGGTCTTCTTGACGTTGTCGACGCTGAGGCCGGTGCCCTCGGCGATGGCTTTCGGCGTACTGCCGGGGAAGGTGCGTAGCCATCGCAGGATCGCCGCACGGGTTTCGCTGACTTCGTGTTCTGCGGCCGGGCCGTCGAGCATGGTCCACGCCCCGTTGGCGGGGTCGAACGCCAGGGCGTATTCCGACTCGTCCACGTCGCGGCCGGTCACGTGCAGCACCCCATCGGCCGAGCCACGCGGCCGGCGCAGCACGAGCGTGGCGTCAGCGGCACCCGCCAGGCCGTTCGTGCCGGACACGGCCTCTAGGAAGTCGTCCGATCCGGCTTTGCGGACGTGATGCACGAGCACCACGGCCACGCCGTAGGCGTCGGCAACCTTCTTCGCCCGACCCACGGCCGCGTAGTCCGCGTCGTAGGCGGACATGCCGGGTGCCGAGGTGCCGCGCAGCTTGGCGAACACGTCGATGATGACCATGCGCGCGTCGCGGTTGCGGTCCAACCATGCGGCGATCGCCTCATCACCACCCTGCGGCAGCGGCGGACACGCGGTGGCGAGAGTCAACCCGGCCGGTGCGGGTCGCCCGGCCAGAACCTTGCCTATGCGCGACTGCAACCGGCGGGGCGTGTCTTCCAACGCCAGGTAGAGCACCGGGCCGGGTTCGGTGTCGATGCTGCCGAACGCTTTGCCGCCGTCGGCGACGGTCAGGCCGAGGCCAAGGGACAGCCACGACTTGCCGACCTTCGGCGGACCGGCCAGCAGGTTCACACCCTCGGACAGCACACCCGGCACTGCCCACCGGGGAGGCGGGAACTCCATCGCCATGAGGTCGGCGGCGGTCCACGCGGTCCGGATGCGGCCGGGCTCGCGGCGAATCGGTGCGATGACCTCGGCGGCGGTGTCGTCGCCGGATTGGACCACGCGCAGGTCGGGACGCTCGGCGGGGGCGCTCATGCTGCCACGCTCCGAGGCCGGCGCGCACCGGCGCGCAGTCCGGATGCGATGGTGCGTGCCGTCTCCGCAGGCCGTAGCCCGGCCGTGTGGGCGGCGTCGGTGAGAACAGCCTCGGCGTCGTCCTGGGCGAGCGCGCCACCGGCGACGAGTTGGCCGAGAGCAACCGCGGAGACGTAGAGCGCCTGATTGCGGCTGCCGGGCGTGGCGGTGGTGACCTCGGCGACCTGGCGGCGGATCGCGGCGTCGACGTAGGCGGCGCGTCGTCCGGTGCCGAGGTCGACCACCACAGGCCGTTGTGGTGGCAGAGGTGGCGGCGCAGTGCCGGCGGCGATCCAGTCGGGCAGTGGTGCCGGGTCGCAGTCGCGCGCCACCGTATAGGGGCGGCCGGCGGCCGTGCTGCCGGCAGCGACGACGTAGCCACCGTGGGCGCGGGTGTCGACTTTCCAGCCGAGGCCGCCCCGGTCGCCGGTGGTGTTGCGTAGCTGCGGCCCGATGTTGGGATGCCGGTAGTACAGGTGGGTACCGCCGCTGCCGGTGAGCACGGTGTAGGTGTGGTCGACGCCGGTCGGCGCGGTGTCGTCCGGGCCGAACCCGGCAATCCAACCGGTGGGGGTGCCGTGCCGGTCGGCGAGGATCGCGAACACGTCGCGGCCATCGCACACACCGGCCCATTCCGGCGGTGGGATGTCGGCGTTGCTCTTGGGTACGTCCAGATCGACCACGACCAGCCCGGACGGGCCACAGGCGATGCCGATGCCGTAGGGACGGGTCGACCAGGCGCGGCGGATGCGGTCCGGGTCGGTGGTGGCCCGGTCCTCCCAACCGACGTGCCCGGCGCGGCAGCGTGGGTCACGGCCGGTGCATTGGTCGGTGGGGTGGTCGGGGAACGCGGGTCGCTTGTCGTTGGGGCGGAGCGGGAAGATGTGCCATCCACGTTCGGCGTGGGCGAGGGCGGTAGCGAGTAGGGCGGACATGTGGTGTCTCCTGATCAGGCGGTCTTACAGCGGGCGGTGTCGAGGTCGAGCAGCGCCGCACGGCCGGTGGCCGGCGTGCGGCCGGACGGGCGAGCGGCGGTGGCGATGGACAGGCGTAGGTAGAGGCGGTGCCGGCCGGCGTCGGTGCCGGTGAGCGGGCGGCGGGTGCCCCGTTGGGTGAGTCGTCCGGCGGCGGCGAGCGCGGTTACTGCGGCGTCCAGCTCGGCGGGGGTGCCGGTGAGCCAGACCTCCAACCCGGACAGCCGGGCATCACGTGGGGAAGCGCCGTCGCGGCGCGGCCCGGCCATCAGGCGGCCCGCCGAGGTCGGGGCCGTGCCGCGATGGCGGCGCGGGTCACGGCCTGGCGCACGTCGTCGAGCAGTCCGACCAACTGACGGCGGGCGGCCAGTTCGGTCGGGGCGAGGGCGACCCGGATGCGGATTTCGGCGTGGTCGCGGCCGGCGGCGGTCCGCACGCGCACGAGCACGGCACGCGCCCGACCGGGGATGTCGACCACGATTTCATCGGAGCGATGTTCGCCGAGGCCGCATCGGTGGTCCCGGCCGCACCATGGCGTGTGCTGGTCGCGGCCGGTCACTGGTGGCCTGCCCGGTACTCGGTGCGGATGTACTCGATCAGCCGGCGGCCGAGGCGCGGCCGGCGGCCGGTGCCGTGGCAGCGGTGGCATTCGTGCGGGGCGCGGATGATGAGTCCGCGTCGTTCGCCGGTGCCGTGGCAGGCGCGGCAGCGTGGCATAGGCGCGGCGTAGCAGAGGATCAGGTGCCACGCTGCGTAACCGGTGGCGGTGAGGCTAGCTAGTAGGGCGAGGGTGACCACAGAACGCCTCCCAAGGCCGTTTCAGGGTGCAGACAGGTCACGCCGCTAGGGACTAGGGCGCTGATCAGGATTCGGATTGGTCGCTAGTGGTGCCGCTAGGTCTAGCGGGGCTGGCCGCTAGACCTAGCGGCGATCGGTGCGGCTAGCTGGCGGCCCGCCCACCCTGCTCGCGATCACGCTTGGTGATCGCGGTGAGGATGTGCGCGCGGTCGATACCGCGCCGGTTGGCTCCTTTGCCGGTGTCGGGGTCGGTGCCCCATACCTGTCCGGTGGTGACGCCGTACGGCTTCAACGCGGCGGTCAGTTGCTCCCGCGTCAAACCCGCGTACACCTCCGGCCGCAGCCCGGCGAGCCGTTCGCAGACCACCTCGGACCACAGCTTGGCCTCGCTGTCGGACATGACGGCGGCGATGTCGTCCAGCAGCGTGTCCCGGCGCACGGCGGTGGTGTCCATGGTCTGCCCGGCCGCGTGGCCGGTGAGGGTGCCAGCCTGCTCCCGTAGGGTGCGGGCGCGGCGGATGACCTGCTCGGCGGTCGGCCCGTCGATGTAGAACGTCCGGGTGATCGTCGGGTCATCACCCTCACCGGCGAGATAGCCGATACCCCGATCCCGCCGAGAGAACATGGTCGCCTTGATACCGGCCTTGTGCATCGACGTGCCCAGCACCATGTCGTTCTCGGTGTGACCCATGACCTTGAGGCAGAACCGCAGCACCGCATTGGCGCTGATGCCGGTCGGCAGACTCTTCGCGTCCGGCCGCTGCGTGGCCAGGATCAGCGTGATCCCGGCGGCCGGGCCACGCTTGATCAGGTCCGTGCAGATCTCCTCGAACTCATCGCCGTACTTCGGGTGTTCGAACCACACCTGACACTCGTCAACGCCGATCACGATCGGCTGCAAGCCCAGCTTGCGGGTGCTGGCCAGGTCGGGGGTGACCTTGTTTTCCGGGCACAGGTCACGCGGCAGTTCCCGAATCACCTTCGTCCGGCGGCGTAGCTCGGTGCGGATTTCGCGCATGGCAGCCAGGCCGTAGGCGATGTCTTCGTCTTCGTCACCGGCGCGGTAGCGGTGGCTGATCGGCTCCAACGGCGACAGGTCACCGGTGCCCTTCAAGTCGAAGGCGAGGATCCAGGCGCGGGGGTCGAGTGCCGCGCCGAGCATGGCCAGACGCAGGGAGAACGTCTTACCCATACGCGGGATGCTGCCCACGATCATCGACGCGAACATCAGCGTTAGCGTGACGGCCCGGCCGCGTGGGTCGGTGCCGAACGGGAACGGCTTGAACAGATCCACCGCACCCGACTTGAGCAGCGGCCAAGGGTTCTGCTTCGACCGGGACAGATCCTTGTCGGCGACGAACAGGACCAGGCGGCCGGGGTGTACCTCGGCGTTGGCCTCGGGCCACACACAGCCGAGCGGGCGGGTGAGCGCGGCGGCCAACTCCTCCCGCTTCTCGACCACCGCCGAGGCCGTCACCCCGCGCGGCAACTCCACGTCGGCACGCCAGCCAGTGCCGTTCTCCCGCTGGATCGGCGCGGGGAACCACCGCTTGCCGGTGTCGCCTCGACGTAGTGCCTGGTTGATGCCGGAGATGTTCAACGCGGCCAAGGCACGCACGACCTCATCCGAGGTCAACGGCGTGACCGGGCTGCGCACCACCGCCGTGTCGAGCAGCGGCCGGTCAGCCGGTGCGCCGAGCACCCCGAACACCACCACCACACCCGCCAGGGTGGCGACCACGGTGGCGGCCGGCGCCGTCACGAGCAGACCAACGCCGACCAGCAGCACGGCCCCGGTGGGAACGGCGGTCAGACCACGCCACCGCACCCGCCGATCCCGCTGCCGGGCAAGGGTTTGATACAGCCGGGCCTCTTCCGGACGGTCGATGGCGGCGCGGACCACGGATTGGCGAACCGGTTCGCCTTCCAGGTCGAACAACCACCGCACGTAGCCACGGGTGACCCGGTAGACGCCGACCGGCGCACGCCACGCCAGCTTGCCGACGTACTTCGGCACCCGAAGCAGGTGGTAGCCGGCGGCGTGCGCGGCCAGCCCGGTGGCCCACGCCAGGTTGCCGGCGAACTCGGTACGGGAGCGTAGCCAGCCGGGCAGGATCGGCCGACGCTGCGCGTCGCGGAACCCGGCCAGAGTGAACCGCGGGCGACGCTGCGCGTCGATGCTGTCGACCAGCATCGGCCCACCCTCGGCGGTGTCGTCGTCGCCGAGGTCGACACCAGCGCGGCGGGAACGGGCCGCGTCCAGGTCGACCACCTCGGCATCCGGCCCGGTGGCGTTCAGATCGGCTTCTGCGGCGTGCCAGTCGAAACGGTCGTCATCGGGGGCAGTCATGATGGGGGTTCCTCCAACGGTCTACGGATCAGCAGGGGGACCGGCGGCACAGCGCGGTTCCTAGGCCAAGGGCTGTGCCGCCGGGCGAAACTAGTCGTGCGAGCGAACGAGGTGCGCCAGCGCGGCACCCATGCCGAGCACCGCCACCGGCAGGCAGGCAACGGCGGTGGTGATCCACCACGGAGCTATCTGCACTCCGGCAGCGACGAGCAGGTGATACGCCACCTGGCCGAGCGCGCCGACCAGCAGTGAGGCGATGGCCGACCACTTCGCGAACTGCCGCGCCCGGTCCGGGACCCGGCCGGACAGCCATACGTAGAGGGCGTAAGCGCCGTAGGTTTCGACGCCGATCGGGAGCGTGATGGCGGTGTTGATGGCGAACCCGTCGGCGATACCGGGTAGCGGGTGCACCACCCCGAATCCGGTGAGTCCGCCGAGTCCGACCCACCCGGACCAGATAGCCACGAACGCCGGCAACGCGAGCAGAATGACCGGCCAGACCACCGCCGGACGGTCCGGCTTGTCGCTGGCCGGTGGGGTGGGTGCGTCCGGGTGACCGACCGGCGTGGCCTCGGCGACCGGCTCGGCGGGTGCGATCTTCGGCGGCTCGGCGGGCAGTGGCGTGTGCACGGGCATGGCCGGTACCGGGGCCGGGTCCGGGCCGATCGGCTCGGCGTAGTCCAACCGAGGCACCACCGGGCTACCGGTGCCGGTGTCGGGTGCCAGTAGGGCACCCCGGACGGCCATCGCCGAGCGGAGGGTATCGGTGCGGGCCCGCTCGGCGTGCTCGGACTTGAGCCGGGCCAACAGCTCATCGGCCTTCGGCGCACCGATGCGGAACTCCCGCATCAACCGGTTACGCGACGGGAACTCCTGCCCGTCCGGCAAATTTAGGGCGCGGGCGGCGGGCAACAGCTTCTCGATGGGCTGCGGGTAGCGGGTGCCGTTGATCGTGGGTGCGGTCATCAGGCCACCGCCAGCGCGGCGAGCCGGTCAACGGTGGCCGGGTCGAGGTCAGGGCCGGCGGTGTACTCCTTGGCGTGGGCGTAGATCTCCCACCCGTGCAAGGTCGGGTAGGCGTACATCACCTGCCAGGGGCGGCCGTCGTCGCTGGCGCCGGTGTGCTCGGCGGTGAGCGTGTCCGGGGTGTTGAGTCCGGCCAGGTGAAGCCAGGACCGTAGTTCGGCGATGCGGTCGAAAGATACCGCCAGGGCTACGCCGTCGGTGTGGGTGCGGATCTCCGTCGGGTCGGCCAACAGCAGGATGTCAGCCATCACGGCACGTCGGGACTTACGGGGGGTGTTCACGCGGACTCTCCTTCGGGGTAGGCGCAGTCGACGCACTCGCCGAGCGAGCGCGGGATGCAGTACGGCCGGACCACGCCGCAGGTCGGGCAGGTACGGCGGGCGATCAGGGCGGCGGCGATGGCGCGCAGTTGGGCGGGGGTGGCGGTGCGCTTAGGCCGGGCCAGGTCGACCCGGTACAGGTAGGCGGTACGGGTGCCACCGACACCGCGCCAGAGAATCTGCGCGGCGACTGGTTGGCCACCGGGGCGTAGGCCGGCGGCACGGAGTTGACGGCGGGTGGCGTAGCCCGGCGGCGCGCCGCGCCACCAGTAGGTAGGGATGCCGTACTTCAAGCCGTCCGGGTCGTAGTAGGCGGCACGGATACGGGACATCAGGCCGCGCGCTGCGGGCCGGTGGTGCGGGTGGCCACCTCGGCGGCGGCACGGGTCACGCGGGCCTCGGCCCGGCGCAGCCTGCGCCAGTCCAGGGCGGTCGGGCCGCCGTGGTCCTCGGCGTAGATCAGGGTGATCTGCGCGTCCAACACGTCCAACTCGGCGGCGATCAACGGCCACTCGGCGTCGATCGCGGCCAGGTCGGCGGCGGTCGGTTCAGCGGTGACGGCAACGAGGCGTTTCCTCACGGGAACCTCCGGCTAGTGGAGCTGATTTAAGCGCTAAAATTAGCGCCGAAGTTGTGCGTTGTCAACAAGGGGAGGGGCTAGGATCGGCGGATCAGTCAGTCAGACAAGGGGGCATCGGGTGGAGGATTGGCAGGCTGTGGCCAGCGCAATCAACGGCCGGATGGCCGAGTTGCCGTTGACTCAGCAGGAACTGGCAGAGAGATCCAAGGTGTCCGTTGCGACCCTGCGCGAGTTGCAGTACGCCAAGGCGAACCGGAAGCGTTCGACCCGCACCCTTGCTGCGATCTCTCAGGCGCTGGACTGGCCGGATGGCTACCTGCAAGCGGTTCTGACAGGTGCCACGCCCTCCGAGAGCCGTAAGGGTGCCGAGATGCCGGACAGTTCCTCGCTCGTGCTTGCCCGACTCGATCAGCTCCATGCCGAGGTACGGCGGTTGGCCGATGCCGTTGAGCGGATCGCGGTCGATGTCGGTCATGCGGACAAGGACACCAGTTCCCGGCGCGCACCCAAACGCCGTGCTGACGGCAGCTAGGGCGCATCCGCTAGGCATCGACTAGGCACGCTGGGCCTGACCGAGCGTTGCCGAAGCCGGAGGGAAGGAAAGAGTTGCCTGCTCGGGCCAGAGACGCCACGCCCAATCTCGCGCTCTACAACTTGCGTGATGCGGCGGGTGAGACGCAACAGGACGTGGCCGATGCCGTAAACCGCCTCGGCGCGGGACGCGGAAAGAGGTTGGCCGTCACAGCCAACCAGGTCAGCCGATGGGAACGCGGCATCACTTTTCCGTCTGCCCTCTACCGGCAGCTGCTCGCCGAGCACTTCGGCGTCAGCGTGCAAGACCTTGGCCTGACCAGGCAGCGCATCGTGCCGCAGCAGGAAGAGAATCCTGAGACCGACGCGGGAGGCTTTGCCATCCATCCAGAGCCCGCATCTCATCCCCATGTCGAGGGAAGCCAGGAAGAGTGGCGGGCCGTCCGGCGGACGCTGAACGCTTACCGCGTCCAGCTCGCCCGCGAGGCGGCCCGGCTGTACGAGCCAGAGCATCGGGTAGGGGATAGCGGACTGATCGCAGCACCGGCTTGGCTGCCGGCGGTACCGATCGAGCTGGGGCAGTTCGGGATCGCGCACGCGGCGGATGGAGCCTCGCCGGTGGTTGCTGGCACCGAGGATGCAGCGGCAGCCGTTCGCCCGCTAGCTGTCGACGGTCGGCGACACCAGCGCTACAGCCTCGCCCTCCGGGATGTCGAACAGCCTCGGCTCTTTGAGAACCGACTTGCGTGGCACCTCACCGACGTTGATTGGAGTCAACCCGAGCGAGCGCTGACATTCTCGACCGGCACCTACTTCGGTGCCGTCGATGTCGCCGAGGCGCTGGCTCATGAGATGGCCATGTTTCATGTGGCTGGCGATGGAAGTGGAATCCTTCCGGCGTCCTGGCGCAACTTGGCGTTCCGGAGGCTGGTCGGCGATCCGTTCACGCCTAGCCGTCGGGCAACGGCGTCGTCAACCGACACGTTGACGCTTCGAGTAGATGAAGACGGGGTTTCTTTCGTTCTGCATAACCGCGCTGCCGGGAACGTCGCAGTGGCTGGCGGGATGTTGCATATCATGCCCGCCGGAGTCTTTCAGCCGTCGAGTATCCTTCCTGCTGCACAGGATGCCGATTTCACCCTGTGGCGCAACATGATGCGGGAGTACAGCGAGGAATTTCTAGGCAACCCTGAGCATGGCGGTGAGGGAGAGCCGGCGGACTACGCTGCTGAACCGTTGGCCTCCTTTGACCGCGCGTACGCTGCTGGCGGGGTCCGTGTCTACTGCCTCGGCGTGGCGCTTGATGCACTCACGCTGTGGGGCGAGATCCTGACCGTAGCGGTCTTCGACGGCCCGACCTACGACCGGCTATTCGCCGATATGGTCAGCGCCAACGCCGAAGGGACCGTGGTCGTGACTGGCCGAGCAAAGCCTACGTCCGCGCTGCCGTTCACCCGTCACACCATTGACGAACTCACAGCCAGCGGCCGGCTAGCTCCGGCAGCCGCCGGATGCATTCAACTCGCGTGGGAGCATCGTCGCACCATTCTAGGGAGAGGCTGACATGCACGTACTGGTTACCGGTGGCCTCGGATTCCTGGGACACGCTGTCACACTCGACTTGCTTGCAGCCGGACACCGGGTCACTGTGATGAGTCGGGGTCGGACAGAGGCCAAGCCACCTGCCGGCGGTGAGTTGGTGATTGGGGATATCCGAGATCGCGAGCGTGTTGCCGAGATCGTCAAGGAGAACGAATACGACGGGGTGGTGCACCTCGCTGCCCTGACCAGCGGCCGAGACTCCCTGACTGATCCGCTCAGCTACTTCGACGTGAACACAGCAGGGACTCTTAACCTGCTTGTGGCGCTGGACGCAATGCGGGAGACACGCGCCCCCGCTTCCCTGGTCTTCGCCTCCACCAATATCGTTTACGGATCGCAGTACAGCGGCGGACTTTCGGAAGATCTCGATGTGCGTCCCGAAAGCCCATACGCCGCGTCAAAGGTTGCGGCGGAACAGATGGTGTCAGCCTACGCAGCGACTGGCGCAATTGGCGCAGTTATTGTCCGGCCCTTCAACATCGCGGGTTCCGTGGACGGGGTAGGGGATACCGATCCGGCTCGCATCATCCCCAACGTCTTTCGGGCCATCACCGGTCAGCGTGATCACGTCACGCTCAACGGCGACGGGTCAGCGGTCCGTGACTTCGTGCACCTAGCCGATGTAGCAAGCGGTATTCGGCTCGCTCTGTTGGCCTGTACGCCAGGCCGCAACCGGACCATCAATCTTGGATCAGGCATCGGGACGAGCATGGCCGCAGTGGTCGCCACCGCCGAGCAGGTCACCGGCCACCCGGTAGCGGTACGGCACATGCCGCCCAAGCCTGAGCCGCCGAAGCTGGTGGCTGACATCAGCCGCGCACGCGCCGATCTCAACTGGCGACCGACTAGATCTGGCCTGAGCGAGATGCTCGCCGACGCCTGGGAGGCGTGGCACCGCTGATTCGTAGGTTCACGGGTTCTGGTCCAGACAGGACGTCGGATGGTATCGGTCCCAGTGCCGTTTGGACTTCAAGTGCTCGGGATGTCACCCGCGTCACTAGTGTCACCGGGCGTGCTTTGAGCTGCGGAGACGCTTCGGGGACTCCGGTGACGCCTCGGTGACACGCCTGCGACGGCCGCGGAGGCAACCAGAGGGTGGGCCGAGGCAGGCGGGATAGCACAGTCGGTGGCCTTCAGTCATCATGGAGTTCCATTCACTTGAGACGTGTCGGGAGAGCGCCGGTGGTCATTGCTGTGGAGTGGTACGAGGCGGCAGGATTTTGGGTGACCACTGCCGGTGTTTTGCTCGCTACGACAATCGGAACTATTTCCATATCGGCCACCTATCGGGCGGCGGTCCCGAAGCGTCGACTGGTTTACGGAGTAACGACCAATATTCCCATGCTGCGAGTGTCTGATCAGGAATTGGATGGAGAAGATATTCGAGTAATGATCGGCGACGAGGTTCTAAAGAACCCGACGTTTGTTGAGGTTCGCATCGCGAATTATGGTCGACGTGACATCCCCAGTCAACTTTTTGATAAGGGAGAGCCGCTGCAGATCCACCTGAAATCTGTGCTAGTTCGGCCCGTGGGGTATGTCTGCAACCTGCCGAATGTGCCAACTCCGACGCTGACTGCAGACGAGAGAAGCGTATGTATTGGTCCCTCCCTGCTTGCAGCGGGCCAGATCATCGTTTTGCGAATGATGGTCGACGGTGCACCGAACCCGACGCTGTCAAGTCCGCTGATTGACACCAAGATCGACGAGATTCACGCCCTGCGTGGCAAGTGGAGGCGCCTGCGCTTTCGAATTCTTGTCAGTGCATTGCTTGTCGGTATTGTTGGCTCGTCGGCTAATGCTGTGCAACTCATGCGATCCATTGAGGATTCAGTCGAAGAGCTGAACGCTTCCCTCTTGATCGTGCCTGCGACTACCGCGATCCTTTTGTTCTGTCTAATTCTGTTGGCGAGGATCGTATCCCGAATAAGTGACCGGCTTTGGTTGAAGTTCGATATTGATTCATCGTCGATTATCTCCGACTATGACGAGGAAGACCTCTTCATCCCTATTTCCGAAGGTTCAAATAGTTCGGTTAATCGAAGCTGACGATAGCGTGAAATGTCGACAACCGGCCATCAACGACGTGAGGCCAAGAGTCAGCGTGGCCAAGCCCGGGAGTCGGAGTCGGTGGACCGTTTAGACAGATTAGCCCAGCTGCTGGCTTGGCTCTCACTGACGGCTGGTGGTTCCTTCAGAACAGGGATCGGGCACCGCCATCGAGCCTTCGACTGCCGGCACCCCTCGATATATGTCACCCGCTGCATGGGTGCCGCCCCTTGCTAGATTCTCCTTCGCCCGTCTAGCTACATTCCGAAGCTTCACTCTGGAGCGAACTTGATCCTCTTCCCAGCTATCCCAGTCGGTTAGCCCGTCGTCGTTCGGGTCATCGATATATGCCAACTCAATAAGTAATGCCACGGTACGTCGAATGCGGCGAAGTTGCTGCCGTCTTAAGAGTGCGCTTCTAACAGGATGCCATATGGCGTCCGTGAGAAGCTCATGACTCCCTTCGACAACAGCGGCCGTGTCGGAATCTAGTGCGCCGCCCCGTAGCGGCTGGCCCTCCATGTCGACGTACTTTTCTACGCTCCGCTGGGTAGAATAGAACGCAACCCCCGCCAAGTTGATATACGTCCGCACTACCTCCTTATGGATGCCGGCACTAAGGGCTACAGCTTCAAGTCGTTCGGTTGCTCTTATGAACTGCCTTTCCGCCTCCGCGTCCTTCGTCGTGCACCAGCGTTGTTGTTCAACCTGCGAGAGGTGTTCACGAACGGCACTGCGAGCAATCCGCTTCTCTTTAGCATGGGTCAGTAGGGGGATAATGGCACCGCCAAGAGCTCCGCCAATGAGAGTTTGGAGGATCCCAGTGAAGTCCACTGCAAGTTCTCCCTTGCGCCGTTCTCGCCTAGTGCAGTATGGCAGGCACTGCCACGCACCAAGCCTCACGGCTGCATGCCTGCCCTCACCTCAAGGAACGACCTTGCTGGGTGCTCGATGCGGCAAGATCCGAAGCGTGCACGGAGTTGGCGGGCTTGCTATCTGATCGTCTGCCGGACGTAAGCCTCGGTAGGGCAGGGGATGCCAGTAGGAGCAGGCTTCTTCCTAAGCCGTGTGTTTGTGCGGCCGGGGCGACGTCCTGGAGGTGTGCCAGATTCGTGCCAGAAAGAAAGGTCACGGCGGGGGGTGACGGGCGCTAGCAGGGACAGTGAGTTCGGTGCTGCAGGTCAAATCGCTAGCAGGCTGAGGCGGCTTGAGAGATCCCCCCTGGCAGTGTGGGGGTCAGGGGTTCGAGTCCCCTCGGCTCCACCCGAGCGAAAGCCCTGGTGGGAGACAGTGTCTCCCACCAGGGCTTTTGTCATTCGGGGCGGCCCCGAGCAGCTGACTCCACCATCGGCTATTCCGTCGGTGTCCTGCGGAGGGCGGGCGACATCAGGCCCATGGCGACGGCAGCCGTGCCCGCCACCAGCCAGATCCGGTAGGGGTCGAGCGGCCAATCGGCCCGATCGATGCTGAACGACACGAGCAGCCCGCCGACGAAGAGCCCGACCTGAAGCGACGTAGATGCCACGACGTCGAGCAACGTCAGGGCCCGGACCGAGGTGGTTTCGTCGACGTCCCGGTGTGCCCGTTCGAGCATGGCCAGAAGGATCGTGAGGTTGGCTGCCGACGCCACGGCCAGGGCCGCGACGGTGATCACCTGCTCGGCGGTCCCGTCGACCGGTGCCCGCACGACGGCGAGGGCGACGGTGGCGGTCAGCAGCACCAGACCGGCTTGCCAGGCATAGCGGCCGAGGTTCGTGTGGCGGGACCGCCAGGAGGCGGCGGCGAGGAGTGCTCCACCGAGCTGCACCGCCCCGAGCAGCCCGAGGTTGGCGCCGGGCCACAGGACCTTGTCGGCGTAGACGAGGAAGAGCGGCCAGGCGGCGGCCAGCCCGGCGACGGCGAGGATCAGGTAGATCCGCCGCATGGTGGGTGAGAGCGTGGGCCGGTTTCCGCGAAGGGGCGTGTCGAGGTCGCGCTCCACCGGTCGGTTCGGAGCCGGGATGCCGCGGGCGGCGACAGCTAGCAGCAGGGCGACGGCGCCGATGACCGCGAACATCGCCGTACGCAGCACGGGGCCGCCCGAGCCGTACAGCAGGACCGCACCGGCCACGATCAGGCCGCCGGCGGCCCTGCCCCAGGAGTTCACCCGCTGGCGTTCCTGGCTGACGAGGCCGTAGTTCAGCAGTGGCTGCCACGAGGGGGCGTAGAGCACCGACAAGTTGATCTCCGCCGTGACCGTGACGGCGAGGGCGATGAGGGCGAAACCTCCGCCGACCACGTCCAGACCCACGAGCACCGCCAAAACTGCGCATTCGACGGCGGCGACGAGGAAGAAGAGTTGGAGGTTGCGGCCGGCCCGCCACAACGGCAGGCGAGCGGCGAGCATCTGGATGGGCACGGAGAGCAGGCCCATGGCGAAGGCCAGACCGATGGTCCCGGGATCGAGGCCGAGGTCCTCGACAGCGGCGATCTGGAAGATGGCGCCGCCGTCGAGCCCGAGCGCGGAGCCGAGGGTCGGCATCGTCAGGGCGACGGCGAAGAACCGCCAGAGCCGTCCGCGCCCGGGTACGTCGCCGGTGTCTTCGGGCGCGTTCTTGAGCCCGGTTCGGCGTCGCCGAGCGGTGGTGCGGCCGTTCAACGGTCTCCTCCCACCCCATTCGCGATGAGCAGATTGGGGACAGGCGACGTCGGGCCGAAGTAGCGGTGTGCCAACGCAGATCATCCTCTGGTGTGGTCGGAGGCTTCCCATCGATCGGCTCGACGATTCTTCCAGACTCCGCCTCCTCCTGCCCGCCCTCTCCGGAACGGTCCTGGAGGCGCTGGGCCTCACCGGGCGCTGCGGCATCCGACGAGCAGGCGGGCCACCATGTCCTGCGCCTGGGCCCGCTCGTAGCCCGGGCCGAGGATGCACAGGTTCCCCACCGCGCGCATGAGGGTGTACGCGGTCACGCCGGGGTCGATCTCGCCTGCGGAGACACCTGCGGCGATCAACGACGCGCAGGCCGGGACGAGCTCGTCGAGCATCAGCGAATGCAGGGTGAGCAGGCTCGGGTCGTCGGACTGCAGGGCGACCCCCAGCCCGTGCTTGGTCACCAGGAACTCCACGAAGGCCCCGATCCAGCGCGTCAGGGCCTCGCCGGGCGCGATGTCCTCTCGCTGCAGTGCCGAGGCCAGCGCCACGCACTCCTCGATCTGGTGGCGGTACACCGCGGTGACCAGTTCGGCGCGGTTCGGGAAGTGGCGGTAGACCGTGCCGAGACCCACTCCGGCCCGTCCGGCGATGTCCCGGATGGGTGCCTGCACTCCCTGCTCCACGAAGACCGCCGCAGCGGCGGCGAGAAGTGTCTCGCGGGTGCGGCGTACGCCTGCCTCGCGTGCCCCGGGCGACTCGGTCACGGTTCCTCCTTGTTGGCGGAACATTGTTCCGCTAGCTTTGACGGAACGGTGTTCCGCCAATTGTGGCAGGCGCCCTCCCCACGGCAGAGGAAGCAGCGACATCATGCACCTGCACCAACTCGCCCAGCAGATCATGGCGATCAAGCCCGTCCCCGTGCCCACCACCGGACGTGACTTCGACCTGGCGGTCAAGGTCACCGCCCCGGTTTCCGGCCACGACCTCCCAGTGCTCGTGTTCTCGCACGGCAACGCCTGGTCCATGGACGCCTACGAGCCGCTCGTCGACCGGTGGGCCGCCACCGGCTTCGTCGTCGTCCAGCCGACCCACCTCGACTCCCGCCGCCACGGCCTGGGGTTCGACGACCCGCGATTCGGCACCATCTGGCGAGTCCGAATCGCCGACCTGCACGCCGTCCTGGACAACCTCGACGACATCCTCGGCCGAGCGGGGCTGGCCGGCCGCACCGACCGGGAGCGTGTCGCCGCCGTCGGGCACTCCTGGGGTGGTCAGAGCGTCGGCACCCTCCTCGGTGCCCGGGTGCTCGACGCCGACGGCACGCCCGGGGAGGATTTCTCCCATCCCTTGGTCAAGGCCGGGGCGCTGCTCACCGCGACCGGTACCGGCGACTCGCTGACCCCCTTCGCGGTGGAGCATCTGCCGTTCATGCGGCCGGACTTCTCCACCATGACCACGCCGGCCCTCGTCGTCGCGGGCGGCAAGGACCAGTCGGCGATGTCCACCCGTGGGCCGGACTGGTTCACCGACGCCTACCACCTCAGCCCCACGCCCAAGAGCCTGTTCACCATCACCGACGGTGAACACACCCTCGGTGGGGTGGCCGGCGAGCAGGTAGCCGAGACCAGCGACGAGGATCCCGCCCGCGTGGCCCTGGTAGCCGAGGCGGTCGCCGGCTACATCCTGGACACCTTCGGCCTTGACGGTACGACCTGGAAAGCCCTCACCGAAGGCGCTGCGGCCGGCGGCGGCGCCTACCACGTCGAGCGCAAGTGAGCCCTGGTGCCACCCGGCCGCAGTGTGCCGACCCCGTTGCGTTGGGCTGATCCGTGTTGGGGTCGGGTGGTGACGGGTACCGTTCCAGCCATGCGCTACGTGCGGCTCGACACCCCGAAACCCCTGTCCAAGATCGGCCTAGGCACCTGGCAGTTCGGGTCGCGGGAGTGGGGGTACGGCCCGGACTACGAGAAGTTGGCGGGGGCCATCGTCCGGCGGGCGGTCGAGTTGGGCGTCACCCTCTTCGACACCGCAGAGCTGTACGGTTTCGGCCGCAGCGAGCGGATTCTCGGTGCCGCCCTGACCGAGGCCCGGGACAAGGTCACCGTCGCTACCAAGATATTTCCGGTGCTGCCGGTGGCCGCCGTGGTGCAGCAGCGGGCGGTAGCCTCGGCGGCCCGGCTAGGGACCACCAGCATCGATCTCTACCAGGTGCATCAGCCCAACCCGGTGGTCAGCGATCAGAACACCATGCGGGGGATGCGGGCCCTGCAGGAGGTCGGCCTGGTCGCCGAGGTGGGGGTGAGCAACTACAGCCTGCGTCGCTGGCAGGTCGCCGAGGCCGCGCTGGGCCGTCGGGTGTTGAGCAACCAGGTGCGCTACAGCCTGATCGACCGCAAGCCGGAGGACGACCTCCTGCCGTACGCGGAGCAGGCCGGTCGCCTGGTCATCGCGTACAGCCCGTTGGCGCAGGGGTTCCTCTCCGGGCGGTACGACGCGAATCATCCGCCGGTCGGGGCGGTGCGCCGGGCCAACCCGTACTTTCTGCCGGAGAACCTGGAGCGCGGCACCGCCCTGATCGAGACCCTGCGTCAGGTGGCCGCCGCGCACGACGCCACCCCCAGCCAGATCGCCCTGGCGTACGTGTTGCGGCACCCCAACGTGGTGGCGATTCCGGGGGCCTCCACGGTGGAGCAGGTGGAACGCAACGCCGCCGCCGCGGAGATCGACCTGGCCGAGGACGAGTACGCCGCTCTGGTCAACGCGGCGCGGGCGTTCCGCCCGGTCACCGGGCTGGCCGCCGTACCGGGAATGCTCCGGGCCCGCGCCGGACGCTGACCAGCAGCCAGCGACGAGGGCCGGTCAGGGTAGGTCGCGGGCGTAGCAGAGGGACAACGGCGCTCCCCGGTACGGGCCGAAGTTGTCGATGCGGTGGTAGCCCTCCCGCTCGTAGAAGCGCATGGCCTCGGGCTGGGCGGTGCCGGTCTCCAGCAGCAGGGTGCGTACGCCCAGCTCGCGGGCCCGCTGCTCCAGGGCGCGCAGGATGGCGACGGCGACCCCGGTGCCCCGGGCGGCCGGGACGACGTACATCCGTTTGATCTCGGCGGAGTCGGGGGTCAGCAGTCGTAGGCCGCCGCAGCCCACGGCGGTGCCGTCGGCGTCGCGGGCGACCAGGAAGACCGGGACGCTGGCGGCGGTGGGTTCCTCGCCCGGTTCGTGGTTGTCGTTGCCGTAGCGGGCGTCGAGTTCGACGCGCTGCGCCTCGCGCAGCCGGACCGCGTCGGTGGACTCCCACGGCTCCTGGTCGACGAGGACCATGACGACCTTCCTTCCGCCCAGACTCCGTAACAAGCGTTACCGTAACGTACGCTACGGATCGGCTCTCCCGGAAGGGGTACGGATGGCCAGACGACGTGACCTGGTCGACCAGCAGCAACGGCTGTCGGCCGCCACCTGGTCGGTGCTGGCCGAGCGGGGTCTGCCCGGCCTGACCCTGCGGGCGGTAGCCGAGCGGGCCGGCTGCACCACCGGGATGGTCCTGCACACCTTCGCCGACAAGCAGGCTCTGCTGGTGCACGCCCGGGAACTGCTGCACCGGCGTACCGGCCAGCAGGCCGACGCGGCGCAGGCGGCCGCGGACAGCCCTCGGGCGGCGCTACGGGCCGTGCTGTGGCAGGCGGCCTCGCCGACCGAGGAGAAGCGGGAGCAGGCACGGGTGTGGGTGGGTTTCCTGGCCGCAGCCCTGGCCGACCCGGTCCTGGCCGAGCTGCACCGCTCCTACAACCGCCGGTTCGTCGACCGGATCGCCGCTCTGGTCGCCGAGGCACGGCCGGACCGGTCGCCGACCGACTGTACGGCCACCGCGACCAGTCTGGTGGCCCTGGTCGAGGGGCTGAACGTGCTGGCGGCCGTCGATCCGGCCGTCTACTCCGACCAGGCCCAGCGCGAGGCCATCGACACCGCCCTGGCCACCCTCTGATCCCCTGCTCAGGGGAGGGTGAAGTCCAGCCGGACCACTCCACCGGCGGTGACGGTAGCGGTCTGCGGATCGCTGTCCTGCTCGTCCCTGCTGATCACGATCTCGTAGCGGCCCGGCAGGAGTCGCCACTCGTACTGCCCGGTGTCCCCGGTGAGCACCCCGATCTCCGGGATCGCCGGCGCCGGGTCGTCCAGGGGTTTGACCTGGACGGCGGCTCTCTCGACGGGGGCGCCGGCGGCGGTGGTGACGGTGCCGGTCACGATGCCGGTCGTCTCGTCCATGGTCGAGGGCGGTGCCGGGCCGTCGTCCGAGACCGGGCGATCACCGCCGACCATCAGCAGGCTCGCCCCGATCAACAGCGGCGTGGCGATCAGGAGTATGAGCACCCCGAGGCGCTTCCTGCTCATGACTGCTCCCCTCCAGACATCCACGACGATAGCTGAATGCGCCGCCCGGGTCACCGGTTCCACACCGGTCGATGTCGATCCCTGTCTCATGCGCCGCTACGTTCGGTTTCGGACAGATCGCGTACCGCATTGATCGTCTTTGTGGTCCGCGCCGCCACCCGGGGCTTGCGATATCGACAATCCGACCCCGCTTCGGTGAGCGGACCTGATCGCGGTGAGTGCGAGCTAGCGTGGTCTGGTGAGCAGCTTTCCGGCAACTCCGATCCCGTCGCCCGATCTACCCGCCACCCTCGGCGCGTTACGCGCCGCCGGATGGCGATACCGCACCGTCAAGCAGGAGTTGCGGGACAACCTGCTGGCCCGGATGCGGGAAGGTGCGCCACGCTTCGCCGGCATCGTCGGGTACGACGACACCGTGCTGCCCGAGGTGGAACGGGCGCTGCTGGCCGGACACGACATGGTGCTGCTCGGCGAACGTGGACAGGGCAAGACCCGGCTGATCCGGTCCCTGGTGGAGCTGCTGGACGAGTGGACCCCGGTGATCGCCGGATCGGTGCTCAACGAGCACCCCCTGCACCCGGTCACCCCGTCATCCCGGGCGCTGGTCGCCGAGGCCGGCGACGACCTGCCGGTCGGCTGGCTGCACCGCTCGATGCGCTACGGCGAGAAGCTGGCCACCCCGGACACCAGCGTCGGCGACCTGATCGGCGACGTAGACCCCATCCGGCTGGCGCAGGGGCGCACCCTAGGCGACCCGGAGACGATCCACTTCGGTCTGGTGCCGCGTACCAACCGGGGCATCTTCGCGGTCAACGAGCTGCCCGACCTGGCCGAGCGGATCCAGGTGGCGTTGCTCAACGTGCTGGAGGAACGGGACATCCAGGTACGCGGCTACCAGCTGCGGCTGCCGCTGGACCTGCTCCTGGTGGCCAGCGCCAACCCGGAGGACTACACCAACCGGGGGCGGATCATCACCCCGCTCAAGGACCGGTTCGGCGCCGAGATCCGTACCCACTATCCGACCGACCTGGAGTTGGAGCTGGCGCTGATCCGGCAGGAGGCCGACCTGGTCGCCGAGGTGCCGGAGCACGTACTGGAGGTGCTGGCCCGGTTCGCCCGGGCGGTACGCGACTCGCCCTCGGTGGATCCCCGCTCGGGGGTCTCCGCCCGGTTCGCCATCGCCGCCGCGGAGACGGTCGCCGCCGCCGCGTTGCGCCGCGCCAGCCTGCTGGCCTCCGATGCCGAGGCGGTCGCGCGGGTGGGGGATGCGGTGTCGGTGACCTCCACCCTGCGCGGCAAGGTGGAGTTCGAGAGCGGGGAGGAGGGCCGGGAGGCCGAGATCCTCGGGCATCTGCTGCGTATCGCCACCGCGGAGACCTTCCGGGCCCGGCTGGCCGGGCTGGACCTGTCCGGATTCACCGCCCTGGTCGAGGACGGCAAGGCCATCGAGACCGGGGAGTTGGTCTCCGCGACCGACCTGCTGAGCCAGGTGGGCACGGTACCCGGCCTGGCCAAGGTGCTGGACCGGCTCGGTGTCGGGGACGCCCCGAGCCCCGGGCAGGCCGCCGCCGCGGTCGAGTTCGTCTTGGAAGGACTGCACCTGAGCCGTCGGCTGGGCAAGGACGTCACCGACTCGGGGCGGACCCGCTACGGCAGCCGGGACTGATCATGGCCGGCAACCGGTTCCGGTACGGGCAGTGGCGCGGCGGCCCCGACCCCCTGGCCCCGCCGTACGACGTGCAGGCCGCGGTGGATCAGGTGGGCCAGGAGGTGCTGGCCGGGGGCAGCCTGCGTCAGGCACTGCGTGACCTGCTGCGCCGAGGCCCCAAGGGGTCCCGCGGGCTGGACGAGTTGACCGCCCGGGCCCGCCGACTGCGGCGGGAAATGCTGCGTCGGGGCGAGCTGGACGGGGCGGTGACCCGGGCCCGGGGCCTGCTCGACCAGGCCCTGGCGGCCGAGCGGGACGAGTTGGCCAACCGGCAGGACGAGCAGGCCCGGTTCGCCGAGACCATGCTGGGCAACCTGCCCCGCTCCACCGCCCAGGCCGTACGGGAGCTGGCCGGCTACCAGTGGGCCAGCGACGAGGCCCGCCAGCTCTACCAGCGGATCCTCGACGGGCTGCGGGAGGAGGTGCTCGGCCAGCGGTTCGCGGGGCTGCGCGAGTCGGCGCAGTTGGCGGCCGACCCGGCCGTGCAGGAGCGGCTGGCCGAGATGATGCGGGACCTGAACGCCCTGCTGGCCCGGCACGCCCGCGCCGAGGACACCACGGACGCCTTCGCCGAGTTCATGCGCCGGCACGGCGAGTTCTTCCCGGAACGACCCGGGAACGTAGACGAACTGATCGAGCTGCTGGCCCGCCGGGCGGCGGCCGGGCAGCGGCTGATGAACTCGCTGTCCGAGCGGCAGCGTACGGAGCTGGCCGAGCTGATGCGGCAGTCCCTCGGTGACCGGCTGGCCGGGGAGTTGGCCGCGCTGGAGCAGAACCTGCGCTCCCTGCGACCGGACCTGCGCTGGGGGCGCGGCGAGCGGACCCAGGGCGGTCAACCCCTGGGGTACGGCGAGGCTACCGGGGTGCTCGACGAGGTGGCCGACCTGGATGACCTGCTGGACCAACTGGGCCAGGGGCACCCCGGGGCTACCCTCGACGACATCGACGTCGAGGCGGTCGCCCGGACGTTGGGTCGCGACGCCGCCGAGGACGTACGCCAGTTGCGGGAGTTGGAGCGTGAGCTGCGCCGGCAGGGGTGGGTGACCCGGGACGCCGAGGGGCTGACCCTCAGCCCGAAGGCGTTGCGCCGGCTAGGGGGCACCGCCCTGCGTCAGGTCTTCGCCGAGCTGACCGCCGGCCCGCGCGGGCGACACGACCTGCGTTCGGCGGGAGCCGCCGGGGAGGTCAGTGGGGCCTCCCGCCCCTGGGAGTACGGCGACGAGCAGCCCCTGGACGTGGTGCGTACCCTCACCCGGGCGGTGGCCCGGTCCGGCCCGGGGGTGCCGGTGCGGCTGGCGGTGTCGGACTTCGAGGTGGTCGAGACCGAGCGGCGGGCCGCCGCGGCGGTGGCCCTCTGCGTGGACCTGTCGTACTCGATGATCTCGCAGGGCCGGTGGGGGCCGATGAAGCAGACCGCGCTGGCCCTGGCCCACCTGATGGCCACCCGGTTCCCGCAGGACGCCCTGCAGATCATCGGATTCGGTCGAGAGGCGGCGACCCTGAGCCAACAGGAGTTGGCCGCGGTGGAGCCGGACCGGGCCCAGGGTACGAACCTTCAACACGCGCTGCGGTTGGCCGGTCGGCACCTGAGTCGTCATCCGGACGCCGAGCCGGTGGTGCTGGTGGTCACCGACGGGGAGCCCACCGCCCATCTGGATCCCGAGGACGGGGAGGCGGTGTTCTGCTGGCCGCCGCTACCGGAGACGATCGATGCGACGATCCGGGAGGTGGACCGGCTGGGTCGGCGCGGGGCTACCCTGAACCTGTTCATGCTCGGCGACGACCCCGGGCTGCGTCGGTTCGTCGACGCGGTGGCCCGCCGCAGCGGTGGCCGGGTCTTCACCCCGGACACCGAGGACCTGGGCGAGTACGTGGTCAGCGACTATCTGCGGGCCCGTCGAGGTCGGCGCTAGCTCCTTCTCCGGTTTACTGGAGGGTCCAGCGCTGGGCGGGGTTGCCGTCGCAGGGGGCCTGGACGAGGTCGTCGCCGGCCGCCGCGCCACCGCCGTTGACCTGGGCGCACTTGCCGCTGTGCACGGCGACCAGCAGGGCCGCGCCGCCGTCGACCGGCTGCAGGCGCCACTGCTGGTTGGCCTCACCGTGGCAGCGGAACTGCAACACCCGGGCGCCGTCGTCGCCGCTGCCGCCCTCGACGTCCAGGCACTGGTTGTACGCGGCGTTGGTCAGGGTGACCGTGTCCGGGCCGAACCGGTTGACCACCCACTGCTGTTCCGGCCCGCCGGTGCATCCGGCCAACTCGGCCAGGGCCATCTCCCCGGCACCGTCTAGCCCCAGGCACAGGCCCGAGCCGACACCCCGGACCACCCGCGTGCCGACCACCGGGTCCGGGGCGGGGGTGGGGGTGGGGCTCGCCGAAGGCGTGGCCTTGGGCTCCTCGACGGGGGTCAGGGTCGGTTCCGTCTCGGTCGGGCTGGGCGCTACCGGGCTGCTCAGCACCGTGGGGGAGGGCGGCGGATCACCGCCGAGCACCCCGGTGGCGAACAGCACCCCGACCAGGACGCCGACGAGTCCGACCCCCAGGGCCGTGCTCAGCAGCGGATCGCGGAGCAGACCCCGGCGCTGGGTGCCGTAGACCCGGCCCGATCCCTCGGTTTCCGACATGCCGGCATCCTGGTCCACGCCGGCCGGGCCGGGCCGACCACCCCCTGCCGCGGTGACTCAGTCGACGACCCGTACGTCCTTCCAGAAGGCCACCCGGTCGCGGACCATCTCCGCCTCCGGCAGCGGTTGTGGGTAGTACCAGACCGCGTCGGCGCTGGTCCGGCCCGCGTGTTCCAGGGTGTAGTAGGAGGCGGTGCCCTTCCATGGGCAGAAGGTGTGGGTGTCGGAGGCGCGGAGCAGGTCCTCCCGCAGGGCCGAGCGGGGGAAGTAGTGGTTGCCCTCCACCACCACGGTGTCCTCGCTCTCGGCGATGATCAGGTCGTTCCAGACAGCTTTCGGCATGACTCCAACGCTAGGTCGCCGCACCGTCGGCGGATACCGCAGACACGGCGAATCCGAAATGCCCTCAGGGACATCCCCACGCATCGTCGGCGCGTAAAGTGATCCCATGCACGCTGTGCGTGATCACGACTGGGCGGTTGCCCAGCTGCGACGGTCGTACCATGCGGTGCCACCGGGTCAACCGGTTCGGCTGGCCAAGCGCACCTCCAACCTGTTCCGTCCACGTAACGCACCCCGCACCACCGGGTTGGACGTCAGTGGGCTGGACGGGGTCCTGGGGGTCGACCCGGTCGCCCGCACCGCCGAGGTGCAGGGCATGTGCACCTACGAACGGCTGGTCGAGGCGACCCTGGCGTACGGGCTGATGCCCTTGGTGGTGCCCCAGTTGCGCACCATCACCCTGGGTGGGGCGGTGACCGGGCTGGGCATCGAGTCGACCTCCTTCCGCAACGGCCTGCCGCACGAGTCCGTCATCGAGCTGGACGTGCTGACCGGTGCCGGGGAGGTGATCAGTGCCCGGCCTGAGGGGGAGCACGCCGACCTGTTCGCGGCCTTCCCCAACTCGCTGGGCAGCCTCGGCTACGCCACCCGACTGCGCATCGAGCTCCAGCCGGTCCGCCGCTTCGTCGCCCTGCGCAATGTGCGCTTCACCGACCTGGCCGAGCTGACCGACGCGATCGGCCAGATCACGGCCGATCGCAGTTGGGAAGGGCAGCCGGTGGACGCCCTGGACGGGGTGATGTTCAGCCCCGAGGAGGCGTACCTGGTGCTGGGCACCTTCACCGACGAGGTGCCGGCGGTGTCCGACTACACCGGGCAGGAGATCTACTACCGCTCGTTGCGGCGACGCCGGGACGATGCGTTGACCACCCACGACTACCTGTGGCGCTGGGACACGGACTGGTTCTGGTGCTCGGCCGCCTTCGGGGTGCAGCATCCGGTGGTACGACGGCTGTGGCCGGCGCGGTGGCGGCGCAGCGACGTCTACCACCGCATCGTGCGCCTGGAGCACCGGCATCAGGTGGCCGCCCGGATCGACCGCTGGCGCGGCCAGCCGGCCCGGGAGCGAGTGGTGCAGGACGTGGAGATTCCGCTGGAGCGTACGGCGGAATTCCTGCACTGGTTCGCCGACCGGGTGCGGATGACCCCGGTGTGGTTGTGCCCGCTGCGGCTGCGTGAGCCGACGGGCGCCGGATCGGCCCGGTCCTGGCCCCTGTATCCACTACGGCCGGCGCAGGACTACGTCAACATCGGGTTCTGGGGAACTGTGCCGATCGCCGAGGGCGCCGCCGACGGCGACGTCAACCGGGAGATCGAGCGCGCGGTGTCGGAGGTGGGCGGGCACAAGTCGCTCTACTCCGACGCGTACTACGACCGGGATGCGTTCGACCGGCTCTACGGCGGCGACACATGGCGTGCCGTGCGGGACCGGTACGACCCGGAGCATCGCCTCACCGGACTGTACGAAAAGGCGGTAGCACGAGCATGAGCGAGCGAATCATCAGGCTCGGCGTGGATGCGGCGCGGAACGGAGTGCCGGCATGAGCCTGACGGACCGAGACCAGGGAACAGCCGGCGCCGCCGCCACCCCGCCGCCGGGGTCCGGGCGGCGCGGACCGACCGTGGCGGACGTCGTCCGGGCGGTCACCGCAGGACCCCTGCCGGTGCGGGTCACCGGCTACGACGGCAGCGCCATCGGGCCCACCGATTCCGGCATCACCCTGTCGATCCGCACCGAGCGAGGGCTGTCGTACCTGCTCACCGCTCCGGGTGACCTGGGCATGGCGCGGGCGTACGTCAGCGGGGATCTGGCCATCCAGGGGGTGCACCCGGGCGATCCCTACGAGGCGTTGCGGGTGTTCAAGGACGAGTTGCGGCTGCGCCCACCGGCCCTGGCCGAGGGGCTGGCCCTGGTACGCGAGCTGGGCTGGGAGCGCCTGCTGCCGCCGCCGCCCCCGCCGCAGGAGGCGGTGCCGCGCTGGAAGCGGGTGATGAGTGGGCTGCGGCATTCGCGCCTGCGCGACAGCAGCGCCATCTCCCACCACTACGACGTGTCCAACGCCTTCTACGAGAAGGTGTTGGGACCCTCGATGACCTACACCTGCGCGGTGTACCGCAGCCCCGACGACACCCTGGAACAGGCCCAGGCCAGCAAGTACGACCTGGTGGCGGGCAAGCTGGCGCTGCGCCCGGGGATGCGGCTGCTGGATGTGGGGTGCGGGTGGGGCGGCATGGTCCGGCACGCGGCCCGGGAGTACGGGGTCAAGGCCCTGGGGGTGACGTTGTCCCGGGCGCAGGCGCAGTGGGCCCAGGCCGCGATCGAGCGGGAGGGCTTGACCGGGCTGGCCGAGGTGCGGCACCTGGACTACCGGGACGCCCCACCCGAGCAGTTCGACGCGGTCTCCTCGATCGGCCTGACCGAGCACATCGGGGTCCGCAACTATCCGGCGTACTTCGGTGCCCTGGCCGACCGGCTGCGGCCGGAGGGGCGTCTGCTCAACCACTGCATCACCCGGGCGGACAACCGGGCGCCGCACCGCTCCGGAGCCTTCATCGACCGGTACGTCTTCCCGGACGGCGAGTTGGCCGGCCCGGGTCGGCTGATCAGCGAGATCCACGATGTCGGGCTGGAGGTGCACCATGAGGAGAACCTGCGCCAGCACTATGCCCTGACCCTGGCGGCCTGGTGCCGCAACCTGGTCGAGCACTGGGATTTCTGCGTCGGCGAGGTGGGCACCGGCACGGCCCGGGTGTGGGGGCTCTACATGGCCGGTTCGCGGTTGGCCTTCGAACGCAACGGCATCCAACTGCACCAGGTCGTGGCCACCCGCAACGGCCCCGACGGGGTGAACGGCTACCCGCTGCGCCCGGACTGGCTGGCCTGACCCACTGATCTCCTGACCTCCTGATCGATGAAGGCCGCGTCGGAATCGCCCGGCGCGGCCTTCGTCGAATCGATTGACAAACAGATTTTGTACGTACAAGCTGATTTTTGCCATGAGAGACGTCCTGTACCTGGAGCAGATCGAGCAGGCCGAGACCCTGCTCAAGCCGCAGCGTGTCGAGGTGCTGCGGCAGTTGGCCGAGCCGCGCACCTGCACCGAGGTGGCCGCCCGACTGGAGCAGACCCCGCAGCGGGTCTACTACCACGTCAAGCAGCTGGTCGGGGCCGGGCTGGTGGAGCAGGTCGACCAGCGCAAGGTCCGCGGCATCACCGAGGGCATCTACCAGGCCGCCGCCCGGTCGTACTGGCTCTCGCCCCGGGTGGTGGGGCGGATCGGGCTGCGTCGCACCCGCGACGAGTTGAGCCTGGGCTACCTGCTGGACCTGATGGAAGAGGTCCAGGCCGACGTCGCCGCCCTCGACCGCAGCGCACCCGAACTGCCCTCGATCGGCGTCTCCGGCGAGATCCGGGTGCCGGCCGAGCGCCGGCAGGAATTCCTGCACGACCTCCAGTCCGCGTTACAGGAGTTGTTCACCCGCTACGGCGGCGCCGAAGGTGACGCCTTCAAACTCGCCGTGGCCTGCTACCCGAAGGAGACCGACCGTGACTGAACCGATGACCTTCGCCGTACGCCTGACCGCACCGATCGCGCGGGTGCACCAAGCCCTGACCGATCCGGCCGAGTTGCGGATCTGGCTGGCCGAGCATGTTGAGGTCGACCTGCCGAAGCGGTACGAGTTCTGGGGCCGCTACACCCCCGAGGGCGAGGCCCCGCACCAGCGACTGCTGCACGTCGACGACGAGCGGCTGCGCTTCGCCTGGTTACTCGACGGTGAGGAGACCACCACCGAGATCACCCTGAGTCCGGACGGGCCGGACGTCACCGTGCTGCACCTGTCGCAGACCCACTACGACTTCAACGACGTCGTCAACGGCACCAGCATCCGGGGGGTGCTCCTGACCTACTGGGCGCTGGCGACCGCCAACCTGGGCGCCCACCTGGAAGGCAGCCCACTGCTGCCGAAGACGGACTTCACCAGCGCCGATTTCCGCGCCGAAATGGTCATCAACGCCCCGGCCGACAAGGTCTGGGAGTCGCTTACCGACTCGGAGCAGGTGACCGCCTGGTTCGGCTACCCGATCGGCATCGAGCCCTGGGTCGGTGGCCGGTACGCCATGGGCGGCCTCGAGCACGGTGACGCCGCCAAGATCGTCGACCTGGAGCCGGGCCGGCGGATGTCCGTCGACTGGGGAGCACCCGGCGTGACGACCTTTGAACTGGCCGAGTCCGACGGCAAGACCAGGCTCACCTTCGTGCAGAGCGGCTTCGACGAGCAGAACCCTCCGTACGCCGCCTGGTCCGGCTCCGTCTCCGGCCTAGCCGAACTACGCCGCTTCCACGAGATCCCCAACTGGCAACCCATCTGGCTCCCCACCCCCTAACCCGCTCTCTCCCCCCACCCCACCCCCACCCTCCCGCGCCGATTCGCCCCGTTGATCATGAGGTTGGCGGCAGTCGTTGATCTCCACACTGCCGTCAACCTCATGATCAACGGGGTGTTTCGGGCGTGAGCGTGTATTGGCGACCGGAAGTGCTAGATCGGCGGGGTGAGGGCGGGGGGTGGGGCGCGGGGGAGGGGTGGCGGGGAGGGTGGGGATTGACAACTGCGGTGATGTCAGCAGTCTTTGGCGCTCTATGAACCCGGCACGACACCAGTCGGTCAGACCGGGACCGTCCCACCGCAAGGCGGGACTACCAATCATGTGCTCACCAAAACGCACTGAGAGGTAACGGCTAGGGTGGCGTGTCGTGACGAGCAGCGAGCAGCGGTTGGCGGCGATTCGGGGTGGATTGCCGCCGCGGCGGCACAACGCCCGGACGATCGCGGCGTTGACCGGTAACCCGGGTTGCAACCGCCGGGCGATCCTGGACGGGGCTGGGGTGGACAAGCCGTCGGTGGCCGAGCGGATTGGCTTTCCCGCCCGGTTCGGCCAATCCCGGTTCGCCATCACCCGGGGTAACGCGTTCGAGGCGCAGGTGAAGGCCGACGGGGGTGCCGAGTTGCTGCGCCTGGTGGCCGAGCGGCTCGGGGTCGCGGTGCCGGCGGTGGCTAGCTGGACCGATCTCGGTGCCGGCGAGGAGGTGGCCGATCGGGCGCAGCGCTCCGCCGCCCTGCTCACCGCAGCCGTGACACCGCAGGTGCACGAGCCGGAAGTGCCGGTCCCGGGCCAGGCGCAGGGCATCGACCCGGCATCGACGCCCGGCCAGGCGGACCCGGACCAGGCCCAGGCTGCGGCGTTGTTCGATCATCCGTTGTTGGGGTTGGAGGTCGCCGGGCGGCGGGTGCATCTGGAACCGGACCTGGTGGCCGCGCGGCTGGGCGGCCGGTTCCACGTGGTCGAGATCAAGTCTTTCCCGGTCGTCGACGGGCAGGCCGACGGGGCCAAGCTGGCCGCCGCGGCGATCCAGTCGGCGGTGTACGTGCTGGCCCTGCGGGAGCTGCTCGCCGCGCGGGGGCACGATCCGCAGCTGGTGTCGCACGAGGTGGTGCTGATCTGCCCGCGCGACTTCACCAACCAGCCGGTGGCCCACCTGCTGGACGTCCGCAAGCAACTGCTGGTGGTACGCCGACAACTGGACCGGATGGATCAGCTCGACGAGTTGCTGGCTGCCGTACCCGCCGATTTCACCGCCGATCCGGCCGCTGACCCGGCGGCCCTGGTAGCGGCGCTGTCCCAGGTGCCGGCCCGCTACGCCCCGGATTGCCTGGCCGCCTGCGAGTTGGCGTACTTCTGTCGGCACGAGGCGCGCGGGCAGACCGGGGCGCTGGGCCGTCCGGTCCGCGAGGCCCTCGGCGGCATCGACCGGGTGGAGGAGGTTCTGGCGCTGGCCGCCGGTGACCCGGTGGCCGACCCCCAGCGGGCCGAGGCCGCGACCCTGCTCCGCACCGCCGCCCGCCTGCGCACCGAAGCCCTCGGTGGGGCGGCATGAGTAGCTTGCGGGCGTTGGCGGCGGCGCAGGCGGTGGCCGCCGGGGTGGCCCAGCCGGTCGCCACCGTCCGGCACCTGCATCTGTCGCGGCGGCCCCTGGTGTTGGTGCCCCTGGCCATGGCGGGGGAGGCGAACGCCCCGCTGGCGGCGATGGTCGGCGCGGCACCGGGCGAGGGGCGGCTGCTGATCGTGCCGCAGCCGCGTAACCGGGATCAGCGGTTCGCCTTCGTGGCCGAGTTGGCGGCCACTGTACTGCCCTATGTGGACTCTCATCAGGGCGCCAACGAGGCGGTGTCGGTCGACCGGGGACGGGAGGTGCGGTACCGCTACCTGGACGCACCCCAGGTGCTGGTGCCGAATCCGGCCGGGGTTACCTTCCTGCGGCTGCTGGGTCGGGCCACCCGGTTCCGGCGGGTCGACGGGGAGTATCCGGTGCCGCCGCAGGTGCCGTTGCTGGGGCGGTGGCTGACCTTCTTCGCCGAGCGGGCCGAGCATCCGGGCTCGGCGACCCTGGTGGCGATGACCCAGGCGTTGAGTCTGCACTGGGCTACCGGGCAGAGCGCGGTGGAGGACCTGCACCTGCCGGCCCTGCTCGGGTGGATCGCCCCGCCGTCCGGGATGACCGGTGCCGAGGCGGCGGCGTACGCCGAGGATCCGGTCCGGTGTCCGCCCGCCGGTCCGGCCACCGACCCGGGTTTCGACAACGAGCGGCTGGCCCCGGCCATCGAGGCGTACGCGGCCGCCGAGGCGGACGAGGTGGCCCGGGGTGAGGCGTACGCGGAGCTGGAGAAGTTGCTGCGCGACCAGTTGACGCCCACCTGGGAGCTGATGTGGCGCGGGGTGGGGTTGTTGCGGGCGCTGCCGCCCGGCGCCCGGGTGCCCGCCCGGTGGGAGGGTGACCGGGACGCCTTCACCGCCTACGCCGAGCATGTCGACGCCGAGGGTGCACCCCAACCGCGCCGCGACGGTGCGGTGGCGGCGGCCGCCCGGCTGCATCGGCTGGAACGGGCCGCAGCCCGGTACGCGGTGCAGCGCGCCTACGACGATCCGTTGGTGATGGCCGAGTACCGGTTGACCGGGGAGGCCTTCGTCGGGGAGGTGGTGTTGGCCGATCCGGGGCGGGTCGACGACAGTGGTCGACGGCCGGTGTTGCGTCCTCGGATCCAGGTGGTCACCACCGATCCGGTGCTGGTGGGGGTCGGTGCGGCGCTGTCCAGCCCGACTCGGCCGGGGCAGAAGGCGCGGGTGGTCTTCGTGACTCCGGGGGCCGAGGGCAGGACCGAGGTGGTGTTGGAGCTCTCCGGCGGGATGGGTCGCGGGTTGACCGCCACCCCGGGCAGCGTGCCTGAGGTGGGGGAGCGGCTGTGCTACACCACCCTCAGTGAGGCGTACGTACCGGCCGGGACCTTCCCGGCGGTGGAGGAGACCCCCTGGACCCACGGGGGTCCTCCCGGCCCGACCGGCGAAGGGTGGTCGGAACATCTGCCGCGCCCCGAGGAGGAGTGGAGATAGACCCCGGGGGCAGGTGATCGTCGCCCAGCGTGGCCTCCCGCTAACCGATGACGATGATCAATTGATCGCAGGGTCCGTCGGGTTGCGGACTCCGCCCGGCTGGATCTGGCGGCGCGGTCGTCGGCATGGCTAGTCTTTTCCGGATTTGCCAGGACCGGTCCTCGCCGTCGAGGGTGCGCGATCGAGAGAAAGCCGGAGCCACGACGTGTCGCGGATGGACATCGAGCAGGCACCTGCGGGGTCGGCCGGGCAGTCCCGGTCAGCCCGCGTCGGGGTGCTCGCCGCAGGCGCGGTCGTGGCCGTCGAGACCATCTGGTTGGCCCTGGCCCTGCCGGGTGCGGCCCTGGTCAGTGACCTCGGTGCGCTCATCGTGGCCGGCTGGGCGGCACTGGCCTGTGTGGGGGCCGCCCGCCGGCATCCGCGGCCGTTGCGTCGGTTCTGGCTGCTGCTGGCCGCCACCATGCTGCTCTCGGTGGCCGGCCGGGCACTGTGGACCGTCCAACGGCTGGCCGGTCAGGAACTGCCGCACACCCTGCCGGTCGGGCTGATCTTCACGGCGAGTCTGCTGACCGGGACGGTAGCGGTGCTGTGTGCGCTGACCGCGCCGCGTACCTCCCTGGGGCGGGCGTTGGCCCTGCTCGACGGGTTGATCGTCGGGCTGGCGTTGATTCCGATCGGCTGGCTGCTGCTGTTCCGCAACGTGGCCCTGGTGGCCGACGCCATGTACGTGTCCTGGATGGCCGCCGGCACCTACCAGACCGGCACCCTGGTCGACGTGCTCTGGCCGCTGAGCTACCTGCTGATCGGGGCGGCCACCCTGCTTCCCGCCCCGCAGCGGTGTGATCAGGGCGAGGAGGCCAGCGAGGCGCCGCTGCCGCCGTGGTGGCGGGTGACCCTGCCGTACCTGCCGGTGGGTGGGGTGATCGTGGCGGCCCTGCTGGCCCGGGACGTCTCCGGGCACAGCCCGCTGCCGGTCTTCCTGGCCCTGCTGGCCCTGCTGGCGGCGTTGGCGGTGCGACAGATCCTGGCGGCCAACGAGAACCTGCGTCTGGTGGGGCGGCTGCGGCAACTCGCCTATGTCGACCAGCTCACCGGGTTGCCCAACCGGTTGGCCTTCATCCGCCGGCTGCGGTCCGCCCTGGGTGGTGCCCAGCCGGTCGCCGTCCTGCTGCTCGACCTGGACGGCTTCAAGCAGGTCAACGACCGGTTCGGGCACACCACCGGGGACAACCTGCTGACCGGCCTGTCGAGCCGGATGCGGGGGGCGGTGGCCGACGACGGGCTGATCGCCCGGATCGGTGGGGACGAGTTCGCGGTGCTGGTCACCGGTCGCGCGGCCACCCCGGAGGGGTTGGCGGAGCGGTTGTTGGCCTCCCTGCACCCCTCGGCCGGGGAGGAGGTGGTCGGGGTCCACCCCTCGGCCAGCATCGGCATCGCCGAGTACGGGCCGCAGCACGAGTCGTACACGGATCTGCTGCGTGATGCCGACATCGCGATGTACGCGGCCAAGGCGGCCGGCAAGTCGGCGTACCGGCGGTGCACCCCGGCCCTGCGGGAGTCCGCGGTCAGCCGGGCGGAGCTGATCGCCGACCTGCGGCGGGCGGTCGACGAGCAGCAGTTGCACCTGGAGTTCCAGCCGATCGTGGACCTGGCCACCGGCACGGTACGCAGCGCCGAGGCGTTGGTGCGGTGGCGTCATCCCCGGCTGGGCACCCTGAGCCCGGGGCGGTTCCTGCCGCTGGCCGAGGAGACCGGGCTGATCCTGCCGATCGACCGGTGGGTGATCCAGGAGGCGTGTCGGGCGGCGGCCACCTGGCAGGACCGGGTTCCGGCGGCCACCGTGGCGGTGAACATCGCGGCCTCCCACCTGCGCCGACCGGATCTCATCGCCACCGTCACCGAGGCCACCGCGGGGGCCGGACTGGCCCCGCGGGCCCTGACCCTGGAGCTGACCGAGTCGGCGTTGATCGAGGGCAGCGAGGCGGTGCTCGACCGGCTGAGTCAACTCCGTGAGCTGGGCATCCGGATCGCCATCGACGACTTCGGCACCGGCTACTCCTCGCTGAGCTACCTGCACCGGATCCCGGCCACCGAGTTGAAGATCGACAGGTCCTTCGTGGCCCGGCTCTCCGAGGACACCCGGGCGTACGCCACGGTGGAGATGGTCACCCGGTTGGCCGGGGCGTACGGCCTGGGGGTGGTGGCCGAGGGGGTGGAGACCGAGCGGCAGCACGACGCGGTGGCCGCGATCGGCTGCGTGCAGGGGCAGGGCTACCGGTACGGGCGGCCCGCCGCCCTGGACGAGTTGCGTACCGTCCTGGCCCGCTGCGGCCCCGCCCCCGTGGCCGATGTCGCAGAATCGGACTTGACCCTCACGTAACGGCAGGCGGGACCGTGGTTGCCGAAGGGAGGGAACCATGGCGTACACCGTGGGTCAGGTCGCCAAGCTCGCCGGGGTGACCGTGCGGGCCCTGCACCACTACGACCAGATCGGGTTGCTGTCGCCCAGCGGGCGCACCGCCGCCGGCTACCGCCGCTACAGCGAGGCGGACCTGGAGCGGCTGCAACTGGTCCGGTACTACCGCGAGCTGGGGTTCCCGCTGGAACAGATCGCCGAGATCCTCGCCGACCCGGCCGGTGACCGGGACGCGCATCTGCGCCGCCAGCACGAGCTGCTGACGGTACGGATCAAGCGGTTGCAGGAGATGGTCACGGCGATCGAGTTTGCGATGGAGGCGAGCAAGTTGAACATTCCACTGACCCCGCAGGAGCGTTTCGAGGTGTTCGGTGACTTCGAGCCGGAGGCGCATGCCGAGGAGGCGGAGCAGCGCTGGGGCGGCACGCAGGAGTTCCGGGAGTCGAATCGTCGGGTGTCCGGCTACGCCAAGGCGGACTGGCTGCGGATCAAGGAGGAGTCCGAGGACTGGGGGCGGCGGATGGTCGCGCTGATGGCCTCCGGGGCCCCGGCGGACAGCCCGGCGGCGATGGAGTTGGCCGAGGAGCACCGGCAGCACATCAGCCGATGGTTCTACGAGTGCTCGTACGAGATCCACACCGGGCTGGCCGACATGTATGTCGCCGACGAGCGGTTCCTGGCCCATTACGAGGCCATGGCGCCGGGGTTGGGGGCGTACCTGAACGAGGCGATCCACGCCAACGCGATCACCCGGGCGTGACCTGGGGGTGGCTGATCGCCGGTTCGAGGGCCGGGAGATGTCGGGGCGGGGGAGTATGACTGGCGTGGTCGATGTCCCGATCCGCGGAGGTCCGAAGGTGTTGATAGTCGCCGGCACGTTGTATGTCGATCCCGTCGAGCGGGACGACTACCTGGCCACCTGTGTCGAGATCGTCAAGCAGGCCAGGTCGGCACCCGGCTGTGTGGATTTCGCCATCAGCGCCGATCTGGTGGAGCCGGGACGGATCAACGTCTACGAGCGGTGGGAGTCCGAGGAGCAACTGTTGGACTTCCGCGCTTCCGGCCCGGAACCGGAGCAGCAGGTCGCCATCGTCGGCGCCGAGGTGCACCGGTTCCGCATCATCGAGGTCGAGTCACCCTGACCCCTGCCGTCGGTCTGCGGCGGGGGTCACGGGGGACGCCGCCGGGTCAGCCGGGCCAGGAAGGCGGCCACCGCGGCGGGTTCCCCGGCGAGTTCGTGGGGACGGGCGGGCCCGCACAGCGCCCGCAGCAGGGCGGCTAGCCGTCCGGCCCGGTTGAGGGCGTTCGAATCGCCGTCGAGGAGCAGGTCGGCGGTGTCCCGGTCGAGCCGGCGGGTCGGGATGCTCATCTCGTGGCGCCGTTCGTCATGCACCCGTCCGCCCTCGGCGACGGGTCCGTCCACTCGTTCGCTTGATTGGCGCTACCGCTGCTGGATGCGTCACACCCGGCCTTGTCCGAAGGCGGACAGGAGGAGTTAAACCACCAACTCGTCCTTGTTAATCCCCCGATCGGGTAATTCGTCCCAGGTCAGCCGTGTCCATGGTGGTGACCTGCGCCGTTAATCACTGTGACACCCCCTCTGCTGGCCTGCGGTTGCCTACATGCGCGGCGAAGGAGTCGGCGTGGCGAGGACTGATTCGACGGGTTCGACCTGGCGGTACCGGTGGGCGCGCCGGCAGAACGAGCGCCGACGGCGGCTGTTCCGCAGCGCCGAGGGGGCCTGGCGGCGACGGGACGAGGAACTGCGCCGGCTGCGTACGCTGGCCGAACAGTGCCACGGTTCCGCCGCAGCGGGTGCCGGGCTGCCGCTGGAACTGGGCCCCGACGAGATCGTGCTCCGGGTGGTGCCGGCGGCCCGCCTGGTGGAGGTACGGCACATCGCCGTGCTGCCCGCCCCGGAGTTGACCGTCGGAGAGGTGCCCCGGCGGATGCACCGCCGGCTGCCCGAGGGGGTACGAGCCACCGACGCCGGCATAGCGGTGATCACCAACCGGCGGCTGGTGCTGCTAGGTGGGCGCGGCCGGCGGGACTGGGCGTACGGGCGGATCTCCGGCCTGGCCCACGACCCGCAGGCCCCGGTCACCCTGATCCAGGTGCTCGACCGGCGGCGTACCTCCGGGGTGTTGCTGCCCGCCGACGCGGCGGCCGAGTTCCGGTTCCTGCTGACCCTGGCCTTCGCCGACGCCATCGAGCAGCGCGAGGCGGTGATCGCCCAGCTCGACGAACTGATCGCCGAGCACGCCAAGGCCCGTCCGTGCCGACCGGGCATCGCCACCCCCGCCCAGGCCCGGCTCTCGGCCCTGCTGCCGGGCGGTAGGCGGACCGCGGTGGTGGCGGTCGCCCTGGCCGTGCTGGTGCCGCTGGCCCTGGCCAACTCCGGCCCCTCGGGCCCGACCGGCCGGGAGCGGGCGGTGGCCGCCACCCCGGCCCCGGCCGCCACCTCGAAGGCGCCCCGGCTCTCCGGCTCACCGCCGGCCCGCCGCGCCAGCCCCACCCCCCAGGGACGCTGCGGCGCCCCGGTCAACCCGATGGGGTACGACTTCTGCGCCGGTGAGCGGATCCGCAAGCCGGACCCCGAGGTGTGCGAGCACTTCGACTGTGTGCCCGGGTTCTGGCAGGGACGGGGTCACCTGGTGCAGTGCGCCAACGGCAAGATCAGCCTGGCCGGTGGCAGCCCCAAGGCGTGCGGCCTGCACGGCGGGGTCCGCCGTACCGTCTTCACCTGACCCAAGTTCGGCGAAACGGGCCTCCTTGCGGCGGATGGTTGCCCGGGGCTGACCGGTTTGGTCTGATGCGGCCATGGGAGTCACCGAGGTCAATCGGACCATCGACGCGGTGTGGCGGATCGAGTCCGCACGGGTGATCGCCGCCCTGGCCGGGTTGGTACGCGACATCTCCTGGGCCGAGGAGTTGGCCCAGGACGCGTTGGTCGCCGCCCTGGAGCAGTGGCCGCGCGACGGCATACCGAACAATCCGGGTGCCTGGCTGACCGCGGTCGGCAAGCGGCGGGCCATCGACGGTCTGCGGCGTCGGCAGGTACGCGATCGCAAGGTCGCCGAACTCGGCCGCGACCTCGGCGCGGAGACCTTCACCCCGGACTTCGACGCGGCCTTCGAGGAGACCATCGACGACGACCTGCTCCGACTGATCTTCACCGCCTGCCATCCGGTGCTGACCCCCCAGGCCCGCGCCGCCCTGACCCTGCGGATGGTCGGCGGCCTGAAGACCGAGGAGATCGCCCGGGCCTTCCTGGTGCCGGAGTCCACCATGGCCCAGCGGATCACCCGGGCCAAGAAGACCCTGGCCGAGGCCAAGGTGCCCTTCGAGGTGCCCGGGGTGGCCGAACGCCCGCAGCGCCTGGCCAGCGTCCTGGAGGTCACCTATCTGATCTTCAATGAGGGGTACGCCGCTACCGCCGGGCAGGACTGGATGCGTCCGGCCCTCTGCGAGGACGCCCTGCGGCTGGCCCGGATGCTCCAGGCCCTGATGCCGAACGAGCCGGAGGTGCACGGGCTGGCCGCCCTGCTGGAGATCCAGGCCTCCCGGACCGGGGCGCGCACCGACGCAGCCGGGGAACCGGTGCTGTTGTTGGAGCAGGACCGCCGACGCTGGGACCGGCTGCTCATCCGCCGGGGCCTGGCGGCGCTGGAGCGGGCCCGGGCGAGCGGGGACCAGCCTGGGCCGTACACCCTTCAGGCGGAGATCGTGGCCTGCCACGCCCGGGCGGGCACCCCCCAGGAGACCGACTGGGGACGGATCGCGGCGACCTACGCCGCGCTGGCACGGGTGGCACCCTCGCCGGTGGTGGAACTGAACCGGGCGGTCGCGGTCTCCTTCGCGCAAGGGCCGGCCGCCGGCCTGGCCCTGGCCCGCACCCTGGTCGAGGACCCGGTGCTGGCCCGCTACCACCTGTTGCCGGCCGTGCTCGGTGACCTGTTGGCCAAGCTCGGCCGCTACGCGGAGGCCGCCGCGGAGTTCACCCGGGCGGCCGAGCTGACCGGCAATGCCCGGGAACAGCGGCTGCTGCGTGACCGGGCGGCGGACTGTGCCGCCGGAGGGCCGCCGAGGCGCTGAGAAGACTCCGGAAGAAATTCCGGCGGCGATGTCGAATCCCGGTCGGGCCGCCCGACGCGTCAGTGACAGCCCGCCTGACAGGCCCCACCGATCGACGAGAACCAGAAGAGGGACGACCGATGCGTTACATGATCATGCACAAGCTGGACGAGCAGACCCCCGAGCTGTGGCAGCCGGACGAGGCTTTCATCGCCCGGATGGGGGCCTTCATGGGGGAGGCCAACCAGGCCGGTGTCCTGCTCGCCGCCGAAGGGCTGCGGCCCAGCAGTGTGGACTCCGGCCGGATCACCGTCACCGGGGGCAAGGCGACCGTGACCGACGGACCGTTCACCGAGACCAAGGAACTGATCGCCGGGTTCGCCCTGCTCCAGGTGCGGGACAAGGCCGAGGCGATGCAGTGGGCTCAGCGGTTCACGGACATCTTCATCGCCGCCGGTGCCGAGGTCGAGGTGGATGTCCGCCGGGTCACCGAGTTCGAGGATCTGGCCCCGCCGGCCTGACCGCCGTCGCAGGGGACCGGCTCGGCCCACCGAGCCGGTCCTCAGCGGTGCTCGGCCACCTGGTCGGCCAGTCGGGACAGCGCCGGTGCGGCGGCCAGCAGCCGCTCCCGGTCATCGGGGTCCAACTGCGCCAGGGCGTCGGCCAGCAGGTCGCTGCGGTGCTGGCTGTAGGCGGCCATCCGCTCCCGCGCCGCCTCGGTCAGGCCCAGCCGGACGGTACGCCGATCGCCGGGATCCCGCTCCCGGCTCAGCAGCCCCGCCGAGGTCAGCCCACTGATTAGGGTGCTCACCGTGTTGGCGGCCGTGCCCAGGCGCTCGGCGGCCTCCCGGACACTGATCCCGGGCTGGCGCTGCACCAGGCGCAGCACCTCCACCTGCGCGTCCGGCAGCACCCGCCGACCGGTGCGCTGACTGGCCGTGCGGCGCAGCACCCGGTGCAGGTCACCCAGGGCCACGCCGAGTTCGGCGAGGGTCTCCTCCGTCACAGTGCGCCCCCGTCTCCGGCAAATGCCTCTGTAGGCAGAGCTATCGTAGCCGCCATGCCGCAGACCGTCATGCCCACCGCCCCCGCGCCGGACCGAGTCGCCGTACCCACCGGCCGGGCCGCCCTCGGGCTGCTGGTGCTGCTCGGCAGCCTCACCGCCATCGGGCCCCTGACGCTGGACACCTACCTGCCGGCCCTGCCCGAGATGACCCGCGACCTGTCCACCAGCCAGGCGACCATCCAGCTCTCCCTGACCACCTGCCTGATCGGCATGGCCGTCGGTCAACTCGTCACCGGTCCCCTCAGCGACCGCTGGGGGCGGCGCCGACCGGTGCTGGTCGGGGTGGCCGCGTACACCCTGGTGTCGCTGCTGTGCACCCTCGCGCCGACCGCGGAGACCTTCGCCGCGGCCCGCTTCCTCCAGGGCTTCGCCGGCGGGATGGGCACGGTCGTGGCCCGCGCCATCGTCCGTGACCTCTACACCGGCCGCGCCGCCGCCAAGTACTTCTCCCGCCTCACCCTGATCTTCGGCCTGGCCCCGATGGCCGCCCCCGCCTTCGGTGGGCTGCTGCTCGGCCTCGGCAACTGGCGGATCATCTTCGTCGCCCTGACCATCATCGGGGTCCTGCTCGGCACGGTCGTCATCTGGCGGCTACCGGAGACCCTGCCGGTCACCCGGCGGAACGCCGGGGGCCTGGCCGCGATCGCCCGGGCCGCCCGCACCCTGCTCACCGACCGCATCTACCTGGGATACACCGTGACCCAGGGCCTGGCCTTCGCCGGACTCTTCGCCTACCTCTCCGGGTCCTCCTTCGTCCTCCAGGACGTCTTCGGCCTGTCCACCGGTGCCTACAGCCTGATCTTCGGCCTCAACGCCCTGGCCATGCTCGCCACCGGCCAACTCAACGCCCGACTACTCGACCGGCGTAACCCCCGCCCACTGCTGATCACCGGCCTGAGCCTCGGCCTGCTGGCCGCCCTCGGTCTGCTGGCCGGAGTGCTGCTGGACTCCCGGCCGCTGGTCCTGGCCGCCCTCTTCCTCTTCCTGGGCTCGCTCGGCATGGTGATGCCCAACGGCACCGCCCTGGCCCTGGACCGGCACGGCAGCCACGCCGGCACCGCCGCCGCCCTGCTCGGCGGCATCCAGGCCGTGATCGCCGCCGCCGCCGCGCCGCTGGTCGGTCTGGGTGGGGAGGGCACCGCCCTGCCGATGGCCGTGGTGGTCCTCGGCGGCGCCGCCGGATCGCTGCTGATGGTGCTCACCCTGGCCCGCCGCCGCTGACCGCACCTGCCCGGCTCAGCCGGCATCGACCCACAGCATCCCATCACGGCCTCAGCCCAGGGGGACCTGCACCGCCACGTCGTGCTTGGGGTAGAGGGAGTCGAACTCGTCGGAGCCGTACTTGTCGCGGAACATGGCCACGATGTCCTCGACCTGCCGGCTGTCCGTGATCGGGGTGGCGCTGGAACTCAACGAGGCACCGTCGACCGCCAGTTCGACCATCGGGATCTGCTGGACGTTCTTGTACCACTGGGTGTCCGAGCCGGTCACCGGCACCAGGAAGACGTTGTCGTCGTGCTGCACGAACCACACCGGGCGGGGAATCTGCCGTCCGGTCCTGCGGCCGGTCACGGTCAGCTCGACCTCGCGTACCCCCGACAGTGCCTCACCGATCGCGTTGGTCATGGTGTCCTCCGGCAGCTTGCCCTGCGACGATGCCCTCGCCCGTCAGGGTAGGCAGCGTGGGAGGGGCGCGCCGCCGGTTCGGGCCCCGGTCCCCGGAACGGAAACGCCCGGCGCCGCAGGTCGCGGCACCGGGCGTTCCCTCTCGGCTGGATCAGCTCAGCGGGCCGCCGCCGGGCTGGACCACGTTGTTCACCGTCAGCTTGTACGGCGCGTACTGGGTGACCTGCTCGGTCGGGTCGTCGTAGGCGACGATCGCGACCACCTTCGGGAAGGCCAGCAGGGCCAGGGTCGGCACCGCACCGAGGGTGAAGCTCGACTTGCCGTTCACCTCGTGCTGGTAGGCGATCTTGTTCTTCTCGTCTAGACCGATGAACCGCACGTTCCAGTTCGCCACCGGGGTCGGGTAGATCTCCGAGGGCGAGTCGAACGGTGCCAGGCTCGACCCGTCGCTGACCAGGGTGCCGCCCACGGTGATGTCGTCGATCAGCACACCACCCTCGTTGACCCCACCGTCGCTGACGTACCGGAAGCTCAGCAGGATCTGCTGATCGGCGTACGCCGACAGGTCGAACGAGTGCGGCTCGAACCCGTCGGTGGTGCCGTTGAGCGCCGGGCCCAGCGGACCGCTGACGGTCTTGTCCCCGGCGATCGGGGTGTACGACTTGCCGCCGTCGGTGGAGACGCTGACGTAGCCGTAGTCGTAGCCGATCTCCGCGCCGTACTTCGCCAGGAAGGTCAGGGTCGGGTTGGCGGCCGGCACGGTGACCGGGGTGACGGCGGCGGCGTCCGTGCTGTTGCCGTTGCCGGACCAGATCACCGAGTTGCCCGGACGATCCGGGTCATTGTTCACCGTCGTCCAGGCCAGCGGGATCGCCGGCAGGGTCTTAGCGCCCTGGAACTTGATCGAACGCAGGTCGCCCCGGCCCAGCGGCTTGCCGTTGGCCTTGCGCAACTGCACGTAGTCGGCACCGTTGGGCGCGGCTCCCGGAGTCGCGTACGAGGCCGGGTTGTCCAGGTTCACGGTGGCGTTCAGGCTGGCCGTGGTCACCCGCCGCTTGTCGACGCCGAGCATGATGCCCAGCTTCGAGTTGCCCACGACCCGGTCCACCAGGTTCATCGTCTGGTAGTCGTGCAGCACCTTGTACATGTCCTTGACGCCCTCGTCGGCCAGCGCCGCCTTCAGGCTGGCCAATCCCTGAAGCTCGCCGTCCTGGTGCAGCCGGGAGATGAAGTCCAGGCCGTAGCGGTCGTACAGGAAGAGGATCAAGGAGTACGCGTTGCCGTAGTCGGCCAGCACCCCACTGCTGGTGCTGCCCTCGTTCCACAGATTGATCGAGTTCTCCGGGCCACCACAGTCCCGAGGGTTGGTGTTGTACGGCGTCTGGACCGTACCGAAGCCCTGGAAGCAGTGGATGTGGCTGTCCGTACCGGGCTGGTCGACCCGGGCCCGGGCGTCCACATAGCCGGCCAGGGTCTGGGCGAAGTCCGCCAGCCCTTCGTTCAGCCAGATCCCCTCGAAGGGGTCGGCGTGGTAGTGCGCCAGGTGCTGCCACTCGTGGATGAAGACGCCCTCGTAGAGGTTCGGCCGGGCCGGCCGGGAGGTGCACAGGTCGTCCGTGGGCTCGTTCGGCGGGTTCTCGCCGGTGCGGTGCGCCCAGTCGAAGGCGTCCACCGTCATGATGTTGCGGTCGAGCAGCTCGTCGAAGAGCGAGAAGTGGAACCCGGCGATGTAGCTGGGGGCGGCCGGGAAGTCATAGAAGTTGTCGTCCCGGACGTTGTCGATGAGGGTGACCGTACGGTTGCCGGCCCCGGTGAAGTCACCGGCCAGCTCCGCGTTGGTGCCGTCGCGCTCCGGCGGGGTGCTGAAGGCCGCGATCGACTTCGGGTACATGTTCGTGTCGAATTCGCTGATCAGGCGGTCGACCTGGGCATCGGTGATCACCGTCGAGTTGGGGATCTGCCGACGGCAGTCGCCCTCCGGGAACTCGGTGTCGTTGGCCACCCACACCTCGATGTTGTCGCCCACCCCACGCAGGGTGTACGGCTTGAGGTACATGACACCCTGGTAGTCGTCGAGGGCCAACCAGTTGCGTACGGTCCCGACCGGCGGGGTCTCGGCCGCGGCCTGCGTCCGGCGAGACTGGGCCTGCGGCTGGTACTGGGTCGGCACCTCCACCGGCTTGCCGTTGAAGGTGAAGTCCTTGCGGGTCAGCTCGCGGATGTCGCTGACGAGCCCGCCGGTGTCGGCGGCGGCGCTGGGCGCCACCTGCGGGCCGGGAGCGGCTGACGCGGCCGCCGGTGTGGCGATGACATAGAGAAACGGTAGGACAATGGCGCTTGCTGCTATCCCCGCAAAGCGGCGACGGGCCATGGAACCTCCTCATCGATGGAAGATCCAGCCGATCCCTACGCTGGGTCGCGAACGGGATCAGTTGATCTGCGTACGCTGATTGAGCGTCTTCGTGACCTCAACACAAGGACATCGATCAGGCAAGGGGCGCGCGTCCCGGCCGCAGCGGCTTTGACGACAGAAAAAACACCGCCGGCCCAGGAGGCCAAGGTCCTGGGCCGGCGGTGTGCCGAATGCATCGGCCATTGTGGATTAGACGAAGTTCACGTCACTGCACCACATGTACGCCTGGTCGAGGTGGGACGCCTGCCAGATGACGAAGAGAATGTGGTGTCCGGTGTAGCCGGAGGTCGAGACGTTGAACGAGATGTTCTGCGCCGGCGCGTAGCGCCCGGTCTGGGTGATGAAGTCCAGGTTTCCCCACCCGAGTTGCTGGGTAGCGGGGTTGAAACCCTGCTTGCTCACGTAGACCCGGAAGTAGTCAGCGCCGTGGCTCGCCTGGTCGTGCAGTTGGACGGTGAAGTTACCGCTGATGTTCGTGGTCTTCCACGCCCCAGGCCGGTTCAGGCTGTTGTTGCGCGACAGGGCGTTGCTGCACAACTGGCCGTCCGGCGTACGGGCCTGGAACTGCCCGCCGAGACCGTCGCGCAACGCGCTCATCCAGTTCCACATGGTGTCCGGGTTGGCCTGGAAGGCCTGCCAGCACATCGGGTCCTGCTGCTGCATCTGCGGGCTCATGTGGTTGTTGCCCCAGGTCTTCCAACACTGGTACGCACGAGAGGCCGGGTTGACGATGGTGCCGTGGGCCTGGGCCGTACCGGCCCAGGGCAGCATCCCCACCACCAGGGCGAGCAGCAGGACGAGCGCTCGTGCGGGCCGGCGAGCAGCGGACCGGGACTGCCGGCCGGACTGTTCGGATTCGAGTGATCGCACTTGCATCCTCCGTTCTAGACATCCATGGACGTCGATGGGAGCGCTTGCGCTGAGTCTGCCACTCATCGCCCGATTTGGCAACGATCGTCTATTGACGTTGGGCTGGCGAGGTTTTGATCTGGCTCGTTCGCCACGGTGTGCTTCTGTCCTCGTCTGCGTCGGAAGGTGTGGGTCCGGCTTGCTACGGCCGTCGCGCGCTTGACCGGTAGTTGCCGACAACGGGCAAGGGGACGCCAAGGAAATCCACCACAGGTGGTGGCGACGTGTATAGAGTTTCCCTGTGGAGGGCGGTTTGGAAGCTGAGAGCAGGCGGCTTGGCATGCTTCCGGCCACGTTCAGCTACTCCCAAGCCCTTGATGCTGGCTTCTCCGAGTGGCAGCTTTACCGGCTGCGAGACCAGGGGCTCATCGCATCTGTTGGCCGAGGTCTCTACCGGCGTCATGACGCCGAGGTGGTAGACGTTGATCTCATCGAGGTCGCCCGTCGGGCACCGTCGGCCACCCTCTGCCTGACCACCGCCTTGGCCCGTCACGGCCTCACCGACGAGATTCCCTCCCGCATCGATGTCGCCCTGCCTCGCGGGCGACACCGACCTACCACTTCCGCGCCGATCACCTGGCACTCGTTCGACCCAACCACGTTCGACGTTGGTCGTACTGAGTTGTCACTCGACCCGGACACCTCGATCGGGCTCTATGGTCCCGAACGCAGCATCATCGACGCCGTCCGTCTGCGCCATCGGGAGGGACCGGAACTGGCGTACGAGGCGCTGCGGCGATGGCTGAGGCGTCGGGAGGCATCACCATCAAAACTGTTGATCATGGCTCGGCGGGTACCCAAGGCTGAGCGGCCGATCCGAGAGGCACTGGAGATCCTGCTGTGACCGTACGTCCGACTCGCGTCACTGTCGCTGGCCGCGTGTACCTCGACCTTCAGAACCTCGCTCGGCGCACTGGTCGTCCGACTGACGAGCTGCACCAGGCCTACGCACTGGAAGGCTTTCTCGCTCGCCTGGCTCGCTCTCCATACGCGGACAACCTCGTACTCAAGGGTGGAGTGCTGCTGGCCGCCTATGCCGCTCGACGGCCGACCCGGGACGTAGATCTTCAGGGGCGGTGGATCTCGAATGACAGTGACCAGGTACTCGGCATCGTCCGAAGCATTGCGAGCCAGCAGATCGATGATGGTCTGATGTTCGACGCGCCGGCCGCAACCGCGGAGACGATCCGGGACGACGACGTGTACGCGGGGGTGCGCGTCAACCTCACCGGCCGTCTTTCCGCCGCGCGGCTGGCTTTCCACGTCGACATCAACGTCGGCGACCCGATCTGGCCCGATCCACAGCCGATCAAGCTGCCACGGCTGCTCGACGGCGAGCTGGTGGTGGCCGGATATCCGCTTCCAATGGTGTACGCGGAGAAGCTGGTGACGGCGTTACAACGGGGCGAGGCGAACACCCGCTGGCGTGACTTCGCCGACGTGTACCTCCTGGCGGGTCAGCACGATATCGACGGCAACGAACTGGCGGCAGCTGTGCACCGGGTAGCCGAATACCGTGAGGTGACGATCGAGCCGTTGAGTCAGGTCCTCGACGGCTACGCGACGATCGCGCAGTCACGGTGGGCGGCGTGGCGGCGTAAGCACCTGCTCGACGACCGCCTCCCGCAGGACTTCGGTGCGGTGCTGCAACGGGTCGTCGCGCTCGCTGATCCGGCCTTGACCGGGGCCTGTGGTGGACGTACCTGGCTAGCGGCATCTTCGGTCTGGACAATGGCCTTGTGACAGACCCAGCCGCTTAGCAGCACATTCGGCCGTCGTTAGGCGGCGATGGCGCGGGCAGCGGTGTACAGGTCGGCGGGGAGCGGGTGGTGTAGCCGCCAGATAATCCGCATCGGCCGGTCGCCGGTGTGCTCCTGGTAGGTCATTGGTCCGGCGTACAGATAGGCCGGGGCACCCAAATCACGGTCGGCGACCTTGGTTTCGCGGACGAAGAGATGCACCGTCGAGCCACGCTCGGCGTGCTGGATGTACCGCTGCCCGGTCGCCGACGCCGATGAGGTGGTGCTCTGTGACTCCCACTGGAACAGCGTCTCGGTGATCGCCCGATCGGCGTACATGGTCGTGGGGGAGTAGTGCTGCTCGGACTTGACCAGGGTGACGAAGAAGATGTCCGCCTGCTCGGACTCCAACCACTTCACACCCTCGCGCAGCGACCCCGGGTTCGGCATGCCGAACGCCGCGCAGGCTTCGTTGCGGCTGTAGCGGGCGTGCACCCGCAGCGGCACCTGATTAATCCCGACCGGCTCAGTAACCCGGTGGATCTGTTCCCGCAGCACCTCCGCGACCTGGCGCAGCTCGACGCACCGAGCTGGCTCAGCCCGCAACCGCGCCAGCCGTTCGTCTCGCTGCGACAGCGGCACGCTCGGCCCCCACAGGCTGAAGTGCAGCATGTCCAGCAATCGCCCATCGGACACGGGCTCCCCGGCCACCGCCTGCTCCCACAACGCCAACCGGTCAAGGTCGTCGGTGTGCAGCATCCGGCCGATCGCCCGCCCCAACTCCCGGTCGTACGCCCCCGGTGTCGAGGTTTCTATTCCGGCGAGCCGGCGTAGCCCGGTCCAGCCGCCCAGCGTCGCCGACCGATAAACGTCGCCAATCTCCAGGCCGGTGTCCCGCAGGAATTCGGCCAGCGTCACGTCACCGAGTTGCCGCAGTTCAGCCACCATGCTGTTCTTCGAGGATGGGATCGCTCGCTCCAGATTGCGGAGCACCACCTCCTTGGCGACCCGGTCCAGCTCGATGTGGCACCCACTCGGCAACGTCGGGAAGTCCTGCTCCACCGCGCCGTACACCTGGCGGCGGCTGACCCCGGTCAGCGCCCGCCAGCGGAGGTCAAACCGGAAGTTGGCGTGCTGCGCGCCGATGAAGTCGAGCACGGTCAGGCAGGGCTTGTCGTCGTCCAGGCGCAGGCCACGGCCGAGCTGCTGAAGGAAGATCGTGGCGCTCTCGGTGGGCCGCAGCAGGAAGATTGTGTCGACCATCGGCAGGTCGACGCCCTCGTTGAACAGATCGACGGTGAAGAGCACGCGCAGCTTGCCGGCCTTGAAGTCCCGGATCAGCCCGTGTTGCTCCGGTCGGCCGACCTCCGACGTCACGGCCGCTGCCGATACGCCCCGCTGGGTAAACCAGTCGGCCATGAACTTGGCGTGCCCGATGCTCACGCAGAACCCGAGAGCCCGCATCCGCCCCACGTCAACGAGCCTCTGGGCAGCCCGTAGCACCAGCCGTGCCCGCGCCTGGTTGCCGGTGTAGAGGTTCTCCAACTCCGATCGGTCGTAGCCCTGCCCGCGCTTCCACTGAAGATGCGACAGATCCACGTCGTCGTGCAGCCCGAAGTAGTGGAAGGGCGCCAACAACTGCCGGTCCAGCGCCTCCCGCAGGTGCAGCTCCACGGCCGCATGCCCGTCAAACCACCGCCGTACGTCGCGGCCGTCGGCCCGGTCGGGGGTCGCCGTCAAGCCAAGGAGTACGCCCGGCCGCAGCCGCTCCAACAGCCGGGCGTACGTCTTGGCCTCGGCGTGGTGGAACTCGTCCACGATGACCATGTCGAACTGCACGGGGTCGAGTTCCTGGCGGTGCAGCGACTGGATCGAGGCGAACACATGCCGCCACTGCTTCGGCTTGTCCCCGGCGACCAACGTCTCGCCGAAGCTGCCGTCCCCCATCACCTGCCGGAAGGTCGACCGGCTCTGCCTCAGGATCTGCTCCTGGTGGGCAACAAACAGCAGCGAATCCACGTCCCCGGCCTTGTACAGCCGGCGATAGTCCAAGGCTGCCACTACGGTCTTGCCCGTGCCGGTGGCCATGACGACGAGGTTGCGCCAGCGGCCGTGCACCCGCCGCTCCGCATCCAGGTCGGCCAGGACCTCCGCCTGATACGGGTACGGCCGCACGTCCAGATTGGCAATCTCGGTCGGGGCCTCGTCGGCGCGCTCGCCCCGCAGCGCGTAGCCCAGCCGCTCGCCATCCTTCGCTGGGTCGTACGCCTCGAACGCCGGGTCGTTCCAGTAGTCCTCGAACGTGGCGGTGAACGTGTCGATGACGTGCGGCTGCTCGACGTTCGAGATCCGTACGTTCCATTCCAACCCGTCGACCAGCGCCGACTTCGACAGGTTCGAGGAGCCGACATAGGCGGTGGTCATGCCGTTGTTGCGGCGGAACAGCCACGCCTTGGCGTGTAGGCGAGTGGTTCTGGTCTCGTAGGAGACCTTGATGTCGGCGCCCAACTCGGCGAGCCGGTCCAGAGCTCGTTGGTCGGTCGCACCCAAGTAGGTGGTGGTGATGACGCGGAGGCGGCCGCCGCGAGCGGCCAGCTCCTGAATGGCGGGCTCGATGAGGCGCAGGCCGTGCCACTTGATGAACGCGCAGAGCAGGTCGACGGAGTCTGCCGAGGCCATCTCGTAGGTGACTTCGTGGCCGATGCGGGGCTGGTGACGGCCGTTGACCAGCAGAGCACTGGTGGCAAGCGAGGCGGCGGGGCGTGGCGGGAAGACTGGTTGGGCTGGTGGTATCGGTGAAGCCGCGATGGCATGCAGAAGTTGCTCGGTGTCTTCGATCTGATCCTGCGAGGTGAATGCCTGCGGATTCGATGCGGCGATGGCGTCGGCGATGCGGTTGGCTAGTTCGACCTGGCGCCGGAGTCTCTCATCCCCATGCGCCACTGCCTGTAGGGCGCGCTGGGTGAGGGCGGCGATGTGTTTGGCCAGTGCCCTGTGGGCGTCGGCGGGATCGAGCTTGCCACGCTGAATCAGTGAGGTATCGACCTGTCTAAGCCGTTGGGCCAGCTCGTGGGTGATCAACTGCTCATAGATGCCAGGGTCAGGAGCCGTCACGCGGCCAAGGTAACCCGATCCACCCCGCCGTGGCATTGACCCGTGCCGCGTCGCCTCGATGACTGATGTCGGGTCCCTGACACCTTCCGATCCGTATTTGTGGTATATGTCCATCCCTTTGTCGTCCCAGAACCCGCTAGGAACGAATGCCAATGTCGGTCCCAAAGTACGGCTCTACCTGCGAAGACGTTTGTTGCGTCGGGCAACCTGCAGGCCTTGATGGGCTTGACAGGCACCGTGGCGGATGTAGGCGCTTAGCCGGCAGGAGGCCGAGGGGTGCCACCGCCAAGGCATCTCCGGTAATGTCGCTATGCGCCTTGTGGGGAGGTGTAGGGACGTGACTTGCTGGCGGACTTGCAGACCAGAATCGAGGACAAGGTCCAAGAATTCCTGCCCTTGTCGGCACAGCCAATTCTTAAGTCCTCTCTATGCTGCATTTCCGTCAAGGCGGATCCGAGGACTTACGCCAGTCGTCGCCACTGCCGTGTCATTACCTGCATTTTCGGCCCAGCGATGTCGGAGTGGGAGAAGAAGGCATGCCCTGGGGGGCAAGCCATAAAAGCTTCGGTCCCGGAAAAAGAGCTACGTCCTACAAATGACTCACGGCAGTCGATGGAGGTCTAGGTGCAGGTCGCTCCCGAGGCGCCCCAAGTAAACTTCCGCCTAACGCGCATGCGAATGTTCGCTCTAATCGACGCCTTCGAGCGTGATATGCGCGACATTCTTGCACGGTACGTGTTGACGGAAATAAGTCCAGAGGAGGCGTTCGGGGGAGCTTTCGAGAGGGCGCGCGAAAAACAACTTCGTGAACCCGAGACGGAGCCCGGAAAATATCAAATCGTCGAGTTTCTCGACTTTAAAGAGGCATATGACCTTCTAAATAGAAACCGAGTCCATCTGCCGGAGGGGCTGGCCCGAGAGATTCGCCAGCTTGCCTCGAATATGGACCGGCTAGTAACCATCAGAAACCGCGTAATGCATGGCCGGCCGATAGGCGCGGGTGATCCAGAAGTGCTACCGCGTCTTCTGGGGATGTTTCAGTCAACACAGTGGCGTAGCCTGTCAGATGCTTGGGTGCACCTGGAATCTGATCCATTTTGGGAGCCGCGGGGTGAGCCTAACCCTAGCGACTATGGCCTTGCTTTGCACAACTTGCCCCTTCCCGATTATGATGAGACCGGTCTCATTGGCCGCGAAGCCGATGTAGATCGTTTGCTGGCCATGTGCAAGCGTGGCCGCGAAAGTGTGATTACCGTTACGGGCGAAGGTGGAATCGGAAAAACGGCGCTTGCGCTTGAGATCGCATACAAGCTCGTCGACGACTCGGATCGGCCCTATGATGCCGTTCTTTGGTGTTCGTTAAAGACGGAGCGCCTTACTGCCGAGGGTGTTCGGCAAATAGCGCAAGCTGTAACCTCGCTTACGGGTGCAGTTGAGGCTTTGAGTGCGGCGGTTGATCCGGGCGTAAAAACCTATGAGCAACTGGCCTATTTGCTAGACGGCGTAAACGCGTTGATTGTTATAGACAATCTTGAGACAGTCAACTCAACGACCTTCATCGATATGTACGAAGCCTTGCCTTCCACCGTTCGCTTTTTGGTCACGAGTAGAGTGGGGGTGGGGGAGGTTGAAAGGAGGTACCCGCTAACTGCTCTATCGGAGCGTGATTCTATGCGGCTGTTGTCTGATTTGATCAACTATCGGAGAGTCGCGTCCCTCCAGCGGATCAGTACCAATGCCCGGTGCGAGGTCGTAAAGAAACTCCGATGTAGCCCGTTGGCTGTGAAGTGGTTTGTGCTTGCGGTTGAGGCAGGGCGTGAGCCACTAACGCTTATACGGAATCAGGGGGAGTTGCTTGACTTCTGCGTGAGGAGCGTCTACGAGGCGCTATCTGCGGACGCCAAGGAAGCTCTGCTGGCGTTGTTCGCACTAGGCCGGCCGGTGGCGTCGGACGACCTCGTCCTTATAACGGGAAGAGCGGTTGACGACATTAGTCGGGCCGTTAAGGAGCTCACCCGAGGATCTCTAGTTAACGTGGCACCCCGGCGGGATTCAGACGGATTGTTCGAGATCGGAATTTCGGAATCGGCCTCACAGTTCATGCGCCACGCAGATCTTGCAAATAGCGCTTTCGCTAATGAGATCGCAAGGAGGGATGAGGAATATAGGGTTGATGAGGAGCGGCGGGCTCGGGAAGCATCAAGCCGTACGTTGGCTCCAATCGTTGTTAGAACGCGAAACTCGGGGGATACGGCGACGGCTCAGCTTCTTCGGAGGGCATTGCTTGCATCCCAGAACGAGAATTACGACGAAGCGTACCGCCTAATTAAGCAGGCTCGAAGTCTAAATCATGACTTCTGGGAGCTTGACCGCGTAGAGGGATTTGTTCGGGCAGCGCAAGGCCAACACGCCGTAGCTACACAGCTTTATAAGAATGCGTATCGATTGGCGCAGGGCGAGCACCGTGCGATCGTGGCCCACTTCCTTGCCGGCCATCTGTCCAGAAATCTGAAAGATGTAGACGCCGCCTTTGCGTATTCGCAGGAAGCGCACAAAGTCCTTCGTACGAGCGAAACAGCCGTAGCTCTTGGTAATCAGATGGTATGGCTCCAGCAGTTTGAGGACGGCATTTCTCTCATTGAACCGGCCATCGGTTCGTCTACAGGTCGAGGCAAACTGATAGCGGTGACGAGCCTGGTAGAGGCTCGGCGACGGTTTGCGGAATACCTGCGAGACGCCGATCGAAGTCCTCTTGCGGCGTTCGATCAGGCGTGGCTCGGAGTCGAGACTGCGATTCCATACCTCCTAGAGGGTATCGTCGACCGTCGCCTAGTGGCGGCATGCTCGGACTCTGCGGCAATCGGCATCTATTGCCTACTCTCGGCCCTGGGGAATGGTGTCGCCTTGCCCGAATCGGTAGAGGGACGGTTAACTCCGATCGTGCCCCTCATTTCACGCTTGATGCGTTCTGATCGAGGAGGACAGCTTATGCACGCGCTGGAGCGGGTGAGCCGTCATCGTGAGTCGCCAACTGCCCTCCTTGAAGCTAAGGAGCATGCGGCGGCTTGGAATCGTGCCGTTAGGGTGGGTGAAACAGATCTGCTGCCGGAATACGTGGGGCGCATCTGTTCGATTCCTGGACCTACGTACGGATTTATTGCACATGAAGAGTTTCCGGGAAATCTCTTTTTCCATCGAGATGACTGTGTTCCAGAGATGCGGTTCGCAAGCCTGTTCGAGGGCGAGTTGGTGCGCTTCCGAGTCGAGGTGCGGGACAATAAGTTTCGTGCTGTCCAGGTGTCTCGAGTTCAGCCGCCCGGGTAGGCGGACTGCTATCCGGAGGGTCCGAGCTGGTCAACTATCGTCCGCCAGTGCAACACGCGGCCAAGCCGCAGCATGGTGACGCCTGCGTCATGCAGTAGTTGCAAGTGACGGTTGTAGCTTGGGTGGGCGGCGAGTTGCGCCTTGACGTTGGGAAACACATATAGAGGGATGTCGGCGCCCAGCGCTTCGTTTAGGACGCCGAGCGCGAGTGTGTCGTTGATCCCCTGTGCCCATTTGTTGATGACGTTGAAAGTGGCCGGGATGGCGGCAACCGCAGTCGCCGGAGGGTGCGGCTCAGGATCGCCCGGCATCCGCCACTCGACCCGAACCGGATACCCCGTCTGCTGCGCCAACGCCTCCCGGTCGATCCAGGTGGCAGCGGTGGGTGTAGCGGTGAGGCAGACGGTCCAGCCATCCTCTTGAAGCAGTTCGATTAGCTCGCCGATCCGCAGCACCGGGGGAGCGGCGCAGACGACCAGAGCCAGCACACCCGGTCGAGTCATACGAGCAGCCCGGCCCGCTCTGCCAGTGGCCGCAGCCCTGGCGTCGCCATTCGCCGCTCCTTCGCCAATAGGTCGAGCAGAAGCGTGCGCGCCTGGATGTTGGCGTGAACTACCTCGGCGGCCACGCGCTCGGCTTCCAGCAGGTGCAACACCGATACGGACCTGTCGGAGGCTGACATCATCGCTGCTGCTGCCAGGTCAACGTGCACCTGTGCCCTGCGGCCAACCAGCACCGGCGGCAGCCGCGAGGTGTCGAGGCGTGTTCCGATCTCCAGGGCTTGGTATGCGTTGCCGGCCCGAACCGCAGCGGAGACTGCGTGGATGATGACGTTCGTTGGACCGAAGCCGGTCCAAATCCGGTTGCGGTCACCGCCGAGCGTCGACGCCAATCTCTCTGCCTGCGCCAGGAACTGGGCGGCCTCCTTCGGGTTGCCCTGCCCGGCCGCCATCACCGCAGCTAGAAGCACCAATGCTCCCCGAGCGGAGAGCAGGTCGGGATCGCCAGCAGAGCCAGTAGAGGTCAAGCGCTCAAGGCTGCTCCGTATGACCTGCTCGGCTTCGCTCGCTCGCCCCGGCAGCCGCAAGAGGCCGCAGGCTGCCTGGTAGGCCGCGACGGCCGCTAATGCCTGGTCGTCAGCCAGCCTCGCGGCGGTGGAAGCCCGATCGGCGGTCAGTAGGGCGGTGTCGCCGTCACCGACTTTGGCGGCAACCTTCGACGCCGCGATGTAGGCGGCGGCGAGCAGCCGAAACGCAGTGCTGCGATGCAGCCCGGTCGACCGGCTGGATAGCTCCGTTGCTTGGCTGAGCACGTCCGGCAGTAGTCGAGCAGCGGACGTGTAACTCGCTCGCTGGTAGAGGTTGTGCACCCGGCCCACAGAACGCCGCACCTCGACAGGCGACTGAGCTGGCCGAGCCGGGGCCGCCAGGTAGCTGGTGAGGAACGTCCGGAGGCCGCTCAGCAGCTCGGGGCGAGCAGCAGCGGAAACGGGATTCCTAGTGTCACCTTCCATGGCCTGCCTTCGATGCGCTGCCACTGACACGTCGATGAGCATGTCGTCGAGCTGTTCGAGCGTAACTCCCAGCGCAGAGGCGATCCGGGTCCGATGCCATGGCTGTGGATCAGTCTCGGCGCTCTCCCAGCGCACCACGGTCGACCGTTCCACGCCGAGGGCTTCGGCCAAGCGCTCCTGGCTGTAGCCGAGGGCCTTGCGCCGCTGACAGAGCCGGTGTCGCTTCAGGGCCACGCCTGATCTCCCTCCGTTCTGCCGCCACTCTAGTAACACTCCGTCGAACCCGCGGGTACGCAGATGCCTCATTTCTGCATCACGCAGGCTCCATCGGCGCTGTAGTGCCTGGTCAGCTGCTCGCAAAGGCTGGGTGCATGGCCCGGGGCGGGTGCTGGCTCCGGCGTACCGCGTCCCCCGATCGCGGATTCGCCGCTCCCGCCCGCCCCGGTGCCGATCCACGCAGCACACCACCGGAGGCGCCCGCCGATGTCTGCCGTACTCGCCGACTTTCCCGTCCTCACCCCGGTCACCGACGAGGACTTGGCCCTCGCCACGCTGGCGGTTCGCGTTCACGCGCCCGAGGCTTGGCCGCACGGTCTGCTCTGCCGCAGCGAACGTGTCCCGTACCCGTGCCGCCTGGCTCGTTGGGGACACACCACCCTCGAAGCCGCCGGCCTCACCGCCGAGCAGCTCAACGGGGAGCAGCGCGAAGCCGAGGGCCGGACACGATGACCGAGGCGGAGGCACGCGAGGCGGTCGGCCGCTGGCTGAGTCTGGTGGCGGCGGACGTGGAGCTGTCCGCGTACCTGATCGGGGTGGACTGGGATCGGCTGAAAACGCACCTGGCGCGGTCGCTGACCAGCGGGACCGGCGACGAGCCCGAGGTTCCGAGCCTGGGCTGGTCGGAGGCGCAGCACCGGCGTGCGGTCGACTACCTGATGGGGGTCCTGAAAACGCGCCGGGACCTGGGTGCCGCGAGCTTTTGGGAGGCGGTGGAGGATCGCTTCCCGGGTCTGCTGCCGGAGCGGGCGGCCCCGCTGCTGCACGCCGCGTTGCGCCAGCTGACGACCAGCGTCGACGGTCCGAACAGGTTGGCGCTGCTGGCGGTGCTCGGCCGTGCGTACCGTCGATATGGTCTGCACCCGGCGCACGCCGCCGTCATCGACGATGCGCTACAGACCCGCGTGCCCTGGTCGGAGGTCGAGCGGGCCGCCGCGCGGGCGGACGACGGCCCGGCCTGGTGGCCGGCCGAGGTGATCGGCCACGACCGGCTCTGCGACGGCGTCGCCATCCTGACGGTACGGCCGTGGCGGCGGCTGCCGTACCAGTGCGGCCAGGCGGTGCCGGTGTGCACGCCGCGCCGGCCCGGCCGGTGGCGCTGGCTCTGCCCGGCGAACGCGCCGCGCCCGGACGGCACCGTCGAGCTGCACGTCCGCGCGGTCCCCGGCGGCACCGTCTCCACCAGCCTGGCCCATGAGGTACGCCCCGGAGAGCTGCTCCACCTCGGCCCGCCCACGGATACCGGGCTGAGCCTGGGCGGCGGGCGTGACCTGCTGCTGGTGGCCGGCGGCACCGGGCTGGCGCCGCTGCGGGCCCTGGTCGAGCAGGCCGCCGCCGACCCGGATGGCCGGCGGGTGATCCTGGTCGTCGGAGCCCGCTCGGTGGAGGCGTTGTACGACGCGATCACCCTCGACAAGCTGCGCCACGACTGGCTGACGATCGTGCCGACCTTCTCCCACGACGAGCTGGCCGAGCCGGGGGAGCGGGGCGATGCACTCACCGTTGCCCTCGACCATTTGCGCCCAGAGCACGAGGTGTACGTCTGCGGGCCGCCGGCGATGCTGGCCGGGTCACGGTTGCGGCTGCTCGCCGCCGGGGTGCCGGGCGAGCGGATCCACCTACCGGAACGGATCCCGTGGCGATGACGGTCTACCGCAGCCACAACGCCCTGCGCGGCCAGCTGACCCCGGACAAGATCACCGAACTCGCCCTGCCCCGCACCCGGCTGGCCCAGCGCGGCTACCAGGTCGACGAGGTCGACGCCCTGCTGCACCGGCTCGCGTACGAGCTGGGGGAGCGGTCGCGCCAGCTCGCCGAGGTACGCGCCGAGAACCGGCGGATCAAGAACGCGCTGCGGAGCTGGCAGTCGGCCGAGACAGCCCGAAGACTCAGCCCCTGATCAGTGGGTTCGTACGGTCGCCGTGAGCGCCAGTCGACGCTCGATCAGCTGATCTGCAACCTGCCCTGGCAGTACCAGGTAAACACGTCCACTGGGGTTGCCTCCGGCCCGAAGTCGGCCGTGTCCTGAGCGACCTCGATGAGCTGTTCACGGAAGTCCTCATGGGCTCCCCTGCCGGGATCCTCGGCGGTATTCGTGACGTAGAGGACAAGGAAGGTTGCCGCACGCCTGTCCTGCTTCGGGCGCTGTCACCGGAATCCGCTTCTGACGCACAGATCTTGGTACGAAACGGCCCTCGGAAGGGCGGTCTCGTACCAAGATCTACGGCGGGTGGGGGGAGAGAGTCAGTTGGTGGGTGCCGCGATCAGCGCGACGGACTGTGCGGCTTACGCGTTGGTGTCGCCGTACTCGCGGATGCCGTTGACGTCGAGGGTGATCCGGCTGTTCTCGGTCCAGCCGCCGGTGGCCTGCTGCCAGCTGCGGTCGTCACGCTCGTCGATCGCCGTCCAGTTCGGGCGGTGGTGGCGTAGCTGGATGGGGCCGGTCGACGCGCCGGGCTCAAGCGTCCCGCTGGCGAAGGTCAGCTCGATCCAGCCGGGGATCGACGTACCGTGCGGCGGCAGGACCGTCCGAGTCGGAGTCGGGGTCGGAGTGCGGGTCGGCGGCGGCGGTGGCGGTTGGGGCAGCGGGAAGAACTGGAGATGGTGTTGCACGTTGGCGCAGCCGATCGCGGCCCAGTCGCAGTTGGTGACCAGTGAGGTGTTCCCGCCCTCGAACGTCACGTGGTAACGCACCCGCACCTCGGTCAGGTCCAGCGGGGTGGTGCCCGTGTTGACGATCTGGAGGGCGTGCTGGATCTGGTTGTCGGTGGGTGACCAGTCCATGTTGTGGTAGCTCACTCTGGCCTTTCCGTACGCGGTGCGCACCGGGACCTGCGGTGAGTCGAGGGAGTATCCGCCGTTGGTGGAGGCCCAGACGGTGAGCCGGTATTCGGTGCCGGGTGCCAGGTCGGTCAGCGTGAGGTCGGTGCCGGTGGTGGTGCCGAGGCTGCGGTAGGTGTTGGGGCCGAGCCACGCCCGGACCTCGTGCCGGATTGGCGTTCCACCGGGCTCGCCGATCCAGGTCGAGGGTGCCCAGGTCAGGGTGAGCAGGTGCGACTCGTTGGTCACCACCACGGGTGCACCGGGGGTGGTCAGGATGACCGGATCGTCGGCCGCGTACGCGATGGCCGTGCCGGAGAGCCCCAGCGCGGCGGCGAGGAGTGCGACGAGGGTGAAGCGGCGAGCACGCATGGTGAGAATGCTAAAGAGTTACATGCATGTTTATCAATGATTAAGTTTTCGGGGTAGGTGGCGCGCCGGCCGCGATGGCGGCAGCCGCCCAGGCGAGCAGTAGGCCCATGGTCAGGCCGGGTGGCAGGTACCAGAAGGTGAGGAAGCCGGCCGGCGGCGTCAGCGGCAGCGCGGCGACGAGCGCCCATGCGACCCGGCGTGGCAGCATCCCGCGACGCAGACCCTGGAGTCCGCACCACACAGTGCCCACCAACGCCGTCAACAGGGCCACGAGGTCGAACAGCCACCCGTACCCGGGGCTGTTGTATTCAAGGCCGATCGCGATGGTCGCGGCGAGGAGCCCGTACCTCGTTAGGCGTCGAGGTGCCGCGGTGGCGCGGCCGGTGACCGTCCAGACGAGCGGCAGTGCCAGCAGCACCGAGACGAAGAAGGGTCCGCGCCAGATCCACGCCGGTTCCGAACCCGCGAACAGCGGGAGGTTCTCGGCCATCCATCGCGCCGGAGCGGGTAGCGACCAGACGGCTCGGCCGCCGCCGACCTCCCACTGCACGGCCATCGCGGCGCCGAGCACCACCGCGACCAGCGGCGCGAGCACCGCCAGGGCGCGCCGCCAGCGGGCGACCAGCCACCCGTCCTCGACGCCGGACGAACCGGCGCGATCGGGTACGTGCTGCGGGTGGGTCGGTCGCATCGATTGATCGTCGCCGCGACGCCGGGAAATCTCATCGGCGAAACAGTCGGCACTCTGCGCCTGACGCGCAGTTCTCGGTACGACCGCCGGGTCCGTCAGCGTCCGGGTTGTTGGTAGGCGATCGGCAGGTTGACGGCGGCGTCGATCTGCTCCGGGGTGAGCAGGGGGATGAGGTGGCCGTTCACCAGGCCGCCCGCTCGTACGGCGATGGCCATGGCGGCGGCGGTGACGTGGTCGGGCAGGTCGAACAGGACGTAGGTGTCGTACTCGCCGAACGAGAAGTACATGAGCTCCAGCCGACCACCGGCGTTCTCGACCAGGGACCGGACGACCTCGACGCGCACCGTCCCGCCGTCCACGGTCAGCCCTTCCAGACCACTGCCCTGGTAGGTCGCCGCGAGCAGGTACTTCGCCATCCCGGACCGCCTCTCGCCTGTCTGCGCGACGCGGCTACCCGCTACGCCGCCGAATATGCGCGAGGCGCATACCTGGTCGGCGGGCCGGGCACCGACCGCTGCGGGACCGGCGTGCCGGGGCGGATGTCGGTGCGGCTGAGTAGGGTGCGAGGACCGCAGGGGTGAGGGTGGGCGAGGATGCTTCTCGAGTGGGATGTGCCGCCGGGTGTCGAGGCGGATCGGGTGATCACCGCGGTGCTTGCCGACCTGCGCTCCGGGGCGCACCGGGGGGTGGTGGTCGACTCGCCGCCGGGGGCGGGCAAGTCGACCCTGGTGGTGCGGGCCGCGGTGGAGTTGGCCGCCACCGGCGAGCCCCTGATGGTCATCGCGCAGACCAACGAGCAGGTGGACGACCTGATCGACCGGCTGGCCCGTAAGGCCCCCGAGCTGCGGGTGGGCCGGCTGTCCGCGAGCGACTACCGGCCCTCGGCCCGGGTGCGGGCGCACGAGCAGGTCCGGGTCGCCGCCAAGGTCACCGACCTGGCCGCCTCGGCCGTCATCATCGGTACGGCCGCCAAGTGGGCCACGGTCACCGAGGGCTGCTGGCCGTGGGCGATCGTGGACGAGGCGTACCAGATGCGCTCGGACGCCCTGTTGCGCGTGGCCGGCAGGTTCGATCGGGCCCTGTTCGTGGGGGATCCGGGGCAGCTGGACCCCTTCTCCACGGTCGAGGTCGGTCGGTGGGCGGGGTTGACCTGGGATCCGATGCAGTCTGCGGTGACCGTGCTGCTGCGGCACAACCCTGACCTGCCGGTGCACCGGCTGCCGGTCTCCTGGCGGCTGCCCGCCTCGGCCGCCCCGGTGGTGTCGAAGGCGTTCTACCCCTTCACCGGCTTCCGGTCCGGGACGGCCCCCGCCGACCGGGCCCTGCGGCTGACCGGGGCCGGGCGGGGCGACGCGGTGGACCGGGCGGTGGAGTTGGCCACGGAGACCGGCTGGGCGCTGTACGAGCTGCCGGCCCGGCACACCCTGCGTACCGACGCGGAGGCTGCCGCGGCGTGCGCCGCGCTCGCGTTGCGGGTGCTGGCGCGCGGCGCGGTCGCGGTCTGCGAGCAGGCCCCGGACGGTGCGCCGGTCAGCGCGGACCGGATTGCCGTGGGAGCCGCCCACCGCGACCAGGTGGCGGCCATCCGGGCGCAGCTGGGCGAGGCCGGAGCGGGGGTCACGGTCGACACCGCCAACCGCCTCCAGGGCCGGGAGTACGACCTGACGATCGTGCTGCATCCGCTCTCCGGTCGACGTGACGCGACCGCCTTCCACCTGGAGTCGGGGCGGCTCTGCGTGCTCGCCTCCCGGCACCGGCAGGCCTGTGTGGTGGTGGCCCGGGCCGGCATCGGTGAGCTGCTGGACGCCCACCCCTCGACCGATGTGCCACAACTGGACGTGCCGGTGAAGTTCCCGGACGGCTGGGAGGCCAACCAGGCCATCCTGGCCCACCTGGCCCAGGTGACCCATCCCGCGCGGTGGTGAGGCGGCCTACTTCCGCCAGGCCGGAATCATCCGCTCCGACATCTCCCGCCAGAAGTCGCGCAGATCCTCCCGGTCCACCTTCTGCCACCAGGCCCAGGAGGAGGGCTGACGCCACTGCCCGACGAGATCGGCCTGGTTGGCACAGAACGCCTCGTCCATCTGGTACGCCAACTCCTCGCCCTTGGGCGGCAACGGGCAGAGCCGGAAGGGGCAGTCGTCGATGCAGGTCGCACCGGGCTGGACGTCCCGGGACTGCCGGCGGCTGAGATTGACCCGCATGGCGGTGCGGTCGATGGTGAGGCACGGGGGCAGTTCCGAGCGGTTGGATCGGCCGAGCCGGCGGGTGCGTTCGACGTCGTCACCACCCCGGTCGGCGAGATTGAGCAGCAGCATGACGTCGGCGAGTAGGCGTTGTGCCCGTGGCTTCAGCACCGCCCAACCGTGCGAGGGTGGCAGCCACGATGCCTGCTGTCGACGGATGGCCGGCTGTGGACTGGCCGAGCCGACCCGACCGACGATCTCGTGCTCGTCGACCCAGCAGTGCAGCTCGGGGTGCCGGTCGACCAGCGCGGCGACGCACTCGTCGGCGACCGTCCGCACCAGTGGGTGCGCCGATCCGCCGCCCGGCTGCGGGGCGGCGTTCCCGCCGCCGGCGATGGCCAGCCAGTAGTCGACCAGGCCGCGCGGGTCGGAACCGTGCCGGCCGATCTCACCCAGCGACTCGGCGGGGTTCTCCGGCAGGGCCAGCAGGGTGAGCGCCTGGATGAGGGTCAGGTGCGAGTACCAGAACCGGGAGTGTCGAAGCGCCTCCTCGGCCGCTTCGGCTAGCCGACCCCGGTGTGCCGAAAAGTGCCGGCAGTTCGCGGCCAGTCGGAAACCCTGCGCCAGTTGGAGTTCCCAGACCCGGGTCGCCTCGTCGTCGGTGCGCAGTCGACCCACCCAGGCACGGAGGAGGTCTTCGGCCTCGGACCTGGGCCGCCAGCCGGGCCGTTCGGGTGGGTCGCCGGCGAAGAGGAACAGCGACGGGGCGAGCCAGGCCCGCAGTTGCCGAAGGCGCTCCCGACGGACCTGCGGGTCTTCGTCCGGCAGGTCGGTGTCCGGGTCGTCGGGCAGGTCGGCGTCCTGGTCGTCGAGCAGGCTGCGCAGGGCGACCACGGCCGGGTCGCCACCTCTGCCGAGTTCGCGGGCCGCCGCCAGCCTGGTGAGGTACGAGGTTTCCGTCGCCATCATCCTGAACAGCGACTGGTACCCCGGCTCGGGCCCGCGCTCCTGGTCGATCAGCCGTGCGGCGTCGCCGAACCGGTGCATCAGGGCGATCTTGGCGTCCTCCAGCGGCCGGTCGGTGATCGAGCCGTCTCCCTGGTAGTGGCGCCAGGCATGGCGGATCTGCTGTGCCAGTTCACGGTGGGTGGGGTGGCCGATGGCGGCGTCCATCTCCAGGGCGGCGGCGAACATCTCCACCGCTTGGGTGCGGTTGCGGGTCCGGACCGCCTCCTGGCTGACCATCCGGACCAGTTCCACTCGCCTGTCCCCGTCACCCGCCGACCTGGCGGTGGGGGGTTCCTGGCCGGAGTACAGGGTGAGGGCGGCCAGCAGTTCCCGGCCGGGCCCGTTGCGCAGTGCCCGGCGCAGAAAGCCCTCGTCCCGCAGCGCGGCGTCGAGGAAGCGACAGCCGAGGTACGCCTGCACCACCCCGTGTTGGAATCGGACGCCGTCCTGCTCCTTGACCACCATGTTGAGCCGGTCGCCGGTGGTCTCGGCCAGTCCGAGATCCTGCGGATTGTCCACACTGAGCTTGTCCAGTCGGGTGTCCAGTTCCTCCCGGATCCGCTGTCGGTCGCCGTCACCGGCCTGCCGGGGGACCGGATCGCTGTCCGGCCGGCGGCCGGTGTCGGCGTACTCTCCGGTCGGGCTGAGTTCGCTGGTGCGGACCTTGAGGGCGTTGTCGCGCAGGCCGAGGCAGGCCAGTGCGGAGAGCACCTCGATCGCCTCGCCGCGTTCCCTGGGCGGCAGGCCGTAGTCCTCGTACAGGTCCCCCTCCACCAGTGCCTGATGCCACTCGTCCAGCAGCCGTCGGCGGGTCACCGCCCGGCCCGGGCCCAGCGGCACCCGATCCAACCGGTTCACCTGGTAGAGCTTGCCGATGATCCGCAGGTAGAAGGGTGAGTCGGCGACATCGGCCATCTTGATCAACGAGGTGGCCTGATCCCATTTGGGTGTCGCGTCGACCTGGCGACCCTGGTTGCGTACGTATCCGAAGGCGGCGCCCTCGGAGAGGGGTTCCAGTTGGAGCAGCACCGCGTCCAGGGCGCGCAACGGGTCCTGGGGACGGGAGGTGATGATCAGTGGCAGGTTCTCCCGCTTGGCCTCGCCGACCGCCTGGCGGAGCAGGCTGTCCCGGTCATAGGGCTGTTCCGTGCCGGCCAGCACCTCATCCAGGCCGTCGGCGAGCACCACCAGCCGGTTCTCCCGCCACAACTGCCGCCAGGTCTTGTCCGCCTCGCCCTCGGCGTGCAGTTGGGTGTCGATGACAGCCTGAAAACGCTGCCGGGCCAGCGTGTGGAAGTTCAGGTCCGCCGGTGTCTGGACGTCACGCAGGTTGATCCCGACCGGGACCACCCCGACCTCCATCAGCATCTCGGCCAGCTTGACCAGGGTCGTGGTCTTGCCGGTGCCGATGCCGCCCACCAGCAGGAGGGGTCGACGGTTGTGCGGATCCCGCACCCGCCGGACCATCAGTTGACACAGGTCCTCCCGACCCACCACCTCGATGTCGCTGATGTCGTGCTCGGCGCTGGGCACCGCGAGTTGCTGCTGGTTGCGGGCCTGTTTCCGATACGACCGCAGCACCCGGCGGTATCGCCAGAACAGGAACACCGCCACGGCGAGGGCGGCCGCCAGCAGCCCCTTGACGAAATCGAGCACCTGCCCGCAGTAGTAGGGCCCGGCCTCCGAGCCGTTGCACCAGGTCGAAGGCCCACGACTGCCGAGCAGGTCCTTCCTCAGCACCGCCCCGACGAGTGAGTACACCAACCACAGGACCAGCAGAGTGGCGCCGCCGACGATCACCCACCACAGGACCCGGTGACCGCGTCGCCAACGCGGCGCACGAGCGGCCCGTTCGTCGATGCGCCGTCGGGTGCGACGTTCGTCGGCGCGTTCCCGACGGGTCCGCCATCGTCGCCGACGCTGCCGCAGCCACAGCCCGGTCTCGAAGACCGGGCCGCGTTTCGGTCGCCGCATGGACACCCCCGTGTCGCTTCGACGGTTACCGGACGCGTGGGAAGCGTCGCCCACCACCACGGTAGGTCCCGACTGTGGCGGCGGTGGTGCGTTTGGGGTGATATCGCAGCTGGCGCCGGGTCGGCGGGCGACGCCCGCCTGTGGCCTTCGCAGGCCGACCGGAACCGTGCCGGTACGTGACGCAGGTTGGCTGTTCGGAGCGCCCGCAATGTCGGCCCGGTCGGCTACCGTCGGTTTTCATGAGGGCGCAGTCCGGCGGAGTGCTGATCGGGCGGGAACACCCTGCCGGCCTGCTACGGGCGGAACTGGACCGCGCCACCGCCAGTCATGGCGGCCTCGTGCTGGTCGGCGGTGAGCCGGGCATCGGCAAGACCACCCTGGTGACCGCCGCCGCCGACGAGGCCCGCCGGCAGGGCACCCTGGTCCTCGGCGCCGCCTGTTGGGATTCGGCCAGCGCGCCCGGTTACTGGCCCTGGTTGCAGGTGCTGCGTGGGCTGCGCCGGTCGGCCGCCGACTGGGCGGTGGCCCGGGAGTCCGCCGAGCCGGCCCTCGCCCTGCTGCACGGCGAGCCGGCCGGTCATTCCGTGGTGGCCGGTCCGCACGGTGCGGGCGACGCGGCCGAGCAGGAGGCGTTCGCCCTCTACGACGCGGTCACCACCGCTCTGGTCGCCGTCAGCCAACATCGGCCGGTCGTGGTGGTCCTGGACGATCTGCACTGGGCCGACCCGGCGTCCATGCGACTGCTGCAGTTCGCCGCCCAGCACACCTGGTACGAGCGGCTGCTGTTCGTCGGCACCTACCGGGACGCCGAGGTCGAGGCGGGTGATCATCCACTGCGCCCGCTGCTGATGTCGCTGACCGCCAAGGCCACCACGATCACCCTCACCGGCCTGTCCCGGGACGACGTCGGAGTGTTGATCGCCCGCATCACCGGGCGGGAGCCCACCTCCGACTGCGTCGACGACGTCTACCGGCGTACCGGCGGCAACCCCTTCTTCGTCGAGCAGACCGCTCGGCTCTGGCACGTCGACGGCGCGACGAGCGGCATCGCGCCCGGTGTCCGGGAGGTGGTCCGCAGACGGTTGGATCATCTGCCGGAGGCGGTGGTCCATGCGCTCGTGGTCGCTGCGGTGCTGGGCCGCGAGTTCCACCGCGCGGTCCTGGCCGCCAGCGCCGGGCTGCCGCCGACCCGACTCGACCACCTCCTTGACGTCGCGGTGAGCGCGCGACTCGTGCTCGCCCACCCCGACGGCGGGTACGCCTTCGCCCACGACCTGGTCCGGGAGACCCTCTACGAAGGGCTCACCGACGACGATCGCAAGGATCACCACGCCGCCGTGGTCCGCGCCGTCGACGAGCACGCCGCGCTCACCGAGCGGCTGGTCCCCGCCGACCTGGCCCGGCACGCCTGGCTGGCCGGTGACCGTCTCGACCCGTACCGCTGCGCCGACCTGCTGATCGCCGCCGCCCGCGACGCCAGTTGCCGGCTCGCCTTGGAGGAGTCGACAGTGCACCTGCGTCGGGCGCTGGTGATCAGCCGGGACGAGGTGCAGCGGGTACGCATCATGATCGAGTTGGCCGATCGTCTCTTCCACACCGGCGACCAGGCCGAGGCGAGTCGACTGCTGGCCGAGACCACCGTGCAGGCGCTGGCGGTCGACGAACCTGCGCTGCTGGCCCGCTTCGCGCTCAGCGTCTATCGACACTGTCAGATCACCTCGCGGCCGGAGATCGACACGGAGGCGCTGGTGCGGGAGGCGTACCGGCGGCTCGTCGGGGAGCCGGGGTCCGACGTGCCGGTCGAGACCCTGGAAGTCGGCCTGATCAACGCCACCGAGGAGCTTGCCCGACGCAACCAGGACGACGGTGCGCTCAGCGTCAGCCTCTGGGCCCGCCACGACGCCGCATGGGGACCGGGAATGGCGGCCCGCCGAGCCGCGCTCACCGCCGAGATCCGCGAGGTGGCCCGCCGCTCCGGTGACCAGGAGACCCCGCTCTGGGCCACCTCCCTGCGTTGGGTCGCGCTACTGGAACTCGGTGACCCGCGCTACCTGGACGAGCTCACCGCCTTCGTGACCGCCGGCCGGCGGGCCGGCAAGGTCCGGCACCGGATGGCCGCCAACATCGACAGCGGAATCGTCAGCGCCTTCCGGGGCGACTTCGCGGCCGCCGAAGCCTGCTACGCCGAACTGCGCAGCCCCGAGGTGGAACCGTCGACGGGCTTGTGGTGGGAGGGGTGGGAGAACGACAAACACCTGTTCATCGATCGTCACCTGATCTGGTCGCTGTTGCTGCTGCGTGGGCGCCTCGACGAGGCCCAGGCGTTGCTCGACGGGCTTGATGCGGCCGAGCATCAGTTCCTCGAACTGCTCCACGCGGTCACCGCTGCCGAGCGTGGCGAGCACCGCCACGCCGCCCGGATCACCGCCCGGTTGGCAGCGGCCGGTGGCGCGTACCCGTCGGTGATCCTGCCGCTGTGGCTGCGGTTGCAGGCCCAGGTCACGGTGACCGACCCCGGTCGCTGCGAGGCCGCCCGGCAGGCCCTGCTGCCGTACCGGGGTCAATGGCTGGTCGCCGTGTACGGCTGCGACATCAGCGGCCCGGTCGACCACTGGCTGGCCGTGGTCGACGCGGCCGACAAACGCTGGGACGAGGCCGTGGCCGGCTTCACCGCCGCCCGGGACAACGCCGACCGGATGGGTTCGCGGCCCTGGTCGCTGATCGCCAGCACCGCACTGGCCGACGCCCTCACCGCCCGCAACGGTCCCGGCGACTCGGAGGTCGCGGCCGACCTGCGCCGCGAAGCCGAGCGCGAGGCCCGCAGCCTCGACATGCGACAGGTGCTCGCCCGGCTGACCGATCCCACACCGATCGGCTCCTCTCCGGAGCGGGCTGGTGGGCCACTGCTCGAAGCCGAGCCGGATGGGGCGACAACCGCCCTGGCGTACGAGTTCCGCCGGGACGGGGCGGTGTGGCGGCTCAGCTACGGCGGCACCACCGCGTACCTGCCGGACGCCAAAGGGCTCAACGACCTGCATCTGCTGCTCGGTCGGCCCGGTGCCGACGTGCCCGCGGTCGGGCTGCTCGACCCGGCCGCCGGGCCGGAACTGGTCGCCGCTCGTCGGCTCGGCGGTGACGACATCCTCGACGAGGAGGCCAGGAACCGCTACCGGCGGCACCTGACGCTCCTCGACGACGAGATCGACCGGGCGGCCATGCGGGACGACACCGCGCGGGTGGCGACCCTGGACGACGAGCGGCGAGCCCTGATCGACCAACTACGTTCGGCTGCCGGCCTGGCCGGCCGCAACCGCCGTCTCGGCGACGAGGCGGAACGGGCCCGCAAGACCGTCACCGCCCGGATCCGGCACACCCTGCGTCGTCTCGAGCAGCAACACCCGCCGCTCGCCGCCCACCTACGTCAGTCGGTCTCCACCGGTACGGCCTGCCGCTACCTGCCCACCGAGCCCGTGCCGTGGCGGCTGTAGACCGGCCTGCCCGCCACGGCACGGGTGTCTGATCAGCGGCGGTTGTAGCGGTACATGGTCAGGGTGCCGAACACCACCATGAACAGAGCACTCCACACCACCGTCCAGGTCATGCTCGACACGTCCGTGGTACCGCCCATCGCGGCCCGCACCGACGACACCAGGTGGGTGATCGGATTTGCCTTGACGAAGGCCTGGAGCCAGCCGGGCATGGTCGAGGGGTCCACGAAGACATTGCTGAGGAAGGTCAGCGGGAACAGCACCATCATGCTGACCCCCATCACGGACTTCTCGCTGCGCAGCACCAGCCCGAAGAAGGTCCACACCCAGGAGAACGCGAACGAGAAGACCACGAGCAGGCCGATCCCGGCGAGTACCCCGAGCACACCCCCGTCGGGGCGGAAGCCCAGCACCAGCCCGACGGTCAGGATCACCACCGCGGCCAGAACGTAGCGCAGCACATCCCCGACGATCATGCCGACCAGGGCGGCGGGCCGCCACACCGGCAGGGTCCGGAACCGGTCGAAGACCCCCTTCTCGATGTCGGTGTTCAGCCCGACCCCGGTGTACATGGTGATCATCACGACGCTGGTCACCATGATGCCCGGCAGGAAGAACTGGAGGTAGTCACGCGGGCTGTCGGCGAGGGCCCCGCCGAACAGGTACGTGAACATCAGCACCATGATGATCGGGAAGGCCGTCACGTCGAACAGTTGCTCCGGCACATGCTTGATCTTCAGCAGGGCGCGCCAACTGAAGGCCAGGGAGGCGGCCAGAGGGCTGGGCCGGGGCGGTCGCCCGCCCGGGGCGAGCACGGTCGCCAACGCCTCGGTCGAGGGCACGTAGACCGCCGGGGCCCGACCGGTCGAGGTGGTGGTGTCGCTGCTCATCGGGCTACCTCCACGGGGTCACGCTCGGTCTCCGTCGATACGGCGGGTCGGTCGGTCAGGGCCAGGAAGACCTCGTCCAGGCTCGGCTGGCCCAGGGAGAAGTCGTCCACCACGATCCCGGCGCGGGACAGCTCACCGAGTGCCCGGGCCGCCTGAGCGCTGGCGTCCAGGTCACTGCCGTCCCCACCGACCCGGGCGGTGATCGCCACCGGGTCCGGATCCAACTGCACCGGCACACCGAGGGTGGTCTGCAACAGTTGCGCGGCCTCCGGCCGCTTCGCCGCCTCCCGCAGCCGCAGGTGGACCGTGCCGGAGCCGACGGACGACTTCAACTCGCCCGGGGTGCCCTCCGCGATCACCCGGCCGTGGTCGACCACCGCTATCCGGCTGGCCAGCTTGTCGGCTTCGTCGAGGTACTGGGTGGTCAGCAGGACGGTAGTGCCGTGGGCCACCACCGCCCGGACGATCTCCCACACCTGGTTGCGGCTGCGTGGGTCCAGCCCGGTCGTCGGCTCGTCGAGGAACAGCAGGTCGGGGGTGCTGAGGATGCTCGCCGCGATGTCGATGCGGCGCCGCATGCCGCCGGAATACTTCTTCACCTGCCGGCCGGCGGCCTCGGTCAGCCCGAAGGCGGCCAGCAGCTGCTCGGCCCGCGCTCGGGCGGCCGGCTTGCGCAGGCCGAGCAGTCGGCCCAGCAGGATCAGGTTCTCCGTACCGGTCAGGTCCTCGTCGACGGAGGCGTACTGGCCGGTCAGGCTCACCCGGGCGCGGACCGCGTCGGCCTCGGCGACCACGTCGTGGCCGAACACCCGGGCCTTGCCGCCGTCCGGGCGCAGCAGGGTGGCCAGCACCCGGACCGCGGTGGTCTTGCCGGCACCGTTCGGCCCGAGCAGCCCGTACACGGCGCCGGCCGGCACGGTCAGGTCCAGGCCGGCCAGCGCACGGGTCTCACCGAACGACCGGGTCAGCCCCTCGGCCTCGATGGCGAGGCCGGTGGCGCGTCTATTCATGATCTCGTTGTCCTTCCGTTAGCAGACTCCTGCGGGTCACCGGGGCATCGGCGGTGCGCCTGCCCTCTGGACCCGGATGCTGCCTCACCCCAGCGCACCCGTACGACAATTCCGGCCCACCCCCTACAACAACGACGGCGGCCGGTGGTTGGTCAGCTTCGCTTCACCGGCGCGAGACGGCGGCCGGTAGCCGCCAGATCAGATCTAGCGAAGGGTGTACGGCGTGCCGGCGCCGCGACTCAGATGGCGGCATGTGGGGCTTACCGACCCGGCCGCGTAGTTGATCACAGGCGTGGCGTGTATCGATGTGCTTGCGCAGCTGAGAGGCGGTGGCCGGTGTTGATCATTTGTCGCTGATCACCCGCTTGCACCTGAACTCGGGGTCGTCCGGTGCTGTTATGGTTTGCGCACGTCGGCCGTGCTCTGTGGGGGAGGGAATGCGGCATGGTGGTGGCCTTCCGCGATGCGCTGACGCAGATGCTCCGGGCGCGGTTTCCGATTCTCTACGTGGAATCCCCCGAGGAGCAGCGGGTCATCGCCGAGGTCTGCGCCATCGCCCAGGACGCAAGCCTGGTGCGTACCCCGCGCGCCGTCTGGACCTGGTCGGTGACCACCGGGCTGGTGGCCCCGGACGGCACCTCCCGCCAGGGCACCACGGACTGCGAGGCCGCCCTGGACGCCGCCCTGCGGATCGACCAGCCGAGCGTACTCATCTTCAAGGATCTGCATCCGGCCCTCGGCGCCGACGGTCGACCCGGCAACCCCGGCCTGATCCGGCGACTGCGGGACCTGGTGGCCGCCTTCAAGTCCGGCCCGGTGCCGCGCACCCTCCTGCTGGTCTCCCCGGTGCTGCACATCCCGGCGGAGCTGGACAAGGAGGTGACGATCGTCGACTTCCCGCTGCCCACCGAGGCGGAGATCCGGCAGGTGCTGGACGGGATGATCGCCGCCAACTCCGCCAGCGGCCGCATCCAGATGATGCTGGACGAGCGCGGCCGGGAACGGCTGGCCAAGGCGGCCCTCGGGCTGACCCTGCACGAGGCGGAGAACGCCTTCGCCCGGGCCATGGTCAACGACGGGATGCTCGACGGCCAGGACCTCGAGGTGGTGCACGAGGAGAAGCGGCAGACCGTACGCAAGTCGGGGCTGCTGGAGTTCGTCGACGCCGACGTCAACCTAGACGATGTCGGCGGGCTGGAGAACCTCAAGCGGTGGCTGGCCAAGCGGGACGGGTCCTGGCTGGCGGAGGCGGCCGCCTACGGGCTGCCCGCCCCACGAGGGGTCCTGATCACCGGGGTGCCCGGCTGCGGCAAGTCGCTGACCGCCAAGGCGATCGCCGCCGCCTGGGGGTTGCCGCTGCTGCGGCTGGACATCGGTCGGGTCTTCGCCGGGCTGGTCGGCTCCAGCGAGCAGAACATGCGGACCGCCATCCGGACGGCCGAGGCCAGCGCCCCCTGCGTGCTCTGGATCGACGAGATCGAGAAGGGCTTCGCGGGTGGGACCGGCGACTCCGGCACCTCCACCCGGGTCTTCGGTTCCTTCCTGACCTGGATGCAGGAGAAGAAGCAGTCCGTCTTCGTCATCGCGACCGCCAACAACATCGAGGCGCTACCCGCGGAACTGCTCCGCAAGGGGCGCTTCGACGAGATCTTCTTCGTCGACCTGCCGACCCGCGCCGAACGAGCCTCGATCTGGCGGGTGCACCTGGCCCGGCGGCTCCGCAACCCGGCCGTCGCCGGTGAGCTGACCCTCGACGACCCGCTGCTCGCCGAACTCGCCGGACTGAGTGAGGGCTACTCGGGAGCGGAGATCGAACAGGCCGTCGTCGGCGGGCTCTTCGACGCCTTCTCCGAGCGGCGTCCCCTGCGTTCGGACGACCTGGTCCAGTCGGTGGTGAGCATGGTGCCGCTCAGTGTCACCCAGGCCGAGCGGATCGACGCCCTGCGGAACTGGGCCGACACCCGGGCCGTCGCCGCCACCGCCGCCGAGGACTGGGATCGCGGGGCCCGCGACATCGTCCGACCGCCCAACACCCCACCCGCGTCGCGCGGGCAGGGCGGACGAGCAGTGGAATTCTGAGTTCCGCCCGAGGGAGAACGGAAGACCGATCATGAGTATCTCGCTGGTACTGCTGCCGCTGGCCGTCGCGGCCGTGGCGGCGGCCCAGGGCGTCTCGGCCGGCCGCGACGGGCAGGGCCGGGTGGTCTGCCAGGTGCAGACCCGGATGCGGGACGAGAACCTGCTCGCCGCCGCCCTTCACGACACCGCTGCGGTGGTCGGCGTCGACCATGAGGTGATCACCGCGGACTGGGCCGGGGTACGGGCTAGGTTCCAGCGCGATGCGGACGGCATCTGGTCGGCCCACTTCGCCGGCGAGGTCGACGAGCAGCGGGCCGTCGAGGTGGTCCAGGCCATCGATGTCGCGTACGGACGGCAGGTGCAGCGGGCGGTGCTGGAGCGGCTGCGTCAGCAGGCCCCCGCAGCCGGTCTGCGGCTGGAGTCCGAACAGGTAATCGAGGACGACAGTGTCCGACTGGTGTTCGCCGTGCAGGGGCGGTCCTGATGACCGAGCGACCCCGGATCGTGATCACCGTGAGTAGTTCCGGTGAGGTCAGCGCCGAGACCCACGACATCCTCGGCGACCAGTGTCTGGACTATGTCGCCGTGCTGGAGGACCTGCTGGCGGCCCGGGCGGTGCACAGCGCCTTCACCGCCGACCACGCCCGTACCCCCGCGGTCCTGCGCCAGGAGAAGCACGATGTCGAGCGGGCATGACCCGCGAGGGTGGCCGCCCTCCGAGGGGTACGCGCCCTCCACCGGTTACCCGCCGGCCGGGCCGGGAGGAGTCGGCCATCCGGCGGCCCGGCTCATGCCGGCCGGGGAGCCCTCGCCGGCGGCGAAGTTCAGTTGGCGTCTGCTGCACAGTTGGTGGCTGCTGCTGCCGATCCTCGGCCTCAGTTGTCTCGGCGGGTTCGGCTTCCTCTACGTGGGTCTGCGGGCCCGTCGGCCGGCCTGGTGGCTGGCGGGCTGCTGCTATCTGGTGGTCGGCTGGGCGGCGTTCATCCTGACCGGCTCGTCCGACTCGGAGAGCGCCTTCTCCGACTGGATGGTCGGCCTGATGCTGGCCGTCTGGATCGCCGGCATCGTGCACGCCTGCCTGATCAACTCCGCCTGGCTGCGCCACCTGGCCGGCTACCGCCCCTGGTACGAGCAGCCGATCGGCGGGTACCCGCCCGGCACCCTGGCACCCCCGCCGAGTCTGAGCCCGGCCACCCCGCCCACCTACCCGACCTACCCGTCGACCTCGTCGTCCTACCCGCCGGCCACGCCGGTCGATCCGCCGACCTACCCGCCCACCGGCCCGACCTCCGGGTGGTATCCGCCGACTCAGTCGACCGCACCGGCGTACTCCCCGCCGACGGCCCCGGGGTATCCGGTCGGGGATCCGACCTTCGCGGCCTATCCGCCGCCCCTGCCGACGGACTACTTCGGACCTGCCGCCGGGTCGGGGCCGGGCCAACCGGTGACCCCCGCCGGGCCGACGGAGGCGAACACCGGGCCGCTGGAGGTGAACACCGCCGGGCTGAACGACCTGGCCGCCCTGCCCGGGTTCGATTCGCAGCGCGCCGGGCAGGTGCTGATCGAGCGGGACCGGCGGGGTGGCTTCGGCAGCCTGTCGGAGTTCGTCGCCGCCGCCGGACTGGCCCCGCACGAGTACGCCCGACTGCGGGACCGTCTGGTCTGCGCGCGGCCGATCCGACCGCCGGGGCAACCCCCGCAGGGACGCGTACTGGATGTCTGAACCTGCTCCGATTCCGCGCTCCGGGGCGCAGACGGTGGCCCTGGCCCGGTTCCTTCCCACCACCCGGGCCGAGGGGCCGGGGGAGCGGACCGCCATCTGGGTGCAGGGCTGCGCCATCCGCTGCCCCGGCTGTTTCAACCCCCACCTGTGGGGGTTTCGCGGCGGCGAGCAGGTGGCCCCGAGGGAGTTGGCCCGTCGGGTGCTCGACGCCGGCACCGAGGGGCTGACCCTGCTGGGTGGGGAACCCTTCGACCAGTCGGCCGCCCTGGCCGAGGTGGCCGCCGAGGTGGGCGCGGCCGGACTGTCCGTGATGACCTTCACCGGCTACACCCGTACCCGGTTGACGGCGGCCGTCGAGGCCGGGCGTACCGATGTGGCCGCCCTGCTGGCGGCGACCGACCTGCTGGTGGCCGGTCCCTTCGAGGCGGACCGGATCGACACCGCCCGCCCCTGGGTGGGTTCCACCAATCAGGAGTTCGTGTTGCTCAGCGACCGGTTCCCGGGTCTGCTGGACGAGCTGTCGGTCAGCCCGGACCGGGTCGAGATCACCGTCGACCCGGCCGGTCGGGTCGCGGTGAACGGGTGGGCCGACCCGGACTCCCTGGACGAGTTGCTGGCCGGCCTGCGGGGTCCGCACCGCTGAACCGCCGTTGACCTGCCTCAATCGTCGCCATTGGACACCGTCGCTGCGGGCCAATCACCGAGGCAGATGGCGTACTGGAACGAACGTCTATGTGACCCGACTGAACAGATGCTTTGCCGTGTCCTGTCCGGTGCAGCAGGATGGCCACCAAACATCCGGCGCACGGGGGTGCGGGGAGCCGGATCTCCACAGAGGAAGGACGTGGCACATCGTGGTGCCTTTCTCAGGTAGGCGGGTGGTTGCCGCTATCGCGGCCAGCACCCTCCTGGGCACGATGGCGCTGGCCGGCCCGGCGCAGGCCAGCCCGAACAACAACACCGTCGCCAAGCTGACCAAGGCGGTGACGGTCAAGGGGGTACTCAAGCACCTCGACAAGTTCCAGGACATCGCGAACGCCAACAACGGCACTCGCGCCTCCGGAACCTCGGGTTACGACGCGAGCGCGGACTACGTGGTCCGGCTGCTGAAGAAGGCCGGGTACCAGGTGACCCGGCAGCAGTTCGACTTCGCCTTCTACGAGGAGTTCGGCTCCTCGTTCGCCCAGGTGGCGCCGACGGCCACGACGTACGTCGACGGGGCCGACTACACCCTGATGGACTACTCCGGCGCCGGGGTCGCCCAGGGGCTCGTCGTCCCGGTCGACCTGGCCCTCGACCCGCCGCGGGCCTCGACCTCGGGTTGCGAGGCCAGCGACTTCGCCGGGGTGGACGTGGTCGGCAAGATCGCTCTGGTGCAGCGCGGTACCTGCGCCTTCGGTGACAAGGTCGCCAACGCGGAGGCCGCCGGCGCGATCGGCGCGATCATGATGAACCAGGGCAACGGTACGCCGGAGGCCAACGCGGACCGGTACGACCTGTTCGCCGGCACCCTCGGCGCCCCGGTCGGCATTCCGGCGGTCTCGGTGTCCTATTACACCGGTGCGCAGTTCGCCACCACGCCGGGCCTGACCGTGCGGATCGAGGCCGACACCACCTCGGAGATCCGCAGCACCGAGAACGTCATCGCCCAGAGCAAGCACGGCCGCACCGACAACGTCGTCATGGCCGGAGCGCACCTGGACTCGGACCCGGCCGGGCCGGGCTTCAACGACAACGCCACCGGCAGCGCCGCGCTGCTGGAGGTGGCCCTGCAGATGGCGAAGGTCAAGCCGTACAACGCGGTCCGCTTCGCCTGGTGGGGCGCGGAGGAGGCGGGTCTGATCGGCTCGCAGTACTACGTGGACAGCCTGAGCCCGCAGCAGGTCGACGACATCGCCCTCTACCTGAACTTCGACATGATCGGCTCGCCGAACTACGTGTTCGGGGTGTACGACGGTGACGACTCGGCACAGGAGGGTTCCGGCCCGGGGCCGGAGGGTTCGGCGCAGATCGAGAAGGAGTTCGAGAAGTTCTTCGCCTCCCGGAAGCTGCCCACGGTGGCCTCCGACTTCACCGGTCGCTCGGACTACGGCGCCTTCATCGACGTCAACATCCCCGCCGGTGGTCTGTTCACCGGGGCGGAAGGCGTCAAGACGGCCGAGGAGGCCGCCCTCTTCGGGGGTGTGGCGGGAGTCGCCTACGACCCCTGCTACCACCTGGCCTGCGACAGCCGTACGCCGGTCGCCGACGGCGGCGACCCGGCGGTGTACAAGTCGCTGGGCAAGAAGTACAAGCTCCACGGCAACGTCAACGTGTTCGCCCTCGACGTCAACTCCGACGCCGTGGCCGCCTCGGTGATCACCTTTGCCTTCGACACCTCGGCCGTCAACGGGGTGCCGGGCAAGGCACCCGGGAAGGGCAAGGGCAAGGGCAAGGGCAAGGGCAAGGGACACAAGCACCACCACAAGCACGGCCACAAGCACCACTGGAAGTAGGTCGGCTCAGCTCGAAAGGAGGGGCCCCTTCTTAACGCCTGCGGCAGAGGAGGGGCCCCTTTTTAACGCGTTCGGGTAACGCTAGGCGCAGACCGTCACTGTGGTGACCGGTCCGAGCGGGTCAACCGCCAGTACTGGCGCTTGGCGTCGTCGCGGACCACCACGCCGTAGCGGCCGAGTTCCGCGCGCAACTCCCGAGCCTCATCGCGCCGGTCCCGCTCCAAGGCCTCCTGCCGGGCGCGTAGCAGCGCGTCCGCGCCGGTCGGCAGGCCGGGCAGGCCGGGCACCCAGCGCCGGTACTCGTCCCGGTGCGGGTCGGCGTCCGCCCAGGGCCAGCCGTGCTCCTGCAACGCCGCGGCCAGTCGGTCGGTCGGCAGGTCGGACCGCTGCCGGACCAGTTCACCCGCGCCGCCGTCGAGCAGCACCAGATCCTTGCCGTCGACGAACACCACCCGGGTCTGCGACCGAGCGATCTCCTGCTCCTTGCCCTGGTGGCGCAACCGGACCCGGGTGCCGTCCACGGTGACCTGCACCCGGTCCGCGGTGCCCATCGCGGCGACCACCAGACCGGCCAGCACCCCCAGCCCCACCCCGCCACCCAGGGCGTACCCGTCGGGCAGGCCGTCGACCAGCCGGAACAGTCCCTGCGCGGGTGTCCAGGCCAGGTCGGTCACCCAGCCCGCGCCGGCCGCCAGCAGCCCTCCCACGGCGGCCCCGACGATCGGGAACCCGCCCCAGAGCACCACCAGTTCCCCGACACCGTCACTGACCACGGTCGGTTTCCCGTACGCCGTCACGTAACCTCCTGACGCATCGTGCGGACCAGACCGGCGACCAAGGGTACGACCAGCCACAACAGCAGCGACACCACCAGCCGCTGCCACTGGCCGCCGGTCATCTCGGGCGTGAACAGCGGTTCCATGGTCCGGTTGGTGTCCAGCCACTCCCCGGCGCGGTACAGCGGTTGGACCAGAGCGCCCAGGATGGACCACGCGATCGGCAGCACCAGGTAGGCCACGATGGCCAGGGGGGTGTGCAGCAACAGCAGACCGAAGGCCACCCCGATCAGGGCGGTGGACACCTGGAGCACGAGGGCGTGCACGAGCAGCATTCCGTCCAGACGCCAGATGCCCGCCCCGCCGGTCGCCTCGGCGACCAGTGTTGCGACAGCCGCCACGGCCAGGCAGACCAGCACCGAGGCCAGCGCCGCCAGCAGCACGGCGACCAGCTTGGCGATGATCACCCGCTCCCGGCGGGGGACCAGCGCGAAGGTGGTCAGCGCGGTGCGCTGCGACCACTCGGTGGTGATCGACAGGATGCCCAGCACCGGCAGCAGCACCCCGACCGGGAACAGGGAGGTGCCGAAGAAGCTGGCGAAGGTCTGCTGGTCGTCCGGCGCGTACGCCAGTTGCAGGGTGATGATGACGGCGGCGACCAGGCCGATGGCGATCAGCAGCCAGCGTCCGGCCCGGGTGTCGACGAGCTTGCGCAGCTCCACCCCGGTCAGCCGGACCAGGGAGGGTGTCCGGCTGGTGGCCGGGGCGGGCGTGCCTACGGTCCGGGCGAGGGCGGTGGTCATCGGCGAGTCTCCTCGGTCGGTGCTACGGGGGCCAGGGGGCCGGCGATCCGGTCCTGTCCGGCGGTGAGGGTGAGGAACAGTTGCTCCAGGCCGCCGCCGCCGGCCGGGCGCAGCTCGGTGAGCGGTACCCCGGCCTCAGCGGCGGCCAACCCGACCGCCTCGCCGTCGGCGTCGACCAGCAGCCCGTCGGTGCCATCGCTGACCGGCAGCCCGGCCCGTCGCAGTGCCTCGCGCAACGCCTCCCGGTCGCGGGCCCGCACCAGGGTGCCGCTGTCGGCGAGTAGTTCCTCCTTGCTGCCCTCTGCCACGATCCGGCCACCCCCGATCATCACCAGCCGGTCCGCGACCGCCTCCACCTCGCGGAGCAGGTGGGAGGAGAGCAGCACGGTGCCACCCCGGTCGGCGAAGTCGCGCAGCAGTCCGCGCATCCAGAAGATCCCCTCCGGGTCCAGGCCGTTGGCCGGCTCGTCCAGCACCAGGACCTGGGGATCGCCGAGGAAGGCCTGGGCCAGGCCGAGCCGCTGCCGCATACCCAGGGAGTACTTCCCGACCCGGCGACCGGCCGCCGCCCCGGTCAGCCCCACCCGGTCGAGCAACTCGTCCACCCGCCGCCGGTCGACCCCCATGGTGGCGGCGGCCAGGATCAGCGCCTCCCGACCGGTCCGTCCGGCGTGCTGCGCGGAGGCGTCCAGCAGTACCCCGACCGTACGGCCGGGGTTGGGCAGTTGGCGGTAGGGGTGACCGGTCACGGTGGCGGTGCCGGAGGTCGGTGGGGTGAGTCCGCAGATCATTCGCATCGTGGTGGACTTGCCGGCCCCGTTGGGGCCCAGGAAGCCCGTCACCGTGCCCGGCTCGCAGTGGAACGACACGTCATCGACTGCGGTGTGCCGTCCGTATCGTTTGGTTAGCTGCTCTACCGCGATCATGCCGATCAGCCTGCCCAGGCCACCCGGTCGAGCACAGCGGCCGAGGGTCTGTCGTCGCCTCGACCAAGGTAGGCACCCAGGTGTCGACTTTGGTAGCTGGTCCGACTCTCCTGGGCTGCCTACCATTGCGCCTGTGACCAGCGCCGTCATCCCCGACCATCCCGGGTTGCTACCGGGGGCGCTCGATCCCACCCGTCCGGGCTTTCGGCGTACCCCCCGGGACTGGCTGGTCGACAGCCTCTGTTTCCTGGTGGCCATCGGCTGGGTGGTGGTGGCCACCCTGGACGCGGCCTCCCCGAGGCCGGCCTACGCCGAGCGGCTGCCGTACCCCTGGATGATCGTCGCGGACGCGGTGATCGGGGTGTCCTTCGCGGTGGCCCTGTGGTTCCGTCGCCGCTGGCCGGTCGGGCTGGCCGTGGCCACCCTGCCACTGTCGGCGTTCTCGATGACCTCGGTGGTCTCGCTGCTGGTCATCTACTTCACGGTCGTGGTGCACCGGCGTACCGCGGTGGCCCTGGCGGTCACCGCGGGTGGCCTGGTCGCGAACATGTTCTTCGCGCTGCTGCGTCCCGATCCCGACCTGACCTACTGGCCGGCCACCATCTGGGGGGTGGTGATCACCCTGCTGGTGCTGGCCTGGGGGATGTTCGTCCGGGCCCGGCGGCAGTTGGTGCTGTCCCTGCGGGAGCGCGCCGAGCGGGCCGAGGCCGAGCAGCAACTGCGGGTGGCCCAGGCCCAGCAGGTGGAGCGCACCCGGATAGCCCGGGAGATGCACGACGTGCTGGCCCACCGGATCTCCCTGCTCAGCCTGCACGCCGGGGCCCTGGAATTCCGTCCGGACGCCCCCGCAGAGGAGGTGGCCCGGGCCGCCGGGGTGATCCGCAGCAGTGCCCATGCCGCCCTGCAGGATCTGCGCGAGGTGATCGGGGTGCTGCGGACGGAGGGTTCGCTGGCCACGGAGCCGGAGCGTCCCCAGCCCACCATCGCGGACCTGCCCACCCTGGTCGCCGAATCCCGGGCCGCCGGGGTCCGGGTAGAGCTGCGGGACGAGGTGTCCGCTGCGGCGGAACTGCCCGCCGCCACCGGTCGGACCGCGTACCGGATCGTGCAGGAGGGGTTGACCAACGCCCGTAAGCACGCCCGGGGGGCGGCCGTCACTGTGGGGCTGCGTGGCGCACCGGCCGAGGGGTTGAGCGTGGAGATCCGTAACCGGTGGCCGGTGGGCGAGCCGACCGGGGAAGCCATCCCCGGCGCCGGCACCGGCCTGATCGGCGTCGCCGAGCGGGTGCACCTGGCCGGCGGGCGGCTGGAACACGGCCGCGACGGCAGTGGTGACTTCCGCCTGGCCGCCTGGCTGCCCTGGCCGGCGACATGACCGCCGAACAGCAGCCCGGTTCGGGTACCCCACCGGTGCGGATCCTCATCGTGGACGACGACGCCCTGGTCCGGGCCGGGCTGTCGATGATCCTCGGGGGCACCCCCGACCTCACCGTCGTCGGGGAGGCGGCCGACGGCAGCGAGGTGCTGGCCGCGACCACGGCCTGCCGGCCGGACGTGGTGCTGATGGACATCCGGATGCCCCGGATGGACGGGCTGGCCGCCACCGAGCTGTTGCGGGCCCTGCCCAGACCGCCCGAGGTGCTCGTGCTGACCACCTTCGACGCGGACGAGCACGTGCTGCGGGCGCTGCGCGCCGGTGCCGGTGGCTTCCTGCTCAAGGACACCCCACCGGCGGAGATCGTGCGGGCGGTACGCCGGGTGGCGGCGGGGGAGGCGACCCTGTCCCCGACGGTCACCCGCACCCTGATCGCGCACGTCACGGCCGGTACGGTCGCCGATCCGAGGCGGGATCGGGCGGCCCGGCTGCTGGCCGGGCTGACCGAACGGGAACGGGCGGTGGCGGTGGCCCTGGGTCGGGGGCGGACCAACGCCGAGATCGCCGCAGAGCTGTTCATGAGTGTCGCCACCGTCAAGGCGTACGTCTCTCGGCTGCTGGCCCGCCTGGGCCTCAACAACCGGGTGCAGGTGGCTCTGCTCGTGCACGACGCCGGACTGGTCTGAGGCGAGAACTCGTCCGTGCGGGCGGTTGAACCATCCCGCTGTGGGGACCGTACCAATGTCTGAGGTGCGCTGCTCAAGCGCACCGCCACCGGAGTTGCGGGAGGCCTGCCGTGCGAGTTGATGAGCAGTCGACGGATCCCATCGATCAGATTCTGGGTGAGTTGCCGGTGCCGACGCCGCTGACCCCCGAGGATGTCCGGCTGGCGGTCCGGGCGGTGGTGGTACACGCGGCCGAGGAGTGGCCCTCCGGGGCGCTGTGCCGCAACGACGGATCGCGGTTCCCCTGCCGCCTGCACCGCTGGGGCCGGCAGGTGCTGTTGAACCACGGGCTCAACGAGCGGCAGCTCGACGCCCTCATCCGGCACGGCAACCCGTTCGTGCACGTACCGTTCCCGTTCCTGGTGAACGGGCCCAACCCGGGACGTCCCCCGGCGGCCCGTCCGTCGGGCGGCGACCGGACCGTCTCCCACCCACCGCGGACCGACCGGGCCGCCGGGTATCCGCCACGCCAGGGCCACGTCACCGGCTATCCGGTGCGTGGTCAGGTTCCCCGGGTGGCGGTTCCCCCCGTGCGGGCCGGCGCCCGCGCCGCCGGCACCGGCCGGCCGGTGGCACCCCCCGCCACCGCGCCGCGCTGGCCACGGGCGAGTTGACAGGGCTCGCCCGCCGGCGGGTACGACGTCGGCCCGGGGCGCGGGTCGTTCCCCCCGCCTGGCCCCGGGCCGACGTCGATGCTTCAGCGGTTACCGGGTGCGATCCCGCAGTCCGGGGCGGCCCAGTAGGTGCTGTTCGTGATGTTGTCCCGGTTGTTCTCCCGCCGTGAGTCGACATGCACGTGGGTGTTGTGGCCGGACACCCCGGGGCCGATGATGCCGCTGAACCCGTGGTTGCGGGCCGCGCGGGCCAGGTCGCACAGCGGTCGGTCCCGGGAGATGAGGTCGGCGGCGTTGCCGTAGAGGTGCTGACTGTTCGAGGCCCCGCCGACCTGGTTGTTGCAGGTGCGGCTGCGGAAGCCGCTGGTGACGATGATGGGCTGGTCGCCGAGGCTGCGGCGCAGGGCCTCCAGCTTCCACATCGTGCGCAGGGCGTTCTCGCGGGTCTGCGCCGTGGTCAGCGGGCCCCCGGTCCACCCGCCCCGGCCGCAGCCGTCGTCCATCTCGGCGTAGCTGAAGTGCCGGGGCGTGCAGTCGTCGTTCTGGAGTTGGTACAGCTTGGCGAAGGTCTGCGGCCCGGCTATCCCGTCGGCGGTGAGGCCGTAGGCCGACTGGAACCGGCGGACTGCGGCGGCGGTCTTCGGACCGTACCGGCCGTCGAGTTCCACGATGTCGCGGTTGCCCGCCCAGCCGGCCACCCGCAGTTGCAGCTCTCGTACGTCGCTGCCGGACCGCCCCTGGTAGAGGGTGCGGTCCCAGGTGTAACAGGCGTCGGCGTGCGCCGCCGGTGCGGCGACCACCGCGGCGATCGCGGCGCCCGGCAGAGCCAGGGCGAGGGCGACCAGAGCCCGCTTCACAGTGTGTACGCGCACAGAAGTCCTCCCGATAGAGCGACAGGGATGGTATGCGGGAGTTTGACCAGGGTGGTCCCGCAGATTCACCCTCGCACCTGAGGGGCGGATTCGTGGCAGTTAACGCGAATTGTCCTCGGAAATTGGCTTACCTGAGGAATCGCTGAGAATTGTCGCCGTTTGTCATTCGGACAATGCCGCCCAGCCGCGCCCTGGCGGTCCACAACCTCGCAGCTGGCCCCGGCATCGGTGAGGTTCCCTGACAGAGGTGATCCCGGTAACGTCAGCGCGGGTTGCGACGGGAGGCGGCGTGGCGCGCGGTGGCATCTTCTGCGTCGAGGGTCAGTGGCACCGGGATCTCAACGAACGAGGGTCCGTGCTGCCCACCCTCGAACTACTCGAACGGCTCGGGCGGATCCGCTTCATCCACAAGGACGCCGCCACCCGCGACGAGCTGTTCTACTTCGTCGACCGCTGGCTGCTCAAGCAGTACGCCGACTACCGGCTGGGCTTCTTCGCCATGCACGGCGAGCCGAACCGGCTCTGTCTGACCGACTGGCACTCCGTCGAGCTGACCGAGGTGGCCGAGCGGATGGCCGGGCGCTGCGAGGGACGACGACTCTACTTCGGCAGCTGCTCGGTGCTGCGCGCCCCCGAGCCGGTGCTGCGCGAGTTCCTGGCGGTCACCGGCGCGGCGTTGATCTGTGGCTTCACCCGCGAGGTGGACTGGGTGGAGTCGGCCGCGTTCGAGACCGTCCTGCTGGACGTGCTGGCCAACGGCCAGCGGCACAACGCCGCCGAGCTGCGGATGGGTTCGGCCCACTGGGCGCCCCTGGCGTCGTACCTGGGGTTCCGGGTCATCTACGCCAACGGCCGGGCCTGGCGGCCCTCGGTGCGACCCCGGGTGCCCAGCCAGTCCTCGGCCGGCCGGGTCGGCTGATCGGCGCAACCGCCCCCGAACGGGGGACGGGGCGCGGCCGACCGGCCGCACCCCGTCCGAGGTGTTCCGAGAGATCAGGCCCGCGCGGTCGCGTAGGCGGCGGTGCCGATCAGCTCCATCGAGACCTGGAGGCGCTCCAGGCTGATGTTCTTGGCGATGGTGTCCTCCGGGGTGTGGTACGGAGGCTCCAGCAGCGCCGGGGACTCCTCGCCACGCCAGGAGAAGTTGGCGCTGGCGATGCCGACCTCCTGGAAGGACTGGTGGTCGCTGGAGCCGCGCTGGGTCACCGGGGAGATCTGCGGCTCGTAGCCGAGGCGGCGGGCCGCGGCGGCGACCTCGGAGGTGGCCCGGTTGTCCTGGCCGTCGAAGGAGAGCAGCCAGTACTTCGTCGCCGGGTCCCAGCTGGTGGCGACCATGTCGTTCTGGTAGACGGCGAGGATCCGGTCCCGCTCGGCCTGCGGCATCTGGCGGACGTAGTAGCGCGAGCCGATCAGGCCCTGCTCCTCCGAGCCCCAGAGGCCGAACCGGATGGTGGCGTTGGTCGGGATCGACTTCAGCACCCGGCCCAGCTCCATGCAGAGCGCGGTGCCGGAACCGTCGTCGTTGGCGCCCGGGGCACCGATGACGGTGTCGTAGTGCGCGCTGATCATGACGATCGGGCCGTTCGCACCCGACTTCCCGCGCCGCTCGGCCAGCACGTTGTTCGAGGTCAGGTTGCGGTGCGCGGTGGTGGCGACGGTGAGGGTGAGCGGTCCGGTGGCCAGCAGCTCGCGCAGCCGGTGCTTCTGGGACTGCGCGACGGCGAGCACCGGGATCGGCACCGGGTTGTTGGCCGAGCCGGGCAGGGTGGGGGAGAAGGTCCCGGCCAGGCGCGGCGGCGCCGCGTCGGCGGCCATCAGGATCACACCGGCGGCACCGGCCGCGACGGCGGTGGCGACCAGCTGCTCACGCCGGGCGGCGACGTAGTCCACCAGGACGATCTTGCCGCGTACGTTGGCCGGGTAGTCGCTGGCCGCGCCGGCGCGGACGTCGACCACGTCACCGGTGACCTTGGTGTCCAACGCCGCGTGGGCGCTGGCCCCGGTCTGCCAGTTCAGGTCCTTCGGCAGCTTGCGGCCGCGGGGCGGCGTGCTGATCTGGCCGGTGAACTTGTCGGCGACCGTGAACGGCTGAAGGGTGGTGTCGTAGCCCAGCTTGTCGAAGTGGCGGGCGATGTAGTCGGCGGCCTTCCGCTCCGACTTGGTGCCACCGATGCGCGGCCCGATGTCCTCCGACAGCTTGACCAGGTGCTCCAGGGCCCGGCGCGACGAGATCTGCGCGATGACCTTCCGGTCGTCCGGCGTGAGCTTCGGCGGCTTGTGCGAACCCGGCCGCTTGTCGTTGGCGGCCCACGCGGGCACGGGCAGCGCCACGGTGGCGGCGCCACCGAGGGCGACGGTCAGCACCCGGCGACGATTGAGGAACCCGGACCCGATGGAGTTGGACGATTCGTGTAGGGGTGTCACGGTGTCGTCGAATGAAGACAAGGCTGCGCCTCCTGAATTGCGGTAGAACCGGGCGCAGAGGGGGTGCCGCCCGGGTCATGGAGGCTTGAATCTAACTCGCGAGCTGCCCTTACTCAAGATCAGGGGGTCAGTAAGCGACAGTGAAACGGGAATCCAGAAATTGCGGATTCTCGATTTCATCAATGATCGCTACCGCCAGGTCCTCATAGCTGAGTGCACACCGGCCTTGAGCGTCGGTAACCGGGCTGTCGGTTCCGGTGCGATATCGCCCGGTACGCACACCTGGATGGAACTCCAGCGGGGGCGGCGAGACATAAGTCCAGCTCACGCCGTCCGCATGGGATCGGTACAGCTCCAGCGCCTCCGCCTGGCCGAGGGCTGCGTCACGGTACTGCTCGGGAAAGTCCGGTTCGTCCAGTAGTCGGCCCCCCGAGGGGGACAGCAGGGTGGCCCCGCCGCCGACATGGATGACCCGGGGCGCGGCCGGCATCCCCCGCAACCCGTCGAGCAGGGCCCGGGTCGCGTCGGGCCAGAGGGTACGGTCGCCGCCGCCGATCGCCACCACCAGGGCGTCCGCCAGCGGCGCCAACTCCCGCACGCTGCGTTCGCTGGTGGCGTCGCCGGTGACCACCCGTACCCCGGCCGGCAGGTAGGTGGTGGCCTCCGGGCGGCGTACCGCGGCGATCACCCGGTGACCCCGGTCGAAGGCCTCGGTGACGATCCGTGAACCTGCGGTGCCGCCCGCTCCGAACACGACGATCTCGCTCACGGTCCCAGGCTATGGAGCGGGCCGGGTCGCCGTCGGCGGAACGCCCGATCCCGCTGCCTTGCTCAGCCGACCAGCGCCGCGTAGACCAGTTGCCGCAACTGAGGGCGGATCGGCCAGGTGCTCGACGGCATCAGCTGGGTGAAGAACATGGCCGTGACCTGCTCCACCGGGTCCACCCAGAAGGCCGTGCTGGCCACCCCGCCCCAGTAGTACTCCCCGACACTGCTCGGCACCCGGCTGGGGATGGGATCCTGCACCACCGCGAAGCCGAGACCGAAGCCGACCCCCTCCAGGTTCGTCTCCGCGAACCCCCCGGTGGACAGGGCGCCCAGGTCCCGGCCGCCGGGCAGGTGGTTGCTGGTCATGAAGCGCACCGTGCGGGGGGCTAGCAGCCGCACCCCGTCCAGTTCCCCGCCGCGCAGCAGCATCTGGGTGAAGCGGTGGTAGTCGGCGGCGGACGAGATCAGGCCACCCCCGCCGGAGAGCAGGGTGGGCTTCTCGTACGCCATCGCACCGAGGGCGTCGTAGCGCACCGCCCGGCCGGTCGCCGGGTCCGCGGCGTACAGCGCGGCCAGGCGGGCGGCGTCGGCACCGTCGACGTACCAGCGGGTGTCCTCCATGCCCAGCGGGCGCAGGATGCGCTCGGTGAGGAAGGAGTCCAGGCTCTGCCCGGAGACCACCTCGATCAGCCGGCCCAGTACGTCCGTGGCGACGGAGTAACCCCAGGCGGTGCCGGGCTGGAACAGCAGCGGCAGTTCGCCGAAGGCCCGGCAGGCCCCGGCCAGGTCGACGTCCGAGGGCGGGTACAGGTCGTAGCCGGCCGCCCGGTACAGGCCGTCGACCACCGAGGTCTGCATGAAGCCGTAGGTCAGACCGGCGGTGTGGGTCAGCAGGTGCCAGACCCGGATCGGCTCGACCGCCGGCACGGTGTACGGCTTGAGGGTCGACCCCTTGGAGTAGACCCGCATGTCGGCGAACTCCGGCAGCCACCGGCTGATCTCGTCGGTCAGCTCGAACCGACCCTCCTCCCAGAGGATCATCGCGGCCACCGAGGTGATCGGCTTGCTCATCGAGTAGATCCGCCACAGGGTGTCCGCCTGCACCGGGGCACCGGCCTCGCGGTCGCGCAGCCCGTAGGTCGAGCAGTGCGCGACCTCGCCCCGGCGGGTGACCACCACCTGCCAGCCGGTCAACCGGCCGTCCTCGACGTACCTGCCGAAATGCTCGTCGATCCGGGCCAGCCGGGCCGGATCGAAACCGACCTGGGCCGGGTCGGTGCTGCGTGCGATGCTCACCGGTCGAACCTACCGACCCGGTTGATGCGTGGGGAAGATGGTTGTCGGTCGGGTTGGTTAACCTCCCGGTATGCCGGAGCCGATCGAGGATGTCACCTTTCACGACGAAGACTGGTACGCCGAGGACCTTGCCGACCGGCACTACCTCGGCTGCGCCTTCCACCGGGTCGACCTGACCGAGGCGACCAGTCGGGGGGCCACCTTCTCCGGCTGCACCTTCGGTGACGTGCGGTTCAACATCTCCCGGCATGTCGACTCGGCCTTCACCCGCTGCACCTTCGTCCGGTGCAACCTGTTCGAGGCCGAGTTCACCGGCTGCAAGTTCGTCGGCAGCACCTTCGACCGGTGCGACCTGCGCCCCCTGACGGTCACCGGCGGTGACTGGTCCTTCGTGAACCTGGCCGGGGCCGACCTGCGCGGCGCCCGGTTCACCGGGGTCCGGATGCGGGAGACCGATCTGGCCGGTGCCGACCTGACCGCAGCGACGATCACCGGCAGCGATCTGTCCGAGGTGAACTGGCGCAACGCCCGGTTGTCCCGGGCCGACCTGCGGGGCAGCGACCTGACCGGCCTGGACCCCACGGTGGTGCAGCGCGTCGACACCCTGGTCGATGTCGGACAGGCCATGGTCCTGGCCCAGGCCCTCGGCTTCGACGTCCGCGGCTGACCTTTCGGCGACCCCATCCATCGACTGGCGTCGAGGGTGTCCGTAATGTCAAGGTGGGTCGGCCCGTGTCCGGGTCGAGCAGACCGGTGCGAGTCCGGTCCGGCAGAAGTGGAGAGTCGGTGGCCGAGGAACCCGCCGCACCGACCGAGGCGAGATCCCCCCGGACCCGAGGGACACGCCGCCGAGGCAGTGCCCGGCACCGCTCCTACCCCGAGCAGCCGTCCGGACCACCGGCGTTCGCTTACGAGCAGCAGGGTGTCAAGCCGGCCACCACCCGGGCCGCCAGGCGGTCGGCGCGGGCCGGTCGCCGACGCCGGTACGCGATGGAGGCCCTGGCCGCCTTCGTCGGTCTGCTGGCCCTGGTCGCCTTCGTCGGCTGGTGGTCCGAGCCCGCCCGGCAGGAGCCCCCGCAGCCCGGCGGCCTGCCGGCGGTGGTCGGCCGACCCAGCCTGCCCGGCCCGGTGCCCACCGCCCTGGCGGTACCCGGTCTCCGGCCCCGGGAACGGCCACCCAGCCCGAGCCCGACTCCGAGCGTCAGCCCGCCGTCGCCGGCACCGGTGGCCGTGCCGACCACCCTGACGGTCAGCCGGGCGGACATCCCCGAAACGGTGCACCTGACCGAGGCGGGCCGGCGCGACTGGATGCACTGGGGGCTGGGCGGTGCCCAGGACACCGTACGCAAACGCGAGGGCACCGGCGAACTGCGGGACCTGGGCGGCCCGGGGGACCGCAGCGGCTGGGACGGCAATCAGGAGCTGTTCCGGTGGCGTGACGGCGCGCAGGTGCGGTCCGTCGAGGCCACCTCCGAGGGGGCCTACGTCTGCGGTACGGGCAACGGCTTCCAGTTGGCGGTCACCGCCGATGGCCGGCCGCGTACCGCCACGGTCTATCTCGGGGTGTGGATGGCGCGGGGCCGGCTGGACCTGCGGTTGGCCGAGGGCGGTCCGAGTCGCACCGTACGGCTGGAGGAGCGGCACACCAGCAGGTCCGCGCAGGTCACCATCCGGTTCCAGGCACCCGAGGGGACCCGGCTGCTGCTCTCCTGGACGGTGGAGGAGACCTTCACCCCGCACTGTGGCTTCGTCGGCCTTCAGGCGATGGCGCTGCGGTGATCCTGGGTCCGATGGCCGATCGGTCAGTAGCGTAGGTCCGGTGATGACCATCATCCAGGAGGACCGATGAGTACGAGTGAGCAGGTGTTGGACAGCCCGTCGGGCTGGGTGGCCGAGCACATCGACCGGTACGTGGCCACCGACGGCAAGCAGGGACACGAGTGGCGTCCAGGTGTCTTCACGCTGCTGCTGACCACCCGAGGCAGGCGCAGCGGGAACCTGCGCCGTACCGCGTTGATCTACGGGCGGGACGGGGAGGCGTACGTGATCGTGGCTTCCCAGGGCGGAGATCCCCGGCATCCGGCGTGGTATCTCAACCTGGCCGCCGACCCGACCGTCCAGGTGCAGGTAGGCCCGGACCGGTTCACCGCCCGGGCCCGGACCGCCACGGCCGAGGAGAAGGCCCGGCTCTGGCCGATCATGACCGACATCTGGCCGGCGTACGACGACTACCAGGCCAAGACGGAGCGGGACATCCCGGTGGTGCTGCTGGAACGGGTCTGACGCAACCCCCTCCGATACCCCCGATCACGGTGTCCACACCCGCAACCCCATCGGAACCAGCCGATTTGACGGATGGCTCGACGGGGGGCACCGTGGGCAGTGGAGGGGGCCCTGAGCTGCCCCGATGCGACGGTGTCTGGCCGTCCTCCGGCGACCACGTCGGCCCTGGCCAGCACCGGCCGCCGCCACATCTCCGGCGTGCGGGTGGCGGGTGATCCGCCCGCGAGCGACACCTCCCGCGTCCGTGCCGGAGCCGAGTGAAAGCCACGAGGAGTCCCACCATGCTCACGATGACCGACAACGCTGTTCTGGTGATCCGTGACCTCGCCGCCCAGCAGGACGTTACCGAGGGCGGTGGGGTGCGCATCGCCGCCGACACCCAGGCCGGATCGCTCACCGTCGAGTTGGTCGCCGCACCCGTCGAGGGGGACCAGGTGGTCGACACCCAGGGTGCCCGGATCTTCCTCGACTCCGACGCCGCCGACCTGCTCGGGGACGCCTCGGTCGACGCCTCCGTCGACGACGAGGGAGTCGTGCAGTTCGGGTTCACCGAGAAGCAGTAGCCCGCGGCTCACCCGACGCGGCGGGTCTGGCCGCCGCGCGGGGCCCGACTGCGCGGCGGCTGCGGGCCGGAACGCCCGTGCCCGCCCCGGGTCGGCGGGCGCAGCGCCGCCAGCACCTGGGCCAGGTGGTGGGAGGTGCTCCAGGCCAGCCAGTTGGTCGTCGAGCCGGCTCCGGCCACCCCTCGGGCCCGCCGGAGGATCTCGTGGTCGCCCCAGGAGAAGTCCGCCCCCGCCGGCGGCCAGTGCGGAGCCGACACCAGGGCCCGGCACAGGTCGGCCATCCGCTCGTCACCCCGCCCGCCCCGCCGGGACCAGCGGTAGACCCACCAGGCGTCCTCGTCGGTGTAGCGCAGGGTCGGCAGTCGGTCGCCCGGAAGGGCCCCGCCGGGCGCCGCGGACATCACCCCGTAGTCGCCGAAGCCGACCTCCAGGTCGGCCAGCCCTTGCCAGAGCAGCCAGTCCCAGCGGCACACCCGCACCGGCTCGTCCGTGGGCAGCCGGGACAGGGCCGATGGCATACCCCCGGCCGCCACGCTCACCGAGCACCAGGGATGCCGGCGGGCCCACTCCAGCGCCCGGCGGGCCCGGGGCTCGACGGTCCGCAGGTCCGCCCGGCAGCCCACCTCCCCGCAGTCGACCAGCAGATCGCACTGCTCGGGAGCCAGCCGGGCGTACCGCCAGATCCGTTCCACGCTCGCGGTGGTGGCGTGCGGTCCCGCCCGGTCCTGGTCGATGCGCAGCCGCACCACCGCCCGCCCGGCGTACGCCCGGGCGGTGATCCCGTGCGCGGCCAGCCGCCGCTCACCGTCGGTCAGACAGATCACCGGCATCAGCGGTACGCCCCAGCGGACCAGTTCGGTCTCCACCCCGTCGGGCAGGGCGCTGACGTCGATGGCCGGCACCAACCCGGCCGGGAGTCGGTGCAGCAGATCGGGCAGTGGTAGATCTGTTGTGGACAATCGCAGGATCGGGACGACAACAGGGGTGTGGACGCCGTCGAGGTGACTGAGCGCTTCGAGTTCCCCGCGGGTGGCGGCTAGCAGGGGGCGATAGACCGGTTGCGTCGCCCGTCCTGCTCGGGCGGGCATCATAATTCAATGTAGCCAGGTGATTGCCCAGCTCACAGGGCAAACGGTGAGGAAATCCCGGGACCGTGGGCGACTGCCGGGATTACCGTCACCGGGTGCCTGATTCGCCGACCCGCTACCGATCCGTCGATGAGGACAGCATCCGCTGGCGAGGATTCCCGCTGCGTCCCGGTGACATCGTGATCAGTACCCGCTCCAAGAGCGGCACGACCTGGATGCAGATGATCTGCGCGTTGCTGGTCCTGCGTACCCCGGACCTGCCGGCACCCCTGCCGACCCTCTCGCCCTGGCTGGACTGGCTGGCAGAACCAGCAGATCAGGTGTACGCGCGACTGGCCGCCCAGCGGCACCGCCGCTTCATCAAGACCCACACCCCACTGGACGGTGTGCCGATGGATCCGCAGGTGCACTACCTGGTGGTGGCCCGTCATCCGCTGGACCTGGCGGTCTCCCTGTTCCACCAGGGCGCAAACCTCGACCGGGCCCGGCTGGCCGAACTCACCGGCCGGCCCCGGCCACCGGAACCCGACCGGCCTCGCCCCTCCATCGCAGAGGCGCTCGTACGCTGGATCGACGCGGACCCCGACCCGCGCGAGGAACTGGACTCGCTGCCCGGGGTCATGTGGCATCTGCACGACGCCTGGGCGCGACGCGACCAGCCCAACGTCCACCTGGTCCACTACGACGACCTGCGCGCCGACCTGGCCGGGCAGATGCGTCGCCTAGCCGAACTGCTGGATCTCGACCCTCCCGGCCCGGAACTGGTGGCGGCCGCCACCTTCGACCGGATGCGCGCCCGGGCCGACCGGCTCGCCCCGGATCCGGCCGGAGTGTTGAAAGACCGGCAGGCCTTCTTCCGCACCGGCCGCTCCGGCCAGGGCAGCGCCCTGCTCGACGCGGCCGACCGGGCCCGCTACCAGGCGCGGGCCGCCGCGCTGGCCCCGCCAGACCTGCTCGCCTGGCTGCATCGCGGTCGCTGACCGCGCCCCGGGGCAACGCTCCGGGCCGGGTTGCCCTCCCCCCGAACCCCCGGCGGTCATACTCCGGGGCCGCCCCGAAACCCCGGCCCGATCCGGGCGTGGGGCAGGTCGGCTGCGATGCCCCGCTGCCGCACCGCTGGGTGACCCACCTCAAGGTGGGCTTTCTGGCTGAGGCAGCCGAAAAAGAGGGCCGCCCCGGCACGGCGGATGCCATGCCGGGGCGGCCCCGTCAACGCTGCGATCAGTCGTCGTCCCGGTCGTCATCGTCATCGTCGTCATCGTCGTCGTCGACCGGCTCCTGCTCGGCCTTGAGGACCTCACCGGTCTCCCGGTCGATTTCGACCTCGTGCTCGATGTCGCCGTTGACGATCTCGACCTCCCAGACCGGCCGGTTGTCCTCCTGGTCCCGGTCGACCTCGGTGATCTGACCGCCGCCCACCTTGGCCAGGGCGATCTCACCGGCCCGCTCGGCGCTCACCGCGTCCTGCCCGCTGCCCGGGGTCGCTCCCTCGGTCGGCACCACCGGGCTGGTCTGCGGCGCGGCCGGGTCACTCGGGGCGGCCGGGACGGTGGCGGCCGGGTCGCTCGGCGCGGCCGGGGTGGCCTCGTCCGGCACCTCTGCGGTCGTCGGGGAGCTGGTCGCGGCGATCAGCTTCGTGGGCCGGGCCTGGTTGCTGTCGGCGGCGGTGACACCCAGGAACACTCCGGTAGCGGCGAGCACCGCCGCCGTACCGCCGACCGCCACCAACAACAGGGGGTTGCGCTTCATCGTCTTCACCCTTCCTCGGTTCTTGCCTTAGAGGATCGGTGTCGGCGGGATAGCCCCGCGCTGTGCGAACACTAAGGCCGGGTTAAGGACCCCGGTCTGCCCGCCGTTACGCCGAAACGGTGGTGTCGGAGGCGGTGGGACCCCGCCGTTACGGCGTAACGGAGTCGATCACGCCGCTGGCGGGGGTCAGGTCTTCGGGGGGCCCAGGTAGAGGGTGATCTCGGCGCCGCCGCCGGGGCGTTCACCCAGTTCGAGGTGGCCGCCGCTGGCCTGGGCCGCCCGGCGGGCGATGTCCAGTCCCAGGCCGGTGGAGCCGGCCTGGCTGGCGCCCCGGCGTACCGAGTCGGCCGCGATGCCCGGTCCCTCGTCGGCGACCGTCAGCGCGACCTGGTGGCCGGCGGGGGCCAGCCGTACCGCGAAGGCGGTGCCGTCCGGGGTGTGCGCGAAGACGTTGCCCAGCAGCGCGTCGACCGCCGCGGCCAACTCGTCGGCGGGTACCCCGACCGGTAGGGGACCGGGCGCCAGGTCCAGCTCGATCGCCCGGCCGGTGTCCTCGGCGAGTACCGACCAGAAGGCCACCCGGTCGGTCACGGTGGCCACGGCGTCCGTGGCCACCGCCCCGTCGGCTGGGGTACGCCAGCGGGCCTGCCGGATCAGCCCGGTCACGGTCCGTTCCAGCCCGTCCACCGCCTCGGTGACCCGGGCGGCGTCCTGGGGGTCCCGCAGGGACTCCGCCTCCAACCGTAGGGCGGTCAGTGGGGTACGTAGCCGGTGGGACAGGTCGGCCACCTGCTCCCGCTCCTGCACCAGCAGTTCCTGGATCCGGCCGGCCAGATGGTTGAGCGCGCCGCCCACCTCGCGTAGCTCCGCCGGCCCGGCCGGTTGCACCCGGGCGTCCAGTTCGGCGTTGGCCAGCCGGTGGGACACCGCGGACAGTTCACTGATCGGCCGCACCAGGGTCCGGGCCAACCGGTCGGCCACCGCCAGGCCGATCAGCACCAGCACCACCCCGAGCAGGGCCAGCACCAGCCAGGCCCGACCCACCCCGGCGGTCATCTCGGCGGAGGGCACCACCGTGCGGATGACGGCCGTGCCGTCGGCTCGGCCCAGCACCGCGATCACCACCTCCCGTCCGTCGGAGGTCTCCGCGGTGAGGCTCTGCCCCCGGGCGGCCAACTGCACCGCCGGGGTGGGTTCGGCGGGCGAGCCGAGCACCGTGCCGTCGGGCAGGAACACACTGACCGGTCGACCGGACTCGGCGACCAGCTGGTCGACCGTCAGCCGGATGGTGTCCGGGTCGGCGGTGCCGACCACGGTGGCGAGGCTCTGCGCGTCCCCGGTGGCGCGTACGGTGGCCCGTTCCTCGGCGGCGGTACGCAGCAGCAGGGCCAACGGCACCAGGAAGGCGATCACGATCAGTACGCTGACCGCCGCCACCAGCAGCGCCAGGCGGGCCCTCACCCGAGCACCTCCGGGGCGACCAGACGCACCCCGACCCCCCGTACGGTGTGCAGGTAGCGCGGCTGCTGGGCGTTCTCGCCGAGCTTGCGGCGCAGCCAGGACAGGTGCACGTCGACGGTCTTGTCCGCCCCGCCGTAGGGGATCTGCCACACCTCGGTCAGCAGTTCCCGCTTGGTCACCACCTCACCGGCCCGGCTGGCCAGATGTCGCAGCAGGTCGAACTCGCGGGGGGTCAACTCGACCGGCGTCCCGTCCAGGCTGACCTGCCGGGCGCGGGGGTCGATCCGCAGGCCCCCGACGACCAGGGTGGGGTCCTCCTCGGCCGGTCCGCCGGGCCCTCGGCGCAGCACCGCCCGCACCCGGGCGTCGAGTTGGGCCGCGGTGAAGGGTTTGACCACGTAGTCGTCGGCCCCGGCGTCCAGCACCCGGACGATCTCCCGCTCGTCGTCGCGGGCGGTCGCCACGATGACCGGTACCGCGCTGACCGCCCGCAACATCCGCAGCAGTTCCCGGCCGTCCAGGTCGGGCAGGCCCAGGTCGAGGACGACCAGGTCCGGCCGGTCGTCCAGGGCGTCCCGCAGGCCGGTCATCGCGGTGGAGGCGGCGGCCACCGCGTGGCCCCGCTCACGCAGGGCCCGCACCAGCGGGGTACGGATGGTCAGGTCGTCCTCGATCAACAGCAGGCGGGCCACAGCAGGCAGGGTATCCCCGCCGAGGCCGCGAAACCGGTGACGTTAACCCGTTCTTAGGGTTGGCTGAACCTCGGCCCAACCGGCGATCGGGGATAGTCGGGGCATGGGCCGTCGTACTCTCCTCGCCGTCGCCGGGTGGCTGGCCACCGCGGCCGTCGCCATGCTGATCGGGGTCGCCGCGATCCAACTGGTGGGGGAGAGCCTCACCGGCACCCCCGGCGGGGTCCGCAGCCAGGAGGAGGTGGCCCGGGCCCTGGCCGAGCCGCCCCCGGTCGCTCCCGGCGCCACCACCTCCGCCGCACCGACCCCGGGTCCGACGGCGCCGACCGGTACGCCCGCCACCCCGGCCAACCCGAGCGCCGAGGCCGGTGGCCGGCGCAGCTTCACCGGGTCCGGTGGCAGTGTGGTGGCCGAATGCGTACCGGGCGGGGTGTACCTGGTGTCCTGGACTCCCCGGCAGGGTTACCGGGTCGACGACTACGACCGAGGGCCCGACGACGACGCCGAGGTGAGCTTCGTCGGCCCGAGCGGGGAGCACGAGCTGTCGGTTCGCTGCGTGAACGGGGTCCCGGTCCTGGAAGTCGACAACGACTGACACCCGGCGCGGGGCCGGTGGGAGGAATGAGCGCGCGGCGCCGTTCGATCCGAGGATCGAGACGTCGCCGCGCTCGGCCGTCTCCCACCACCGCAGCCGTACGGCGGTACGTCAGCGGGGACCTGGCTCGCCGGAGCTTGCCGGCCGAGATAGCGATCCCCGTTCGAGGGCCTGACAAACCCGAGATCCGTGCTCAATCGCACCATCTGCCGATCCCGGCGTGGCGAGGCCCGTCAGGGGGTATGTGCCGGGCATGGAGCACTTCACTATCGCGACCGTCGCCGAGAAGAGTCCGGATTTCCGCCGCGTGCTGTGGACCGGAGAGCACACCCAACTGGTGATCATGACGATCCCGGCGGGGGGTGAGATCGGCGAGGAGGTCCACGAGGACACCGATCAGATCCTCACCTTCGTCAGCGGCACCGGGGAGGCTCGGGTGGCCGGTGAGAAGCGGGAGGTGGCGCAGGGCGACCTGGTGGTCGTACCGGCCGGCACCAAGCACAACTTCGTCAACACCGGCCCCAACCCGCTGGTGCTCTACACGGTCTACGGCCCGCCGGAGCACGCCGATCAGGCGGTACATCGGACCAAGGAGGAGGCCGACGAGGCCGAGGCCGCCGGGAAGGACGAACCACCGACCTCCTGATCCGTCGGCCACCGCAGCGGCCCGGCCCCGAGGTGAGGCCTCTCGAAGACCGGGTACGCGCCTGGGATGCGGCCCATCTCCGACTACGGCTTCCTGTCCGACCTGCGTACGAGCGCACTGGTGGGCACGGACGGCGGAGTCGACTGGTGGTGCCCGCAGCGGTTCGACTCCCCGTCCGTCTTCGCCCGCCTGCTCGACCCCGACGGCGGCCACTGGCGCATCGCACCGGCCGCCGTCGGGTCCGCCGGGCACCGGGTGCAGCGGTCGTACCTGCCGGACACCCTGGTGCTGCGGACCGTGCACCACACCCCGGAGGGCAGTGTTGCCGTCACGGACGCACTGGCCGGGGAACCGGGGGCCCGGGCTCACGAACTCGGCATGAACTCCCCGGCCGTGCTGGTGCGGGTGGTGGAGGGGCTGTCCGGCCGGGTGCCGATGACTGTCGACTTCCGACCCCGACCGGAGTACGGCCTGACCATGCCGTACCTGCGGGAACGGGCCGACGGGACCGTGCAGGTGGCGGCTGGCCCGGTCGACCTGGTGCTGCGCTGTACCAAGCTGCGCCTGCGCGCCGAGGACGACCGGGTACGACAGGACTTCGAGATCGCCGAAGGCCAGGTGCTCGGCTTCGACCTGGCCTACGCCGCCGCCTACGGCGGTTCCCCGGTCGAACTGGACCCGATAGCGGCCGTTGCCGACACCGCCCAGGCCTGGCAGGCATTCCGGGAGAGCCACCGGTACACCGGCCGCTACCCCGATCTGGTCCGGCGCAGCGCGACCGTGCTCACCGGCCTGACGTACGCCCGCAGCGGTGCGGTCACCGCGGCGGCCACCACCTCCCTGCCGGAGGTGATCGGCGGCGACCGCAACTACGACTACCGCTACGCCTGGTTGCGGGACTTCGCGATGACCCTGCGGGCCCTGTGGGTGGCGGCCTGCCCGACGGAGTCCTCCCGACTGTTCGCCTGGGCCACCCGCTCGATCGGCCGCATCGGCGCCGACCCGATCCCGGTGCTGTTCGGGCTGGAGGGCGAACGCGACATCAACGAGCACCTCTGTCCCCACCTCGCCGGGTACGCCGGCAGCACCCCGGTGCGGGTCGGCAACGATGCCTGGCGGCAGCACCAGGCGGACGTGCCCGGCGAGATCGTCTCCGCGGTCTGGCTGCTGCGCAGCTACCTGGGGGAGGAGTTCGACGCCGAGCTACGCGAGTTGGTCCTGGGGCTGACCGAGCAGGTGGCGGCCACCTGGCGGCTGCCGGACCGGGGCATCTGGGAGCCGCGTGACCGGGAACGGCACTACCTGTCGTCCAAGGTGATGTGCTGGGTGGCCTTGGACAAGGCGGTGCGGCTGGCCCCCCGGCTGGGGGAACGCGCGGACGTGCGGCGGTGGGCGGCCGTGCGGGACGAGATCCGGTCCACCGTGCTGCGCGAGGGGTTCCACGAAGGCCGGGGGATCTACACCGGCGCCTTCGGCTCACCGGAGTTGGACGCCGCCGTGCTGTACCTGCCGGTGATGGGTTTCCTGCCGGCCGACGACCCCAGGATGCGGGCCACCATCGCGGCCGTGGAACGGGAGCTGGGCACTGCCGGTGGGCTGGTCCGCCGCTGGCGGGACGAGCCCAGCGGCTTCCTGCTCTGCTCGTACTGGCTGGTGGAGTGCCTGGCGATGGCCGGTGAACCCGAGCGGGCCGCCCGGCTGTTCAAGCAGGTCACCGGGCACGCCAACGACCTGGGGCTGCTCAGTGAGCAGATCGACCTGGACAGCGGGGCACACCTGGGCAACACCCCCCAGGCGCTGTCGCACATCGGCCTGATCAACGCCGCCTGGCGGTTGACCGAGCTGGCCGGGGGTTGACCGAGGCTCGGCCAGGCGAGGCCAGGTGAGAACGGTCAGGCGGGCAGCACCGGCACCCCGGAGACGTCCACCGTGTCCGGGTACTTCACCCCGGCCCCGGTGTTGAGCACCACCACCCGTTCCCCGGCGCGGATCCATCCGCCGGCCCGCAGCTTACGGACGGCGGTCAGGCAGGCGGCCCCCTCCGGGCAGAGCAGCAGGCCCTCCCGGGCGGCGAAGTCCCGCAGGTCGGCCAGGATCTCGGCATCGTCCACCGCGATCGCGGTGCCGGCGGTGGCCCGCAGGGCGGACAGGATCAGCTCGTCGCCCAGCGGCGCGGGCACGGTGATGCCGAAGGCCACCGTGTGGGCGTCCGACCAGGGCCGGGCCCGGTCCTCCCCGGCGGCGAAGGCCCGCACGATCGGCGCGCAGCCGGTGGACTGCACCGCCACCAGGCGGGGCAGCCGGTCCTCGATCCAGCCCAGCTCCCGCAGCTCGCCTAGGGCCTTGTGGATGCCGATCAGCCCCACCCCACCCCCGGTCGGGTAGACGATCACGTCGGGCACCTGCCAACGGAGCTGCTCGACTATCTCGTACCCCATGGTCTTCTTGCCTTCCAGGCGGTACGGCTCGCGCAGCGTACCGGCGTCGAAGACGGCACCGCCGGAGGCCGCTACCAGGGCGGCGATCTGGCGCCCGGCGTCGCTGATCAGCCCGTCGACCAGGCGCAGGTCCGCGCCGGCGGCCACGCACTCGCGGCGGCAGATGGTCGGGGCGTCCACCGGCATCGCGATGATGGCCCCCAGCCCGGCCCGGGCCGCGTAGGTGGCCCAGGCGGCTCCGGCGTTGCCGTTGGTCGGCATGGCGATCCGGCGGATGCCCAGCTCCCGGGCGCGGCTGATCCCCACGGCGGCCCCGCGCGCCTTGAAGGACCCGGTAGGGATCAGCCCTTCGTCCTTGACCAGCAGTTCGTCGACCCCGATTCGGACACCGTAGGACGGTGCCCGCAGCATCGGGGTCCACCCCTCGCCCAGGGTGGTGACGTGCCGGGGGTCGGCCACCGGCAGCAGTTCCCGATAGCGCCACAGGTCGGCCGGGCGCAACCCGAACCGCTCTGGCTGGAGGATCCCGGCCACCCGGGCCAGGTCGTAGCGGGCCAGCAGGGGTGAGCCGCAGTCACACAGGTTCTGCGGTACCCCGGCGTCGTGTTCCCGGCCGCAGCGCGGGCATTCGAGATGGGTCAGGTACACGATGCTCCTCGCCGTCTCAGCTTGCCTCGATGCGACGCCAGTCCCGACTGCGCCGACCCGGCTCGTAGACCGAGTCCAACCGTTTCGCGATCACCCCGGGCAGGCCCTGCTCACGGGCCGCCTGCCGGGCCTCGGCGCCGGTGCCGGGAAACCACGGCGGGGTCTGCCAGTGCGTACCGGTCAGGGTCAGCCCTTCCAGCAGTTCCCGGCGCTGCCGATAGGGAAGTCGGCCGCTGGCGGCCCCCTCCAGCCAGAGCAGGTCGACCAGGAGGTACTGGGCGTCCGGGGTGCCGCGTCCGCCCCGGACCGGCCGGACCCGTCCGGCGCGGTCGATGCGCACCAGCACCCCGTCGAGTACGGCCTCCGTGGGCGCCAGGGCCTCGGCCATCGGCCGCAGCCAGGAGTATTCGGTGGTGATGTCGGTACCGGTGTCGGAGAGCAGCCGCAACCGGCCCCCGGAGACGTACGCCATCGCCCGGACCCCGTCCCAGCGCAGCTCGTACCCCCAGTTCTCCGGGTCGCTGGGGAGCCGGGCGGCCGGGGTGGTGCGCATCGGGGCTACCAGGTCGGGCATGGTGGTCCAGCCCGGCGGCGCCGGATCGGTGCGCCGCACCATCCAGTCCCGGCCGTCCCGGCCGCCGGTGGCGAACAGCACGTACCGGCCGGTCGTCCGGTCGCCGTGCAGGTGCACGACCACCTCACGGTCCTGCCACTTCTCGCAGTGGTACGTGCCCCGGTCGTGAATGATCATCTGTCCGCCGCCGTACTCACCGGCCGGGATCTCCCCGGCGAAGTCGAGATACTCCATCGGGTGGTCCTCGGTGTGTACGGCCAGGTGGTTACGGCCGGGCTCGCGGGGCAGGCCACGCGGCACCGCCCAGGAGGCGAGCGCCCCGTCGTGTTCCAGCCGCAGGTCCCAGTGCAGGCTGCGGGCGTGGTGCTGCTGGATGACGAACCGGCTCCGGTCGCGGCCGGCCCGGCGGCGGGGTCGCTCCGCCGGCACCGGTTCCGGGGTACGCGTAGCGTCCCGCTTGCGCCGGTACTCCTCCAGCCGGTCAGCCACACCCGCATTCTCCGGCAAACCGGGCGGTCGTGCCTGCCCACCGCCCGGGTCTACCAGACCGGCGGGACCGTTTTCGGGCGTGGCAGGACCCGAAGGGGGTACAACGGTCGGTATGGACCAAGCTGACCACCCCACCGCCCTTCTTCCCGGCGATGTCCGGATCCCCCTGCTCGGCTTCGGCACCTGGCAGGCCACCGGCGAAGCCGGGTACAAGGCCGTCCTGGTCGCCCTCGACATCGGCTACCGGCACATCGACACCGCCACCATGTACGGCAACGAGGAGGAGGTCGGCCGGGCCCTGCGGGACAGCGGGCTGCCGCGGGAGGAGGTCTTCCTCACCACCAAACTGCCGCCGGAGCGGGTCGGCCGGGAACGGGAGACCATCGAGCAGAGCCTGCGGGCCCTCGGGGTCGACCAGGTCGACCTGTGGCTGGTGCACTGGCCGCCGAGCGAGCCGGGCGACCTGATCCCGGTCTGGCGGGAGATGCTGGCCGCGCGGGACGCCGGGCTGGCCCGCGCGGTGGGGGTCAGCAACTTCAGCACCGGGCAGATCGACGAGCTGATCCAGGCCACCCAGGAACCCCCGGCGATCAACCAGATCAAGTGGAGCCCGCCGCTGTACGACCGGCAGCGGCACCTCGAACTCCGGGACCGTGGGGTGGTCTTGGAGGGGTACAGCCCCTTCAAGGCCAGCAACCTGTCCGACCCGGTGCTGACCCGCATCGCCGCGGCGCACGAGGTGTCCCCGGCCCAGGTGGTGCTGCGCTGGCACCTGGATCACGAGATCGTGGTCATCCCGAAGTCGGTGACCCCGGAGCGGATCCGCGCCAACGCGGACGTCTTCGGCTTCTCGCTGACCCCCGAGGAGATGCGCGACATCGACGCCCTCGGCAAGGTCTGAACCCTCGGCGGTGGTGGCTCGCGGAGGGCTAACTCCGGTCGCCGCTCGGCTCGGCCGTGCGATGGGGTGCCTGCGGCCCGGTGTCGGCGACCCCGACCGCCTGCGGGGCAGGCCGCACCGCGCCGGCCAGGGCGGCGACCAGCATCGCGAGCACGACCGGCACCAGCATCGCCGTTCCGATGCCGAACAGATGGGAGGTGCCCCCGATGATGGCGGGACCGACCAGCAGACCGACATGCCCGGCGGCCGTGACCGACGCGATCATCCGGCCGCCGTGGCGTCCGGCCGCGCTGTAGCAGGCCGGTGCCACCACGCACATGCCGAGTCCGAACAGGGTGAACCCGGCCAGTGCGGCGGGTAGCGACCGCGCGGTCACCCCGAGCGTGAGCGCGACCCCGGCGAGCAGGGAACCGGCCCGGACCGCCCACACCGCGCCGATGGTGTCGACGATCCGGTCGCCGAACAGGCGGCCGACCGCCATGGCGACACAGAACCCCGCGTATCCCGAGCCGACCAGCGCTGCCGGGGCGGCCAGGGAATCGTGCAGGTAGATGGCGCTCCAGTCGTCGATCGCCGCCTCGGCGATGTAGAAGCAGAACGCCATCGCGCCCAGCAGCAGGGTCACCCGGGGCCCACCGGAACCCGACCGGTCCGCCGCCGGCTCGTCCCCGGTGCCGGCGGTACCGGGCGGGCCGCCGCGCAGGACGACGCCGAGCACCAGACACAGGAGAGTGAGCACGGCGAAGTGCTCGGCCACGGTCGCACCGGCCCCCGCCGCCAGGCCGCCGGTGACCGCGCCGAGCAGTCCGCCGCCGCTGAACAGGGCGTGCATGCCGGACATCACCGATCGGGCCAGCAGCCGCTCCACGCCGGCGGCCATGCTGTTCGCCGCCATGTTGAGTGCGACGGCCGCGACACCGAAGGCCACGAGGAGCCCGCCGAGGGCCACCAGTGACCCGGCGAACGACAACAGGAACATCGACGCCGCGGTCGCGAGCATCGCCAGCCGCGCCACGGGTCCCTCGCCGTAGCGCACGATGGCCGTTCCGGCGGGCTTCGCGAAGGCGACAGCCCCGACAGTGGCGGCGGCCAACGCCAGGCCGAAGGGACCGTCGGTGGCCTCCAGGCCGTGTTTCAGATCCGGCAGCCGGGTCGCGAAGCTGCCCATCAGCATCCCGTTGACGCAGAAGAGCACCGCCGTACGGATTCGGCTCCGACCGGCCTCGGTCGCGGTCATCGACACACCCCCGGCAGCGCGGTGACCGGTGCCGGTTGCCGACCGGCGTACCGGCGGAGGTTGTCGCGGAAGCCGGTCAGCAGGGCGGCGGCCTCGGCGGCACCGATCCAACCCGGCCCGTAGCTGAACACTGCGGTGTCGGTGGTGTCGCTGTAGCCGCTGCCGGCCGGCCAAATCTCGGTCATGGTCCGGTTCGCCAGGGCCGGGTAGGGGCTCCGGACGAATCGGGCCCGTGTCCCGGGTAGCTCGATCCGGGGAGCCGGATTGTTCTGTAGCGCGAAGACATGCTGGTGGATGTGCCGGGCCGAGCCTGCCGCCCGGACCACCTCCTCGAAGTCCAGGTCCTGGCGGGACAGCGCGCTGGCCCAGGCGGTCGCGGTCGCGGTCAGGTCCCCGGCCGGATCGGGAGCGGCCGGCAGCATGATCCGTACCGGCAGCATCTCGACGAAGTTGCCGACCACCAGGTCGAGCCCGGCGGCACCCCGGCGGTTCACCGGCACCACGAAGGAGATGTCCCGCTGGCCGGTGACCGTCCCGACGGCGCGGGCGTAGGCCGCCATGGCTACGGAGACGGCCGGGACCGGGGCCAGGGCGGCGGTGAGTACGGCCGGTTTCTCGGACGCCTCCCGGCCGGTACGGCTGCCGGTGGCCCCGGGGAAACGGAGTTCGGTGGCCCCGGACAGGGCGGCGCGTACCCGGGCACCCTGCCGATCCAGGTCTCCGGCGGCGCGTTGCCGCCGGTAGGACTCGTTCGCCGTCTGGCCGTCCGGGGCCGCCGGCCAGTCGACCGGGCGCCTGTCGAGGCGGGCCCGGTACGCCCGGCCGAGATCGGCGGCGACGACACTCTCGCTGTAGCCGTCGAACGCGACATGATGCGCGACCAGGCCGATGACCGCCCCGGTCGGCGTGCTCACGACCACCGAACGGAAGACCTCACCCGCTGCGGGTCGCAGCGCCACGGTGAGCAGGGGCTGGCACCGCGCCAGCGCCTCGGCGGCGGTCTCCGCGACCATCCGGGCCGGGGCGACCGGCGGACCTGCGGGCACCGCACCACCGCGCAGGGTGTACGCGCACCGCAGCAGTTCGTGACGCTGCTGCACCTCCATGATCGATTCCGCTAGCAGGTCGGCGTGGACCGGGCCGTCGAGGGTCCACAGCAGGATGCAGTTGCCGGCGATGTCGGCCGGGGAGACGAGCTGGCGGAGCAGGCAGCCGCGAGCCAGGGAGGTCAGCGGAATCCCTGCACCGGTCTGGTGGGGCAGCACCGGCACGCCGCCGTTGCGCCAGTGCTCGGCCAGCGCGGTGACCGTCGGGGCCGTCATCACGTCGGCCAGGGAGAGCGTGATCCCGGTCCGGTGCTCCAGTTCGGCGCAGACCCTGAGCAGATCGAGGGAGGTCACCCCCAGCCGGCTCAGCGAGTCCTCCGTTGCCGCCGTGCCGAGCACGGCATCGACGATCCTGCCGACCCGGTCACCTGGCGTCGACATCCGGCCTCCTGGCGGGCGGGAACCCCGTCGTGGTGGCGGCGAGTCGGTCTTGGACGATCTCGACCAGCGCAGGGCGGTCGAGCTTGCCGGACGTGTTCTGGGGCAGCCGGTCGAGCAGGAGGTACCGGTCGGGACACATCGCCTCCGGCAGGGTCTTTGCCACGGCGTCGCGCAGCGCCCTGATCCCGTGCGGGTCCAGCAGTCCGGTCACCGTGGTGACGCATGCGGTCAGGAACTGCGCCCGGCCCACCTCGCCGAGGCACACCCCGGCGTCGGCGACCAGTCCGGTACGACGCAGCACCTCCTCGATCTCCTCCGGCTCGATCCGATAACCGCGCAACTTGAGTTGCTGGTCGAGGCGGCCGAGGTGTTCGAGTGACCCGTCCGGCAGCCACCGGCCGAGGTCGCCGGTCCGGTACGCGGGCGCCCCTTCCCACGACACGAAACGATCGGCCGTCAGCTCCGGCCGGTGCAGGTAGCCCAGGCCCACCGTCTCGCCGGTGATCCAGAGCTCTCCGGTCTCCCCGGGCGGCGACGCGTTGCCGTCGGGGCCGACCACGACGACCCCGGCCTTCGGCAGTGGGTGGCCGATCGGTGACCGGATCCCGGACCGCAGATCGGCCTCGGTGATCTCCTTCATGGTGGCGAAGACCGTCGTCTCGGTCGGGCCGTACATGTTCACCACGACCGGTTCCGGGCCGCCCACGATCCGCCGCAGTTCGGCCACCAGGTCCAGCCGAATCGCCTCCCCGACCGAGAACAGGTACCGCAGGTTCAGCGGTGCCGTTTCCGGTCCGGTGCAGCCGCGTCGGGCGAGCGCCGGGAGCAGATACTGAAGTGCCGACGGGACCTGCGACACGACGGTCACGGCGCGGTCGGCCAGCAGCCGGGCGAAGACCGCCGGGTTGCGCAGCGCCGGGGTCGGCACCAGCACGGCGGTAGCGCCGGTGGCCAGCGCTCCCCACAGTTCCCAGACCGAGGCGTCGAAGGCCAGCGAGTGGAAGACCGTCCAGCGGTCCTCCGGGGTCAGGTCGAACAACGGCACCGTCTCGTCGAGGAACGCCGTGACATTGTGCTGGGTGATCAGGCAACCCTTGGGCTGACCGGTGGAGCCGGAGGTGTAGGCGAGATAGGCCAGGTCGGCGGGCAGCGGATCGAGGCGGGGGACTGCCTGCCCGGTGACCGTCGGCGGGTCCGTATCGCCGGAGCTGTCGACTACCAGGCCGATCCCGGCGTCCGTGCGGATGAACTCGATCCGGTCGGCCGGACAGGACGGATCCAGGGCGACGTAGGCGGCCCCGGTCCGCAGCACCCCGAGGATCGCCGCGACGGTCTGGGCATTGCGGCCCACCCGGATGCCGACCAGGTGGCCGGCCCCGGCCCCGGCGGCTTCGAGGTCACCGGCGATCGAGTCACCGGCCTGGCGTAGCTGCCCGTACGTCATGGTCCCGGCGGAGTCCACCACTGCCGTTCTGTCCGGGTGCCGACGGGCGACCTCGTCGAAGCGGTCGGCGAGGGAGCCGGTCACCGACTCGCCTCCAGATCGACCTCGAGAGCCGCGGCCAGCGCCGCCGGAGTGCGGTGGTCGAATACCTGCTCGGGCCCGAAGTGCAGCCCGGCCTCCTCGGCCTGGATGACCATCTCGATGAGCAGCAGCGAGTATCCGCCGTTGTCGAAGAAGTCGTCGTCGGGACCGATGGGAGTGGCGAGCAGGCGACTCCAGATCTGGCAGAGCAGGGTGACGTTCGCCGATGTCATGGCAATCCTCCAAAAGACTGTTCCGCACAGTGGTCGCGCGATGGTCTACAGCGGTGTCGCGCCGGTCAGGGCGGCCATCCGGGCGACCGGGACGGGCCCGGTCGCGGCGGCGAGCAGCAGCCGTTCGATGCCGCGCAGCAGCCGTGCACTTCCGGTCGCGGAGAACAGGTGTGAGTCCGTCACGAGCAGCAGGTCGTACGCGCTGCCGGCCGAGGTGATCCGGAGGTAGAACCGCATGTCGTTGTCGTCGAGCCCGTCGAGCCGGGTGAGCACGCCGCCGGCCTCGGCCGACCGGCCCCGGGGCAACGGCGGCTCGACCGCCCGCCCGTCCGGCTGCATGGTCCGGGCGTCGTTGAAGTAGGCGCTGAGGTCGAAGGTGGTGTCCGCAGCCGCCTCGATGCGGGCCCGGAGGCGATCGAACTCGTCCGGCGGATAGCGCGAGTGGCAGCACGCGATGGTCGCCGACCGGTACGCCAGCCGTACGGTCTCGTCGAAGTCGGTGTCGCCCAGCGGCACCACCGCGAGCGCGTCCTGCGCCATCGCGGCGGCGAGCGAGCGGTATCGCGGGGTGAACCGGTTGGAGGTGATGATCTTTATCGGCACCTGCCGGTCGGCGCAGGAGGCGGCGAGGGCTGCGGCGGTGGCCGCCAGGAAGACGGCCGCGGTCGAGGTTCCACATCGGTCGGCGATGGTCCGCGCGGCGGAGACGATCGTGGTCGACCGCAGGGTGTGCGCGTGGAAGCGCGGCAGGTCGGCCTCGCCGACCAGGGTGGCGAACAGCGACGGCCGTACCGACCGAAGGCACTTCTCCAGGTACGCCCGGGTGCTGGACCTGATCCCGACGGCCTCGTGCCGGGCGTGCTCGATCGGCCCGTACCGTTCCGGTCGCAGCCGGTGCCGGCCGTCCAGGCAGTGCAGCAGGTCGGCGAGCAGCCGATCGGTCGCCCAGCCGTCCAGCGCGACATGCGAGGCCACGAACGCCACCCCGATCACCGCGTGCCGCTCGACCAGCAGGCAGAACCGGACCGGCCATTCCCCGGCCAGGTCGATCCGGCCGGTGGCCAACTCGGCCGTCGTGCGTACCGCGACGCGGTGGGCCTGTGAGCGGCGGACCGGGACGACGGTGACCCGGTGCGTTCCGTCGGTGGCTACCTGCTGGCGGGGACCGTCCGCACCGGTCACGAACCGGGTCCGCAACACCTGCCGGCGCTCGACGAGCACTCGGATCGCCTTCACGGCGCGGGCCAGCGGCACCGGGCGGGACAACAGCCGCCAGCGCGGCAGGTTGAACCGCTCGGCCGCGCCGCCGAAGCGCTCCACCGCACGCCACATGTTGGCCTGACCCCAGGTCAGGTCCACGTTCCCGCCGACACAGCCGCGGAACGGGACCGCGATCGTCGTCGTATCACCCATCGGTCACCCCTGCCCTCCTCGGGACTCTTCGACGCTATGGCGGTGATCGATCGCCGTCGTCCCGTCGGGGTGGTATGTCCGACTACCCCCATGGGGGTAGTGACCCATCGATGCCCGTCGCCCGGCCGCTATCGTCTGGCCGTGCGGATGCTCCTTCGTTCCGTCCCGGTGGACGTGCTGCTGGCGGTGACGCTCACCGGCCTGACGGTCGCGACGATGCTCGGGCAGCGCGACGACGCACCGCACTGGGCGGCGGTCGTGCTGGCGGCACTCACGGTCGCGCCGATCGCGCTGCGCCAGCGCGCCCCCGTACTCACCACGGTCGTGATCCTGACCGCCCTCATCGGGTTGAGCCTGTTCCGCTACGACGACTTCCCCAACGGCGGGCTCGGGATACTGATCGGGATGTTCACGGTCGCCACCCTGCGTCCGCGGCGGGTCGCGGGCCTGGTGTTCCTGGCGGCGGTGGCGGTCACCGCGTTCGTCTACTGTGTGCACTTCACCGCGCCGGTCTACTGGTCACAGGTGGCACAGGTGACGCTCGTCGTGCTCGGGGCGTGGGCACTCGGTGAGAGCACGAAGATGTGGTCCCGACGGGCCGAGCGGCTGGCCGCCCAGGCGGCCCAGGCCGCGTCCGACGAACGGATGCGTATCGCCCGGGAGATGCACGACATCGTCTCGCACCACATGTCGGTCGTCTCACTCCAGGCGGGACTGGCCGAATGTGTTGTCCGCACGGATCCGGACACCGCGCACACCGCGATCGCCACGGCCGGTGAGGCGAGCCGTCAGGCCCTGTCCGAACTGCGCCGCCTGCTCGACGTGCTCCGGCTCGAACCCGAATCCGGCCCCGAAGACCGTTCCCAGCCCGGCCTGGCGCAACTGGAGGAGTTGGTCACCGGCGCCCGCAGTGCCGGCCTGCCGGTCGACCTCTCGGTGGCAGGACGCGTGTTCCCGCTGCCTCCGGGGCCCGACCTCTGCGCCTACCGGGTGGTGCAGGAGTCGCTGACGAACGTCCTCAAGCACGCCGGTCCGGCCATCGCGAAGGTCGACCTCGAATACGGAACGCGGGCACTCACCGTCCGGATCAGCGACAACGGGACCCGGGACGACCGGCCCCGGCAACCCTCGTCGAGGTCCCACGGAATCCAGGGCATGCGCGAGCGCGCCGAGCTGTACGGAGGTGTCCTCACCGCCGGACACGCCGAGGGCGGCGGCTTCACCGTCCTGTTGCGTCTCCCCGTCGGGGCGCCCCGGTGAGCGAGCCGATCCGGGTGGTCGTCGCCGACGACCAGGCCCTGATCCGGGCCGGACTGGTGTCGCTGCTCCAGCTGACACCGGGAACGGAGGTCGTGGGGGAGGCGGCCGACGGCGCCGAGGCCGTGGCGCTGGCCGCCCAGACCCGGCCGGATGTCGTACTGATGGACATTCGCATGCCGGTCCTCGACGGGATCGCCGCCACCCGGCGAATCCTCGACGGGGTCGGGGAGCACCTGCCCCGGGTCGTCGTGCTCACCACCTTCGACCTCGACGAGTACGTCTACACGGCGCTGCGGGCGGGGGCGTCCGGATTCCTGCTGAAGGACATGCCACCGCAGCGGATCATCGCGGCCGTGCACACCATCGCCGGGGGTGACATCCTGGTAGCGCCGCAGATCACCCGACGGCTGATCGAGGCCTACGCCAGCCGGCAACGGGCGGCCGGCATCGGCGGGAAGCGCCTGCGTGAGCTGACCGCCCGGGAGACCGAGGTCCTGCGGCTGGTCGGTAGCGGCCGGAACAACACCGAGATCGCCGATCATCTGGTGCTCAGCGAGGCGACCGTGAAGACCCACGTCAAGCGGCTGATGGCGAAACTGGGCCTGAACAGCCGGGCGCAGGCGGTGGTGGTGGCCTACGAGAGCGGACTGTGCGTGCCGTCGGCCCAGTGTTGAGGCCCCCTGCCCCGGTCTGTGGCCCCGGGGTGTGGCGGATGCCGCACCCCGGGGGCGGATCGGTCAGGAGCGCGAGCAGGCGGTGCCGTTGAGGGTGAAGCTGGTGGGGTTGGCGTACGCCCCGTTCAGGGTGCCCTGGTAGCCGAAGCTGGCCGTACCGCCGGGGGCGATCGTGCCGTTGTGACCGACATTGCGGGCGGTCACCGACGAACCGCTCTGGCTCACGGTGGCGTTCCAGGAGTTGGTCACCTGCTGACCGGACGGCAGCGAGTACGCCAGGGTCCAGCCGTTGAGGGTGCTCGACCCGGTGTTGGTGATCTGCACGTCGGCGGTGAAGCCGTTGTTCCACGAGTTGGCCGTGTACTTCACCGCGCACGCGCCACCACCGGAGGGCGGGGGAGTGGTGGTGGGCGGCGGGTTGTTGTTGCCGCCTCCGTTGACCGCTGCGGAGAAGTTGGTCACCGCCAGCCCGGCGCCGCCCTGCCAGGGCTCGAAACCGGCCTGGATGCTGGTCAGGTACCAGGAGTTGGTGATCGCGCCCCGGTTACGGGTGTCGTTGATGAAGGCCAGCAGGTTGAGGTTCGCGCTGCTGATCGCCGAGGGGGAGACGTACGAGATGACGTTGTTGCCGCCGTTGTTGCCCCGCCAGACCTCCCAGTTGCGCCCGTCGATGTTGGCGTTGCCGACCGGGGAGCCGATGGGCTGGATGGAGCCCTGCCGGTTGAGCCAGATCATGATCTCCATCTGGTTCACCCCGTCCCGCTTGGGCGAGGGGTCCAACCAGATGTCGTACGAGGCGTTGTAGATGGCGTTGCTCACGTACCGGTAGTTGATGCTGCTGGTCGCACTGCTGATCTGGCTGACCTGGATCGGCAGGTTGGTGCCGGGGGAGCAGTTGGTGTAGTGGCAGCCGAGGAAGACCGAGGGGTACGCCGTCGGGGCCCCGTTGGTCGGGTTGCTGCCGTTCTGGGTGGTGATCTCGAAGCCGTTGCTGGTGACGTTGATGCACTGCTGGGCGGTGGTGCCCCACTTGTTGTTCTGCACCACGTAGCGGTTCTGGATCACGGTGCTGCCGTACTGCTCGCAGATGACCGTGTCGGCGGCGGCGGTGCCGCCGAGAGCCACGGCGACGACCGCGCTCGCGGCGAGCAGGCCGGTGGCCATCAGGGCTCGCAGGGTACGTCTCATGGATGCTCCTTGCGTTGCGGCGTCGCGCGGACGCCGGGACGGGAGGTGCGGACGAGCGGTCGGGAGCGTGGACGGTGGTGGGGGTCCGGGAGCGCTCCCACATTCATCGTCACATTTACATCCTTCGAGCTGATGGTGCAACTGGCGAGGGGAAATGCGGCAGAAGGTGAGGTGTGTCACCGCCCGCACGGGTGGCCGACGGCGATCGGCGGGCATCGGGGGTGACCGGATTGCCTCTGGCGTGCACCGATTGCGCCGAGTAGTGTCTTGCCTCCGACGCGTTCCGAACCCCCTCCGGAGGCGTACACCCCCATGCGTGGCTCCCCCCTGCGCATCCTCGTCGTCGGTGCGGGCATCGCCGGCCTTTCCGTGGCCCGGGCCCTGCGCCTGGCGGGCTTCCGCCCGGATGTCACCGACAGAGCGGCGCCGAATGACCTCGACGACGCCGGTCTCTACCTCCCCGGCAACGCCGCCCGGGCGCTGCGACGACTGGACCTCGACGGGCCGGTCCGCCCTTTCGGACAGGTCATCCACCGGCAACACTTCCTGGACTCGGCCGGGCTGCCGCTCTGCGAGGTGGACCTCGACGCCCTCTGGGCCGGGGTCGGCGAGTGCCGCGCCCTGTCCCGCGCCGACCTGCACCGGGTGCTGCTCAGCGGAGCCGGCGGTGCGGTCCGGCACGGCGCCGAGGTCAGCGGCATCGAGCTGCTGCCGGCCGGCGTCGGGGTCACCTTCGTCGACGGCACCCGGACGGAGTACGACCTGGTGATCGGCGCGGACGGACCCCGTTCCTCGATCCGCTCCCTGGCCGCCCTCGGCGGCCCGCCCCGCCCCGCCGGTCAGGTGGTGTACCGCAGCATCGTGCGCCACGGGCCGGTGGTCGAGGAGTGGACCGCCCTGCTCGGGCAGCGCAGTGGCTTCCTGGTGGTGCCGATCGGGGCCGGCCGGCTGTACTGCTACGCCGACGAGGCCGGCACGGAACTGCCCAGGGACCCCCGGGCGCGGCTGGTGGAACTGTTCGGGGACTACGGCGGGCCGGTGCCGGAGGTGCTCGAGGCCCTGGACCGGGTGCAGGCCACCACCACCGACGAGGTCGAACTCGGGCGCTGGTACCGGGGGCGGGTGCTGCTGGTGGGTGACGCCGCCCACGCCACCGCCCCGACCCTGTCCCAGGGGGCGGCGATGGCCCTGGAGGACGCGGTGGTGCTCGCCGAGTCACTGCGGGCCGCGTCGAGCGTGGATGCGGCACTGACCGCGTACGAGAGTCGTCGCCGGCCGCGTACCCGATGGGTGCGGGACCGTACCCGGGACCGCAACCGGACCCGGGACGTGCCGCCCGCACTGCGCGACCCGTTGCTGCGCGGTCGCGGTGATCGCATCTTCGGCGAGCATTACCGGCTGCTACTCGGCCCCCTGTGATCCACGGTCGGTAACCCCGCGCGGCGCTCTCACCTGCCGGGGACTATCCTCCTTGCGGATGACGGCCGCCCCGACAGCGTGCCGAGCGGGACAACCCAGAACCGGAGGCCACTCGTGACCACCGTCGCACCCAAGCCGGTCGTGACCCGGCCCTGGCCGGTCCGGGAGCCGGTCAAGGGGTCGGCCATCGCGCGGATGCTGCGGACCACGGACGCGAAGCAAATCGGGATCATGTACATGGTCACCGCGTTCGTGTTCTTCATGATCGGTGGTCTGATGGCCCTGATCATGCGGGCCGAGTTGGCCCGGCCCGGGCTGCAGTTCCTGTCGCCCGAGCAGTACAACCAGCTGTTCACCATGCACGGCACGATCATGCTGCTGTTCTTCGCGACGCCGATCGTGTTCGCGTTCGGCAACTACATCGTGCCGATCCAGATCGGCGCGCCGGACGTGTCGTTCCCGCGGCTGAACAGCTTCGCGTACTGGCTGTACCTGTTCGGTGGCACCCTGGCCACCGCCGGATTCCTCACCCCGGGTGGTGCGGCCGACTTCGGCTGGACCGCGTACACCCCGCTGAGCACCACCGAGCACGCCCCTGGTGTCGGCGGGAACATGTGGGTGATGGGTCTGGCCATCTCCGGTCTGGGCACCATCCTCGGCGCGGTCAACCTGATCACCACCATCCTGACCCTGCGCGCACCGGGCATGACCATGTTCCGGATGCCGATCTTCACCTGGAACATGCTGGTCACCAGCCTCCTGGTGATCCTGGTCTTCCCGCTGCTGGCCGCCGCGCTGTTCGCCCTGGCCGCCGACCGTCTGCTCGGGGCGCAGGTCTACAGCCCGGACACCGGCGGGCCGATGCTGTGGCAGCACCTGTTCTGGTTCTTCGGGCACCCCGAGGTCTACATCATCGCGCTGCCGTTCTTCGGCATCATCAGCGAGATCATCCCGGTCTTCTCCCGCAAGCCGATCTTCGGCTACAAGGGCCTGGTCGCCGCGACCATCGCCATCGCCGGTCTGTCGATGAGCGTGTGGGCGCACCACATGTTCGCCACCGGCCAGGTGCTGCTGCCGTTCTTCAGCTTCCTGAGCTACCTGATCGCCGTGCCTACCGGTATGAAGTTCTTCAACTGGATCGGCACCATGTGGCGCGGCCAGATCAGCTTCGAGTCGCCGATGCTGTTCTCCATCGGCTTCCTGGTCACCTTCCTCTTCGGTGGTCTGACCGGTGTGCTGCTGGCCGCCCCGCCGCTGGACTTCCACCTGCACGACTCGTACTTCGTGGTGGCGCACTTCCACTACGTGCTGTTCGGCACGATCGTGTTCGCGGTCTTCGCCGGCATCTACTTCTGGTTCCCGAAGATGTTCGGCCGGATGCTCGACGAGCGGCTCGCCAAGATTCACTTCTGGCTGACCATGATCGGTTTCCACACCACCTTCCTGGTGCAGCACTGGCTGGGCAACGAGGGCATGCCCCGGCGTTACGCCGACTACCAGGCCATCGATGGCTGGACGACGCTGAACATGATCTCCACGATCGGCGCGTTCATCACCGGTATCTCCACCCTGCCCTTCCTCTGGAACTGCTGGAAGGCCTACAAGGCCGGTCCGGTGGTGGAGGTCGACGACCCCTGGGGTCACGGCAACTCGCTGGAGTGGGCAACCAGCTCCCCGCCCCCGCTGCGCAACTTCGACCGGATGCCCCGGATCCGCTCCGAGCGCCCGGCCTTCGATGCGAAGTTCCCCGAGCTGGCGGCCGGCCAGAGCATCGCCGGCCCGCCTGAGGGTGGCTCCAAGCCGCTGACCCGGGAGTCCGACGGTGGCGCCAGCTACACCGAGGACGTCTCCAGCGACATCGACCGCCGCTGACCCACTCCGTACGCCGAACGACGGGCGCCGCCCCCACCAGGGGCCGGCGCCCGTCGCCTTTCCGTGCCCGCCTTTCCGTGCCCGTCGCCTCCCCGACCTTCTCTCCTCCGTGCGTGGTGGGGCTCGCGTCTGGGATCAGCACTGCGTCAGCTGGAGGCGAGGCGAGGCGACGGGAGGCCGGGCGGGCAGGCTTTCAGGCGGACGTGGAGGCGGGGGTGGGGGTTGGGGTGGGGTCGGCGTTGGGGAGGGGGGCTTTGTCGGCGCGGCGACGGCGTAGTTCGATGGGTAGGACTGCCAGGGCCACCAGGGCACCGATCGCGCCGATCAGGGCGAAGCCCCACGCCGGAGCGGTGGCGTCGATGACCGCGCCGGCCAGGGGGGCGCCGACGGCAGTGCCGATGGTGACCGCGGAGCCGTGCAGGCCCATCGCTTCGCCGCGGACGCTCGCCGGGGCCAGTCGGCTGACCGCGTCGGAGGTGGAGGCGATGGTCGGGGCGCAGACCAGGCCGGCGGGGATCAGGGCCAGCCCTAGCAGCCACCAGTGTGATCCGCCCAGGCCGACCGGGATGGTGAGCAGGCCCAGGGCGCCGATCAGGACGACCGGGGGGATCAAGCGGCGGGCCGCGCCGTAGGCGAAGCCGCCCACCAGCGAGGCGATCGCCCAGACCGCGAGCACCAGGCCGGTGAAGGCGGTGTCGTCGTTCTCCCGCAGGGTGGCGATGACGGCCACATCGCTGCCGCCCAGGACCAGGGTGGCTGCGGCGCTCACCGCGAACACGGCGACCAGCCGGGAGGTGAGCCACTGTCGGCGGGCCAGTCTGGGCTGGGGTCCGCTGGCCACCTCGCTGGCGCTGCGTACCGGGGGGTTGAGCAGCCACAGCAGCACACCGGAGGCGACGATGCCGGCACCGACCACGTAGAGGGTGAGCCGGGCCGAGATGGTGGTGACGCCGACCGTGGCCAGTGCCGGGCCGATCATGAAGGACAGTTCGACCGACATCGAGTCCAGGGCGTACGCCGGGCGTCGCTTCTCCAGCGGCACCAGGGCGGCGATGGACTGCCGGATCACCGAGAAGATCGGCAACGCCAGCAGGCCGGCCAGGAAGGCGGCCGGCAGCAACAGGGCGTACGAGAGCAGCGGCGCGCTGAACCAGAAGATCGCCTCGGCCACCACGGTGAGCACCAGTACGGGACGCAACCCACCGCGGTCCACCAGTCGGCCCAGCAGGGGAGCCCCGATCGCGGCACCGACCGTGATCGCTCCGCCGACCAGCCCGGCCGCACCGTAGCCGCGCCCCAGATCCTGCACGACGTAGAACGTCAGCGTGATCCCGGTAGCGGTCAACGGCACCCGGGCCAGGATCGCCACCAGCAGCAGCGACCGTAGACCGGGCAGGGCCAGGGCCTCCCGGTAAGGCTTCATGTTCACGTCGGTCCGTACCTCCGCCGGACATCCTCAGCCCGGGCGGGGGCGACCGCCAAACGATTAAGCCCTCATGCGGTCCCGATCACAGCGGTGCCTTCCAGGGTGATCCCGGCCCCCTCGAACGCCCGCAGCGCGACATCCAGGGTGTCCGGGGCCACGGCTGCGGTCAGGTCCAGCAGCACGGTGGTGGCGAAGCCCTCCCGGGCGGCGTCCAGGGCGGTGGCGCGTACGCAGTGGTCGGTGGCGATGCCGACCACGTCGACCCGGTCGACGTCATGCCGGCGCAGCCAGTCGGTCAGGGTCTCGCCGTCCTCGGCCTGGCCCTCGAAGCCGGAGTACGCGGCGGCGTACTCGCCCTTGTGAAAGATCGCCTCCACCCGATCGGTGGCCAGTTCGGGGTGGAACTCCGAGCCCGGGGTGCCGACCACGCAGTGCCGTGGCCAGGTGCTCACGAAGTCCGGCGGATCGCCGAAGTGCGTGCCGGGGTCGACGTGGTAATCCTTCGTCGCCACGACGTGATCCCACCGGTCCGGCTCGGCGGCCAGCAGTCGGGAGATCCCGGCGGCCACCCCCGCGCCACCGGCGACGGCCAGCGAACCGCCCTCACAGAAGTCCTTCTGCACGTCCACGATGATCAGGGCATTGGGCACGGAATCGCTCCTCATCACTGGGCCGGTACGACGGTGACCGGGATGGCGGGATCGCCTGCGGAGAGCTTCAGACCCTCCCACGGGATGGAGATCAGGCACTGCCGCAGGTGTTCCCGCGACTCGTCGAGGGTCGGCAGGGTCACCGTCTGGCCGCCGGTCACGTACGACCGTTGCAGCAACCGGTCGTGGGGCTGCCGGTCCGGCACCCCCTGCGGGACGATGATCTCCTCGGTGGCGGTGCCGGTCGGCTTGTGTCGGCGGACGGCGACCTTGCGCCCACCGATGGTGGCCTTCTGCTCGGATCGCTTGACCACCGGGCGTCCCTCGACCTCGACCAGCTTGTAGACCAGGCCGGCGGTCGGGGCTCCGGAGCCGGTCACCACGGAGGTGCCGGCGCCGTACATGTCGACCGGCTCGGCGGCCAGCGCCGCGATGGCGTACTCGTCTAGGTCACCGGAAACGATGATCTTGGTCTCGGTGGCGCCCAGGGAGTCCAGCAGCTCCCGGGACTGCTGGGCGATCACCGCCAGGTCACCGGAGTCGATCCGGACCGCCCGCAGCTGCGACCCGGCCACCTCGATCGCGTTGCGGATGCCCTGGCTGATGTCGTACGTGTCGACCAGCAGGGTGGTCTGACTGCCCAGCGTGGCGACCTGCGAGGCGAAGGCCGCCCGCTCGTCGTCGTGCAGCAGGGTGAAGGCGTGCGCGGCGGTGCCGGCGGTGGGGATGCCGTACCGCTGCCCGGCGGCCAGGTTGGAGGTGAACTGGAACCCGACCAGGTACGCCGAGCGGGCCGCCGCCACCGCGGCCTCCTCGTGGGCCCGCCGGGACCCCATCTCGATCAACGTCCGGCCCCGGGCCGCGGTCACCATCCGGGCCGCGGCGGCGGCCACCGCACAGTCGTAATTGAGCACCGACAACACCACCGTCTCCAGCACCACACACTCCGCGAAGGTGCCCGAGACGGTGAGGATGGGCGACCCGGGGAAGAACAGCTCGCCCTCGGCGTACCCGTCGATGTCGCCGGTGAACCGGTAGTCCGCCAGCCAGGCGGCGGCCTGCTCGTCCACCACCCCGGTACGCCGCAGGAAGTCGATCTCGGCCGGGTCGAAGCGGAACTCGCGGATCAGGTCGATCAGCCGGGCGGTGCCGGCGACCACCCCGTACCGGCGTCCGCTGGGCAACCGGCGGCTGAACACCTCGAACACGCACTGGCGGTGCGCGGTGCCGTCCCGTAGGGCGGCACTGACCATGGTCAGCTCGTAGTGGTCGGTCAACAACGCGGGACGAAGGGTGTGCACGACCTCAGCCTAGAGTTCAGCTGCTCGTCGTGCCGCCACGGCCCGGGATCGCCCGCAGGGCCGCCTTCAGCTCCGCCCGACCGGTCAGCCCGAGCTTGCCGTACACCCGTTGCAGGTGGTTCTCCACCGTCCGGGCGGACAGGAAGAGTCGCTCGGCGATGGCCCTGCTGGTCTCCCCCTCCGCCGCCAGCCGGGCCACCTCCCACTCCCGTTCGCTGAGCGCCGGGGTGGCCGCCCGCAGGGCCGGGGTCTGCACGGTGTCGCAGCAGCCGAGCAGGAAGGCCAGTCGCTCACCGGCCATGCCGATCTCCGGGGAGCGCCGCTGCCGCAGCAGGTGTACGGCGCCGGCGGCGGCCTCCGCACCCAGCAGGGCCAAGCCCCGGTCCAGGAAGCTGTCGGCCACCGAGAGCAGTTGCTCGGGTGAGCCCTCCACGGCGGCCCGGGCATGCCGGGCCAGCAGCGGGGGAAGGTCCCCGTCGATGCGCTCCGACAGCTCCGTCAACCGCTGGGCGACCGTACGCCGGTTGGCGTCGGAGCAGGTCGGCCCGGTCGCCGCCGGGGCCGCGCCGAGCCGCACCAGGTCGTGCAGGGCCAGGGCCTCGTGTCCGGCGAAACCGTCCGCGCGTAACCGGTCGACCAGCCCGTGCAGGTGGGCGACCGCACCGGGCAGGTCACCCGTGGCGGCCAGGGTGGCCGCCCGGGCCTGCTCCAGCCAGGGGTACAGCACCGCCATGCCGGGGGCGTGGGTGCGGTCGGCCTCGGCCATCGCCTCGACCGCCTGTCGGGCGTCGCCGCGCAGGGCGGCGGCCTGCGCCCGCTCGGCCTGGGCCAGTCCGGCGTAGACCCGGCTGGTCGCCAGGATCGCGCAGGCGCCCAGGGCGGCCCGCAGGGCGGTCTCGCTGCGCCCCCGCAGCCGTGCCGCGTACGCCCGCAGGATCGCCAGGTAGCCGCTGCCGAGCCGGAAGTCGCCCGCGTCGGCCAGGTCGGCGAACTCGTCCGCCACCAGCCGGTCGATGCCGGCCAGATCGCCGGAGAGGGCCAGCCGGGTGCCCCGGGCCAGCTCCACGGCCAGTTGCAGGTACGGCATGTCGGCCCGCCAACTGGCCGCCTTCGCCTGGACCAGGTCAACCGTGGTGGCGCTGCGGCACAGTTGGCCCTGCACGGCCTGGAGGTGGGCGATGGTGCACCGGGCCAGTTCCCGGGCGGCCGTGCCGGCCGCAGGTCGGTCCAGCACCCCCTGGGCGAGCCGCCGGGCGACCGGGGCCTCCAGCCGGTGCAGGCGCATGATGGCCTCGAAGGAGTGGATCCGGGCCTTGGCGGCGAGGTCGGTCAGACGGGCCCCGCGCCGGGCGATCTCCTCCACGGTGGACTCCTGGCTGAGCCCCCAGTAGCTGACCATGCCCCGGGCGGTCAGCCAGCGGCTGAGTCGCTCCTCGTCCTCCTCCTCGGGGGCCGCCGCGTCGAGCACCCCGAGGGCCTCGGCCGGCCGGTCGGCGAACATCAGGATGGTGGCCAGCAGTTCGGCCGCGTGGAAACCCCCGTCGGCCGCCAGCGCCGCGCGGGCCAGCCGGGTGGCCAGCGGTACGTCGTACCGGGCGAACGCCTGCTCGGCGGCGTTGACCAGCATCGACGGGTCCTGGGCGGTGCCGGAGTCCAGCCGCCACACGGCCACCCGGAGCAGATCCTCCCGGCGTCGTTTGCCGGCCCCCTCCAGCAGGGCGGCCAGTTCCGCGTGCAACCGGCGGGTCCGGCTGACCGGGCACTGTCGGCGTACCACCTCGCCGTAGAGCGGGTGAGCCAGTCGGACGTCCAGCCGCCGGTCGGACCGGACCATGGTGATCAGGCCGCGTTCCTCGGCGGTCTCCACGGCGGTGTGGTCGGCGGCCGTGTCGAGCAACCGCAGCCCCAGCGGCTCCCCGAAGGCGACCAACTCGACCACGGCCCGGACCTCGGGACTCAGCCGACCGATCCGGACGTCGATCAGATCGGTGAGGCTGGGTGCCAGCTCCAGGCGTCCGGTCCAGGTCCAGATGCCGTACCGGGGGGTTAGTTCCCCGCTGCCCTGGGCGGCGTGCACCAGCTCGCGCAGCAGCAGCGGGTTTCCGGCGCTGAGCCGGCCCAGCCGGTCCGCCGAGCCGTCATCGACCGGGCCACCGAGGATGGCGGCTAGCAGCCCGGCGGTCTCGGTCGGCGCCAGTGGGCTCAGCTCGGCGTGCTCCACCAGGCCGTCGGTCCACAGTGCCCGGATCGGCACCGGGATCTGTTCACCGTCGCGCAGGGTGCCCACCACGCAGGCGTTCTCGGCGCGGGCCACCAGGTGCACCAGGGCGGCCGAGGGTGGATCCAACAGGTGGGCGTCGTCGACCGCGAGCACGATCCGCCGGCCGGTGGCCTCCTGCTGCAACGTCTCCACCGCCCAGCGCAGGATCCCGGCCGGTGGCAGCCCCGAGGGCTGCTCGACGGCGAGGATCTGCACCAGGCCACCGAAGGGGATGGCCGCGGTGGTGGCGCCGGCCGCGATCCACCAGACCGCGTAGTCCTCGGCGGGCAGGGCGTGTACCCCCTCCCGCAGCAGCCGACTCTTGCCGATCCCGGCGCTGCCGGTGAAGAACACTCCCCGCGCCGGTGTACCGGTCACCGCGGCCCGTAGGCGGTCGAGTTCCATCGTGCGGCCCACGAACCTCCAGGGAGTCATCCGCGCAGCATATCGACGTGCCTGCTTTCCGGCCGGTGGCCGCAAAGGGCGAGGTCGGGGTGTCCGGGCGGGCTGTTGAAGCTCCCTCCGGCGTTCCGGTTCCTCGGTTGCGCCGATCCGGTGGCACGATGGGGGGCATGGCGGCTCCGCAGGTTGCACCGGTCGAGACCCCGGACACCGATGAGGTGCCGGCTTCGGACCGGCCGTGGGTGACGATCGTGTGGGACGACCCGGTCAATCTGATGAGCTATGTGACCTGGGTGTTCCAGAAGCTTTTCGGCTACAGCCGGGAGAAGGCCGAGCAACTCATGCTGGACGTGCATCACAAGGGCAAGGCCGTGGTCTCCAGCGGCGCCCGGGAACGTATGGAACATGACGCCTCGCAGTTGCACGCCTACGGGCTCTGGGCGACGGTGGAGCGGTCGTGAGCATGTTCCGCCGCCGGGGGGACCGGTACGTCGCCACCTTCGCCGTCGACGAGGTACGGGTGCTGCGCAAGGTCGCCTCCGAGGTGGTCGGCCTGCTCACGGACGGGTTCGACCACGCCGATCCGGTGGTCTGTCGGCTTTTCCCCGATGTGTACCCGGATGACGCCGCCGGGACCGCGGAGTTCCGCCGCTACACCGAGGGGGACCTGAAGACCGCGAAGATCGACCAGGCCGGGGCGATCCTGGCCGCCCTGCCCGGCGAGGGCGGCGGCGAGGTACGCCTGGACGCCGAGGCGGCCGAGGCCTGGCTGCGGGCCCTCAACGACGCCCGGCTGGCGATGGGGGTACGGCTGGAGATCAAGGACGGCACGGACCTGGGTGCCGAGCTGGACGACGCGGTGGCCGAGGATCCCTCCTCCAGCCGGGTGTTCCAGCTTTCGGTCTACGCCTACCTGGGCTATCTCCAGGAATCCCTGCTCAACGCCTTGATCGAGTGACTGTGACCAGCGCCGCCTCGCATAGCGTCAGCGACGGGCGCTAGGCTTGGCGGCGTGCTGAGCATCGACCGGTCGATCGTTGACGCGATCGTGGCCCACGCTCGTCGGGATCACCCCGACGAGGCCTGTGGCGTGGTCGCCGGTCCGGTCGGCAGTGACACGCCGACCCGGCACATCCCGATGGAGAACGCCGCCCGCTCGATGACCTTCTACGAGTTCGACTCGATGGAGCAGCTGCGGGTCTGGCGGGAGATGGACGATCGGGACGAGGAGCCCGTCGTCATCTACCACTCGCACACCGCCACGGAGGCGTACCCCTCGCGGACGGACATCGCCTTCGCCGGTGAGCCGGGCGCTCACTACCTGCTCGTCTCCACCCGGGAACCGGACACCGAGGAGATCCGCTCCTTCCGCATCGTGGACGGGGTGGTGACCGAGGAGCCGGTGCGGATTCTCGACGCCGGGGTGGATCCGCACGCCGTGCAGTCCTACATGTTCGGGCAGAGCCCGGCGACGGTCGACTACGAGTGTTCGGGCAACTGATCCCAGCCCCGCACACCCTTTTCCGGCACGTCACCGCGCACACCTGATCAAGGAGTAAGACATCATGGCCATCGAGGTTCGCATCCCCACCATCCTGCGCAGCTACACCGGCGGCGCGAAGGTCGTCGAGGGCAGCGGAGACACCCTGAGTGACCTGCTCGCCGACCTGGACTCCCGGCACGCCGGGCTGCGGGGGCGGCTGGTCACCGAGGCGGGTGCCCTGCACCGCTTCGTCAACGTCTACGTCAACGACGAGGACGTACGCTTCCTCGGCGCCCTGGACGCCAAGCTCTCCGACGGCGACAGCGTGACCATCCTGCCGGCCGTGGCCGGCGGCGCGTTCGGCTTCGCCGCCGCCGCGGCGATCGCGCAGCACAGCCGTACCTCCGTCACCGCCCGCTGAGGCTAGCGGCGATGGCGCGGTACGACAGCCTGCTGGACGCCTGCGGCGGCACACCCCTGGTGGGCCTGCCCCGACTGTCGCCGACGGTGCCCGAGGGGGCGCCGCCGGTGCGGCTGTGGGCCAAGCTGGAGGACCGCAACCCGACCGGTAGCGTCAAGGACCGGGCGGCGCTGTTCATGGTCCGGGCCGCCGAGGAGGCCGGCCGGCTCCGTCCGGGCGACACCATCCTGGAACCGACCAGCGGCAACACCGGCATCTCCCTGGCCATGGTGGCCAAGCTGCGCGGCTACCGGCTGGTCTGTGTGATGCCGGAGAACGTCTCCACCGAGCGGGTGCAGTTGCTCCGGATGTACGGCGCGGAGATCATCTTCTCCCCGGCGGCCGGCGGCTCGAACCAGGCGGTGGCCACCGCCAAGCAGATCTCCACGGAGCACCCGGACTGGGTGATGCTCTACCAGTACGGCAACGAGGCCAACGCGCGGGCCCACTACGAGACGACCGGCCCGGAGCTGCTGCGCGACCTGCCGACGATCACCCACTTCGTGGCCGGACTGGGCACCACCGGCACCCTGATGGGGACCGGGCGTTACCTGCGGGAGAAGGTCGAGGGCATCCAGATCGTGGCCGCCGAGCCGCGGTACGGGGAGCTGGTCTACGGCCTGCGCAACATCGACGAGGGGTACGTCCCGGAGCTCTACGACGCCACCGTGCTCAACCGACGGTTCTCGGTGGGTACCCGGGACGCCGTGCTGCGGACCCGGCAGCTGGTCGAGGTCGAGGGGTTGTTCGTCGGCTTCTCCACCGGCGCGGTGCTGCACGCGGCGTTGGCCGTGGCGCACGAGGCGGTCCGCGACGGTCGCCGCGCCGATGTGGCCTTCGTGGTCAGTGACGGCGGCTGGAAGTACCTCAGCACCGGGGCCTACGGCGGCACCCTGGCCGATGCCGAGGAGGCCCTGGAGGGGCAGCTCTGGGCCTGACCCGGAGCGGTCGATGACGGACCCGAGGGCCATCGGCGACACGCCGGTGGCCCTCGCCGCGTCGGCCCTAGCTGACTGGCCACTCAGCCAACCCGGACTCGATCGGACGGCCCGAGCGGGTGTCACGTTGATGACAACTTCGAGCGGATCATTCTTGCCCTCGCATCAGCGGGCGTAGGCTGCGCAGCGTGGCGTACGCGTCGGTTGTGATCACCACCGGAGCGGTGGCCCGGAGAATCACCACCTACCGTGACAGCGAGACAACTCGATGCGACTGACCGTCCTGGGCTGTGCGGGCAGCTTCCCCGGACCCGAGTCCCCCTGTTCGGCCTATCTGATCGAGGCCGAGGACTTCCGGCTTCTGATCGATTTCGGCCCGGGCTCGCTGTCCACCCTGCAGCGTTACGCCGGGCTGCACGCCCCCGACGCGATCCTGCTGTCCCACCTGCACTGCGATCACATCCTCGACGCCGCCTCCTACGTGGTGGTCCGCCGGTACGCCCCGGACGGCCCCTACCCGCCGTTGCCGGTGTACGCCCCGGCCGGTGCCCCGGAGCGGCTGGCCGCCGCCTACGGGCAGGGGGACAGCGCGGTGGAGGACGTCTACCAGTTCTACGCCCTGGAACCCGGCACCTTCCCGATCGGCCCCTTCACGGTCACGGTCGACCGGGTGCAGCACCCCATCGAGACCTACGGGGTACGGCTGGAGCACGAGGGCAAGGTGCTGTGCTACTCCGGGGACACCGCCCCCTGCGAGACCCTGGTGCGGCTGGCCCAGAACGCGGACGCCTTCCTCTGCGAGGCCAGCTACCTGGACGGGGTGGACAACCCACCGGATCTGCACCTCACCGGCCGGGAGGCCGGCGAGGCGGCGGCCAAGGCGGGGGTCGGGCGGCTGCTGCTGACCCATCTGGTGGCCGCCTGGGGCAGCGAGGCACACACCGTGGCCGCCGCCGCCGGCGCGTACTCCGGGCCGCTGGAAGTGGTCCGCCCGGGCGCCACGTACGACATCTGAGCCGTCGGGCGGGCACCCGGGGACGCTTCGATCACGACACCGCATAGGGTGCAGGGATGGCGCGACCTGATGGGCGGCAGCCCGACCAACTCCGTCCGGTGACCCTCACCCGAGGCTGGAGTACCCACCCCGAGGGATCGGTGCTGGTGGAGTTCGGTGCCACCCGGGTGCTCTGCACGGCCAGCGTCACCGAGGGGGTGCCCCGCTGGCGGCGCGGTTCCGGGCTGGGCTGGGTCACCGCGGAGTACGCGATGCTGCCCCGGGCCACCAACACCCGCTCGGACCGGGAGAGCATCAAGGGCAAGGTCGGTGGGCGCACCCACGAGATCTCCCGACTGATCGGTCGCAGTCTGCGGGCGGCCATCGACCTCAAGGCCCTCGGCGAGAACTCCATCGTGCTCGACTGCGACGTGCTCCAGGCCGACGGGGGCACCCGGACCGCCGCGATCACCGGGGCGTACGTGGCCCTGCACGACGCGGTCAGTTGGCTGGCCGCGCGCAAGGCCCTGACCGGCACCCCGGAGAAGGTGATGCACCGGTCGGTGGCCGCGATCAGTGTCGGGATCATCGGCGGCGAGCCCCGGCTGGATCTGTGCTACGAGGAGGATGTGGCCGCCGAGGTCGACATGAACGTGGTCTGCACCGGCACCGGGGACTTCGTCGAGGTGCAGGGCACCGGTGAGGCCGGTGTGTTCGCCCGAGACCAGTTGGACGCCCTGCTAGACCTGGCCGTCCTCGGCTGCCTGGACCTGGCCGAAGCCCAGCGGAAGGCTCTGTCCCTCCTGTGAAGCGCGAGGAGTGAGCTTGCGAGCCCCGCAGTCGCGAACGAAAGGTGACTCATGAACAAGGTGCTGCTCGCCACCCGGAACCGTAAGAAGCTCATCGAGTTGCAGCGCATCCTCGACGGTGCCCTGGGTGCCCACCGGATCGCCCTGATCGGGCTGGACGACGTCGAGGCGTACCCGGAGTTGCCGGAGACCGGGCTGACCTTCGGGGAGAACGCGCTGATCAAGGCGAGGGAGGGGTGCCGCCGTACCGGCCTGCCGACGATCGCGGACGACTCCGGGCTGGCGGTGGACGCCCTCAACGGGATGCCGGGGGTGTTCAGCGCCCGCTGGGCCGGTCGGCACGGCAACGACGAGGCCAACCTGCAACTGGTGCTGGACCAGGTAGCCGACGTGCCGGACGAGCACCGGGGGGCCTCCTTCGTGTGCACGGTGGCCCTGGTGCTGCCCGGTGGCAAGGAGCATCTGGTGGACGGCCGGCAGCAGGGTCGGCTGCTGCGCGCCCCGCGCGGCGACGGTGGCTTCGGCTACGACCCGATCTTCCTGGGCGACGGCCAGGACCGCACCAACGCCGAGTTGACCCCGCAGGAGAAGGACGCCATCAGCCACCGCGGCAAGGCCCTGCGCGAACTGGCCGCCCTGGTGGCCAAGGTCCTCTGACTCCGCAGACGGCTAGTCGAGGTCGCCGATCGCCTGCTCGATGGTGGTGCGGAGGGCGGGGGTGGCTACCACCTCGCGGGCGGCCTCCATCACCGGCGCGAGGAAGACGTCCGGGCCGGGCGGGCCGGCGATCTCGCCCAGGGCGGCGATGGCCGCCCGGCCGGCGGGCGAGGGGGTCAGCGGGGCCCGCAGTTGCAGTCCGCGTACGGCGGCCAGCAGCTCCACCGCCAGCAGGCTGGTCAGGTTGTCCAGCACGGTACGCAGCTTCTTGGCCGCCGCCCAGCCCATCGAGACATGGTCCTCCTGCATCCCACTGGTGGGCAGGGAGTCCACCGAGGCCGGTGCGGCCAGTCGACGGTTCTCCGCGACGATCCCGGCCGCGGTGTACTGGGCGATCATCAGCCCGGAGTTCACCCCGGCATCGGGGGACAGGAAGGCCGGCAGGTCACGGGAGCGGGTCACGTCCAGCAGCCGGTCCACCCGGCGCTCGGCGATCGCACCGACCTCGGCGGCGGCGATGGCCAGGAAGTCCGCGGCGAAGCCGAGCGGGGCGCCGTGGAAGTTGCCGGTCGACTCGACCCGGCCGTCCGGCAGCACCACCGGGTTGTCCACCACCGACAGCAGTTCCCGGGCAGCCACCGTACGCGCGAAGTCCAGGGTGTCCCGGGCCGCGCCGGCCACCTGCGGGGCGCACCGCATCGAGTAGGCGTCCTGCACCGCGTGGGTCACGTCGGCGCGGTGTGAGTCCATCACCGCCGAGTCCTGCAACAACCGGTGGATGTTGGCCGCGGAGAGGCCCTGCCCGGGGTGCGGGCGGATGGTGTGCAACTCCGGCAGGAAGGGCCGGTCCGAGCCGAGCATCGCCTCGATGGCCAGCGCGGCGGTCACGTCGGCCATGGTGAACAGGTGGGCCGCGTCGTGGATGGCCAGCAGCAGCATGCCGAGCATGCCGTCGGTGCCGTTGATCAGCGCCAGCCCTTCCTTGGCGGCCAGCTCGATCGGGGCCAGCCCGGCCCGGCGCAGGGCCTCGGCGGCGGGCTGCCGCTGACCCTCCGGACCCAGCACCCAGCCCTCGCCCAGCAGCACCAGCGCGCAGTGCGCCAGGGGGGCCAGGTCACCGGAGGCGCCCAGCGAACCGTGCTCCGGCACCCAGGGGGTGACCTCGTGGTTGAGCAGGTCCACCAAGGCGGAGGCGACCAGCGGGCGGACCCCGGAGTGCCCCAGGGCCAGCGAGCGGACCCGCAGCAGCATCATCGCCCGCACCACCTCCCGGGGCATGGGTTCGCCGATGCCGGCGGCGTGCGAGCGGATCAGGGCGTGCTGCAACTCGGCGCGACGTTCGGGGGCCACGAAGGTGTTGGCCAACGCCCCGAAGCCGGTGGAGACGCCGTACACCGGACGACCGGCGGCCTCGATGCCGTCCACGATGGACCGGCTGGTGGCCATGGCCGCCAGGGTGGCCGGGTCGAGGACGACCTTGGCGGTGCCCCGGGCCACGGCTAGCACGTCGGCGGGAGAGTTCCCGGTGGGCTGAATGGTCACGGTCATCGCGGTACTCCGTTGTGCAGGACCTGGCGGATCAGGGGCACCCCCGGCCGGTAGGCCAGGTGCAGGTGGGACGGGGCGTCGAGGATGATCAGGTCGGCTCGGGCGCCGGGCCGCAGCACCCCGATGTCGTCGCGGCGCAGGGCCCGCGCGCCACCGGCGGTCGCCGCCCACACCGCCTCCGCCGGGGTCATCCCCATCTCGCGTACGGCCAGCGCGATGCAGAACGGCATCGAGGAGGTGTACGAGGAACCGGGGTTGCAGTCGGTCGCCAGGGCCACGGTGACCCCGGCGTCGAGCAGCCGACGGGCGTCCGGGTAGGGCGACCGGGTGGAGAACTCCGCCCCGGGCAGCAGGGTGGCCACCGTGGCGGTCTGCCCGTCGGCCCTCCTCGTCGAGGCCAGGGCCTCGATGTCGGCCTCGGTCAGGTGGGTGCAGTGGTCCACACTGGCCGCGCCGAGCTCCACCCCGAGTCGCACCCCCGGGCCGGGGCCGAGCTGGTTGGCGTGCACCCGTGCGCCGAGCCCCAGAGCCTGTCCACAGGCGAGGATCGCCCGGGTGTGGTCGGCGTCGAAGGCGCCCCGCTCGCAGAACACGTCGATCCAGCGGGCGTACGGCGCGGCGGCGGTCAGCATCGGCCCGCACACCAGCCCGACGTACTCGTCGGGGCGGTCGGCGTACTCGGCCGGCACCACGTGCGCGCCCAGGAAGGTGGTCTCCTCGCTGAACTCGGCGGCGATCCGCAGGGAGCGGGCCTCGTCGGCGACGGTCAGGCCGTACCCACTCTTGATCTCGATCGTGGTGGTGCCCTGCCGCAGCGCCTCGGCGTGCAGCCGGCGCACGGTGGCGCGCAGTTCCTCGTCGGAGGCGGCGCGGGTGGCACCCACCGTGGTGCGGATGCCCCCACCGGTGTACGGCTGCCCGGCCATCCGGGCGGCGAACTCGGCGGCCCGGTCCCCGGCGAAGACCAGGTGGGCGTGGCTGTCCACGAACCCGGGCAGCACCGCCGCGCCCTCGGCGTCGATCCGCCGGTCGGCGTTCGGGGCGTCGCCGTCGGGCCCCACCCAGACGATCTCCCCCTGCTCGATGAGCACGGCCGCCCGCCGCCGCAGCCCCAGCGGCCCGCCCTCACCGGTGCCGGCCACATTGGTGACCAGCTCACCGATGTTGTGGACCAGCAGGCTGCCGACGGCGTGCCGGCCTCTGTTCGCGACTGCGGGGCTCGCAAGCTCACTCCTCGCGCTCACGGTGTCACCTCCGCTATGGCGTCGGCCAGTTCCTGCGGTACGTCGACCGTCAGGTGGCGGCCGTCGCGGACCACTACCCGCCCCTCCACCACCACCTGCGTGATGTCGGCTGCCCCGGCGGCGAACCAGACCCCGGCCGGAGCCACCCCGGCGGTGCGTACGCTGTCCAGCCGTACGGTGACCAGGTCGGCGCGGTCACCGACCGCGATCCGCCCGGCGTCGGTCCAGCCCAGTGCGGCATGTCCGGCCGCACTCGCCGCCTGCATCAGCTCCGCCGGGGCGAAATGCCCCCGCTTGCGGGTCCGCAGCCGCTCGTCCAACTCGACCGCGCGGGCCTCCTCGAAGAGGTCGATCACGGCATGGCTGTCGCTGCCCAGGCTCAGCGGGGTGCCGGCGTCGGCCATCCGGCGGGCCGGGCCGATGCCGTCGGCCAGGTCCCGTTCCGTGGTCGGGCAGAGGCAGACCCCGGTCCGGCTCTCCCCGAGCAGGCTCACATCGCCGCTGGTCGGATGGGTGGCGTGCACCGCCGTGGTGGCCGGACCGAGGATCCCGTGGTCGGCCAGCAGCCCGGTCGGGGTACGCCCGTGCACCGCCCGGCAGGCGTCGTTCTCAGCCGGCTGCTCCGACAGGTGCACATGCAGCGGCGCGTCCCGCCGGTGCGCCCAACCGGCCACGGTGGCCAGCTGCTCGGCGGGTACCGCCCGCACCGAGTGGATCGCCGCCCCGAGCCGGGCGTGCTCCCCCTCGGGGGTGAAGGCGGTGACCCGGTCGGCCCAGCGCAGCGCGTCCCCGTCGCCGAAGCGCAGCTGGGCCCCGGTCAACGGCCGGCCGTCCACCGAGGCGGTCAGGTAGCAGGTGTCCAGCAGGGTCAGCCGGATCCCGGCGTGCGCCGCCGCCTCGACCAGCGCCGCGCTCATCGCGTTCGGGTCCTCGTACGGGGTGCCCCCAGGGCCGTGGTGCAGGTAGTGGAACTCCCCGACGCAGGTGATCCCGGCCAGGGCCATCTCGGCGTAGACCGCCCGGGCCAGGGCCAGGTAGGAGTCCGGGTTCAGGCGGGTGGTCACCGCGTACATCCGGTCCCGCCAGCTCCAGAAGTCGCCCCGCCCACCGTGGGTGTGCCCGCGCAGGGCCCGGTGGAAGGCGTGCGAGTGGGCGTTGGCCAGGCCGGGCAGGGTCAGCCCGGGCAGCCGTACCGCGTCGGCCAGCACGTCCACCCCGGCGTGCGGCGGGCCGCCCGGCGACAGCGGGGTGACCCCGGTGATCCGACCCTTCACGGTCTCGATCAGCACCTCCGGGGTGGGTTCGGCCTGCTCGGGCAGCCAGGCGTACTCCGCCAGCCAGCGCATCACCGACATGCCAGCTCCTGCAACACCCGGGCCAGGGCGACCACCCCGGCGGCGCAGTCGGGGTCGTCGGCCGACTCGGCGGGGGAGTGCGAGACCCCGGTGGGGTTGCGGACGAAGAGCATCGCGGTCGGCACCTGGGCCGCCAGCACCCCGGCGTCGTGGCCCGCTCCGGTGGGCAGCACCGGGGCCTCCAGCAGCCGGGCCAGCCGGTCGGTCAGCCCGTGGTCGAAGGCCACCAGGGGGGTGGCCGACTCCTCGGTCAGGGCCACCTCGGTCCCGTCGCGGCGGGCCCGCTCGACGGCCTTGGCCCGGACCGCCTCCACCAGACCGGTGAGGGTCTGTGGCTCGGCGGCGCGGGCGTCCAGCCAGCCGGTCACCCGGGAGGGGATGGCGTTGGTGGCGTTCGGCTCGACGGTCACCCGGCCCACGGTGGCGTGGGCGTCGCGCAGCCGGGCCTCCTTGTTGGCGGCCAGCACCGTGAAGGCGTACGTCAGCATGGGGTCACGGCGGTCGGCCATCCGGGTCGTACCGGCGTGGTTTCCTTCGCCGGTGAAGTCGAAGCGCCAGCGGCCGTGCGGCCAGATGGCGCTGGCCACCCCCACCGGGGCGTTTTGATCGACCAGGGCCCGGCCCTGCTCCACATGCAGCTCCACGAAGGCGCCGAAGCGACCCACCAGGGCCGGGTCGGCGCCCGCCGGGCGGGCCCCCAGCGCCTCGGCGAAGCTCACCCCGGCCGCGTCCCGCAAGGCAGCCGCCCGCTCCACCTCGATCTGCCCGGTGAGCAGCCGGGACCCCAGGCAGGGTACGCCGAAGCGGGCCCCCTCCTCCTCGACGAAGGCGGCGACGACCAGCGGCCGGTCCGGGGTGACCCCGGTGGCCCGCAGCTCGTCCACGGCCAGCCAGGCGCTGACGATGCCCAGTGGCCCGTCGTAGCCCCCGCCGTGCGGCACGGAGTCGAAGTGGCTGCCGGTCAGCACGGCCTCGCTGCCGTCGGGATCCCCCCACCAGGCGAACAGGTTGCCGTTGCCGTCCTCGGCGACCGGCATGCCCCGCTGGTCGGCCTGGGCCCGGAACCACTCCCGCAGCCGCAGCTCCGGCTCGGTCAGGGCGTAGCGCAGGTAGCCCCCGCTGCGCGGGTCGCGGCCGATCGGCGCGATCTCGTCCCACAGCCTGCGGAACCCGTTAAGAAGGGGCCCTTCCTCTACCGTATGCGTTAACAAGGGGCCCTTCCTTACTCCGCCATCGGGATGCGGACGTCGGTGTGCGGGGTGGGGTAACCGGCGTCGACGTGCCGGATCACCCCCATCGCCGGGTCGTTGGTCAGCACCCGCTCGATCTTCTGCCCGGCCAGGGCGGTGCCGTCGGCCACACAGACCTGACCGGCGTGGATGGAGCGGCCGATGCCCACCCCGCCGCCGTGGTGGATGGACACCCAGGAGGCGCCGCTGGCGGTGTTGACCAGCGCGTTGAGCAGGGGCCAGTCGGCGATCGCGTCCGAGCCGTCGGCCATCGCCTCGGTCTCCCGGTAGGGGCTGGCCACACTGCCGCAGTCCAGGTGGTCCCGGCCGATCACCACGGGGGCGCTCAGCTCACCCGAGGCGACCATCTCGTTGAACCGGACCCCGGCCTTGTCGCGTTCGCCGTAGCCCAGCCAGCAGATCCGGGCCGGCAGGCCCTGGAAGGCCACCCGTTCGCCGGCCATCCGGATCCACCGGGCCAGGGACTCGTTCTCCGGGAACAGGTCCAGGATGGCCCGGTCGGTGGCGGCGATGTCGGCCGGGTCGCCGGAGAGGGCCGCCCACCGGAAGGGGCCCTTGCCCTCACAGAACAACGGCCGGATGTACGCCGGCACGAAGCCGGGGAAGTCGAAGGCCCGCTCGTACCCGCCCAGCCGGGCCTCGCCCCGGATGGAGTTGCCGTAGTCGAAGACCTCCGCACCGGCGTCGAGGAAGCCCACCATCGCCTCGACGTGCCGGGCCATCGACTCCCGGGCCCGGTCGGTGAACTCGGCCGGCTTGGCCGCCGCGTAGTCCCGCGCCTCGGCCGGTTCCACCCCCACCGGCAGGTACGACAGGGGGTCGTGGGCGCTGGTCTGGTCGGTGACGATGTCGATGGCCACCCCCCGGCGCAGCAGCTCCGGGAAGACCGTGGCGGCGTTGCCGACCACCCCGACGCTGAGCGCCCGGCGGTCCCGCTTCGCGGCCAGGACCCGCTCGACCGCGTCGTCCAGGTCGTCGGCGACCTCGTCCAGGTAGCGGTCGTGCACCCGGCGGTCCAGCCGGCTGCGGTCGACGTCCACGATCAGGCAGGCACCGCCGTTCATGGTCACCGCCAGGGGCTGGGCCCCGCCCATCCCGCCGCAGCCGCCGGTCAGGGTCAGGGTGCCGGCCAGGGTGCCCCCGAAGCGCTTCTCCGCCACGGCCGCGAAGGTCTCGTAGGTGCCCTGGAGGATGCCCTGGGTGCCGATGTAGATCCACGATCCGGCGGTCATCTGCCCGTACATGGTCAGCCCCAACTGCTCCAGGCGGCGGAACTCCGGCCAGGTGGCCCAGTCACCGACCAGGTTGGAGTTGGCCAGCAGCACCCGGGGGGCCCACTCGTGGGTGCGCATCACCCCGACCGGTCGGCCCGACTGCACCAGCATGGTCTCGTCGTCGCGCAGGTCGGTCAGGGTGTGGACCAGGGCGTGGTAGGAGGGCCAGTCCCGCGCGGCCTTCCCGGTGCCCCCGTAGACCACCAGGTCGTCCGGGCGTTCCGCGACCTCCGGGTCGAGGTTGTTCATCAGCATCCGCAGGGCGGCCTCCTGCGGCCACCCTCGGGCGGTGCGTTCCGGGCCTCGGGCGGCCCGGATAGGGCCGGGGGCTATGTGGGTCATGGTGTGTCTCCTCCTAACCGAGGAACAACTGGCGACGGGCGGCGGAGGCTTCGAAGGCCTCCAACCGCCGCTGGGTCTCGGCCGGGGCGGCGTCGCAGATCGCCTGGAGCAGCACCATGGCCAGGGTCATCGGAGCGGTGTGCAGGTCGAACACGAGCTGGGTGCCGACCGCCGCCGGCAACACCACATCGGCCAGTTCGGCGGCCGGGCTGACCGGGGAGTCGGTGATCGCCACCACGGTGAGCCCGGCGGCGCGGGCCTCCCGCAGGGCCTCCAGGGTCTCCCGGGGATAGCGGGGCAGCACCAGGGCCAGCAGGGCGCTCGCCCCGGCCTCGGCGGCCTGCTCCAGGCGGTCGGTGAGCAGGCTGCCCCCGTCGTCGAGCACCCGCACGTCCGGGTGCACCTTCGCGGCGAAGTACGCGAAGTAGGCGGCCAGGGGAGCGGCGGCCCGCAGCCCCAGCACCGGCAGGGGACGGCTGGCCGCCAGCAGTCGGCCGGTCTCGGCCAGCCGCTCCCGGTCGCTCAGCTGCTCGGCCAGCCGGTCCAGGTTGCCGATCTCGGCGCGTACCGCCTGTTGGAGTTCGTTGCCGGCGGTGGCCGGGCCGGGCGCGGCGGCGGTGAGTTCGCGCAGCCGCCGCCGCAGCGCGGGATAGCCGTCGTGGCCCAGCGCGACGGCGAAGCGGGTGACCGAGGGCTGGCTGACGCCGGCCAGTTCGGCTACCTCGGCGGCGGAGAGGTAGCCCACCGCAGGGGCGTGCTGCACCAGGCAGTGCGCGATGCGCCGCTGGGTCGGGGTGAGTCGGACGCCGTCGAACAGGCCGACGACCCGTTCGGTCGGCGCCTTGGTATCCCCGTCATTCACCCTATGACTCTATGCATCAAAACTTTCAGCAGGCAAGTGGTCAACCTCATTGACCGTTCTGACCAGCGAATTCACGAGGATGAGGCGATGCGGGCCGACCGGCGGGCAGGGCTAGGTGCGGTGGCTCGGTAGGATCCGCACGGCGGTTGAGCAGAGGAGTTGCCATGCAGCCGGAAGGCCCCTACCGGTACACCCATCTGCTGGGGGGTTCACCGGTCGGCAAGGCATGGGCAGCCCTCGATCAGCAGGGCCGGTTCGTGACCGTGGCCGTCCTGGACGCCACTGTGGCCGCCGCCCCGGGCTGGCGGGAGGCCTTCGCCGGGATCGTCAACAACCTGGCCCAGGGGCCCGCCGGAACCCCCTTTGTGTACGCCGACTTCTCGGCGGCCGCCCCCTGGGTCGCGTACGGCCCGGAGGCCGGCCCGGCTGCGGAGAAGCTGTTCCGGGCGCTCGGTGTGGAGTACCAACCCGTACCCTCCTCGGCCCCGCCGCCGGTTTCCCCACCCGTCTCCGGCCCACCCCAGCCGATCTCCGACCCCCCGCAGCCGGTCTCCGGAATGCCGCAACCTGTGTCTGGGATGCCCCAGCCGGTCTCCGGAATGCCGCAGCCCGTCTCCGGGATGCCCCAGCCGATCTCGGGGATGCCGCAACCGGTGCCCGGGATGCCGCAGCCGGTTTCCGGGGCGGCGCAGTCGGCGGGGCCGGTACCCGCCCAGCCGGTCTACCCGGATCCGGTCTCGGGCACCCCGGCCTCGCCCGGCTTCGGCCCGGCCCCGGACGACCCGCTGCGGCACGACCCCTTCAGCTCTCCGGCCCGGCGGATCCAACCCTCCACCGCGCCGAAACGGCAGGGTGGCCTGTGGGTGGCGATCGCCGCGCTGCTGCTGGTCGCCGCCATCGGTGGGGGTGCCGGCATCTGGGCCATCTCGGCCAGTGACGGACAGAACCCGCCGGCGGTCACCGCGCCAACCGCGCCCCCGCCCCCGCCGGGGCTCAAGCCCTGGGCCGAGGCCGCGCCGCGCAGCCCGCAGGAGCACGCCCTGGCCAAGGTGGCACCCGCGATGGTCTTCCTGGAGGCCATCTACACCGGCTACGTCCGCAACAAGCAGGACGGTGCCCTGCTGCACCCCGATCCCTTCACCTTCAGCCGCCGCTGCACCGGGGTGGTGGTCAACCACGACGGGCATCTGCTCACCAACGGGCAGTGCGTCGCCCCCACCTCGGAGATCCTGCTCGAACACGCGCTCGGCTCGCTGGCCGACACCCTGGTGGCCCGGGGCACCCTCAAGGCCGGGGAGGTCGGCGGCTACGTCAAGGGTCGACTGCCCAGCAGTGCCTTCACCGGCCCCGAGCGGGACACCGACCCCGCGGTCGTGCTGCACGGCCAGATGAACGTGGCCAAGGGTGACCTCAAGGCCAGCCCGGCGATCCCCGGCACGGTCGTCAAGGTGCTCCCCCTGGAGGAGGGCAACCTGGCCCTGGTCAAGCTCGACCAGGCCAACCTGCCCACCGCCGAACTGAACACCTCCGCCACGATCGCCCCGGGAACGGCACTGAACGTCCTCGGCTACGCCACCACCGATGCGGAGTACCGCTCCGCCACCTACACGGTGAGCACCAAGGCCGCCGAGGTGACCGAAGTGGACCCGGAGACCTCCTTCTACCGGGTCAGTGAGGATGTCGGCGCCTACTCCCGGGGCGGCATCGCGATCGACCCCGAGGGCCAGGTGGTCGGGATGCTGGACAACGACCTGCTGGCCCCCAAGCGACCCAACCGCCTCGTGGTACCGGTGGCCCGGCTGACCGGGCTGCTGGACTCCGCCGACGTCGACAACAAACTCGGCGAGACGGACACTCTCTACCGCAGCGCCCTCGAGGCGTACTTCACCGGGGACGAGGGGAAGGCCGCCGCACAGTTCGCCCAGGTCGTCGAGCAGGCCCCCGCGAACGCCCTGGCCCTGGCGTACCGCGACACGGCGGTCGCCTTCGGCGGTAAGCCGGAACCGGACCGGCCCGCCTGGGCGGTGCCGGTGCTCATCGGTGCGGGTGTCGCCCTGGTCGCCGGGCTCGGCGTGCTGCTCTGGTCTCGGCTCCGCCGGACCAGGTAGTCGCCGGTAGCTGCTGGCCGGGTGGTCGTCAGCCGGCGGCGCGGCTACCGGCACGCCGGTGCTGGCCAGCCTGGCGTGCGGGTCAGTCCGAGGGGCCGCGTAGGACCGGGGTCAGGGCCTCGTCGAACATCGGGGCCAGCTTGCGGGCGTACTCGGCCGTGACATGGTTGCCGTCGCGGCGGACGATGACCCCTCCGACGAAGATCGGGCACTGTCCACCCTGGCAGAACCAGTCCGTGGTGGCCACGTGCCAGGCCCGCTTACCACTCCAGACCCGTCCGTCCACCTCGGCGTAGGAACGGTACTCGTCGTCCAGTTGGGAGACGCAGTCCTGCGGGGCGGAGAAGCGGGTGATGCAGCTCTTCGGATCCGGGCCCAGGGGCGGGGGTTGCAGGGCGACGATCTTCCCGGCGAGGGCCAGCCAGTTCTCCCGGGCGGTGCGGGCGGCCCGCTCCCATTCGGCCAGCGCCGACCGGCCGCCGGTGTCGGTGAACCGCTGACGGTAGGCGTTGCTGACGATCACCAGGTCCGGCCGGTTCTCCTCGATGATGCGCCGGACGATCTGCTGGTGACCGGGACAGGACCGGGTGATGGCGTTGATCGGCGAGGTCGTGCCCGAGGCCAGGAAGGGGCAGCCGGCGTAGGTCAGGTCCCGTACCGCCCAGCCCTGGGGCTCCAGGACCCCGCGGACCAGCGGCAGCCAGGCGGTGGCGATGGAGTCCCCGACGACCACGGCCAGCCGGGCGGGGCGGGGTGACCCGATGACGCAGTCGTTGCCGTCCGGGATCGCCGGCCGGCAACCCTGCCCGTGCCCCTGAGTGAAGCCTCGGCGGCCCAGTTCACCGGGGGCCGGGGTCAACACCGGCCAGTCCTTGGCCGCCAGCGCCGTACCGATCTGGGCGCTCAGGTCGCTCTGTGAGGTGACCGCCGCCGTCTCGGCCGGGGCCTGCGGCGGCGGGATCAGCACCGCCACCGTGGCCGCCACCACCGTGGTGGCCAACGCCGCCACGGTGGCGTACCGGCTGATCCGGGCGACCCTGCTCTCCGGCGGCCGCCCCGGCGCGCGCGGCTCCAACCAGGAGGATCGACGGATCGGATCCTCCACCAGGTGGTAGCTGAGCATCGAGAGCAGCACCGTGCCGACCAGGGTGAGCACCACCACGGTGGGTCCACTGTCGGGCAACGCCGCGCCGAGCAGGATCAGCAGCGGGAAGTGCCACAGGTAGAGCGAGTACGAGATGTCGCCGAGGTACCGGACCGGCCGGTTGGTCAGGGGCAGCATCAGATGCTGCCCGCCGACCCCTCCGGCGATGACCAGGGCGGTCGAGATCACCGCCAGGAAGGCCCCGGGCACCGGGAAGGGGGACTGGGCGGTGATGGCCAGCACCGAGACCAGCAGACCGATCAGACCCGCCCACTGGTACGCCGGACGGGCCGGAGCCGGTATCCGGGCCAGCAGGGGGGCCGCCAGGGCCAGCAGGGCACCCACCCCCAGCTCCCAGGCCCGGGAGAAGGTCGAGAAGTAGGCGACCGTGGGGCGGTGGCTGACCTCCCAGAGGGCGAACAGGATGGACCCCGCCACGACCGCACCGAGGACCAGACCCACCGCCCACCGGGCGCTGCCGCCGTACCGGCCCCGTCGGGCGGCGAGGCTCAGCACGACCACCAGCAGCACCGGCCAGACCAGGTAGAACTGCTCCTCGACGGCCAGGGACCAGTAGTGCTGCAACGGGGAGACCGGGCCGTCGGTCTGCCAGTAGTCCGTGCCGGTGAAGGCGAACCGCCAGTTGGCACCGAACAGGGCGGCCCACAGGGTGTCCCAGGCCGTCGATCGGGCCCGATCCCCGAGGAAGAGCAGCGCGGAGGCCAGGTAGGTGAGCACCAGCACCAGGATCGCCAGCGGCAGGATGCGTCGGGCCCGGCGGCGGTAGAAGTCCGCGAAGGAGATCCGGCCCCGCCGGTCGTACTCGGTGAGCAACAGGCCGGTGATCAGGAAGCCGGAGATGACGAAGAAGACGTCGACCCCGACGAATCCGCCCGCCGGCCAGCCGAGGACATGGTCGAGGATGACCACCACGACGGCGAAGGCGCGCAGGCCCTGGATGTCCGGGCGGAACCCGAGACCCGGGGGCGGCGGTCGCCGGACGGTGGCCTGGTCAACCGGCATCGTGAGGGAGCCTGACGACATCACCGGTGGTCACCGAGGTGTCCACCTGGTTGCCATCGGTCGATCCTAGCGTGCACGCGGTAACCACCAGCAGAGCGAAGATCCAGGTCAGCCCGTCGGCCGAGAGGGGGTTCCAGACCACCTCGGTGAAGGAGTAAATGATGAACAGGCCCACCGGCGCCTTGGCGGAGAAGGCCCGGCCGTCGACCACCGGTGCCCGCAGCAGGGTGGCGATCAGCAGGCCCCACAGGGTCAACGCGATGAACCCTCCGGAGAAGATGGCCAGCACATAGCCGGAGTGGAAGAAGTGGTGCGGGGCATCGCCCTGGTCCCGCAGCAGGTACCACTTCGAGACGCCGACCCCGGTGGCCTCCGAACCCGCTATGTACTCCCGGGCGTGGATCCAGATGTTGCCCCGGTTGCTCAGGGTGTTCTTCGCCGCACTCCAGGTCAGATAGGTCGCCGTGGCCACCGCCCCGATGACCACTGACACGCAGAGGGCGAAGTTGATCTGCTGGTACGGCCTACGCCACTCCAGCAGCATGGCCCCGAGCACCCAGCAGGCCACCGCGGCCAGGGCCAGGTAGCTGGTCCGGGAGCCGGTGGCCACGATGACCAGCAGACCGAAGGCCACCACCGCCCACCGTTGCGCCCCCCGCAGCGCGCAGACCGCGGCCACCAGGGTGAAGGAGGTGATCAGGGCGATGTAGTTCTCGGAGTCGTAGAAGCTCTTGAACAGCCCACCCGCCAGCGAACACTTCTCCAGTTGCCCGCCGGTGCAGGCCCGCCAGGCCTGTCCGTAGAAGGCGGTCGGGATGGTCAGCAGGGACAGCACGGCCAGCCCGGTGTAGGCCATCGCGGCCAGGCTGATCGGGGCACCGGCCGCCAGCAACCACACCGCCACCAGCAGCAGACCCGCGGCGGCGTACGCCGGCATCCGCGACCCGTACACCCCCTCGCCGGTGAGCAGGTCTACCGCGACGCACCAGAGGAGCAGGGCGGCGGCCAGGCACAGGCAGATCCGACGCCAGATGTCCGCGGGACCGGCCAGACCCCCACGGCGTACGAAGAACAACCAGGCGACCAGGGCGAACACCAGCAGGCCGATGAGCGCGGAGGAGTTGTCCCCGGCGAGGACCGGCGCGGCGTTGGCCAGGACGGAGAATCCGATCAGCCCGATCGCGATCCTCCCACCGCCGAAGGCGGCGGCCACCGTCCGGCGTTGGTGGATCAGCCACCCGGCTACCGCGACACCTCCCGCAGTCAGCAGGACACCGAAGAGTGTGGTCACCTCAGACCCTTTCCATGGAACGTGGCTGTGCGGGTGCGTCGCCCGGGTCGCGGCGGGCGGCGGCGGCCAGGCTTCCCCAGAGCAGTACGGCCAGCAGCGCGTCGCAGAACAGGCTGGAGGCGATGGCCCCCTGCCAACCGTAGGCCGGGATGAGCCACAGGTTGAGTAGCACGTTGAGCACCCCGATGCCGATCTGGCAGACCGTCCGCCGGCCCTGCATCCGGGCACCGGAGAGCGCGTCGGCGGCCAGGTAGTGCAGCGACTTGAGCACCAGCAGGGCGCTTAGCCCCTGCAGGGCCGGTATGGCCGCCTCGAAGTCGGCCCCGAACACCAGCGGCATCATCCAGGCGAAGGCCACCAGCAGCAGGCTCACCGGCACACTGAAGGCCAGGAAGCGTGGCAGCAGGCCACGGGCCATCCGCATGGCCTGGCGGGGACCGTGCCGTCCCGCCTCGAAGAACCGGGGGTAGGCGATCGCGCTCATCGACCGGGCCGGGGTGTACGCGAGGTCGACCACCCGGTAGGCCGCGGCGTAGATGGCGGCGCCCTCCGGGGTGCCGAGCCGGGACAACATGACCTTGTCGACATCGTTGTAGATCGACTGGGCCGCCAGCCCCACGGCGAAGAGCATCCCGGTGCGGGCCTGCCGGACCGCGCCCCGGAGACCGATCCCGCCCCGGCCGCCACCGAGCAGGCCACCGGCGATCACGGGCAGGCAGACCAGGGTGGACAGCACCGCCGAGGTCACCGCCCAGTCGTGCAGGGTGACCGGCCCGTCGGCGGCGGCCAGCACGACCGCACCGGCCAACCGGCAGAGGTGCAGCAGGGCGGGGATCAACGCGGCGAGCATGATCCGACCACGGACCTGGATGGACGCCGCCACGGCCTCGATGAGTCGCCAGGCCACCAGGTCGGCGAAGGCCAGACAGAGCAGGTCGACCAGCGGGACGTCCGCACCCCAGATGGCCAGGCCGGCGGCGGTCACCAGCACGGTGGCGGCGGTGCCGAAGATGGTGGAGAGGAACAGCCCGCGGACGAGGTGCCGGAGCCAGTCGCCCGGGGCGTCCGCGTAGTTCTGCATGATCAGGCTGGGCGCGCCGGCCGACGCGAAGGGCGAGATCACCGCGATCAGGGCGGTGACCCCGACGAACAGGCCGTAGGTGCTGAGCGGCATCTCCCGCGCCAGCAGCACGAACAGCGCCCCCTGAGCCAGGGTGCGCAGCAGGGTGCCGGCGAAGAACTTGCCGGACTTGCGGAGGAAGCCGTCACCGCGCCCGACACCGGCCGACGAGCCGCCACCCGGCTGCTGCGGATCCGGCTGCTCGGTCACCGGCCGCTCGGGGCCGCCGGGGACCGCCGTCATGTCAAGGCCTCCACCCATCGGGCGCTGACCGTGGCCGGGTCGAGTTCGGTGCAGCGGGCGTGCCAGGCCTTCTCGAAGTCCGCCACCCCGGGGCGTCCCTCGCCGGTCAGGGTAACGATCGCCTGGGCCAGGGCCGCCGGGGAGGTGTCCGCCGCCAGGGCGCCCGGTACGAAGGTCGGGATCATCTCGTCCAGGGCGGGAACCGGCAGGGCGGCCACCGGCAGACCGGCCTCGGCAGCCTCCACGAGACTGAAGCCGAAGGTCTCGGCCCGGGAGGGGTGCACCAGCACGTCGGACTCCGCCAGCAGCCGGGCCACCCCGGGCACCCGGCCCAGGAAGGTCACCCGGTCGGTGAGCCCCAACTGGCGGGTCCGCTCGTGCAGCAGGTCCCGCTCCTCGCCGTTCCCGGCCAGGGTCAGGTGATGGTTCGGCGGCAGCAGGGCCAGCGCCTCCAGCGCGCAGGAGTGGTTCTTGTACGGGCGGAAGGCCGCCGTGGTGAGCAGCCTGATCCGCCGCCGGTCGGCCACCGGACGCGGGGCTACGAAGGCCCTGGGCGGCATCGGGTTGGTGATCGTCACCACCGGCTGGCCGGGGGCGAGTCCCCGGACGGTGCGGGCCACCCCCTCGGAGACGGCCACGACCAGGCTGGGGCGCAGCCCGCGAACCCGGGCCAGCCGGGCCAGGGTGCGGACCCGGCGGTCGATGCGCAGCCGCTCCGGCAGCAGCGAATGCTCCCAGGCGACGTAGTCCCGGCCGGTGCCGGCCAGGGCGGTGCCGACCGGCACGCTGCCCCACAGCCCGCTGGCCACGATCCGTACCTCCGCCGGCAGCCGGTGCAGTCGGCGTCGCAGCGGCGGCACCGCCTCCGCCAGCCGGGTGATCCGAGTGCCCAGCCCCAGGGTGTCGATGGCCAGGTCACCCAGGGTGGGCGGGACCTTTCCGGACAGCACCGTAGCGGAGACCTCGACCCCCTGGTCGTGCAGACCCCGCAGGAGCAGCGCCGCGGCCAGTTCCATGCCGTACAGCGGATCCAACTGGGGGAGTACGAAGTGCAGCCGCATCAGCGGCCCCCACCCGTGGGCAGGGCACCGTTGTCACCGGTGCTGCGGGAGCCGCGCATCGCCACCCGCTCAAGAGCCGACCGGGGCACCAGCCCCAGGGCCGCCAGGACGGCGTTGCGGGCCGAGGGGGCCCGGTTGCGGCGGATGGCGCGCACCATCTCGCGTACCCCCTCGCGGTCGCGGGCCTGCACGGCGTAGCGCAGGGTCTGGGCGGCGATGAAGTCGGAGAAGGTCTCCGGGGCCCACACCCCCTCCCAGCGCCGGGCCCAGTCCCAGGAGGTACGCCAGTCGGCCCCGGCCGAGATCGATCCCGGGCTGCCGACGGTGTAGACCGCGGTGGCCTGCTCGATCTGCACGATCTTCGCTCGCGGCAGCCGCGCCGCCCGCACCAGCCAGTCCCAGTCCTGGTGCCGGGGCAGGGACTCGTCCCACGGGCACTGCCGGGCCAGTTCGGCCGTGGTCAGCAGGGTCGAGGTGGGCAGGGACTGCCGGCCCACCCCGAGGTGCCGTCGACGGAAGAGGTAGTCCTCCGGCAGGGTGCCCTCGGTGATCAGGGCGGTCGGTACGGGGGTCGGCAGCGCGGCGCCCCCCGCCTTGCGTTGCAGGGTGCGGGAGGAGACCACCGGCAGCCAGCCCTGGCCGGCCAGGCCTTCCAGGACGGGCAGTTGGGCGGCGAGCTTGCCGGGCAGCCAGGCGTCGTCGTCGTCCAGGAAGGCGATGTGGCTGCCCGGGGCGGCGTGGCGTACCCCCAGGTTGCGGGCGTACGAGCCGCGCCGTCCCCCGCCGGTGCAGACGATCTCGTCGATCTGGTCCCGCAGTCGGGCGACGCCGGGCGGCACCTCGGCCAGGTCACACACGACGACCACGTGTACGGACACGCCCTGCTGGTCGCGGGCGGTGGCGACCGCCTCCGCGAGGCTGGGCCGGCCCGTGGTCGGGATGACTACCGAAACATCCGGCATCGGTTACTCCAAGCAGTTCGGCTGAGGGGTTCCCCGGGCTAGCCGGCGGTGGGGGAACGGCGGTGAGGGGCGGTGCCGGCGGAACCGGTCCGGTGACGGACCTGGCGCAGGTCGCTCAGCGACCACCACCACGGAACACCTCGGCCACGGTCCGCAGGAGCACCTTGGCGTCCAGCCACAGTGACCAGTTCTCGATGTAGTAGTTGTCGAACCGGGCCCGATCGGAGATCGGGGTGTCCCCGCGCAGGCCGCTGACCTGGGCCAGCCCGGTCAGCCCTACCGGCACCCGGTGCCGCATGGCGTAGCTCGGGTACTCGGCGGAGAACTTCTCGACGAAGTACGGCCGCTCGGGGCGGGGGCCGACCACACTCATGTCGCCCCGCAGGATGTTCCACAGTTGGGGCAGCTCGTCCAGGGAGGTCCGGCGCAGGAAACGACCGATGGGCGACACCCGCCGGTCGTGCGCGATGGACCAGTTGGTCTGGGACTCGTGCTCGTTGACCGGGCGCATGGTGCGGAACTTGATGATGTGGAAGGGCTTGCCGTGCCGGCCGATGCGCTCCTGCCGGAAGAAGATGCCCCGGCCCCCGTCCAGGAAGGCCAGCCCCGCGCAGAGCAGCAGGATCGGGCTGAGCAGCAGCAGGGCCAGCGCGGCGAAGACCACGTCGGAGGCCCGCTTGAGGGCCCAGTGCGGCCCGGACAGGGTGGTGTCCCCGACCTTGACGATCGGGATGGCGCCGATGTGGTCGCCGTGCGACCTGGAGCCCCAGAGCCGGGGGGCGGCCCACAGGTCGCAGGTGGCGACCTTCGGCTGGCGGAGGATCTCCATCAGCACCAGTTCGGGGCACTCCGGGTCGGCGATGATCAGCACGTCGCACTCGGTCAGCCGGACCAGGTGTTCGAGCTGGTCCAGGGGGCCGATCAGGGGAGTGGTGGCCGAGGCCGTCGGCGGGGGAGTGTCCACATGCCCGACGAACCGCAGCCCGTACCGGGGATAGCGGCGCAGCAGCCGGGCCAGTTCCACCGCGGTCGGACCGCTGCCGATGATGATGGCGTTGTGTTCCACCCACCGTTGCCGCCGGGCCAGGGTGGCGATCTCCCGGGTCAGCAGGCGACCGGCGAGCACCAGGATGGCGGCGATGGCCAGGCCGCGGATGAACTCGACCAGGTACTCCGCGGAGTCGTGACGCAGGGCGGCGATGATGACCACGATGGCGGAGGAGGCCAGCAGTCGGCCGCAGAGGCTGGGCAGCTCATCGAGGATGCTCACGTGCCGACGGGCCTGATAGAGCCCGCCGGCGGCGAAGACGGCCACCGTCAGGACCGTCATGACCAGGGTGCCGCGCCAGTACCGTTGATCCAGCAGCAGGGGGGAGAGCAGGGCGGCCACATCGACCGGCGCGGTCAACATCCAGGCGCGCAGCCCCCGGGTACGGGTGGAGGTGCGGGAACTGGGGTAGGGCAGGACCGCGGTGGCGTCCAGCCCCGGGCGGGTGTCCTCGCCGCCCGTCGGGGTGGACTCCGCCCCGGCGGTGGTCTGTGGGTTCGGAGGTTCCGCCTCCTCCTCGGACTCCGCTGACCGGGAACGCTGCGTCGGAGCCGATACCTCACCCTCGTCGGGCGCGTTGGTGGCCGGGTAACCCATGACAGGTTGCCTCGACATGTGTGGATCCTCCCCCGTGGAGTGACATCCAGTGACGCTGCTAAAGCCGCCGGAGCGAACGCAGGATACGGTGGCTCTGGCGACAGCCGCCAGAGCCACCGGGACAATTCATGCCCTACTTTCCTGCGCTGAGCACTTCCTTGACCGCGTCCCGGCGAAGGGCGTCGTAGAACTTCGAGGCCTTCTCCGGGTCATCGAAGACGACACTCTCGCTGCCCACCCGGCCGGTGCCCTTGGTCGGGTTGGTCATGAAGGTCAGGTCATTGCCGCGCAGGCCGCGCAGCTCCATCGCCATGTCCACCAGGGACATCTTCTTGTCGACCGATACGGCATTCGAGGTGGCTCGGACGAAGGAATTGAGCTTGGTGGGACTTGTCAGAATTCCGCCGGAGGCGGCTCTGTCCAGAATGGCCTTGATGACCTGCTGCTGATGTTTGATCCGGGTGAAGTCGCCGTCGGCGAACTGCTTGCGTTGCCGCGAGAAGTCCAGTGCGGTGGCCCCGTCCATCTTCTGCCGACCCCGCTCGAAGGTGCGGAAGGGGGGATGGATCGAGGTGAACCGCTTCTCCGAGTTGACCTCGATGCCGCCGAGGGCGTCGATGATCTCGGTGAACCCGGCGAAGTCCACCATCAGCACGTGATCGATCCGGATCTTGGTGTACTGCTCCACGGTCTGCACCATCAGCGGCAGGCCACCCCAGGCGTACGCTGCGTTGATCTTCGCCTCGCGGCCCCCACGGCCCTCCTTGGTGCGGGGGATCGCCACCCAGGTGTCCCGGGGTATCGAGACGAGTTGCGCGCCGGAGCGGTCCTTCGACACATGCGCCAGGATGATGGTGTCCGCCCGCGAACCCCCGGTGCTCTCCGGATCCCGCGAGTCGCTGCCGAGGATCAGCATGTTCAACGCGCCCTTGGCGACGACCTCCGGCCGGCTCTCCTCGGGTATGCCCTCGAAAGCGTCAAGGCGCTCGATGTCGGACTCGACCGACTTGAGATAGAAGCCGGCCCCTACCGCGCCGCCCACCCCGATCAGGGCCAGCACCAACACGCTGATCAGCGTGATCCGCAGCCACCGTCGGCGTGGTCTTCTCGCCGGGGCCGCCGTTGTCTCCGACCCGTCGGTGTCCCCCGCCGGCAGTGTCTGCTCCGGAACGGTCGTCCCGGCCTGCTCTCCACTCGACATGGCGCGATGCTACTTAACCCCACCCACGAGCAGGGGCCCGGCGGGCCGGGAACCGGCCAGATCAATCTTCATCGTGTTTCCCCAATGTTTCGGTCCGTCTGATAGAACCCACGGGTGGACGCCGTCAAGCTGCGTCGGGCCATCGCCCGCACCCGCCTAGCCCCCGTCGCCGCCTTCCCCAAGCGGCTGGTAACGGTGGCCCGCCATGACGTCAAGGTGCTGCGCACCTCGGCCCGATGGCTGCTCGCCTCCCGCGAACACCACAACTACACCTACGAGCTGACCAAGCTCAGCCGCAGCCACCTGGCCTGGTTCGTCAGCGTGGTGTGTGACCTGCCGGTGACGCAGGTCCGCAGCTATCTGGAGGAGATCGAGTCGGACGAGGCCCTGCGCCGGCACATCGCCTCGGCCACCGGCAGCGCCGCCCGCCGGGGCCTGGCCGACAAGCAGGTCCGCTACGCCCGGCGCATCGGGTGGTACGCCATCGTGCGCGCCCGTCGACCCGGCCACATCGTGGAGACCGGTGTGGACAAGGGGCTGGGCAGCTGCGTACTGGCCGCCGCCCTGTTGCGCAACGCCGCCGAGGGCCACCCCGGCCGGGTCAGCTCCATCGACATCAACCCCGAGGCCGGTTACCTGGCCCGGACCGCCCCCTGGTCCGAGGTGATCGACCTGGTCATCGGAGACTCGGTCGAGTCGATAACCGCCCTGGACCGGCCGGTCGACCTGTTCCTGCACGACAGCGACCACAGTCGAGCGTACGAGAAGCGGGAGTTCGAGGCCGTCGAGCCGAAGCTGGCTCCCGGGGCGATGCTGCTCACCGACAACGTCACCCACACCAACGTGCTGGCCCGGCACGCCGAACGCACCGGCCGGAAGTTCCTCGCCTACCGGGAAACCCCGGCGAACCACTGGTACCCCGGGGACGGCATCGGCGTGGCATGGTGACCGGGTGCGGATCAACGAGATCAACACCTATCCGGTCAAGGGCTGTCGCGGCCTCAACCACTCCGAGGCCGAGGTACGACCCTGGGGGCTGGACGGCGACCGGCGGTGGATGCTCGTCGACCCCGAGGGGGTGGGGATCACCCAGCGGGAGACGACCGCCCTGGTCCGGGTACACGCCCACCCCGAGACCGGTGGCCTGTGGCTACGCGCCGCCGACCGACCCGACCTGTGGGTACCGCAACCGTCCGAGGTCACCCCGGTGCAGGTGCGTACCTTCCGGCGCCGGGCACTGCGGGTAGCGGCCCTGCCCGCCGGTCCGGCTGCGGACACCTGGCTCAGTCAGTTGCTCGACCGGCCGGTGCGCCTGGTCTGGCTGGCCGAGCCGGCTCGGCACATCGAGGCGGGCCGCAAAAAGCACGACCCGGGCGATCAGGTCAGCTTCGCCGACGCGTACCCCGTCCTGCTGACCAGCACCGCCTCCCTGGCCGCCCTCGGCGACTGGCTGACCGAGGCCGGTGCGGACCCGGTCCCGATGAGCCGGTTTCGGCCCAACCTGGTCATCGAGGGGGCACCCGCCTGGGCCGAGGACGACTGGGAAGGGCGCAGCATGCGCATCGGCGGGGTGGCCTTCCGGGCCGCCGGGCCCTCGGCCCGCTGCCTGGTCACCACCACGGACCAGCAGACCGGGGTACGCGGCCGGGAGCCGCTGCGCACCCTGGCCCGGCACCGCAATGTCGACCGGCAACTGCTGTTCGGGCTCAACCTCGTACCGCTGGAGTCCGGCCGGGTACGCCTACGTGACCCCGTCTTAGCTTTCGCTTAGGTCGCTTGTCCGGCTCGGCCCTCGTCCGGCAGCATCGGTGCGCGTGACCGACGGAACCGATGGCCCCGCCGCACGGACAACAGCCACGCGTCCCTCCCCAGGGGTAGCCGGCTGGCTGGCGGGGCCGTGGTCCTCGGTCAGTCCGAGCCACATCAGGATCTCGTCCCGGTCGTCGCCGGGGGCCACCCGGATGGCGCCGGGCCAGCGGCCTACCTCGCGGTATCCGAGTCGCCGGTAGAACCGGTCCAGCCCCAGCCCGTCGCGTACGGTCACGTGCAGCGCCGACAGGCCCAGGTCCCGCCCGATCTGGGCGGCCGTACGCATCAGCGCCTCACCGACCCCGCGCCCCTGGGTGTCCGGGTGGACCATCACCCGGGTGAGGGTCCGCAGGTGCGGCTTCAGGTGGAACCGGGGATCGGTGAAGATCGCCATGGCGACCAGTCGGTCGTCGTCGTAGCCCAGCAGCAGCCGGTCAGGGCCCTCGGCGATGCCGGCCAGGGTCGGGTCGGCGATCGTCCGCACCTTTTCGGCCGTCACCGGTGCCACGAACCCGACCGCGCCGCCCGCGTTGGTGACCTCCACCCAGAGGGTGACGATGTCGGCGCGCAGCTCAGGGGTCAGTTCGGGATCCAGGAGGAAGTGCAGGGTCACCCGGACATCCTGCGCCGGGCCGCCCGCCGGATGCCCGTGATCGTGATGGGCCCGACAGGGGAACAGGGTGTTGGTGCGGGAGGGGGGATTCGAACCCCCACGTCCTTTCGGACAATAGGACCTAAACCTACCGCGGCTGCCATTACGCCACTCCCGCCGGCCCTGAAGAGTCTAGGGTGTCGCCCCGGCCCGCTGTCGAGGCCTCCGACGATCACATCTGGTCAGTCCAGCCCGAGGTCCCGGCGCAGCTTGGCGACATGGCCGGTGGCCTTGACGTTGTAGAGCGCCCGCTCGATCTTGCCGTTCTCGTCGATCACGAAGGTCGAACGGATCACCCCGGTGACCGTGCGCCCGTACGACTGCTTCTCGCCGTACGCCCCGTAGGCGGTCAGCACGGCCTTGTCGGTGTCGGCGACCAGCGGAAAGGTGATCGCGTCGCGCTCGCGGAACTTGGCCAGCTTCTCCGGCTTGTCCGGGGAGATGCCGATCACCTCGTAACCGGCGGCCTGGAGGGAGCCGAGCGAGTCGCGGAAGTCGCAGGCCTGCTTGGTGCAGCCGGGGGTCATCGCCGCCGGGTAGGCGTACAGGATGACCTTGCGGCCGCGCAGGTCGGCCAGGGTGACCTCCCCACCGGTGTCGGTGGGCAGGGTGAACTCGGGCGCCGGGTCACCGGGGGAGAGACGAGCGGGTGCGGTCATGGGCCGACCATACCGGCGCGCCAGCGACCATGACGGCGGGCTCCGGAGGGTGTCCGATGTGTCGGCAGGCGACAGGAATTTGCTGTTGCCAGATATTGGCAACAGCAGGGGCCGGGAAATACGCTCACCCTGCCGGCGAGCGCGGGCCCGCCGTCACGTGGGAGGTCACGTGGAAAACCTGGCCATGCACATCTCCAACGGCATCATCGACGGTCCGGTCGCCGCGATCTTCGCGGTGATCGCTCTGGCGGCTCTGGCACTAGCCGTCCGCCGGGCACGGCAGGACCTGGACGACCGACTCGCCCCGATGGCCGGCCTGGTCGCCGCCTTCATCTTCGCCGTGCAGATGCTCAACTTCCCGATCTTCACCGCCGGAGTCAGTGGCCACCTGCTCGGTGGGGCCCTCGCCGCCATGCTGGTCGGCCCCTGGGTCGGCGCGCTGTGCATCGCGGTGGTGCTGGTGGTGCAGGCCCTGGTCTTCGGCGACGGTGGGGTGGCCATGCTCGGGCTCAGCATCACCAACATGGGTGTGATCGCGGTCGGGGTGGCGTACCTGCTGATCGCGTTGCTGCTGCGGGTGCTGCCGCGTACCCCGGCCGGGTTGGCCGTCACCGCGTTCGTCGCCGCGCTGGTCAGCGTGGTGGTCGCGGCGATGGGCTTCGTGTTGCAGTACTGGCTGGGCGGCACCGCCGACCTCGGCGGCAACCTGGCCGGGCTGGCCGGGACGATGGCGGTGTCCCACCTGTTCATCGGTATCGGCGAGGGCCTGATCACGGCCGCCACGGTGGTCACCGTGGCTAAGGTCAGACCCGATCTGGTGTACGCGCTACGCGCCCTCAAGCCGGTCGCCCCGGCGGCCGTCGCCCCCCTCGGGGGTGTCCGGTGAAGCGCCTCTGGGGTCTCCTGGTCGGTGGTCTGCTGGTGGCCCTGCTGCTGGCCGGTGTGGTCAGCAACTTCGCCTCGCCCCATCCCGACGGGCTGGACTCCTCGCTACGCGAGGGCTGCACCTTCGACGCCGAAGGCGAGATCACCGGGGGCAGTTGCCCGGCCCAGCAGGAGAAGGACCATGAGATCGGCGGGCCCCTGGCCGACTACGGCATCGCCGGCATCGACAACGACTTCCTCTCCACCGGACTGTCCGGGGTGCTGGGTGTCCTGCTGACCTTCGCGGTGGCCGGCGGGGTGTTCTGGCTGGCCCGTCGGCGTGACGCGGGACCGACCCCACCAGCCGACCGCTCGGACCCGCCCGCACTCAGCCAGGAGGCCGAGCAGTCGGGCACATCCGCGTCGAGCCAGGGGTAGCCGGTGGGTGCCGGGCACGCCCATGTGCTCTACCGGGAGTCCGACTCACCGGTGCACCGGCTGCCGCCGGAGGTGAAGATCGCGGCGATGGTGGCCTTCACGATCGCCGTGGTCGCCACCCCCCGGACGGCCTTCTGGGCCTTCGGCGCGTACGCCCTGTTGGTCGCGGGGGTGGCGGCGCTGGCCCGGGTGAGCCCCGGCTGGCTGCTGGCCCGCACGGTGATCGAGGTGCCCTTCGTGCTGTTCGCCTTCGCCCTGCCGGTCATCGGCGCGGGCGAGCGGGTCGAGGTGCTCGGGCTGGGCCTGTCCGTCGAAGGGCTGCACGGTGCCTGGAACATCCTGGCCAAGGGCACCCTGGGGGTCTGGGCCTCGCTGCTGCTGGCCGCGACCACCACCACCCGTGACCTGATCGTCGGGCTGGACCGGCTGCGCTGCCCCCAGGTCATCACCCAGATCGCCACCTTCATGCTGCGCTACCTGGACGTGCTGGTCGGCGAGGCCCGTCGGATGCGGGTGGCCCGCATCTCCCGGGGCGACGACCCCCGCTTCCTGTGGCAGTTGCGTGGCTTCGCCGCCGGTGTCGGGACCCTGTTCCTGCGCGCCTTCGAGCGCGGCGAACGGGTCTACCTGGCGATGTTGTCGCGGGGCTACACCGGCCGGCTGCCGACGGTGTGGCAGGGCGCGGGTGCGGCCGCCACCACCGGTCAGTGGCTGGTCGCGGCGACCCTGCCGCTGCTGGCCGGCACGGTCGCCGTCACCGCCGTACTGCTGGCATGATGCACCTCGTGCCGTCCACCGCACCCAGCCTGGAGGTCCGGGGCGTCCGGTACGCCTACCCCGACGGCCACCTGGCCCTGCACGGGGTGGACCTGACGGTGGCCCGGGGCGAACGGGTGGCCCTGCTCGGCCCCAACGGTGCCGGCAAGACCACCCTGGTGCTACACCTCAACGGCATCCTCACCCCCGCCGAGGGCCACATCAGTGTGGGTGGGCTGCCGGTGACCACCGACCGGGCTCGGCTGGCCGAGATCCGGCGGCGGGTCGGCATCGTCTTCCAGGACCCGGACGATCAACTCTTCCTGCCCACGGTCGCCGAGGATGTCGCCTTCGGACCGGCCAACCTGGGGCTGCGCGGAGCGGAACTGGCCGCCCGGGTGGATGAGGCCCTGGCCGCGGTGGGCATGTCCGAGCATCGCGAACGGGCCCCGCACCACCTGTCCTTCGGTCAGCGGCGCCGGGTGGCGGTCGCCACCGTACTGGCCATGCGACCGGAGATCCTGGTGCTCGACGAGCCCTCGTCGAACCTCGACCCGGCCGCCCGCCGGGAACTGGCCACCATCCTGCGGGCCCTGCCGGTGACCCTGCTGATGGTCACCCACGACCTGCCGTACGCCTTCGAACTCTGCGACCGGTCGGTGATCCTGGACGGTGGGCGGATCGTGGCCGACCGGCCCACCGCCGACCTGCTCGGCGACACCGACCTGCTGGCCCGGCACCGCCTGGAACTGCCGTTCCCGTTCAGTCCCGCTCGGAAGTGACCGCATCCGCTGATGCGCCGGCCCCGTCACCACCGGCGGCAGTCCGGCCGGAGGCAGCCGTGCGTCCGGCGGCGGCCCGGCTGGCCGTGCGTCCGGCGGCGTGCAGTCGCAGCACGGCGGCGGCCAGGGCCCCCGCCCCGGCTCCCACGGCCAGCACCACCAGCACCCGGGCCAGGGTCGGTGGCCAGGGCACCGGCACGACCGACCGGGCCAGCAGGGCAGCATTGGTCACCCCGGCGAACAGGGCCAGGCAGGCCCCGGCCAGGGCCACCGGAAAGTCGACCCCGGCCCTGCGGCGCAGCACCCACCAGGCGGCGGCGATCGCGCCGAACCCGGCCAGCAGGGCCCACACCGGCCCGGTCAGCAACCCCACCAGCACCCCGCCGACCCCGGTCGCCCCGGCGTCCAGCACCCGACCGACCGCGAGCAGTACGGCCGCCAGCCCGCCGAGGGCCAGCACCCCACCGACCCCGGCCAGGGCCCGACGCCCCGCGACGGTGGCCGCCGGGAGCAACCCCAGGGCACCCACCGCCAGGGTGCCGAGGACGGCCGCCACCCACCAGGGGTACGCGTCCGGCGGCGGCACCCAGTGCAGGGTGCCCCGGATCTCCGCCGACCCGTTCGGATCGCGCAGCGGCACCACCCAGTCGCGTACCCGGTGCTCCCGGTCGGGCGCGGCGCGGACCTGGGCGGGCGGACCGGCCTCCCGCCACAGCGCCCGCTGGTCGTGCCAGCGGGCGGTCGAACCCGACTCCACCCGACGCCACTGCGGGGCGGCGGCCGGATTCACCTCCGGCGGCAGGCGGGTCTCCCCGGCGATGGTGCGATTCAGGTACGTCGCGGGGGAGCGGGTGTTCTCGAAGACCCCGTCCGGGCCGACCCGCAGGTACGGCTCACCCGAGTAGCCGATCACCTCCACCGGCTGGTCACCGGTGTTGGTCAACTCCAACCGGGCACCCGCCTCGATCACCCGTACCCGAAGCTGCGGGCGGTCCGGGGTCACGGCGGTGACCTCCACCCGGTAGTCCGTCCCGTTCGGGGCGTCGGCGCCGTGCGCCACCGCGGGAGCGGCGGTGGCGGTCAGCGTGGTGACCATGCCGGCTAGCAGCAGCCCGGCCCGGGTCAGCAGGGCACGGCTCACCGCCCGGCCGCCTCCACCGCGGCGGTGATGTTCTCCGGGGTCCACTCCCGCACCTGCTCACCGTTGACCAGGACGGTCGGGGTGCCGGTGACGTTGGCCTTGGTCGCCTCCTGGCTGACGTGCGAGGTCCACGGCTTGTACTTGCCGTCGCGCACGCAACTGCCGAAGCTGTCGCGGTTCAGGCCGACCTCGGCCCCGATGTCGATCAGCTCGTCGTTGCTCAGCTGCGCACCGTTCTCCGGCGGCTGCTTGTCGAACAAAGCCTTGCTGAACTCGGTGAACTTGCCCCCCTCGGCGGCACAGCCGGCGGCGGCCGAGGACCGGGTCGAGTACTCCGTGCTGGAGAAACGGTTCAGGAAGGCCACCGGGTGGTACACCACCCGGGCCTTGCCGTCGCTGACCAGTTGCTCCAGGGTGGGGCCGCTGGTCTGCTCGAACTGCTTGCAGGCCGGGCAGAGGTAGTCCTCGTACACGTCGATCGTCACCGGCCCGCTGCCGACCGCGATGCCGGTGCCGTCCTGGGTCGCGCCCGGCGGGGCGGTGAACTCCCCGGAATCCTGGCTGGACCAGACACCCCAGCCGATCAGACCCGCGATCACCAGCACGGACACCGCGCCGATCGAGGTCCAGAGGGTCCGCTTGCGCCGCCGTTCCCGGGCCAACTGCTCCCGGACCACGCGGGCCGCGTCTTTGCGCCCCTTGCGACTACTCATCTTCGTCCTCCACCGGTTCGCCCGTCAGCGCGCCGTCCACGGAGACGGCCGTGCGGGGCCAGATCAGTAGGAACCCGGCCAATGCCAGGAAACCCAGGTCCCGGAGGATCTCCGGGAAATAGCTCGGACTCTCCCCGGCCGGCAACTCACCGCCGGTGCCGAAGCAGCCGCAGTCGATCGCCAGCCCCCGCGACCAGGCCGAGATGATGCCGGCGATGAAGACCACCAGCAGCGCCGCGGAGACCCCGGCGGAGAGCCGGGTGGCCAACCCGAGCAGCAGCAGTACGCCGAGGGCCAGTTCGACGAAGGGCAGCACCGCCCCGACGACCATGGAGACCTCGTACGGCAGCACCTGGTAGGCGTGCACCGCCCGGCCGGAGCCGGCCAGGTCACCGACCTTCGTGGCGCCCGCGTACAGCCAGACGGCGGCCAGTCCGAGCCGGACGGCCAGCCCGATCCAGGGCAGCAGTTTCCTGTTCATCCGGCTTGCGCCTGTCCGACGGCCTCGACCAGTTCGCTGCGCGCCCGGGCCACCCGGGACCGGATGGTGCCCACCGGCACCCCCTCCACGGCGGCGGCCTCCGCGTACGACAGGCCCAGCAGTTGGGTGAGCACGAAGGCGCCGCGCCGCTCGGTCGGCAGCCGGCGGACCAGGTCGGCCGCGCCGAACTGCCCGGCCGGGTCGGGGTGCGGCACATCGGTGTACGCGTCCGCGGTGAGTCGTTGGGCCAGCCGGCGGCGCCGGACCACCGTACGCAGATGGTCGGCGCAGGTCCGCCGGGCGATGCCGAGCAGCCAGGTACGGGCGGTGGAACGCCCCTCGAAGGCCGGTAGGGCCCGAAACGCCCGGAGATAGGTCTCCTGGGTCAGGTCGTCGGCGCTGTCCGGATCGACCAGGGCTGCCGCGAATCGCCACACCTCGGCCTGGGTGGCCCGGACGAAGTCGGCCTGGGCGGCGGGGTCGCCGTCCCGTGCGGCCAAGGCGGCGAGGGTGGCGGGATCGGCCGATGCCGGGCAGTCTTGACCACGGTCGTCGGCCGCTTGGGGGTGAGCGGCGGCGATGTCGCGCGGGGCGGGGATCACGACAACCCAGGTTACGCGGCGGCGTGCTGAGCAGCAGGGTCCTTCGGCCCTTCCAATGCAATGCGCCACGCCGGGAACTTTTTTACCTCAGCGTCCGACTATCCGAGCATGACTCCCGGCCCCGAATCGGCGAGCATGGCCAGCATGACTGCCGCCCCTCGCCGCCGATTCGCGCGGCTGACCGCCGCCGCCGGTCTGCTGGTGACCGTCGTCGCGCTGCTGCTCGCCCCGGCGAGCCCGGCCGCGGCGCACGCCGTGCTCTCCAGTTCCAGTCCCGCCGCCTCCTCCGTGGTGCCGAACGCACCGACCGAGGTGGTACTCACCTTCAGCGAGCCGGTCCGCAAGGTGCCGGACAAGATCCGAGTGATCGCCCCGGACGGCTCACGGGTCGACCGGGGTGAACCCACCTTCGCCGACAGCCTGGTGAGCATCCCGGTCGACACCTCCGGTGGCAACGGCACCTACCTGGTCACCTACCGGGTGATCTCCGCCGACAGCCACCCGGTCTCCGGGGCGTTCACCTACTCCGTCGGCGCCCCCTCCGAGCCGCCGGTGGACTCCGGCGACGACAGCCGGGCCGACCCGGTGGTCAGCAACGCGGTCAAGGTCAGCAAGTTCGTCGGGTACGCCGGACTGCTGCTCCTGGTCGGCGCGAGCCTGGTGCTGGCCGTGCTCTGGCCGCGTCGCCTGCCCCGCACCGGCCCGACCCGGCTGGCCTGGACCGGTCTGGGACTGGTCGCCCTGGCCACGGTCGCGACGACCCTGTTGCAGGTGCCCTACACCAACGGTGGTGGCCCCTTCGACATCACCGGGGCCGGCCTGGGCCTGGTCCTGGGCAGCACCTTCGGCGCCGCCCACCTGGTCCGGCTGGGGCTGCTGGCCGCCGCAGCCGTGCTGCTGCGGCCCCTGTTCGCCGGGTCGGCGGGCCGTACCGACCTGATCATCCTGGGTGTGCTCGGCGGGGCGGCACTGCTCACCTGGCCGTTGTCCGGGCACCCGGCGGCCTCCCCCGCCCCGGCCGTGTCGGTGCTCGTCGACGCGGTGCACCTGGGCAGCATGGCCGTCTGGCTGGGCGGCCTGGTGATGCTCGTGGTGTTCCTGCTGCCCCGGGCCGACGAGCGGGAGTTGGGGGCGATCCTGCCGATCTGGTCGCGGTGGGCGGCCCTGGCGGTCTCCGCGCTGCTGCTCGCCGGCATCGTCCAGGCCCTGATCGAGGTGGCCACCCCGGCGGCCCTGGTGAACACCACCTACGGCCGGCTGGTGCTGGCCAAGGTCGGGTTGTTCGCGCTGGTGATCGGGGTGGCCGCGTACTCACGGCACCTGGTCCGCAAGCGGATCGCGGCCAGCCGACCGGCACCGATGCGCCGGGCGGTCTGGGTCGAGTTGGCCGTCACCGCGGTCGTGCTGGCGGTGACCTCGGTGCTGGTGCAGACCCCGCCGGCCCGTACCGCCGGGGCCGATGTGGCCGGGGCCGAGAGCGGCTACTTCACCACCACGGTGAAGAGCAGCCTGTTCTCCATGCAGATCGAGATGGCCCCCGCCCAGCGGGGCAACAACTCGGTCCACTTCTACGCCTACACCCTGGACAACCAGCCGCTTCCGATCGAGGAGTGGAAGGCCACGGTCGCGTTGCCGTCGGCCGGCATCGAGGCGATCGACGTACCCCTGCTGCCGTTGACCGACAACCACGCCACCGGTGAGATCAACCTGCCGTCGGCGGGGGAGTGGGAACTGCGGGTGACCGCTCGTACCACCGAGATCGACCAGGCCACGGTGACCGCCACCGTGGAAATCCGTTAGAGAGGGTTCCATCGATGATCCGTCACCGGCGTACCGTGGGTGCCGTCCTGGCCCTGACGCTCGGCACCGTGGCCACGGCCGTGTTCGGTTTCGCGGCTCCCGCGTCGGCGCACGTGTCGATCAGCCCCAGCGAGGCGAAGCAGGGCGGCTACGGCCGTTTCGCCTTCCGGGTGCCGAACGAGAGCGACGAGGCATCGACCACCAAGCTGGAGATCTTCCTGCCGGAGAACGCCCCGGTCGGTTCGGTGTCGACCATGCCGGTGCCGGGTTGGCAGGTGGCGGTGGAGAAGCGTCGGGTGGACCCGCCGGTGCAGGTGCACGGCGCCGAGATCTCCGAGGTGATCTCCAAGATCACCTGGACGGCGGACGGTGCCGCGGCGGCCATCGCCCCGGGCACCTTCCAGGAGTTCCCAATCTCCATGGGCCCGTTGCCCGACGTGGACCAGATGATCTTCAAGGCCCTCCAGACCTACTCCGACGGCGGCGTGGTGCGCTGGATCGACGAGCCGCAGCCCGGTGGTGAGGAGCCGGCCACCCCGGCCCCGGTGCTCACCCTGACCGCGGCCACCGACACCCCGACCGGGGCGCCGGCCGAATCACCCGCCGCCGAGGCACCCGGCACGGCCGCCGGGGCGACCGAGGACGACGACGAGGACGGCAACGGGCTGGCGGTCGGGCTGGGGGTCGCCGGGCTGGTGGCCGGGCTGGCCGGACTGGTGCTGGGCGGCCTGGCGTTCGCCCGTACCGGACGGGCCGCAGGCCGGAGCGGCGAGGCGACGCCCACCTCCTGACCCCCGATCACCACGAGACCCGCCGGAGCCACTCCGGCGGGTCTCGCCTTTCCTGGGCGGTCTTGTCCGGGTGCCTGCCGGATATCCGCTGATCAGCCCGGTCTCCTCGGTAAGGTCGGCCGGGTGTCTAGCTACGGAGAGAGATGGTGCGGATGCGTTTAGTGCACAGATTGGCCGGGATGCTGCTGCTGGCCGTCGGCATGACCGCGCTGATCGGCGCCGCCGCGCTGGGTCTGCTGACCGGACGGGCCGACCCGGGCGGTGGATACGCGGCCCGCTTCGAGACGGTGCAGACCGACGGACACGCCGTGGTGGTGACCGACCTGGCGGCACTGGTACGCGAGGAGGTGCCCCTGGTCCACCTGGGCGAGACCCGGATGCGGCTGGAGGCCCACACCCCGGAGGGTCCGGCCTTCATCGGGCTGGCCCCGGTCGGCGAGGTACGCCACTGGCTGGCTCCCGCGCCGTACGCCGTCGTCGAGCGGATGGCGTTGACCCGAGGGCCCTTGCCGGTCCGACTGGCGCAGGTCATCCCGCCCGACGGTCAGCTGGCCAGCCTGCCGACCGCACCGGCCGCGCAGACCTTCTGGACCCGCACCGGCGCCGGAACCCTGGAGTGGACCCCGGAGGAGTTGAGCGGGCTCAGCCTGGTGCTGATGGGTGTCGACGGCCGCGCCGACCTGACCCTGCAACTGCGGGCCGAACTGCGGCCCGGCTGGCTGGCCCCGGCCACCTGGGGCTCACTGACCGCCGGCACCCTGCTGGTCACCGTCGCCGGGGTGCTCCTGTTGCGCCCCCTCCACCCCCGCGAGGTCGTCTTCGTGGTCGAACCGGACCAGGTCCCGGTCCTAGCCGGCCGCCTAGGCATCAGCTCCCTGACCGGCCTGGGCACCCCCACCCCCCGCCAACCCCTAGCCATAGCCCCCACCCACCCACCCCACTAACCCCCACCCACCCCACTAGCCCCCGTTGATCATGAGGTTGGCGGCAGTCTGAAGATCAACGACTGCCGCCAACCTCATGATCAACGGAGCGGAGCGGGGGAGGGAGGGGGAGGGGGGAAGGGAGCGGGGGTGGGGTGGGGGTGCGGGTGGGGGTGCGGATGGGGAGGGTGGACAGGAGGAGCAGGCAGAGGAGGACGTAGGCGTTGCGGCCCAGGAACTCCCAGGGGGTGTCCGTCGGTACGGGGGCGATGCCCCAGTCGTAGAAGGACACCACGCCGTACACGATGATCATGCAGGTGCCGAGGGCTACGGCGCCCAGTCGACGGCGGCGGCGGGCCCCCTCGGCGGTGTACGGGTCGGCGCGCAGGATCGCGTCGACCAGGAGCACCACCGCCGGAATGAACCAGTAGATGTGGTGGGTCCAGGTGATCGGGCTGATCAACGCCGCCACCAGGCCGGTCAGGGTCAGGCCGGTCAGGGCGTCACCGGCCTGGGAGGCGCGTACCGCCCGCCACAGCCCGTACCCGACGATGGCCGCGACCAACGGCAGCCAGATCAGTCGGCTCGGGTCCTCCGGTGCGGTGAGTCGGCTCAGCAGCCCGAACAGGGACTGGTTGCCGGTGTAGTCGGTGCGGCCGACCCGGTCGGTGGCCCACAGTTCGTGGGTCCAGAACCGCCACGAGTCCGCCGGTGCGACCGCGGCGGCCAGCAGGGTCGCCCCGGCGGCGGTCGCGGTCGCCACCCCTGCCGCCCGCCACCGCCGGGTGGCCAGCAGGTAGACCACGAAGATGCCGGGGAACAGCTTGAGCGCCGCGGCCAGCCCGATGCCCACTCCGGCCCACCGGCTGTCCCGGGGTACGGCGAACAGCAGGTCGGCCAGGATCAGCACCACCAGCAGCATGTTGATCTGACCGAAGGTGATGGTCTCCCGGGTGCTCTCCACCCCGAGCACGAACAGCGCCCCCACCGCCAGGGTGAACAGGTACGGCAGCCGGTGCCGGCGGATCACCGGATCGAGCAGCCACTTCGTGGTGACCAGCACCCCCAACAGGGTCAGCCCGGTGAAGATCGCCACGGTGGCGCCGAGCTTGAGGTGACCGAAGGGCAGCAGCAGGAGGGCGGCGAACGGGGGATAGGTGAAGTACAGCTCGCCCTGCACCCGATCGGGCTGCACGTAGTCGTAGAGGGGATTGCCGGCGGCCCACCAGTCCATTGCCGACATGTAGATCTTCAGATCGAAGAAGTTGTGCGTCCTGCCGGGCAGGTAAAGCGCAGGTAGCGCCGCCGCCAGCACCAGCGCCCCGAGGACCCGGCGGGCCCGGCGGGCACCAGGGTCGGTCACATCGACGGTACGGGGTTCGGCGGGATCGGCGGGCACGGGGAAACCCTAGCGGTCGGTGGCCGCGACGGCGTGCAGCCACGAGCCTTGGGCTGCGCGTAGGCTGTGCCGGTGGCTGATCTTCTCGTCTGGATTGACTGTGAGATGACCGGGCTGGACCTCGGCAGCGACAAGCTGATCGAGGTCGCCGCGTTGGTCACCGATCCCGATCTCAACGTGCTCGGTGACGGGGTGGACGTGGTGATCCACGCCGACGAGGAGGCGCTGGCGGCGATGCCGGAGATCGTCCGGACGATGCACGCCAAGTCCGGGCTCACCGAGGAGGTACGCCGCTCCACGGTGACCCTGGCCGAGGCGGAGGACATGGTGCTCGACTACATCAGCCGGTACGTCAAGGATCCGCGTACCGCGCCGCTGTGCGGCAACTCGATCGCCACCGACCGGGGCTTCATCGCCCGGGACATGCAGCGCCTCGACGCCCACCTGCACTACCGCATGATCGATGTGTCCTCGATCAAGGAGCTGTGCCGGCGCTGGTATCCCCGGGTGTACTTCGGTCAGCCGCAGAAGGGCCTGGCCCACCGGGCCCTGGCCGACATCCGGGAGAGCATCCGGGAGTTGGAGTACTACCGGCGGACCATCTTCGTGCCGCTGCCCGGCCCGGACGTGGACACCGCCAAGGGCATCGCGGCCGGCCTCTGAACCACCCCGCAACCCGCTGGACGCGTTCGACCGTGGTGGGGGTATGATTTCCTCGCACCGCCCGCAGTACGGGCGAGCGCATGGTGGCTGTAGCTCAGTTGGCAGAGCACCGGGTTGTGGTCCCGGTTGTCGTGGGTTCAATTCCCATCAGTCACCCCACCACAAGTAGGCCCCCTTTCGCAGGGGGCCTACTTTTTTGTGTCACTCCATCCGAAATTGGTCTGACCACCTACCTATGCCTGCCGGTCTGGTCGGTCGGCTCGGCTGTTCGTACAGCCGCCCTGAGGTGTTCGGTGCCGGGCCGGCTCAGCCGACCGTACAACCGTCCTGACCTGCGGGAATGTTGCCGGTTTCGGATAACGAACAGGTCACGAGGTCTTACCTGACGCGAGCTTTCCTCGGTATGTTGCCGCAAGGCATGAGGTCGGACCTCATTCCTCGTGCCGCTTAGCTGACGAGGTGAGTTGACGAGTGCAGGAACCAGCCCCCCGCTACGCCGGATACCGGTCCTTCGACTATTTGACGCCACACGTTGACTACAAGGTCTTCGAGCTGGCTCCCGAGATCGGCCGTGTGCCGGAGCACGACCTGGGTCTCAACGCCGAGCAGCACGCCCGGGTGGCCCGGCTGCTGCGCGAGCACATGGCCATCTCGCTGCACGAGCACCCGAAGATCCTGCCGGCCGATGTGACGCAGCTGCGCGACTACAACCGCACCGGCCGCAACTCGTTCGGCTTCGAGGGTCTGGCCCGCTCCGGCATGACCGCGGTCTTCGACAACTTCATGAACGGCACCGGCTGCGTGACCAGTGAGCACGCCTGGAAGTGGGACGACGTCATCTACGACATCGGTCTGCGCTTCGCCGACGTCGCCAAGCAGGACCACGTGGTGGTGGCGACCACGTTGGAACAGATCTTCGAGGCCAAGCGCAACGGCCAGATCGCCCTGGTGGCGGGTCTGGAAGCGGCCACGATGATCGAGAACGAGCTGGACCGGATCGACATCCTCTACGGCTTCGGCGTACGCCAGATGGGCATCGCCTACAGCCAGGCGAACATGCTCGGATCCGGCCTGTCCGAGGACCGCGACGGCGGGCTGACCCACTTCGGGCGGCGCGCGGTGGACCGGATGAACAAGCTCGGTATCGCCATCGACATCTCGCACTCCGGCGACCAGACCTCGCTGGATGTGATCGAGGCCAGTCGGGTGCCGGTGTTCATCACCCATGCCGGTGCCCGTTCGGTCTGGAACACCCCTCGGATGAAGCCGGACGAGGTGATCCGGGCCTGCGCCGAACGGGGTGGCGTGATCGGCATCGAGGCCGCTCCGCACACCACCCTCTCGGCGGGCCACCCGCACCATTCCATCGAGTCGGTCATGGACCACTTCACCTACTGCGTGGAGTTGGTCGGCATCGACCACGTCGCGTTCGGCCCGGACACCAACTTCGGTGACCACGTCGGCCTGCACGACAGCTTTACCCAGCACCTGGCGATCGGTAAGGCCCACGGGGTGGTGGACCACCCGCGGGTTCCGTACGTGAGCGGCATGGAGAACCCGGCGGAGTGCTTCAGCAACATCGTCGGGTGGTTGGTCACGCACGGTTACTCCGACGACGAGATCGCCAAGGTCATCGGCGGCAACATCATCCGGGTTCTTCAGGAGGTTTGGTGAAAATGGCAGTGAAGGGTCGTTGGCGGCTCGCTGTCGCGCTCGGCGTGGTGGCCACGCTGGGTCTGTCCGGCTGCGGTCTGAACGAGGACAACAACTCGTCCTCCAGCAACTCGTCCTCGGAGGCGGTGCTGCGTATCGGCACCACCACCGACGTCAGCAACTTCAACCCGCTCCAGTCGCTCAGCAAGACCGACTCGTGGATTCTCAACGCGATGTACCCGCACCTGCTGCGGATCGACGAGAACGCGAAGAAGTCCCCGGAGCTGGCCAAGGAGTACCGCTACGAGGATGACGGCAAGACCGCCGTCTTCGTGCTGCGGGACGACTTCAAGTGGTCCGACGGCAAGCCGGTCGTCGCCGACGACGTGAAGTTCAGCGCCGAGAAGATCATGGAGTACAAGCTCGGCAACGTCGCGGCCAAGCTGACCTGGGTCGAGTCGATCGAGGCCCCGGACGCGACCACGGTCAAGTTCAAGCTCTCCCAGCCGTACGCGCCGTTCGCCGAGGGCGTCGGCTTCTGGATGTCCGTCGTGCCGAAGCACATCTTCGAGCAGGCCGGTGACCTGTCCAAGTTCGCCAACGACTCGAACTGGGTCGGTGCCGGACCGTTCGTGCTGGACAGCGTGACCAAGGGCCAGCGCTACGTGATGAAGCGCAACGAGCACTACCCCCTCGCGCCGGGCGGTAAGGCCGCGGTCAGCCAGGTCGAGTACCGGGTCTACCCGGACGTCAACACGATGATGCTGGCGCTGCGCAACGGCGACATCGACCTCATGGGTACCCCGGTGCCGATCTCGGCGGCGAAGACCTTCGAGGGCGACGACAAGATCAAGCTGGAGAAGGTCGGGGCGCTCGGCTTCGCCCACCTGACCTACAACATGAAGAACAAGTACCTCGCCGACCAGCAGGTCCGGCAGGCGCTGTCGATGGCGGTGGACACCAAGGCGATCATCGCCGCGGTGCTCCAGGGTGACGGCCAGCAGATGGCCGGTCCGATCTCGCCGATCTTCTCGGAGTACGACAACACCGAGCTCCAGCCGTACCCCTTCGACCCGGAGGGCGCGAAGGCCAAGCTGAGCGCGGCGGGTTACCAGGACGGCAACAACGACGGCTTCTTCGACGAGCTGTCCTTCGGCGTGGCCTGCGACCAGTCCAACGCCAACATCACCCGGGTGGTGCAGCTCTTCCGGGAGAGCGCGGCCAAGGCCGGCATCAAGCTGGAGAACGAGTGCGTCGAGCGCAACACCTTCCTCACCCGCACCAAGAACGGTGAGTACGACATCGACGCCTCCCAGTGGGGTGTGTTCGACAACCCGATGGACCAGCTGCGCAGCACCTACCTGTCCAGCAACCCGGGTGGCATCAACTACAACCTGCTCGAGTCGGCCGAGATGGACGCGCTGATCAACGACGCGGCCGGCACCACCGACCCCGAAGAGTTCAAGACCAAGATCAAGAACATCGACAAGGTCGTGCACGAGCAGGCGTACCTGACCCCGCTGTACGTGGAGAACTTCCAGTTCGCCTACAACGCCAGCAAGTTCACCGGCTTCGTCCCGTCGCCGTCTGACCTGCTCGGCATGGTGACCGCGTACTCGCTGGCCCAGGTCACTCCGGTCAAGTAACCCCCAACCAGAGGGAAAGGAGGGGTCCCCCGTGCTGCGTTTCGTGCTCAGCCGAGCACTGAAGGCCGTCCTGACCGTGTGGATCGCGATCACCTCGACGTTCTTCCTGCTCCGGCTGCTGCCGGGGGACCCCACGACCCTGATGGTCGAGGGCGACATGACCCCGGAGATGCAGGCGGCACTGCTCAAGACGTACGGCCTGGACCGTCCGTTGTGGGAGCAGTACGTGTCGTACCTGCGCGAGTTGGTCCAGGGCAACCTGGGCATCTCGTTCCGACAGATCCAACCGGTCACCGACATCATCGTCGACCGGCTGCCCTGGACCCTGCTGCTGGCCGGTTGCGCCTTCGTGCTGACCGTCGCGGTGGGTATCCCGATCGGGGTGACCGCCGCGGTCAACCGGGGCAAGTGGCTCGACCGTGCCCTGCAGGGCTTCGGCATCAGCGCCAACGCCCTCTTCGTGCCCAGCGTCGCCATCCTGCTGCTGGTCTTCTTCGGGGCCCAGCTCGGCTGGTTCCCGATCGGTGGGGCGATCGACCCGGACACCCGGGGGGTGGGGGCCTACCTGAGCCTGGCCCACCACCTGGTGCTGCCGGTGCTCTCCCTGGTCCTGGTGCAGCTCGGCCCGTACGCGTTGACCCTGCGGACCAACATGATCGAGGTTCTCGGTGAGGACTACATCCGGGCCGCCCAGGCCCGGGGCCTGTCGGCTCGGCGCCGGGTCTGGAAGCACGGCCTGCGCAACGCCATCCTGCCGGCACTGACCCTGATGGGCCTGCAACTGGGCACCCTGGTCGGCGGCGCGGTGCTGACCGAGACGGTCTTCGCCTACCCCGGGGTCGGCCGCCTGATCTACGAGGCGGTGGGTCAGCAGGACTACCCGGTGATCCAGGGGGCGTTCATCATGCTCGCCGTCACGGTGGTGTTCGCCAACGCCCTGACCGACATGCTCTACGCCGTCCTCAACCCCCGGATCCGCCTGTGAACACGAGGAGCGCGGCGCAGCGGAACCCCGCAGCCGTGCGCGTCCCCACCACCGTGAACGAAGGGAGGGTGCCGTGAGTGCCCCTGTGCTGACCGAGCCGGCACCGCCGTCGGCACCGACGGTGTCCAAGCGGTCCTCCTGGCTGGGTTACCTGCGGCAGCCCACCGTGGCGCTGTCGGTGCTGGTGCTGCTGGTGATGGTGGTGATGGCGGTCTTCGCGCCGCTGATCGCCGACGAGCCCGCCGGCGCCGGGCCGGATGTGCTGCAGCCGCCCTCCGGGGCGCACTGGTTCGGCACCGACGACCTGGGGCAGGACGTCTTCGCCCAGGTGGTCTGGGGCACCCGGACCAGTCTGGTGATCGGCCTGGCCGCCTCGCTGATCGCGCTCGCGCTGGGCACCACGATCGGTCTGGCGGCGGCGTACTTCCGTCCGATCGACGCGGTCGCCACCGTCATCACCGACGTGATGCTGGCGCTGCCCACCCTGCCTCTGATGATCATGCTGGCGGCGGTGGTCAACCCCAGCGTGGTCACCCTGACCCTGATCATCGGGTTCTTCGCCTGGCCCGAGGTGGCCCGGCTGATCCGCTCGCAGGGGCTGGTGATCAGCGCGATGCCCTACATCGACGGGGCTCGGGTACTCGGCGCCACCGGCTGGCGGATCGTCACCCGCGAGATCCTGCCCGCGGTCGTCTCCCTGATGGTGGTCAGCGTGCTGCTCACCGCCTCCCGGGCGGTGATCTCCGAGGCCGGCCTGAGCTTCCTGGGCCTCGGCGACCCGGACGCCTGGTCCTGGGGACGGATCCTGCTCAACGCCCAGCGCAGCGGCACCATCGCGATCGCCTGGTGGCAGACCCTCTTCCCGTCCCTGGCGATCCTGCTGCTGGTGCTCGCCGCGACCCTCGCCGGAATGCGGTTCAACGACTCCCGTGACCCCCGCCGCAACGGAGGCTGACCAGTGCGACTTCCCGACAGCTTCTACACCAGCGTCCGTACCCGACTCAGCGAGGCGCTCGACGAGCGCGGCCTGGACGGCTACCTGGCCACCTCGCCGCCGGAGGTCGCCTTCCTCAGTGGCTTCTTCTACATCGCCACCGAGCGACCGGTCTACCTGTGGATGCCCCGCGAAGGCGAACCCCTGCTGGTCATCCCCCGCCTGGACGAGGAGTACGCCGCTCAGCAGGGGGTGACCCTGCCGACGGTCAGCTACTTCGAGTACCCCGGGGTGGTCAGCGCCGAGGAGACCCTGGCCGCCGCCCTGTCCCGGCCCGGTGGGGCGGGACGCCGCATCGGGGTGAGCGCCGGGGTGTCCGTGGCCGCCTTCCGGGCGTTGTCCGGGGCCATCGGCGGCGCGGAACTGGTCACCACGGACGCGGTGGCGAAGCTGCGCCTGTGCAAGTTCCCCGAGGAGATCCCGTTCCACGAGGCCGCCGCCCGGATCTGCGACGAGATGCTCGCCGCCGGGCGCGCTCTGATCGAGGAGGCGTTGGCCTCCGGGGGCCCGCTGCCCCGGGAGGACGAGATCGCCCGGCATGTGATCGGTTACGGCACCGATCAGATGTACGCCAACTACGACCTGGTCGTCTACACCACCAAGCTGGCCGGGGGACTGGTCTACGCCGGTCCCAACTCGGCGCTGCCGCACGGCCTGCCGACCCGTCGACGGGTACAACCGGGGGACACCCTGATCCTCTCCCTGGGCGCGGCGGTGGCCAGCCGCTTCGTGGAGAGCGAGCGGACCTTCATCATCGGTGAGCCCACCGCCGAGCAGGTGCGCTACTACGAGGCCGACCGGCTGGCGCAGGAGGTCGGCACCCAGGCGATGGTCGCCGGCCGGACCTGCGCCGAGGTCAACAAGATCTGCCTGGACGTGCTGCGGGACCAGGGGCTGGGTGACTACATCCGGCACCGGCAGGGGCACGGCATCGGGCTGCAGAACCACGAGGCGCCGTGGGTCGAGGACGGCGACCACACCGTGCTCGCCCCCGGGATGCTGCTCTCCAGCGAACCCGGTGTCTACGTGCCCGGCCACGCCGGCTACCGCATCTCCGACACGGTCCTGGTGCAGCAGGACGGTCCGCGCCGGCTCACCGGCTACCCGCGCGACCTGGCGTCCAACATCATCGAGGGGGTCCGATGAAAATCAATGGAGCGGAACTGGTCGTCGAGGCCTTCGGCCCCGAGGACGGCCCGGCGATGATCGTGCACCATGGTGCGCCGGGGCTGGGCTCGCGCAGCGAGCCGAAGCGTTCCTTCGGCCCCTTCTCGGACCGGTTGCGGGTCATCGTCTTCGACGCCCGGGGCTCCGGGGAGTCCAGCGACGACGAGCCCTTCACCCATGAGCAGTGGGTGGCCGACGTGGACGCCATCCGGGAGCACTTCGGCTACGAGAAGATCGTCATGGCCGGTGGGTCGTACGGCGGATTCATCGCGATGGAGTACGCCATCGCCCACCCCGACCGGGTCTCCGCCCTGGTGCTGCGGGACACCGCGGCCGACACCGCACACGACCACCTGGCGGTGGAACGGGCCCGCAACACCGACCGCTCGGTCATCCCGGAGTGGGTCATCGACCGCATCGGCACCGGCCGGTTCGAGAGCAACGAGCAGCTGCGCGAGTACTGGCGGGCCATCCTGCCGCTCTACGACCACCAGCACGACCCGGCCAAGGACGAGGCGCGGCTTAACGCCACCCGGTTCCACTACCGGACCCACAACGCGGCCTTCGGGCAGAACATGCCCCGGTACGACCTCAAGCCGAAGCTGCCCTCGATCACCTGCCCGACCCTGGTGACCGTGGGCCGGCACGACTGGCGTACCCCGGTGGAGGCCTCCCAGGTCATCGCGGACCTGGTGCCCAACGGGGAACTGGTCGTCTTCGAGAACTCCGGCCACTCCCCGCAGTTGGAGGAGCCGGAGCTGTTCCAGCAGGTCGTGCGGGACTTCCTGCGCCGAGCCGGGGTGTTGCGATGACCCTGTTGGAGATCGCCGACCTGCGGGTCGCGTTCCCCGGCCACAGCGGGCCGGTGAACGCGGTCAACGGGGTGTCGCTGGAGGTCGACTCCGGACGGACGTTGGCCATCCTCGGTGAGTCCGGCTCCGGCAAGAGCGTCACCGCCCAGGCGGTGATGGGCATCCTCGACGTACCGCCGGCCACCGTCAGCGGGTCGGTCCGGTTGCAGGGCCGGGAGCTGCTCGGCCTGCCGCGCAAGCAGCGGGAGCGGATCAGCGGCGAGGAGATCGGCATGGTGTTCCAGGACGCCATGGCCGCCCTCAACCCGGTCTTCACCATCGGCCACCAGATCATGGAGGTGCTGCGGGTACGCCGGGGCATGTCCCGCGCCGACGCCCGCCGCCGGGCCATCGAACTGATCGACCGGGTACGCATCCCGGCCGCCAAGGACCGGCTGCGCGACTACCCGCACCAGTTCTCCGGGGGTATGCGCCAGCGCATCATGATCGCCCTGGCGATCTCCCTGGAACCGGACCTGCTGATCGCCGACGAACCCACCACCGCCCTGGACGTGACCGTGCAGGCCCAGGTGATGGAGCTGCTGGCGGAGATCCAGCGGGACAGCGGCATGGGTCTGCTGCTGATCACCCACGACCTGGGTGTGGTGGCCGAGGTCGCCGACGAGGTGGCGGTGATGTACGCCGGCCGGATCGTCGAACGCGGCACGGTCGAGCAGATCTTCGCCGGACCGGCGCACCCGTACACCGAAGGGCTGCTCGCCTCGATGCCCCGGGTGGACCGGCGCGACGAACAGCTCTACGCCATCCCGGGCGCCCCGCCCAACCCGGCCCGGCTGCCCACCGGTTGCCCCTTCCACCTGCGTTGCCCCCGGGCCACCGAGGAGTGCCTGGTGACCCTGCCGCCGTTGCAGCTGCTGCCCGCCCAGCGGGCCAGCGCCTGCCACCACCACGAGGAGGTGCTCGGTGCCACCCAGCGATGACGTGGTGCTACGGGTCGAGAACCTGGTCAAGCACTTCCCCGTCAAGGGACGGGTCCCCTTCGTCTCCGGCGGGGTGGTCAAGGCCGTCGACGGGGTCTCCTTCGACCTGCGCCGGGGCGAGACCCTCGGTGTGGTCGGGGAGTCCGGCTGCGGCAAGAGCACCCTGGCCCGGATGCTCGTCGGGCTGGAGCAGCCCACCTCCGGGGCGGTGCGCTTCGGCAAGTCCGTGGTGCACCAGGCCAAGGGGCGGGAGCTGCGGGCCCTGCGCCGCCGGATCCAGATCGTGCTCCAGGACCCGTACACCTCGCTGAACCCCCGGCGCACCATCCGGGAGATCCTGCTCCAGCCCTTCGAGATCCACCCCGACGTGCTGGACCGGCGTCGCCGCATCGAGCGGATCAAGGAGCTGTTGGAGCTGGTCGGTCTGGACGCCAGCCTGCACCTGGACCGCTACCCGCACCAGTTCTCCGGCGGGCAGCGTCAACGGATCGGCATCGCCCGGGCCCTGGCCCTGAACCCGGACGTGATCGTCTGCGACGAGCCGGTCTCCGCACTGGACGTCTCCGTCCAGGCCCAGGTGGTCAACCTGCTGGAACGCATCCAGGAGGAACTGGGTGTGGCGTACGTCTTCATCGCCCACGACCTGTCGGTGGTGCGGCACATCTCCGACCGGGTCGCCGTGATGTACCTCGGCAAGCTGGTGGAGACCGGTCCGGAGATCGACCTGTACGACTCGCCCCGGCACCCGTACACCAGGGCCCTGCTCTCCGCGGTGCCGGTGCCCGACCCGGCCGGTCGTCAGCAGCGCCAGCGGATCCTGCTGGCCGGCGATCCGCCCAGCCCGGTCAACCCGCCCTCGGGCTGCCGGTTCCGGACCCGTTGCTGGCAGGCGACCGACACCTGCGCCACCACCGAACCCCCGCTGGCCGCCGGTAACCACCCGGTCGCCTGTCACTATCCGCTGGCCGCGTGACGGCCGGCCATCCGTCCTGACAAGGAGAAGGTCTTGCTGCTAGATCCCGCCCCCCGATACCAGGGCCACAGGTCGTACTCCTACCTGGAGCCGCACTCGGACTACCGGGTGTTCACACTGGCCAAGGAAGTCGGTCGGGTGCCGGAGCACGACCTCGGCCTGACCGACACCCAGCGTGCCCGGGTGACCCGGCTGCTCACCGAGCACACCGCCATCTCGCTGCACGAGCACCCGGTGATCCTGCCCGAGGACGTCCGCGAGCTGCGGGCCTACAACCGGACCGCCCGCCAGCGCACCGGCTACGAGGGCCTGGCCCGGTCCGGCCTGACCGCGGTCTTCGACAACTTCATGGCCGGTGCCTCCTGCGTGACCAGCGAGAACGGCTGGAAGTGGAACGACCTCATCTACGCCCTCGGGATGCGGATGAGTGACCTCTACAAGCAGGACCACGTCTTCCTGGCCACCTCGCTGGCCGACATCCACGCGGCCAAGCGGGACGGCCGGTTGGCCCTGGTCGCCGGGCTGGAGTGCAGCAGCCCGATCGAGAACGAACTGGACCGCATCGACATCCTGTACGGCTTCGGGGTCCGCCAGCTCGGCATCGCCTACAGCCAGGCGAACATGCTCGGCGGGGGCCTGTCGGAGAAGCACGACGGCGGCCTGACCCACTTCGGGCGGCGCGCGGTGGACCGGATGAACAAGCTCGGTATCGCCATCGACATCTCGCACTCCGGCGACCAGACCTGCCTGGACGTCATCGAGGCCAGCCGGGTGCCGGTGTTCATCACCCACGCCGGTGCCCGGGCGGTGTGGGACACCTCCCGGATGAAGCCGGACGAGGTGATCCGGGCCTGCGCCGAGCGGGGTGGGGTGATCGGCATCGAGGCCGCCCCGCACACCACCCTGTCCGAGGCGCACAAGCACCACTCGATCGAGTCCGTGATGGACCACTTCACCTACTGCGTCGACCTGGTCGGCATCGACCATGTCACCTTCGGCCCGGACACCATGTTCGGCGACCACGTAGGGGTGCACAACACCTACGCCGGCAACTACGCCCACGACGCCGGCAACCGGCCGGAACACCCGCGGGTGGAGTACGTGTCCGGACTGGAGAACCCCGGTGAGGCCTTCGGCAACATCGTCGGCTGGCTGGTCAAGCACGACTACTCCGACGACGAGATCGCCAAGGTGATCGGTGGCAACACCATGCGGGTGCTCGAACAGGTCTGGTGACCTGTCGGCCGATCGGCCCGGCGGGCCCGGACGAACTACACTCCCTAGGCCGTTGACGGCGAAACGATGAGGTGAGGGCGGATGGCTCGGCGCGAGACCGCGCTACAGGCTGCGCACGGCCGACTCCGGGAGTTGATCGGCAGCGAGTTCCACTCGGGCGACAAACTGCCCAACGAGCGGGACCTGGCCGAACGGTTGGAGGTCAGCCGGGCCACCGTGCGCGAGGTGCTGGGCCAGCTAGCCGCCGAGGGAGTGGTGACCCGTACCTGGGGGATCGGCACCTTCGTGCACGACGGTGCCGACCGGGTGCCGGTGTCCATCAGCGACGTCACCGCCCTGCGGGACCGGATCACCGCCTCCGGCCACCGACCCACCCTGCAGGATGCCGCAGTCAGCCGGGCCACCTGCCCGGCTGACTGCGCGAAGGTGCTCGGGTTGGCGCCGGAGGCACCGGTGTGGCGGGTCGACCGCCTCTTCGCGGTGGACGGCGCACCGGCCGCCTGGATCCGCGACCACCTGCCGCTGAGCTTCGACGGCCGGGACCTGGACCCCTCCGGCCTGGTCAGCATCGACCTGGACATGTTCGAGTTCCTGGCCAGCGCCACCGGCATGCCGGTGTGCCGGGCCGAGATCGAACTAGCCGCCGTCCTGGCCGACGAGGAGGCGACCGCCCGGCTCGGCGTGGCGCTCGGCCATCCGCTGATCACCGCCACCCAGATCGGGTACGGCAGCAACGGCGCCGCCCTCTTCCACGGGCACTTCACGGTCCGCACGGACGTGCTGACCCTCAAGATCAGCCGAGGCGGAGACCCGCAGCCCAACCGGTGACCGGCCGACCGCCCCCTGGCAGGCTCAGGGGGCGGTGCTGGTCGAGACCTCCGGGTCGGGCTCCTCGGTCGGCACGTCCGCTGCCGGCTCGTACGGCAGGGCACTGCCCTTGACGTACTCCTCCCAGCTGACGTTCCAGTCCGTCCAGCCGTTGCCGAGCTGAAGCTTGCGCTCGGTGCCCTTGACGACGATCGGGTCGCCGACCCTGGTGTTGTTGAACAGCCAGGCACCGTTGGTCATCGAGACGTTCACGCAGCCGTGGGAGACGTTCGTGGTGCCCTGCTGCCCCTCCGACCAGGGTGCGGCGTGGATGAACTCGCCACCCCAGGTCAACCGCTGGGCGTAGTCGATCTTCGTGCGGTACCCGTCCTCCGGGCCCAACTCGTCGAAGGTGTCGAAGACCGTCTTGCGCAGCTTCTCCATCACCACCATGGTGCCGCTGGAGGAGGGGGTGCTCTTCTTGCCCAGGCTCACCGGGATCGTCTTGATCTTCTCGCCGTCGCGGGTCACCACCATCCGCTTGGTGCTGTTGTCCACCGTCATCACCAGCTTGGGGCCGATCTTGATGTCGACGGTCAGGTCAGCCCGGCCGTACCAGCCGTCGCCCAGGGGCAACCCACCGGCCTGCACCCGGTACGACACCTTGCTCCCGGCCTGCCAGAACTCCTTGGGCCGGTAGCGGACCTCGGTGGGGCTGACCCAGTGCCAGATGCCCTCCTGGGCCGGCGTCGAGGTCACCGTCATCCGCCGCTGCAACTCGGCCCGGTGCTTCTCCGGGATGGCCCGACCGAACTTCACGATCAGGGGCATGGCCACCCCGACGGTCTGGTCGTCACCGAGGAAACTGGTGATCCGGACCTGCTTGCTCGGCTGCTTCATCACCGTGAAGGCGCTGGTGGCGGTCACTGGCACCCCGTCGTCCCCGGTCGCGGTGACCGTGGCGGTGTACGACTCGCCGTACGACAACGCCTTCGACGGCAGCCAGCTCCTACCGTCCTGCGCCAGGGTGCCCTTGACCTTCTTCCCGGCGGAGTCGGTCAACTCCACCGAGGTCTCCTCGGCCTGCTCGGCGGCGAAGGTGATGGCCGTCGAGGCCGGCACGTTCTTCGCCTCGGCGGCCGGGGCGCTGATGGTCACCGACGCCTTGGCGGCCGGCTGATCGGCCCCGCCCTGCCAGCCCGGCGCCGTGCCGCCGCCCTTACCGCCGCCCGTGCAGGCGGAGGTCAGCGCCAACGCCACGGCGAGCATCCCCGCAGCGAGGCTCGCCCGTCGCCGGTTGCGTTGGTCCCGAACTCGCATGGTGTCCTCACAGTCGTGGTCCGCTGCCCGTCCCCTTCACTGACGCATCAGCTCACGTACCCGTTGCAGAGGGTGAACCGAAACACGTGAAGCGGGATGTCCGGATAGTGACACATCTGGCCCGGTCACACCGCCGGACCAGCACCACCCTCCGGCACCGGCAGGGCGCTGCCCTTGACGAACTCCGCCCAGCTCAGGTCCCACGCGGTCCACCCGTTGCCGGGCGCCAACTGACGCTCGGTGCCGGTGATGGTGATCGGATCGCCGATCTTCGTACGCTCGAAAAGCCACCTGGCGTTCGCCAAGGAGACGTTCACGCAGCCGTGGGAGACATTCTGCCGTCCCTGCACGTGCTCCGACCAGGGGGCGGCGTGGATGTACTCGCCACCCCAGGTCAGCCGCTGGGCGAACTGGATGTCGGTGACGTAGCGGTTCTCCGGGTCGGGGTCGTCCATGGTGTCGAAGACCGTGGCCTCCTTCTTCTCCATCACCACCAGGGTGCCGCTGGAGGAGGGAGTCTTCTTCTTGCCGAGACTCACCGGCAGGGTCTTGATCAGCTTGCCGTTCTCGTACACCCGCATCTGCTTGTCGGAGTTCGTCACCTTCATCTCGAAGGCAGAGCCGATCTTCGCGGTGGCGGTGCGGTCGACATTGCCGTACCGGCCGTTGCTCAGGGGGATGCCGGCCAGCGCGATGCGTACGGAGATCTTCGTGCCCGGCTTCCAGAACTCCGGCGCCCGGTAGTACGCCTGGGTGCCGTTGCCCACCCAGTGCCAGGCACCCGGCTGCGGCGGATCCGTCTGCACGAACATCCGCTTCTGCACCTTCGCCCGGTCCTTCTTGGCGATCCCCGGGTGGAACTCCGCCACCACCGGCATCGCCACCCCGTAGGTCCGGTCGTCGAACAGGTACAACCCGGAATTGATCACCGAGGCGGGCTTGGCCATCGTGGTGAAGGTGCTGGTGCCCTCGCTGACCGAGCCGTCCGGCTGGGTGGCGGTGACCGCGGCGGTGTAGCGGGTGGACCACTTCAACGGCGCCGACGGCACCCAGGAGGAGCCGTCCGTACGCAGCTTGCCCTTGACCTTCTTACCGTTCTCCGTGGTCAAGGTCACCTGCGTGACCTTGCCCCCCTCCGGCAGCTTCGCCCCGATCTCCGCGCTGACCGGACGGTCCTTCGCGCCGTCGGCCGGGCTCACCGTCAACGGCGGCCCACTGGACACCTCCGGGGTGCCCGGCGCCGCCGAACCGGTAGCTGTCGGCTGACCGCCCTCCACGAACTGGGCACCACCGGAATCGCCACTACAACCCGACAGCGCCAGCGACGCCACCAGGCCAAGAGCACCCAGTAACCCCCCGGCCCGCGCGAACCTGCCCATCCCCACCCCTGTCTCACGCACCTGGCGGACATCGTGCCGTACCCGAGCCATCCGGCATCAGCCCGTCCCAAGCCTTGTGCGTGGTTGGCACCAAATGTCCGCAGGAAGTCGGCCGAAGGGACGACCCGGGGATCGGATTGGAACCCCGCTCACGGGCCATGCTAGTGTTCTCCCCGTTGCCAACGAGCGCCGCTAGCTCAACTGGCAGAGCAGCGGACTCTTAATCCGCGGGTTCGGGGTTCGAGTCCCTGGCGGCGCACCAACGAGCAAGGCCCTGACCTGGCAGATCTCTGCCGGTCAGGGCCTTCTTCGTGTACGCCGGTGGTGGGTGGTCGCTCGGTGGGTGCTCGGGAGCCGTTGGACCGGGGCGGTGTCGGTGGGACGCGGTGTGATGTCAGCGGTCAGGCTCGAAGATCGAATGGGTGTTGCCGCCAGTGCATCCCGTCGGGTGTGGATAGGGGTCGGTCGTGCGTCGGATCGTGCGTAGGTCGGTGCGGGCCATTCCTGTGGACGAGAACGACCGCCTCGTGCTGATCAAGCGGATCAAGCCCGGTCAGGCGCCGTACTGGACAACGCCGGGCGGCGGCGTGGAGTCGACCGATGTCTCCCTGGAGGCTGCGCTTCGTCGGGAGTTGCACGAAGAACTCGGTGCCTCGGCCGATCGGTTCGCCCAGGTGTTCCTGTTCACCGCTCCCGTTGGGGATGGTGTTTCCGTGCAGCACTTCTACGTCTGTCGGCTACTTGAGCTGCGGGAGGATGCTCGAACCGGGCCGGAGTTCGATGATCCGTCGCGTGGTGACTACCAGCTAGACCGAGTGACGATCGAGAAGCTGCCTGCAGTGGATCTCAAGCCGGCAGGGCTGACCGAGTTCATCGCTTCCAACAAGGAGGCACTGCTCTCGGTGTAGGGCATTTTGGCCAGACCATCGCTGGGCCGAGTCTGAACTTGATCGGCTACGGCAAGGTGCGGGTCTGGCCGCCGCTTTGGGCGGCCAGCCGCAGGACGCGGGGAGCAAGGGTCGCGCGCTGGTCCAGGCGCCGCCCGGCCAAGTCATCGGGCCTCGTCGCCCCCGACTGGGGCGTCAGGCGAGTGCTTCCGGAGCGCGCCGCCGCCACCAGGCGCTGAAGAGGGTTATGACGTGCTCGTTGATTTCGTTCGTGATGATCTCGTGCGCGTCACCCATGAGCGGCCTGACGGCGTGCTTGTAGACCTCCGGGTGGTGTTCGACAGAGGGGCAGGTGAAGATGGCCAGCATCCGAAGGGCGCGCAGGGTGTCTGTTCCCAAGAGGGGAAAGTGAGCTTCCAGCAGCCTCACCAGGGCTGACCATACTTTGTCTACGACGATGCGGATGACGGCGTCGGTCACCAGCCGGGGCAGCCCTGAATCGAACCGCCGCGACAACGCGTCCTTGATGAACTGCTTGGCGGTATCTGTGAGCAGGTCGAGGGTCTTGTTGATCTTCTCGATCAACTGGATCAAGGCCACCAGTAGACTGCACCAGGTGTGATCGGCCAAGCGCTTCTTGACCTCCCTGGCGTCAGACTCATTCCGGACGAGGCTGTCCACGTCGGCTGAGATCTCGGACCACGTGTCCTTCATGACGGTTCGGCCGAGGATGTCGATCCGGCCAAGATCGGATGACACCGATGCTGGTTCAGCGTCGCGTGGCAGTCGGCCGTTGGCCTTCGGCCGACTGTCGGTGGCCCACAAGAAATTGGCAATGTCCAGGCGTGCGAGGTCGAAGTAGATTTGCCGGTTGTTGGCGTTGAATTTCTGGCGTCCGGTTCGTTGGTCTGCTTCTACTTCGTCCTTGAGTTCGCGCCGCCGGTCGTCGCGTCTCTCTGGCCGGTCGGCGGCGAGGTCCGTCCATCCTTGCCAGCCGTGTTGCGAGCCCCCGCAGCCGGAGCATGTACAGCCCGGCCGTTGGGCGTTGGCGCAGTTAGCCCTGTGGGTGTTGGTCATCATCCGCAAGTCGCCGCCCGGTCCGTTGCGCTTAACGTGACTGAACGATCACTCTACGTTGGGCGATGATGGGTGCCAATGGTTGTACGACAGGACCTGGTGGTTCAACTTCCGGCAATCCGGGCTCCGTGGGGGCGCAGTTCCTGGTGAGCGCCCATCGGTTCACTTTGACGCTAAGCCCTGTCGGATGGCTGATAGACGTACCTTCTCGCTTCTGCGGTCACCTCGACCAAGCGGGTTGTGGCAGGGCGTGTCAGAGCTTCCTTGCGATTTAACCGCAGCTGCCGGTCTGGAGTCTGAGTCAGGTCTGTGTCAGCTTGGATCGCAGCAACGTGCCTGTTTGGTGCATTATTCATGCCGCGCGGTTCTCCGGCATTTCGACTCGGAACGGGTGCGGGTACTCAATGCCGCAGTCGGAGCACCAAGCGCGGAACAGGGGCTGGTGGGTGTGAGGGCCAGCGCTGGAACGACCTTGTAGCGGATGCCGGACATGACGGTGAACAACTTTTCCAGGAATGTCTAAATTGGCATGCTGCCGGTTCTGGGTTCATTTTGCGGCCCGGTCAGTTGCGGCCGGGCGCGCCACTCGCGGGGCTTGGCACCGGTCGTCTCCGCTACGGCGGCGACGTCTTGGTGGTCGTACACCGTGCGAGTGCCGGAGATCGACATCCCGGCGGCGTTAGCGAGGTCGCCGAGTGTGTACGGGCGGGGTTGCACGAACTCGCGGCCGTAGGCGACGAGCTGGCGGATCTGTTCTTCAGCCTGCTCCTTGGCGCGGCGGGCGGTGTTCAGTGCTCCGATCAGTGGGTCCTGGTCGCCGTGCTCCCACGACAGGCGCAGGTTTTCGGCGGTTCGCTGCTGAGCATCGAACGCCTCGGCCGCGGCCGCTTGGAAGCCATCGTCGTGCTCGTCGCCTGGGCGAGTAGGCCGCGGGAGGGGGTGCAGGATCGCGGCCACGTCTTCGAAGATGTCTCGTCGATTCATGCCTACCTTTGTCGCACATCTTTGCGATGATCGCAAGCCTATGCCCCGATCGCAAACCGGGTCGGTGGCGGTGACCGGGACAGGCAGGCCGTGTCTCCGGAGTCTGGTGCTTGATCTCATGCGGGACATCATGAGGGTCCATCGTGGGTGTTCCGGATGCTGCTGCGTTCGCCGACTCTGGGGTGGGTGCCGTCAACTCGACCGCCTTTGACTTGATGTGACGGCGTGGATGCGCTGTGCTGACAAGCGGTCGTCGTTCGATCGGGGGTGATCGTGGCCGCGCAGGTGGATCCCGAGTGGTGGAACTCGGGACTTTGGAACGGCCGCCCGATCAGTGAGTTTCTACGGCGGCGCGATATCACTGCGGTTTTCCGCTTCCTTCACGCGCGAGGCGTGTCGTACGGCGGGATCGCAGGTCTTGTCGGTGTCTCGGCCAACCGCGCTGCTGAAATAGCCAAGGGCGCCCGGCAGGTCACGGCCTACGAGGTGTTGGAACGGATCGCGGACGGTCTGAACATTCCGCGTCCGGCTATGGGGCTCGGCCGCGACGAGGATGCCATTGCGTCTCGCGCCCCCGGCACCGTGGCCGTTGAGGGCGGAGGGGACCGATCGCTCGCCGGCGTGGAGGCCAGCAATCTGGTGAGACTCCGTCTGGGATTGGACGAGGCTCTGGCGGCGTCGAGTGTTGCTCCTCGGCAACTTGAGTTGATCGAGGAGGCCGCCAGCGAGCACATGAGGGTCTATCCCTCGGCTTCGCCCCAGGTCATGCTGTCGTTGTTGGCTGCCGACTGCCGGGAGGTCCAGGTGCTGTCGCTGCGGCGGCAGCCGGCGGCGGTCCAGGCCCGGCTTTCCGGGGTGGCGGCGTTGCTGGCGACGATGTGCGCTGACGCGTTGATGCGGCTCGGGGACGTGGCCGAGGCTCGACGGTGGTACGGCACGGCGATCCACGCGGCGGACGACAGCGGGGAGCCTCGTTTCAGGGTGCTCGTGCGGGCCCAAGCGGCGATGCTGCCGTACTACTTCGGCGATCCCGCCCAAACTGTGGCCTTGGCTGATGCGGCTCTGGCGGTCACATCGATCGCATCGTCGCCGGCCGCCCTGGCAGCCGCAGGCCGGGCGCGTGCCCTGGCCCGAATCGGCGCCGCCGAGCAGGCACGGTCGGCCATCGATCGGGCGCGTCGGCTGTTCGATCAGGCTGGCGACGAGGACAGCGACGTCGCCTTCAGGTTTCCGGCGAAACGGCTGCTGTTCTACCTCTCCGGCGCGTACACCTGGCTCGGTGACACGGGTGAGGCGTACCGGGTCCAGGACGAGGCGTTGCGGCTCTACGGCGCGGCTCCGGCCGTACCGATCGATGCGGCGCTCATCGCCCTGGACCGGTCGATGTGCCTCGCCCGGGAGCGGCGGGCGACCGAAGCGGCAGCGACCGCGCGTGATGCTGTCGCGGACCTGCCCGAGACGCAACGGACGGAGATCATCCTGACCAGGGCCACCGACGTGGCAACGGCGATCCCTGACGAGAGCCAGCGTGGTGAGGTTGCCGTCTTGACGGACTACGTGCGAGCGTGCCGCGAGAGCGCCCGTAGGCTTGGGACCACAGCCGCACTCGGTCCCTAGGAGCCCCATGTTCGTCGAGGCGCGCACCCGGCCGGTGCTCGCCGAGGTATGTCGTCTCCTCGGCTACCCCGACTCGAACGCGATGCTGCTGCGGCACCACACCAACGCCGTCTACGCACTAGGTGACGTGGTCATCAAGATCGCCCCCGGCGACCATGACCTGGAACGGGTGCGCGGGATGGTGGCCGTGGTCGACTGGCTGGGGGCCCATGATTTCCCCACGGTGGGCCTTTACCCAGGACTGTCCCAACCCTTGCGGGTGGGCGGGCACGCCGTCACGGTCTGGCAGCGTCTGGACCCGGCACACGACAACCCCATCACCGTCTCCGAGCTCGGTACGCTTCTCCGAGGCCTGCACGCCCTGTCGGCTCCGCCGGTGCCGCTGCCGGTCCTGCGACCGCTCCACAGCATCGAGCGGTCCGTCGCCCGTGCGGAGATCCTGAGTGACAAGGAACAGGATCTGTTGATGGGCCGGCTCGAAACACTGGCGGCCACATGGGAAGCGATGCGGTTTCCCCGCGGTACCAGCCTGATCCAGTCTGATCCGCAGATCCGCAACGCACTGCGGCGTTTCGACGGCAGGCCCGTACTTTCCGATTGGGACGGTGCCGCTCTCGGGCCCCGGGAGTGGGACATCGCCACGGTCGCTGTCCACTGCCGCCGCTTTGACCCGCCCGGCCCGGGAGCCTTCGCCGATTTCACCGCCGCCTACGGCTGGGATGCCACCTCCTGGTCCCAGTTCGAGGAACTGTGCCAGCTACGCGAGCTGCAGATGATCGCGACCAACGCCCGAAAGTCCCGACCTGGGACCGAGGCCGCCGACGAGGTGCACCACCGGATCGCGGGCCTCGTTGACGACGGGGCCGAACTCCGCCGCTGGCACATCCTCTGAACCGAGTTTCGTAGCGACAGGCGCCGCCTGTTCTCTTCGCATCGACCCAGCCAGCCATGGTGAGACCCACCGTGGCCCACCACGCTGGGTCTACTTCCGGCCGGTGCCGACAGCGATCGTGGACGTCAGGAACACGTCGGCGGACCGGTCCAGGACCATCCTGACCCTCATGGCGCGTCGGCGGGCCAGCGGCAATGTCACGCCAGGGAGACCAAGATGGATGTGCCTCACGGCGGCAGGTCGGATCGCGACCCGACGCACCGGCAAGTGCTCGCGCCGGGCACTCCGTCGACCGTACGGATGACTCCTCGTTCGCGTACCGCCATCGGGGCTGCGTGGGCGGGCGACCGGTGGTCTGTTTCCTGCCGTTGGCCGACGGCGGTGGGCTTGCCGGCAGGTCGGCAAGCCCACCGCGTACAAGCAGTGGGTCCAAGTGGGGGTCGGCGGTGACTGTGTACATCTCGCGTAACGCGAAGATGGGCGATCTGCCGCGAGACCGGTCGACATCGGCTTCGCCGATACAGCCGGGACCGGCCGATCCGCCGTTGCTGACGTACGTCTGGCGGATCGTGTTCGAGCGGCAGGAACGGGAGCGCGATCCCCGATGAACAGCGACGAAGACCGCCTCGCGGACGGTGAGTCGCCCGCACCATCGGAGCATCTGCCGTTACGGCCGCTTGCGCTGCCAGGGCGGCCGGTCGAGGCAGTCCGCGCCGAACCGCCCCGACCGCACTTGCCCATGCGGCCGCTGTGGCTGTGTCGCCGATGCGGCCAGCCGTGGCCCTGCGGCGCGGCGAAGGTCGCCCTTCTGGCGGAGTACCGGGACAGCCGGGTCAGCCTCTTTCTCTACCTGGCCAGCTGCCTGCACGACGCGATCGATGATCTGCACCAGCTCCACCCCAACAACACCGGTAGCACCGCCAGCGTCTTCGACCGATTCCTCGGCTGGCCCACCCAGCACCGCAGCCGACGCCCGCCTACGGCCGTCCCGCAGACCCCAGAGGGGCCTCGTCCGGCAAGACACACCGACTGCGCCTCAACCGAGGAGGCGATCGTCAGGCCAACGCCGCGCTGTACCGCGCGGTGCTAATCCGCCTGAGATGGCACCTTCCGACGAGGGCCTACCTACAACGACGCACCGCTGAGGGTCGAACCAAGCGTGAAGTCATCCGCTGCTTGAAGCGATACCTCGCCCGCACGATCTACAAGATCATCGCTGCCGCTCAGTCCCCTCAACGAGTTGACATTCATAGGGCATCAAACACAAGCGGCACGGCGTGAACGTGCAGGTCATCGCCGACGCGGCCGGGCGTCTCGTCTGGGCCTCGGCCGCGCTGCCCGGCTCGACGCACGACCTGACCGCCGCCCGCACCCACGGCATCATCGACGCCCTGACCAGCGCCGACGTGATGACCTTCGCGGACAAGGGCTATCAAGGTGCCCCCAGCGGCACGCGCACCCCGTTCAAGCGGCGCCGCTTCCGGCCGAAGCTGTCACGCCGGCAGAAGGCCGTCAACCGGGCCCACGCGAAGATCCGCGCCCGCGGCGAACGCGCGATCGCCACACCAAGACCTGGAAAGTCCTGGTCAAGCTGCGCTGCTGCCCATGCCGAGCGACCGCGATCGTGCAGGCCATCCTCGTCCTGCACCACGTCGAGAACCCGACCTACGGAGGATGAAAATGGCTGTCATAGTCAGCCTCCTTTGTCCGGCGGAGCACCAAAATCGGCCCGCAGAGCGTGTGCTCTGCGGGCCGATCGCGTCGCCTTATCGGGAATAAGGCAGGGAAAGGCCCCCTGTCGAACAACGGGGACCCCGGGTAGGGGCCTCGTCTGTGAGTCGGAACGGATAGCCGGTGACCATGGTTCGCAGCTCCGCCCAGGGTGACATTTCAAACTTCATTGACACCATTGCATGAAATCTGGCGATTCGGCCGGAAGGGTTGTGAACCCGCAGCCTTCCCGCCTTCGCTGCCGAGGAACCTGCCCTGCCTGCTACGGGTCGAGGCGGAGTTCGGTCAAAGTGGCGGTGTTGCGGGTGCGCCGACAGCGTTGAGGCATTGACATTGATCACGCTGTCCGGCAAACTTTCCGCAGTCGCCTCGGTGCAGGCGCTGGACCCCTTGTTGCAAGTTCGTTTCCGAGTAGTAAACGTAGACGGGTCCGCGTCCCCACAATGATGGAGGGGATTGCGTAGATCCTCGTAACAGTTTTGGGACGTCGATGGCTCCGTCGCACTGCCGGGGTTCTCGCGTGCCTGCGGGCGGATTTATGCCGCTCGTACGTCGCGGTGCCGACTCGTCTTCGAAGGCCGGGTGTCGTAATCGTGCCCAATATGGTCGATCCCGGCCCAGATCTGAGTCGGCTTGTTCGTTTTCCCATGGATCGGAGACCTAGTGCGCATCGTCTTTCTCACCACCACTCAGCATGGTCACCTCAACCCGTACATTCCGGTGGTCAATGCGCTCCAAGCCACCGGCAATGAGGTTGTGCTGCTGTTGTTGTCAGCGGACGGTGGCGCGCTCGGCGAACAGCGTCGCCAGGCCCTGGGTCCGGCGGAGGTCCATATGGTCGGGCAGGTCCAGATGGCGCCGTGGAGCGACGATCCGGCAAAGATCGGTCCGATGCTCGAATCGTCACCGCTGGCGGACCAGGTGGCTGATGCGCTGCGGGCGACGGCGCCGGACTTCGCGCTGCTCGATTCGCTGCCGGTATTGGCGGCGGCGATGGCCGGGGCGCAGGCGTCCGGTGTGCCGTACGGGATGATCTGGGCAAACCTAGGCGGAGTATGCCCAAAGGAACGTCGGCGAGGTCGCTGGCTGTACGACGAACAGGTTGGCGACTATCTGACCAGGCACGGGGTGTTGTGGTCGACCCGAACTCATTCGGCGCGTTCGCCGATTCTCAATCTGATGCCGACGATTCCCTCGCTCGTCGGGGATGAAGCGGTCACCGACGACGGTGTGCAACTGGTCGGGTTGCCGGGAGCGGCCGGAAAGCGCGGCGACGAGGTCGCCTTTCCCGGCCTGGAGGAGATCGACCCCGGTCGTCCGCTGGTGTTCGTCTCCTTCGGCACGATCTTCTTCCGGCGGCCCGACCTCCTCCGCACGGTGATCATGGGGGCGGTGAAGACCGGTGCACAGGTGATCGCCGCGGTGGGAGATCTCGCTGAGGAACTCGCGCTGCCCGCCGACGTGCTCACCGCCCCGTACGTGCCACAACGTGAGGTCCTTGCGCGCGCCGATGTGTTCATCACCCATGGCGGCTACAACTCGGTGGCGGAGTCGATCCGGGCGGCGACACCGATGCTGGTGATCCCGCTGGCGGTGGATCAGCCTATCCAGGCGTACTTCGTGGAAACCGCGGGCTTCGGGACGGCAATTGAGCCGGCCGACGTCACAGAACGGGCGGTCGCTGACGCGGTCACCGATCTGCTTGATCCCGGCCGGGACTACCGGGCGCGGCTGCGCGCGGCGCAGCCCGAGTGCGGCGATTCCGCCGCGCGCACGGCGGAAATGGTTCTCAGCATGGGCGAGAAGCTACCGCGAAAGGGGGAGCAGTGACGATAGAACTACAGCGGCCGGTGGGCGACCGGATCGTGTTCGATGATCTTGAGAATTTCTCATTCCGGGTCGACCACCGGGCCTACACCGACGAGGACGTGGCCGCACAGGAGATGACCAAGATCTTCGATCGCTGCTGGTTGTACGTCGGGCACGAGTCGGAGGTACCCGCGCCGGGCTCCTACGTGTCACGAGACGTCGGAGGGCGCCCGGTGGTCATGGCGCGCGGCTCCGACGGGGTGATTCGAGTGTTCGCCAACAGCTGCCCGCACCGGGGGGCCCTGATCTGCTCGCAGCCAGCCGGGCAGGCCAGATCGTTCCGGTGCCCGTACCACGACTGGACATTCTCCAACCAGGGTGACCTGGTCGGAGTTCCGCTCCCGGACGGGTACGGTCCAGGCTTCCGCAAATCCGACTTCGGCCTGGCGCGGCACCGCAGCGACAGTTACCGGGGTTTCGTGTTCGCGACCTTCGATCCTGAGCAGCCACGCACCTTGACCGAGTATCTGGCGGGCGCGACGGAGTACCTCGATCTGATCGCCGATCAGTCCGAAGTGGGAATGGAGGTGATCCAAGGTGCGCAATTGCACGGGGCCCGGGCCAACTGGAAGCTCATGATGGAGAACAGCGTCGACATCTACCACTTCCGCGCCCTGCACAAGCGTTACGTCAGCTACATCGAGTCGCTCGGCACAACGGCACCGCGACGACGAGGCGGCTTCGCCCGCGCTCTCGGGCGGGGGCATGGCGCCAACGAGCTGGTACCGGCGGCAGCCCGACCGCTCGCCTACTGGACGCCGATGTTCCCCCCCGAGGTCAGGTCACGGATGGAGGCGACGGCCGCACGGTTCGTCGAACGGTTCGGCGCCGAACGCGCCCAACGGATCACCGGTGCCAATCGGGCGTTGATGATCTTCCCCAATCTGATGATCATCGACGCGATCGGAATCACCATCCGCAAGATCGACCCGGTCAGCGCCGGCCAGATGTCCATCACCTCGGTCGCACTGGCCCCCAAGGACGAGGATCCGGACATCCGGGAACTGCGTAAGAGTCACTACCTGACCTTCCTCGGTCCCGCCGGTTTCGCCACCCCCGACGACATCGAGATCGTCGAGTCCTGTCAACGGGGCTACCTCAATCGCACGCTCCGCTTCTCGGACCTGTCACGCGGAATGGCCAAAGAGGTCCCCGAGACCACCGACGAGCTCCCCGCCCGCGAGTTCTGGCGGCAGTGGGACCGGCTGATGCACGACGGCGACGACGACCACGAGGAAGCTCAAGACGTCACTCAGCGGGCCGAGAGGCAAGGGGCGCAACGGCGATGACCACCGACACGATAAACACCGATCCGGCGGTCGACGAGACGGCCCAGCTGCGGTTGTGGCACCGGGTGAGCCAGTTCCTCTTCCGTGAGGCGCGACTGCTCGACGAGTGGCGCCTGCGCGAGTGGTACGACGAGATGCTGACCGACGACATCCGCTACCTGGTGCCGGCCACCGACGTCCGGAGCGAGTCGGCCACCGCGCTCGGGCTGATCGACGACAACGCCGCCCGACTACGCCAGCGGATCGAGCAACTCCTCAACGGCGAGGTGTGGTGCGAGAATCCCCTGTCGCGAACGAATCGGATGATCACCAACGTGGAGATCCTGGCTGATCGGGGCACGCACATCGAGGTGGCGGCGAATGTCGTCGTGTACCGGTTCGGACACGGGCGCTCTGACTCATACGTCGGAAAATATCGGCTCGAACTCGCCGTCGAGGGCGAGTCGTTCCGGGTCCGGAGACGTCTCGTGGTGCTCGACCACGAGAGTCTTCGCGAACACGGAAAGCTCAGCATCATCCTCTGAGATCTGACCGAGACACGGCCCTCCGCACAGCTCCGGCGCAGGGGTGGGTCTGGTTCAGGCTGCCCCGCGCCGCTGCTCGCCGCCTTCGTGGCGTCGTAGGAATTCACCACTGTCCGACAGGCCACCTGGCAACACGAAGGAGTGATCGATGAACCAGCCGCTTGCCCGACATGAGCGGGGTGAGGCCATGTTCAAGCACGTCTTCGGCCGCGAACCCCGCCCAGGCTCCTACCCCGATTTCCTCCAGCTCACCATCGACCACTTGTTCGGTGAGATCTGGACCCGCCCGCACCTGAGCGTCGAGGAGCGCGAATTGATCGCGCTGACCGCGGTCACCCTGGCCCGGACCGACTGGGAGCTGCGTGGCCACATCGGCGCCGCCCTGCACCTGGGGATGTCACAAGAGAAGATCGTCGAAATCATCATCCAGCTCGCCTACTACGGGGGATGGCCGGTCGCCAACAACGGGCTGCGCATCGCCCAGGAGGTATTCGCCGAGCTCGCCACCGGCAAGGACGCCGACCATGACCAATGACCCTGCTGCCCTCGACCCCGCCGTCAAGGTCGATCTCTGGCGCCAGCGGTTCTTCGAGGCCCAGGCGGCGGCCGAAGAGTTCATTCTGGGCGTGCACGGCGATGAGGGCTTGTCCGCGTGGATCCAGGCGAACTCACGCATCACCGCGGACCTGCTGCAGTCGCAGCGACCCGCCGGAGAGTCAGCCACCGTGCACTTCATGAATCGGCTGCAGCGCCAACTGCTGCTTTACGACTCGGCGGTGACCAGCACGCCCCAGCCTTCTGGCACCGTCCTGCGCAACGCGGAGTGCGGGATCCTGCGGTACCGCAAACAGGCCGCCGGTGCCGGCGTCAAACTGACTTTCGCGTCACCATGTCCGTACTGTCAGGAACTCAACACGGCCATCGCCGCCCGCTACGTCGAATCGGACGTCACGGTGTCGTGCGAACAGGCAGGCGACGGATGCACCTGGCGCGCGGAATCCCGTCACGCCTCAGAGGGCGATGCGGCCGGGCCACCTGACCGCGGCGGAACCGTAGATTAACCGACAGTGGGGCGTCGGTCGTCGGCTGTCGGTTCGACATCGAACTTGCAAGAACGTGATGCGGGGCTTCCCACGTCGGGAACCCGGCTTCTGCTCTGGAACGGAGACCGTCCGTCGATGAAGGCATCAGTGGTTGTGCCGACATTCAACTCGTTCGTGTTGCTGGACAGATGCCTTCGCACGTTCCGTGCACAGAATCTGGCTGTCTCCGATTCTCTCGAAGTGCTTGTCGTCGATGATGGATCGACCGACCCGACAGCGGAGACCGTGCGGCGTCACGTGATGGCGGACTCCCGGTTCCGCTACCTGTATCTGCCTCGGTCTGCAACGTCGTCCAGAAGCGCCGCAAGAAATCGCGGTGCAGAAGAAGCGACCGGCGACATCCTGATCTTCGTCGATGGTGATCAACTGGTTCCGCCCACTTTTGTCGAACAGCATCTTCGGCACTACCAAGGCATTTCCGCGAAGAAGGCCGTCATCGGCTTCAGAAAATATCTGCGGACTCCGGAGGCGTTCGACGACCGCTTCATGGAGTACGGCGGCGAGGAATTCCTCGGCGGCGTGATCAAGAGCGACATCAGGCTGGACCTGCTGAGTCGCCTGAGCGATATCGGCGGTGATCTGAAGACATCGTGGCATCTGTTTTTCACCTGCAACGTATCTGTTCCACGCGTCGACTTCACGCGCGTCGGTGGATTCAACGAGGAATTCCGGGGATGGGGCCTGGAGGATTCCGAGTTGGGGTACAGACTGGAGCGCTCCGGCACGCAGCTCGTCTTCGACGAAGATAGCTTCGCCTATCATCAAGGGCCGCCGCTGAGCCCCGACAAGACTGTCTACGAGGGCTGGCTGAAGAACCTGAGCCTATTCATCGCGCTACACGAGGGAGCTCCCGAGGTGATCCTGCAGGCCATGCTTGCGCCGATATTCAACCCTGCGGTCGGCGCCAACTGGGTCGCTCTCTACGAGCAGTTCGAAATGTGCGCAAGGTCCACCCCCACGGCCTCTCCTGGGTCACCTGCCGAGGTTGAGGAAAGCGGATTTTCCGTTCCTGTCGCGTAGGCAGAGTTGGGGGACGGCACGCCCATATCTCCCTACCTCATTCACGGCCGCACGGGAGGCGCCTGGTGGTGACGACGCACGAAAGGTCTGTGTGGGCGGAACTTGTTCGCGGCCACAGATCGCGCCTCGACGGGCGAATGAGAATCCTGCACCTGGTGCCCAACGCCGGCTGGTCGCTGGTTTCGTCTGCCGTGATGATCCAGATCGCCGCGGGGATCCTGCCGGTCGCGTTCATCCTCGCCACCTCAGCCGTGGTCGCCCGAGTGCCGGACGCGGTAGCCGGCGGGCTCGGGTCGGCGGCCTGGAGCGATCTTCGGACCAACTTGATCCTCGCGGCGGCCGCGTTCTTCGGAGTGCAGCTGCTGCTGCCGGTACAGGAACTGCTCGGCAACCTGATCCGCCGTCGCCTCGACGATCTCGTCCGTGACCGGTTGATGGCGGCCTCCCAAGCGAGCGGCGGCGTGGCCGTGATGGAGGATCCGGAGCTGCTCGATCACGTCGCCGACGCCAAGGACCGGCTGCGGACCGAGATGTGGTCGCCTGGTGCCGCGGGTGCCGGTCAGATCGCGCTGATCTCGCGGTACCTGCAGACCGTTCTCGCTGCCGGGGTCACGTCGGTTGCCTTCGTGTGGTGGGCGGGGCCGGCTCTGCTCCTCGCGGCCTTGACGATCCGCTTCGGCTACCGGCTCGGCCTGTCGGTGTTCACCGAGGTCTTTCGCAGCACCGCCCGGCTGCGGCGCCGCAGCGAATATCTCCGCACCATGCTGCTCCAGCCCGCGGCGGCGAAGGAGTTGCGGGTCTTCGGCCTTCTACCTTGGTTGAAGCAGGAGTACACGACGGCCGCCATGGACGCCGTGCTCCCGGTCTGGCGGGCCCGACGCAGGCTGTTCTACGGCCCCTACATACTCTATGTTCTTGTCGCCTTCGTGCTGCTGGGCGCGCTGCTGACGGGAGCGGCTCAGGCAACGGCGTCCGGACTGCTCGGCTTGGGCGGGTTGATACTCGTATTCCAGGCGTCCCTGGCCGCCATGAGGATCGGCGGTTTCATCGCCGAGTCCGATGTGGCGACCGAGCAGGGCCTCAATGCCTACCGGTCGGTGGAGCGGATCGAGAGGATGAGCGAAGCCGACGCCCGCACCACCGAGAACGGCAGGGGCGATCCGGCGGGACTGCCCAGGACGCTGTTGCGATTCGACAAGGTGTCCTTCGCCTACCCGGGCGGGCTACCGGTGCTGAACGACCTCGACCTCACCATCGAGGCGGGCCGGTCGCTGGCGATCGTCGGCCTTAACGGCGCAGGCAAGACGACCCTGGTGAAACTGCTGGCCCGGCTCTACGAACCGACGGCCGGGACGATCACCGCTGACGGCGTCGACATTCGGACCTTCCCGGCCACGGCGTGGCAGCGCCGGGTTGCCGCCATCTTCCAGGACTTCACCCACTTCGAGCTGCCGGTGCGCGACAACGTCGCTTTCGGCGCGATCGAGTTGCTCGCCGAGCCGGAGCGTGCCGACAAGGTGGTCCGGGCCGCCCTGGAAAAGGCCGGCGCGGCGGATTTCGTCAACCAGCTCCCCCGCGGCCTGGAGACTCCACTGTCACGGCGATACGCCGGCGGCGCCGAACTGTCCGGTGGGCAGTGGCAGCGCATCGCGATCGCCCGTGCTCTGGTCGCCGTCGAGGGTGGCGCGAGCATTCTCGTCCTCGACGAGCCGACCGCCAACCTGGACGTGCGGTCGGAGGTGGCGTTCTTCGAGCGGTTCCTCGACCTCACCCGAGGAGTCACCAGCGTGGTCATCTCGCACCGGTTCTCCACGGTGCGCCGTGCCGACCGGATCGTCGTGTTGGAACACGGTCGCGTCGTCGAGGAGGGCACCCACGAAGAGCTGCTCGCCCTCGACGGCCGCTATGCGGAGCTGTTTCGGCTGCAGGCCGCGCGGTTCACCGAGGAAGAGGTGGAAGGCTGTGCATAGAGTCCTGCGCAGTGTCCGCGCGACCCTGGCGTCGGCGTGGCGGCTCAGCCCGGGAAGGCTGATCACCGCCGCCCTGTTGATGATGCTCGGCGCGGTGAGTGGACCCCTGCTGGCGCTCTTTCTGGGTGTGGCGGTCGATGCGGCCCTCGACCGGCGGACCGATGTCGCGGTCTGGACGGCGACGGCCGCCGCCGTGAGTATCCTGCTCAGCTTGACGATGGAGCACTTCGCCCACATCTTCTTCTTCGAGCTCGGTGATCTGCACAAGCAGGACACCGAACGCCAACTCGGCGACCTGGCGCACGGGCCGGTCGGACTGGCGCTGCACGAACGGGGGGACGCCGCGGATCGCTTCGAGTTGCTCCGACAGCAGTCGTGGACGCTGGGTCAGAGCGTGCAGACCGTCCTGACGATCGGGGTGCTGGTCACCCAGTTCACCCTGACCGCCGTGCTCCTCGCCCGCATCGAGCCGTGGCTGCTCCTGTTGCCGATCTTCGGTGTCCCCCCGTTGATCGCCGGGCGGCTGGCCGAGAAGCGGCTGGAACGTGCCGAACTCGTGACCGCCGAGTCGACCCGCATGAGCTGGCACCTGTTCGATCTGGCCCTCAGCTCGATCGCCGCCAAGGAGATTCGGCTCTTCGGGCTCGGCGGAGAGCTCCGCCGCCGCCATGGGACGGTCCGCCGCGAGGTGGACAGCCGATTGCGCCGGGCTGAATGTGCTGGCGCGGCCCTGCGGTTCACCGGTCAGCTGATCTTCGCGCTCGGATACATCGGCTCCATCGTCCTGGTCGTCCGCGCCGCCATCAGCGGCGAGCGCACCGTCGGCGACGTTGTCCTCGCCATCACGCTGGCCGTGCAAACCAACGCGCAGGCCGCCGGAGCCGTCGCGCTCGCCCAGGCGCTGCAACGCAACGCCCGCGCCATCGGCTGGTTGAGCTGGATCCGCGACGCCACGCCGTCGGAACCCGGTCCGCCGGCTGACCAGGCGCCGCCCGCCGTCCTCGCCGACGGCATCGAGCTGCGTGACGTCGCGTTCCGCTACCCGGGCACCGATACCGACGTGCTGCAAGGCCTCAGCCTGCGCATCCCTTCCGGCACGATCGTCGCCATCGTCGGCGACAACGGCTCCGGCAAGTCCACCCTGGTCAAGCTGCTCTGCCAGTTCTACCGGCCCACCGCGGGTGAGATCACCATCGATGGCGCCGACCTGCGGCGGCTCGACCCGCTGGGATGGCGCCAGCGGATCTCCGCCAGCTTCCAGGACTACCTCCGGCTGGAACTGCGGGCCAGAAGCAGTATCGGCCTCGGTGACCTGCCGCGACTCGATGCACCGGGCGCGGTGGAGCGGGCAATCCGGCGTGCAGATGCTGAGGAGGTGATCGACCGGCTGCCGATCGGCCTGGAGACCTACCTTGGCAAGTCCTACGACAACGGCGCTGAACTGTCGGGCGGGCAGTGGCAGCGCATCGCGTTGAGCCGGTCGATGATGCGCAACGATCCGCTGCTGCTGTTGCTCGACGAGCCCGCCGCCGCCTTGGACCCGCTGACCGAGCACGCCTTGTTCGACCGGTACTCCGACGCGGCGCGTGACGTGGGGATCCGTACCGGCGGCGTCACCGTCTTCGTGTCACACCGGTTCTCGACCGTCCGGATGGCGGACTTGATCCTGGTCGTGTCGGACGGGCGGATCGCAGAGTCCGGCAGCCACGAAGAGCTTCTGGCGCTCAACGGGATGTACGCCGAGTTCTTCAGCCTGCAGGCGGCCGCGTATCGCTGATCACCAGGGCAATGAGCAAGGCCTGACCTGGAGTTCACTACCGTGTCCGCCCGGCCGGGCCGCTCAACGGCACCGCCGTCGTCCAAGGCGCGACGAACGCCGCACTGCCTATGATCGGCGCCGCGCTGCTCGCCCGACGCGGTCAGACGGTGCTGCGTAACGTCCCCGCGATCACCGACGTCCAGCGTGCCGTCGACCTCGCCCGGCTCCTCGGCGCCCACGTCGAGTACCACCCGAACGACCGACTGCTCGTCATCGACGCCACCGACATCACCAGCTCACGACTACTGGCCGATCTCACCCGCCTGTTCCGGTGACCAGGCAACGCATGATCAGCGCAGGACTGGGATGTCGTCGAGCTGATCCGCACGGAGGCTTTCCCTGAGGATGCCGGAAGGGCGCCCCCGGTCAGGTGTGCATGCGACCACCTCGTCGGGGGTGATCGCGTAGTCGACGCTGAAGTCGTGATCGGCGTCAGGTAGTTCCTCGTCAAGAAGTTGGCTCTGGTGGATCGTGGTGGCGATGACGGTGTCCATGGTCACGAGCCCAGCTTCGGTCAGGAGCGCGATCTCCAGGTCGGAGTAGCCGGCTCCCTTGCCGACCCGTACGCCGTTGCGTCGGCTGACCGCGACGCTGCCGCACACGATCATGTCCACCGGTCGCATGTCGTCGGGGCCGACTCTGGGGGCGATCTCGGCCGCACCCGTGCTCGTGGCCGCAGTCTCGAAGGGGACTTCCAAGTCATCCGGGTCTAGCAGGTAGAAGGGCTTCGGTGTGGCGAGTCGTGGGACCGCCATGTAAAGCAGTTTGCCCTCCTGAAGGGCGCGGACCCGGACGGGCAGTTGGGCCCGGTCGGGATTGCATTTGATGACCCGTGCCTGCTTCCAGGCATCCAGTTCTGTGAGCCGGGCTGCTGCGGCTTCCTTGCCCACGAAGTCGGGAATGTGGCCGTGCACCCCGGGCGGTGCGGCACCTTCGCGTTCGAGAAGGTCCCAGACCCGTCGCCGGACAGACTGCTTGGCGTCGTCGATGCTTGTCACGCTGTTGCTCCTATGGAGTGATGAGGGTGAGGAGTCGGTCGTGGACATCCTGAACCGGCGGCTGATCGCTCCAGGGACGCAGTTGGCGGGCGGCGGAGAAGGCGAGAGTAAGGCCACCTCCAGCGCGGGTCCGCTCGATGACATCGATGTTCAGATGCAGGTAGGAGACGGCGGCCTCGAGGTCGCGGTGGCGGATGTTGGCCAGGGCGAGATTGCCGAGGATGACGGCGGTCGACTTGCGGCGTGCGGCGACGAGTTGATGAGCCTCTTCCAACGCCTTGACTGCCGCAGTCGGCTTGTTCAACGACAACCAGCAGGAGCCCGCGAGTCGCGCGTGATGGCTGGGAACAGTAGAGGGCTGAGGCCGGATCTTGCGGGCTCACCGAAGCGAAGTGATCCTCGGCGACGCCAAGGGCCTCAGCGCACTCTCGTACCTGGCCGAGCATCGCGTGTGCCTCGGCGCGGTGTAGTTGGGCGAGGCCAGCGAGCACGCGGCTGTCGCGGCGGCTCACCGCAGCGGCCTGCGCGGTCAGTGCGACGGCAGCGGTTGGCTGCCTGGTGCCGTAGAGCGCTAGGAAACTCTTGCGAAGTATGGCGTTGGCCTCGGTGACGGTGTCGCGGGCTTCTCTCGCGGCCTTGATCGCCTGGTCGAAGTAGGCGGCGCTGGCGGCGTGGTCGTGTCGCTGGGTGGCGTCCCATACCAGTTGGCCCATCAGGGTGGCCGCTTCGGCGACCGCCGCAGCCAGTTCACGCTGAACGGAGCCGGCGTCGGCGTACTGACGGAGGAAGACCGCCTGAGCGTGCAACTGTGCCGCTTCGGCGAGCAGGAGGGTCGAAGGGGTCCGGTCGTAGCGCTCGTCGAGATGCCGTACGCGATCCCGCAGGTATGCCGCGGCTACCAGGTCGACGCGACCGGGCTGCCGCAGCGCGTGGTTGAGACGTCCATCGGGCGGGGCGGGCGGCCGACGAGTGTCGGCCAACAGGTCGGCCAGTTCCTCTACGGACACGTTGAGCGCCGTGGCCAGGTGTGGGCGGTGCCAGGGCTGCGGGTCGGTCTCTGCCCGTTCCCACCGCACGACGGTGGAGCGATCGACGCCGAGGACTTCGGCTAGGCGCTCCTGGCTGAGGCCGATCGCCTTGCGGCGCTGCGCCAGCCGATACCGGCGCGAGCCTCGCCGTCCATTGCCGCCACTGTGCGTCACAGCTCCATTCATCCAGTTCACGGCATTCATCGCAATAGGGATGCATCGGTTCTGCGTCATTGCCGCCCTGGGATCTGCCGGTCGACAGCGGTTGGCTGGAAGGCGGGGCGATCAAGCCGACCTACTGAGCTGGGGGTTCGAGGTGCGTTGTCCGAAGCGGAGTAGACCCGGGGATGGGTATCGGCTGCTGTCACCAGGTACTTCCGCTCACGGACGGAGGACTCCCCGCCCGCGTACCGCCAACGGGGCTGCGTGGGTGGGTGATCGGCGGCATTCCCCAGGCCGCCGTGCGGCGGCGGTGGGCTCGTCATTCCCCCGGTGGGCCCACCGCCGACCGTCTCGACTGTTCGAGCAGCAGGCCAGAGAAGGCGATCGGCGGTGACCGGTCAGTCAGGTCGTCTCTCGGGAGGTCGGAACCTCTCAGGTGAAGGTGAGCATCTGCCGGTACGTCCGCTGTGGATCTGCCGTCGATGTGGGCAACCGTGGCCGTGTGGGGCGGCGAAGCTGGCTCTCGTGACCGAGTACCGGGAAATGCCGGTGAACCTGTTCCTCTATCTGGCCAGTTGCCTGCACGACGCCATCGAGGACCTGCACCGGCTCAGCCCCAGCGTGACGGGCGACGCGGCTGACATGTTCGATCGCTTCCTCGGCTGGCCGGTCCGGAAAGCCGGCCGTCGCCCCTCAGGGAAGGCATGAGCATTCGCCTTGGACCGCGGCTATCACGTCGTGTTAGAGGGCATTCTGCATACCGGCCGGCACCGGAGCATGTTGACCTCCCTGCGGGAGGGGTACCGCAGCCGGCCCTGGCCGCCGCCGGGAGTCGGCGGCGGCCAGCATCTCTGGTGGGTCGTCGTGCTCAGCCGTTGTCGATCAGGCTGGCGATCTCGTTGTAGATCAGGTGGGCCTTGGCGCCCTGGTTGGACGGGCAGCCGCCGAGGTGGTGCAGGGCGATCACCCGGTGGCTGCTGTTCAGCACCGGCGAGCCGGAGTTGCCGCCGGAGGTGTCGCAGCTGTAGCTGATGTTCCAGGTGTTGTAGTTCGCGCTCCGTACGGTGCAGCGGGCGCCGTTCTGGGCGTTCTCGAAGATCGACAGGCGCTTGGGGCTGCCGTCGCCGTGGCCCGGGATGTACATCTGGGTGCCGTTGGTGGTGGCGGTCGTCGCCAGGTACAGGGTGCCGAAGCCCTGGATGGCGGCGAAGTTGTTGACCGAGAACAGGGCGTAGTCCAGTTGGCTGGAGCCGCCGCTGCTGACCCGGTAGAGGGTGGCGCCGCTGACCTTGGTGCCGGGGCCGGGGTTCGAGCCGCCGCAGGTGGCGCACTGGTAGTTGAACTGCATCTCGCTGCCACTGACCGCGGCCTGGGTGGAGAAGCAGTGCTTGTTGGTCAGCATGCGGTTGGTGTTGCCCACCCGCCAGGTGGTGCACATGCCGCCGCCGCTGATCAGTAGTCGTGCCACCGCGTTGCTGCGGGCGAACTCGGTGGGGTGGCTGTTCTGGTAGCAGACCACGTCGCGGCGGGCGTCGGTGCTGCACACGGACTGGGTGGAGAAGTTGTACTGCGCGACTTCCGTGCGGTCGTAGCCGCGCCAGAACCGGTCGATGGTGGCGGCGGTGGCACGCGAGGTTCGGTTGCTGTGCAGGGTGACCACCGCGGTGTCGCCCTCCACGGACATGGCCCAGAAGCCCGGTCGGCCGTCGGTGGTGTAGTCCGAGCCGGTCGCTCGGTTCAGGTTGCGGTCGTACCGGTAGCTTTCCCGCCCGTCCGGGCTGGACACGGTGACGTACTCGCCGGGGGCCAGGCGCAGCGAGCTGAAGTGCACCTTGACGTAGGTGGCGCCGGGGTGCCGGATGACCTGGGTGCGGCCGTCGCGGAGGTACGACAGGGCGCTGTCGACCGTGCGCAGTTCACCGACGGTCGTGACCCCCTCGGCCTCGAACTGCTCCGATTCGGGTGCCCGCTCGGAATGTGGAGCGAGAACGGAAACTGAGGACGCTTCGGCGGGTGCCGACAGCAGGCTCAGCCCGAGTGTGCAGGCGCCGAGTGCGGCCACCAACCTACGTAGATGGCGCGAGGCGTTCTTCATCGCCGCTCCTCCCAGGAACCGGGCCTTAACGAGTGTTAAGCATTCATACCGGAGCTCCGTTAATGCATGCAAGGATGTCAATATTCTGCCCTCGAATTGCCCGGCGGGTGAAGGGGTGTTCGGGGCGATGGTGGGCCGCTCTCCGATGGGCGCGGTGTGGATCAACGGCCCTCGTAGAGTTATCGCTCACCAGCGTGGTGGGCCCCGCTCCGGTGGGGCAGGCAAGGCGTTCAGAAGTTGACGATCATGATTGGATGCATCGCCCTGGGCTGGGCTTCTTGAGCCAGGGGAAACTTTATGGCAATCTCAGCTTCATCGACGTGTGACGTTCTCTTGCCCCTGTGTCGCCCCCGCGCGCAGCCCGACTTGGCCGGTGATGTTAGCGCTCACTCGTCTAGGTGATTCCACTCGAAGAAGGGTTGCGGGCACATGAAGACACTCCTACCACGGCGGCGACTGTGGTCCTCCACGGCGATCCTGCGCACGCTGGCGGCCGGGGCGCTGGCGGCCGGCTTTGTCCTGGCACCGGTCAGTGCCGCCAACGCGGCCAGCACCCTCGGTGCCTCGGCGGCCGAGAAGGGCCGGTACTTCGGCGCGGCCGTCGGGACGTACAAGTTCAACGACAGCACCTACATGTCGGTGCTGAACCGCGAGTTCAACAGCCTGGTCGCCGAGAACGAGATGAAGTGGGACGCCACCGAGCCCCAGCGCGGCGTGTTCAACTACAGCGCCGGTGACCGCATCGTCAACCACGCCCGATCCCAGGGCATGAAGGTACGCGGACACACCCTGCTGTGGCACGCCCAGCAGCCCGGCTGGGCACAGGGCCTGTCCGGCGGTGACCTGCGCAACGCCGCGATCAACCATGTCACCCAGGTGGCCAGCCACTTCCGGGGGCAGATCTACTCCTGGGACGTGGTGAACGAGGCGTTCGCCGACGGCGGCAGTGGCGCCCGACGGGACTCCAACCTCCAGCGCACCGGCAACGACTGGATCGAGGCGGCGTTCCGTGCCGCCCGGGCGGCCGATCCCAACGCCAAGCTCTGCTACAACGACTACAACACCGACGGGATCAACGCGAAGTCCACCGGCATCTACAACATGGTGCGCGACTTCAAGTCCCGCGGGGTGCCGATCGACTGCGTGGGCTTCCAGTCCCACCTGGGCACCACCCTCCCCGGTGACTACCAGGCCAACCTCCAGCGCTTCGCCGACCTGGGCGTCGACGTGGAGATCACCGAACTGGACATCACCCAGGGGGGCAACCAGGCCAACATGTACGGCGCCGTCACCCGCGCCTGCCTGGCGATCTCGCGCTGCACCGGCATCACCGTGTGGGGGGTACGGGACTGCGACTCCTGGCGTGGTGGGGACAACGCGCTGCTGTTCGACTGCGCCGGTAACAAGAAGCCCGCGTACACGGCCGTCCTCGACGCCCTCAACAGCGGCTCGAACCCCAACCCGAACCCGACCGGCAACCGGCTGCGCAACGAGGCCTCCGGCCGATGCCTGGACGTCAACGGGGCAAGCTCCGCCAACGGGTCACAAATGATCATCTGGGATTGCCACAACAACGCCAACCAGCAGTTCACCCAGAACGGGCGGGCCCTCCAGGTGATGGGCAAGTGCCTGGACGTGCCCAGCAACGCCGGCACCGGGACCCGGGTGCAGATCTGGGACTGCAATGGTGCCGCGAACCAGCAGTGGGTCTTCAACGGCAACGGCACGATCAGCAGCGCGCAGACCGGGTTGTGCCTGGACGTCAACGGCGCTGCCACCGCCAACGGCACGGCGGTGATCGTGTGGAGCTGCCACGGCGGCGGCAACCAGCGTTGGGCCAGGGCCTGATATGCGGAGTGTCGGCAGGAGCTCGTTGCTGGCGGTCGCGGTGCTCGTCTCCGGCGTGCTGCCGGCCCTGGTCGCCGATCAGCAACCGGCTTCGGCCGCAGCCCAGGCGACGTACTACGTGGCTCCGGACGGCAGCGACAGCAACCCGGGCACGATCACCGCACCGTTCCGGAGCCTGCAACGGGCCCGGGACGTCGTACGGACGACGAATGCGAGCATGACCGGCGACATCCAGGTCTACCTGCGCGGCGGAACCTATCCGGTGGGCAGCACGATCGAGTTCGGGGCGAGCGACTCCGGCACCAACGGTTACCGGATCAGCTATGCCGCCTACCCGGGTGAGACCCCGGTGCTTCAGGGCGGTGTGCAGGTCACTGGCTGGACCCAGCACAGCGGCAACATCTGGAAGGCCCCGCTGGACCGGGCCAACAAGCTGCGGTCGCTCTACGTCAACGGCAAGCGGGCCTTCATGGCCGCCAAGACCATCAACTCGGCCGGATGCCACGGGTCGTACACCATCAATGCCGGACAGGCCGACTGGGCCTGGGAATCCGGATCACAGTGCGCCGGCGCCAGATACAGCCTTTCTGACTTTCCGGCCGTGGCCGGAAACCAGGAGGACATCGAGATCGAGACGGCGACCACCTGGACCACCGCCATCGTGGGGGTCCGACAGGTGATCACCGAGGGGTCGAACCGGGTGGCCCTGTTCCAGCAACCCGGGGCGGCCATCGCCCAGGGGGCCTTCAACGGCAACGCCCAGATCAACGGCAGCCACAAGGTCATGAACGCGTACGAGTTCCTGGACGCGCCGGGCGAGTTCTATTTCGACAAGTCCAGCCGGACGGTCTACTACTACAAGGCCGGCAGCGAGAACATGGCCACCGCCTCGGTCTTCGCGCCGAACAACGTGGCCACCGTGCTGCGGATCGCCGGCACCTCGACCAGCAACCGGGCCCGCAATCTCACCTTCTCCGGGCTGACCGTGGAGCATTCCGACTGGAACCTGGTCAATGTCGCCGGGTCGGTGTTCAAGCAGGCGCAGCAGGGCAACCTCAGTGCCTTCGCGTACGCCCGGGGCAACTTCCACGTCTACCACTACCGCAATGTCGACCTGACCCCCGGCATGGTCCACCTCCAGAACGCCGACGGCATCCTGCTGGAACGCAACCGGGTCCAGCACACCGGTGCCGACGGGATCACCCTGGTCAACGATGTGATCAACACCCGGCTGATCGGCAACTACACGAACGACATCGCGGGGACCGCGGTCAGTGTGGGGCATCCGCAGCACGTCTACATCGGGGACCACACGTCGAACAACCGGGAGAAGTATCCGCCCCAGGTCGAGGGGGCACCGAGGAACATCGAGATCAAGAACAACTACATCCATGACAGTGCGGTGTTGTTCAACGGGCACGGCGCGGTCGCGGCCTACTTCGTCGATGCCCTGACGGTGCAGCACAACCGCATCGAGAAGGCCCCCTGGGCGGGCATCACCATGGGGTGGGGGTGGTGGAACTTCGACGGCTCATCGGGCTCGATCGTGCCGAACCGGCCCACCACGACGGCGAAGAACAACACCATCAGCCACAACCACATCATCGACACCGTCCAGCGGCTGAGCGACACCGCCCCGATCTACACCCTGGGCAGTCAGCCGGGCACGGTCGTCAGCGACAACTACCTCCAGGGGGTTCCGGCCGGTCACAAGTACGGGCTCCACCCGGACGAGGGCTCGGCGTACATGACCTTCCGGGACAACGTGCTGAGCGTCGACAAGAACATCACCTGGATGATCAACTCGGATGACTTCGGGCGTAAGCACGACCTGACCATCACCCGCACCTACGGCCCGATCAACAAGGTCTCCCAGAAGAACCTGCCCAACAGCACCATCGACGACATCATCGTCTCCTCCGACTACGTGTGGCCGGCCGCGGCGTACCAGATCGCGGTGAACTCCGGGCCGCAGGAGTCCTTCCGGGACGTCGTTCAGGCCGGTGGGGTTCCGATGCAGGACCACGTCCTGCCGGCCAGCACGACCGCCGCGAGCGGCGTGACCTCGATTCCGATCCGTAGCACCGGGGACCCGGCCAGAAGCCTCTGGCTGGCCCCCTCCGGCACCACCACCTTCGCCGTCGGACCGACGATGACCAGGGCGGACGGCACCGCCACCAGCATCGCCGTACCCACGACATCGGGTGACTACCGGCTCTACGTCCTGGACGCCCAGGGCAACCGGTCGGCCGAATCCGCGTCGATCGTCCGGCGACAGGGCACCAGCAGCGGGCAGGGCGTACAACTCGTGGGCGGCCAGTCGGGTCGGTGCATCGAGGTCCCCGGCGCGGCCACCGCCAACGGCACCCAGCTGCAACTCTGGGACTGCGGCGGCGGCACCCACCAACGGTGGACCTACACCGCGAGCAAGCAGCTGACGGTGTACGGCAACAAGTGCCTGGACGCCTCCGGTAACGGCACGACCAACGGCACGGCAGTCATCATCTGGGACTGTCACGGTGGTCTCAACCAGCAGTGGAACCTCAACGCCAACGGCACCATCACCAGCGTCCAGTCCGGGCTGTGTGTGGATGCCAACGGTGCCGCCACCGCCAACGGCACGAAGATCATTCTTTGGTCCTGCAACGGCGGCACCAACCAGCAGTGGAGCCGACGCAACTGAGAGAACGGCTCCGGGGCCAGGCATCCTCGCCTGGCCCCGGGGCCTGGGTCGGCGGGCCGGCGATCTGCGCCGGCCCGCCGAATCGGGGCTACTCGGACTTGCCGAAGGCGTCGACGCCGGTCAACTCGGCCGAGAGGGCCCAGAGCCGCTCGGCGGCCTCCCGGTCCTCGGGGCCGTCGAAGGTCTTGGCGACCTTGCAGGCCTGGAGGTAACTGCCGCCCTCGGTCTCCAGACCGGGTGCGGTCGCGGCCCAGACCTGGGTGGCGGCACCCTGCTCGGGAGCCCGGAACTCCGGCAGCAGGGCGTTGCCCTCCTCGTCGATCCAGCCGGCACCGACCATCTCCTCCTTGGCGAGGTGCCGCTGCAACGGAGTGAGGATGTAGCCGGGGTTCACCGAGAAGGCCCGCACCCCCGCGTCCCGACCCAACCGGTCCAACTCGGCGGCGAAGAGGATGTTCGCCGACTTCGACTGGCTGTACGCCGCCCACTTGTCGTAGCCCTCGGCGAAGTGCACGTCGTCCCAGTTGATCCGGGGGGTCTCCCCGGCACCGGACGACAGCACGACGACCCGCGCGCCACCCTCGGCGGTCAGGGCCGGCCAGAGCCGGTTGACCAGGGCGTAGTGCCCCAGGTGGTTGGTGGCGAACTGGGCCTCCCAGCCCGGGCCCACCCGGGTCAGGGGAGTGGCCATGATGCCGGCGTTGTTGATCAGGATGTCGATGCTGCGGCCGGAGGCGAGGAACCGGTCGGCGAAGGCCCGTACGCTGTCGAGGTCGGCCAGGTCGAGCTCCTCGACCTCCACCCCCTCGATCCCGGCGACAGCCTCCCGGGCGACATCCGTACGCCGGGCCGGGACGACGACCCGGGCGCCGGCGGCGGCCAGGGCGCGGGTGGCCGCCAGACCCAGGCCGGAGTAGCCGCCGGTGACGATGGCTAGCTTGCCGGTGAGGTCGATGCCGGCGAGCACCTCGGTGGCCGTGCTGTCGATCCCGAAGCCCAGGTCGTCGGACTGGTCAGAAAGAGTCATCTTCAACTTCCGGTCAGGCACCACTGCTAATGCTGGCGCGTGGGAGGGGTCAGGCGGGCGTCTCGACGCGGTAGAGCCGCTGGGTCATGCTCGGGTACAGCAGGCCCTGCAGGATGCCGATGCTGGCTGCCACCGCAGACGTGAGCGTCACCAACAGATGGAGCACCGTGAATTGTAGGCCAAAGATGACCCCGTGGTGACGGAAGGCGTACGCGTAGGTGCGCTTGTCCAGGGCGATGCCGATCCCGGTGAACACCGCGGCGGCCAGCAGCGCCCAGGGGCCCAGCAGCACCGTCGAGATCAGCGCGAACACCGCCGCGAGGATGAAGGCGCTGCCCAGCGCCCGGTAGCCGGTGCCCGCGCCGCCGGGGAGCTTGTTCAGCCGCAGCCAGTTCGGGGCGCCGAGCCGGGTGCGGTTGAACACCTTGGTCAGCATCACCCGCATGGTGCCGTCGTGGTCGTGGCGTCCCCGGATGGTCGGGACGGCCTTGACCTCGTAGCGGGCGTTGAGCCGGAAGCCGTAGTCCTGCTCCTCGGTCCACCGGAGCCGGTCGTTGAACTCGCCGATCTCCAGGAAGGTCTCCTTCTTCATCGCGAACAGCGCCGAGTGCAGACCGGGGATGGCCCCCTCGACCTCGCAGAACCAGACGTACTGCTGGATGGCGCGGTAGCGCTTGACCAGGCTGTCGGGGAACATCGGCTCGGCCCGGTACATGCCGCAGATCGCGCCGAGCCCCGGCTCGGTCTGGAGGTACTCGACCGCGCGGGCGACCGCGTCCGGGTCGAGGGCCACATCGGAGTCGACGAAGAACAACACCTCACCCTTGGCGTGCCGGGCACCCAGGTTCCGGGCGGTGGAGACCCCACTGTTGACCGGCACCTGCAACACGGTGACGTCCAGGGCTCGGGCGATCGCCACGGAGTCGTCCGTGCTGGCGTCGTCGGCCACGATCACCTCGACGGACGGGTAGGTCTGGTTCTTCGCCGCCTTGATGCACTCGCCGATGGTGCTGGCGTAGTTGTAGTTCGGAATGATCACTGAGACCAGCGGTTGTTCGTTCATCGGACTCCAACCTCTCCCTTGTTTCATCGGTATTGCCGTGCTGCCGTACGCCCGCGAAGGGTGCTGAAGAGAACCTCGTGCGCGTCCAGTGAGGTGGCCACGGAGAAGCGGGCCCGGGCCGCCCGGGCCTTGCGCTCCCGCCAGTCCCGCGGCACGGTCGCCATTTCGGAGATGGCCTGTTCCAGCGCCTGCGGGTCCCGGGGCGGCACCACCAGGCCGAACCCGGTAGCGGTGACCGGGTACCGGCTGCCGGGCAGATCGGTGGTCACCGACGGAATCCCGCTCATCATCGCCTCGGCCAGCACGGTGCCGAAGGATCCGGCGACCGCCGGGAGCGCGAACACGTCGACGGAGGCGTAGAAGTCGTTGACCTCCCGGCCGCGCAACTCGCCGAGGATCCGGACCCGACTGTCGCGGTCGATCTCCGCCTGCACGGCGGCCAGATTGCTGCCCCCGGCGATGGTGTGGTAGTTGCCCGCGATCAGCAGCCGGGCGTCGGGGTCGGGGATCCGGTGGAACGCCCGTACCAGGTAGGCGATGCCCTTGTCCGCCACGATCCTTCCGAGGAATCCGACATGCAGGCCACGGGTCTCCCGGTATCGGGGCTCGCCGCCGCGCCGATCCAGGCAGGGTGGCGCGATCGGGGTGAAGGTGCGGTCCTGGATGTCCGGCCAGAACCGGGAGGCGTGGGCCTGGTCCCGGCTGGAGGCCACGACGACGGCGGAGCGGCGGATGACCGCTCGGGAGGCGGCGTCCGAGGCCGCCATGACCGCCCGGCAGAACCACTTCGACGGCGGCTGGGGGTCGCTGTGCAGCATGCTCACCACCGGTACCCGCGGCGCCGGGGGCATCAGCAGTCCCGCTGCCGGCATCGGCAGGTTGAGGTGCAGCACCGAGGACTGCCGCGCCAGCTGCCCGACCAGCATCGGATAGCGGGGGGCGAGTGGCGATCGGCTGGCTCGCGTCAGCATGGGGGAGCGGTAGACGTCCACCCCACCGACGGCGTCGCGCAGCGGCAGCTCGGCATCGTGCTGGGCGGTGACGACCGCGACCCGCCAACCCCGATTGGCCATGCCCTCGGCAATGCTGCGCGCGGTCTGCGCGTGGCCACTGACGTACGGCTCGTAGTGGGGGGCCGCAATCGTCAGATCGTATTTCCTGTCCGGCATCAGTACCGCATTCTCTGAGGTAGCTCTACGGCAGAATTTCCTGATCCCTGAACACATTAGCGGTCCGCCTGTGGCAGGCTTCTTGGTGAATTCTTGGAGGCCGGTGGGATGGAATTCCCATCGACACCCTCCGTTGCTGCGGCAGGCGATCCGGCCGTAGCGCGTCGCATGATCGCCGCAGTGACGAGCAGGCCGATTCCGGCGGTAGCAAGCTCACTGACCGTGACGACCACTCGGCTGACCAGTGCCACCACTCCGGCCACCGGCACCGGCAGGATGACACTGAGTGCGGCCGTCACCACCACCTCCCGGACCCCGATGCCGTCCGGGGCGAAGACGGCGATCACCCCGGCCACCGCGCCGAGTCCGAAGGCGCCGAGGCAGAGCGGCAGCGCCTGCAGTGGCGGAGCACCCATCGCCACGGCCAGCAGCCACAGGTGGGCCCCGCCGATCAGCCAGGCCAGCAGTTGGGCGACGACCGCCTGCCGGATGCCGGTCCCGGACATCGCCGTCGTCGGCTCCGGGCGCCGGCGCAACCGGGCCACCAGGGTCGCGGCCCAGCCGACCAGCTCGGGGCGGACCAGGACCGCAGCCACCGGCAGGACGGCCAGCAGCAGCCAGGCGGAGGAGGCCCCGAAGACCTCCGGGCCGGCCGCCAGCCCCACGGTGGCGCCGGTCAGCAGGCTCACCACGAGGGCCAGCAGCCAGGCCGCCCCCATCCGGGCCGCCGGCACCCCGATGCGCCGGCCCATCTCGACGCTGACCAGGAAGCCGGCCACCTTGCCGGGCACGTACTTGACGAACTGGCCCAGGTAGAAGATCCGGGCCGCGTCCACGGCGGCCACCCGTTCGCCGACGCCGACCAACATGGCCCGCCAGGAGATCATCGTGGCGACCAGACCGAGGGCGTTGGCCAGTACGGCCAGCGCCACCATGGTCGCGACGAAACCGGGCCGTTGGCCACGCAGGGTGGCGGCCACGGTGGACCAGTCCTGACCACGGAGGGTGATCACTATGAAGAACGCGGTCACCACCAGCAGGAGACCCATGGCGACCTTGCGGGCTACCCCCCACCATCGCTTCCGGGGCGCCGTGGTGATTGTTTCGGCGATTTCCGGGAAGGTCTGCTCGGCGTCCAGTTCTTTTGTCGACACGGGCCACCTTCTCCGATCATGGAAAGGAATCGACCTGGGTGACCAACGCTAACCGTGAACCGCTTGCTTCTTCCTTGTCAGACCGTCTCGCCGGTCATTTCTCCTGGAGCCCGGCGAAGCGTTCCCGGGCGTACAGCCGCAGGAGTTCGCCCATCCGGTAACTGCCCGGCGCCGAGGTCTCCAGAAGCTGCACGTCGACCAGCCGCTCCAGGATGCGTTCGGTGTGTGCCTCGGAACGGGCGAGCAGCCGGGCGGCCGTGGACCGGCTGAGTTCCGTCATCGTCGAGGTCCCCAGCAGCTTGAAGGCCTCGGCGATGGCCCGCTCCGAGCGGTCCGCGCTGCCGCAGAGCCGGTCGTAGGAGCCGGCCATGCTGGCTCGCAGGCCGACCCCGTCGAACTCCAGATTGTCCAGCCGGCGCCGCTCGTCGGCGAGCCGGTCGCGCAGCTCGGCCAGCGGCCAGCCGGGGCGGGCCACCAGGCGGGCCCCGACGATGCGCAGCGCCAGTGGCAGGCATTCGCACCACTCGGCGATCGCGGCCGCGGCCTCCGGCTCGGCGGCCACCCGTTCCGCTCCCACCCAGTGGCTGAGCAGCGCGATGGCGTCGGCGATGGTCAGCGGCCCGACCCGCAGCTGGCTGACGTCACCGAGACCCGCCAGCGGCTGGCGGCTGGTCACCAGGGTTCCGCAGCCGGCGCCGCTGGGCAGCAGGGGTCGCACCTGGGCGGCGTCGACGGCATTGTCCAGCACCAGCAGCAGCCGCCGTCCGGCCACCACCGACCGGAACTGGGCGGCGGCCTCGTCGACCTGCTCCGGGGCGCAGGTGAAGCTGCTGACCCCGAGGGTGCGCAGCAGCCGGGCGAGGGCGTCGACCGGGGTCAGCGGCTCCGCGTCCACGCTGGTGCCGCGCAGGTCGATGTAGAGCTGGCCGTCCGGGTACCGGTTGGCCAGCTTGTGCGCGGCGTGGATGGCCAGGGTGGACTTGCCCACCCCGGCGGCTCCGTAGATCGACACCACCGGGGCGGAGTCGGTCGTGCCGGCGGGGTTCAGACAGTTCAGCAGGGGGGCCAGGTCGTCGTGACGGCCGGAGAAGCGGGCGATGTCGGCGGGCAGTTGCCGTGGCACCTGCCGTACCGGCGCGGAGACCGTCGCGACCGTGCCGGAGTGCGGCTCATCGAGTTCGCCGCGCAGGATGGCGACATGCAGGTTCCGCAGTTCCGGCCCGGGTTCGGCGCCGAACTGATCGACGATCTGGGCCCGGATGTCGACATAGGACTGCAAGGCCTCCGGGGTACGCCCCATCGAGCACAGGGCCCGCATCTGCAAGGCCACCAGCGGTTCGGCCAGGGGGTACGAGCCGAGGATCCGACCCAGCCGGTCGACCACCGCCTCCGGGTTGCCCAGTCGCAGTTCCTCCATGCTCCAGGCGGCGGCCAGGCTGATCAATTGGGAGGCCACGCTGCGCCGGACCCGGTTGGCCCAGTCGCCGGCGAGGGTGGCCAGTGGGTCCCCCCGCCACAGGTCCATCGCCTCCCGCAGGGCGCCGATCCGTTCGACGTCGCTGGTGCGTACTCCGGCCCGACCGGTGTCGATGAGCTGGTTCAGTCGATGCAGGTCGACCTGCTGGCGGTCGACGTTGAGGACGTACCCGTCCCCGTGGCGGCTCAGGCTGACCGGTCGACCGGAGTCGTCCTGGACCTGGGCGAGAGCCCGGCGCAGCCGCGCGACATGCGCGTAGAGCGCGCTACGGGGCGCATCCGGAGCCGCCGGGCCCCACACTCGCTCGGTCAGGGTGTCGATGGACACCGGGGTGCCGGCGTCCATGGCCAGGGCCGCCAGGACGGCACGCCGTTGACGTGGTCCCACGTCCAACGGGCCGTCGGCCGCCTCCACCTCGACGGGCCCCAGTAGTCGGATCCTCACACGCTCTCCCCCTGATCACGCCGAACCCGACCGCAGTCCCTAATGGACTTCGGCCGGTGTCCGGTACCTCTGTCGAAAGCGCGCGTCGAGCACGTAGCGCAGGCCACCGCTCAACGCACCCGCGGAAATCGCGAGACTGTACAGAAAGCTGAGAAACGCGCTGGGCGGAACCATCCGCCAGCCCGCAGTGCGCCGCACGTAGTTGAAGAGCGGCAGGTCGACGCTGATGAACCAGGCCAGAAAAGCGAGAGGTACGGCCGCCAGGTAGGGAGAGACCAACACCAGGGGGAGGCTGGCGGTGGCCAGAGAGGCGGCTGCGACCTCGGCGGGCCGGTGGGTTGCTTCCCGCTCGGGCTTGAGCTCGCGTTGCTTGAGCACGAGGGGGACCAGCGAGCCGGCTCGCCGGTAGAGCTTGCGCAGAATCGAGGAGAGCTGGTCGTCGTCGTCGTGGTAACCGATCACGGACAAGGTACGGATGACCGGGTAATGCTCGGCGATGCGGAGGCTGAACTCGTGGTCCTCGTTGGCGTACTGGCCCAGCAGGCGCTCGTCGAAGGCCCCGATCTCATCGATGACCCAGCGGGGGATGGCCCCGCTGGCGAAGTGGCCGGTGCGGGCCGCCCCCAGCTTGCGGGTGGCCCGGTAGTGGCCGTACAACACCTGCACCCACTCCACCACCCCGTCGTCGACCAGGGGACGGTCGCCGTAGACGCCCCACACCGCGCCGTAGGAGGGGTTCTCCTGGAAGATCTTCACGGCGTTGGCGACCGCCTCGGGGGCCAGGGCGACGTCGGAGTCGAGGAAGAACAGGATGTCGCCCCGGCTCGCCGCTATGCCACGGTTGCGAGCCGGACCCGCGCCCACATTCTCGGTCAGCGCGATCAGGGTGCAATCGAGTTTTCCGACAATATCCCGGGTGTTGTCGGTGCTTGCGTCGTCAACGACAATGACCTCGACCGACGGGTGGGTCTGGTGCAATGCCGAGAGCACACTCAGAGCTATGGTCTTGGCGCTGTTGTGGCAGGGTATTACCACCGACACCAGTGGCGTATTTCCGGAATTCATTGATGCTCCTCGGGCAGGATTTCGACTGCGCTGGGAGGTGGGCGACGCGCCTACTCATCGGTAATCTCTCGTCGCTGAGAAGACCCGTCGATCACCCTAGTACACAACCAACAGCCGTTGACAGTCGTAGATCACCTGGTGGGCGCTAAAACGTCCGGAATTGGTGTCTTCGCCTGCTCGGCGTCAATGTGACGATCATCTCTATTTGGGGGCAGAGATGACAAACTGTTGCGCCTTGTGGTCGGACAACCCCCGGGGCATGGTCAACTCGTAACGGTGCACGGTGATGTCCGGGGTGGTGAACAGCCAGTCGATGCGCCACAGCCGCGGCTTGTCGCCCACCGGCCAGGTGACCGGGTAGAGCGAGGTGAGCACCTTGGTCTGGTCGACCAGCCGGTCGGAGACCATGTCGAGCAGGTTCATCGAGGGCGAGGTGTTCAGGTCGCCGGCCATCACCGCCCGGTTCGGGTTGTTCTCCAGATCGGCCGCGATGGCTTGGTAGCTGGCCTGGCGGATCTCGAAGTTGAACCGGTCGATCTCGAACATGTTCCGGTCCTCGTCGCTGCGCAGCAGCAGGATCCGCACCGGCGGCTGGAAGATGTGCGCGTTGTAGAAGGAGACGACCTGACCGTTGACCTCGATGTCGGTGCGCAGCCCCTGCGAGGTGTAGAACAGCGGCCGGTCGATCAGGGCCGACGGCACCGGCTTCAGGTCGTCCGGCAGGTACGGCGTCGAGTCCAGCCAGGCGTGCCCGACCACCGGCAACCGGGTGATCGTCATGTTGCGACCCTCGCGGACGATCGTGTACCCGGGGAAGGCGGCCGCCAGCTCCGCCGCCTGATCGATCTCGTACGCCTGGGCGAAGATGTCCACCAGGGAGTCGTCGACATGGGCGTACTCGTGCAGCATGTAGACGTCGGCGTCCATGTCCCGCAGGAAGCTGTAGAACTGCTCCGTGGTGGTGCGCTGCTCACCGCCGTTGCGCCGGTCCTGGTCCCAGTACTCGGTGTTCCAGGTGACCACCTTGATGGCGTCGGCCGGTGCCGGCGGCGGGGTGTGGAAGATCGTCGCGAAGTTGATCCCGCTGTAGCCGACCCCCAGGACCAGGGCCAGCAGCGCCGCCCCGACCAGCTTCCAGCGCATCGAGCGGGCCAGCCAGGCCACCGGCAGCAGCACCACCGGGACCGCCGCCCAGACGATCGGCGGCAGGAGGTCGATCGGACCCCACACGTAGGTCCGGGCGCTGAGCAGGTGGTGCAGCGCGACGACGACCAGCCAGCCGAAGCAGGCCACGGCGGCGAGACGTAGCCCCCACCGACGCCCACGGGAACGGGTACGGGGTTCCGGCGACGGCGCTGGTTCCTTTTCGTCCATTGTCGCGGTCGTGCTTGCCGCCGCTTCCGTCATGGCAACTCCTTTACGTCACCCCGGTTCCTGCCGAGAGCGGTACCGGCCTCGGAAAAGGTATCGACGTAGACCTTGCTGGAAGCTTGTTCCGCACACCAAGGAGGGGGCAATCGTCGGTCGCTAGCGTCACGAGTGCCAATACCGGATTCTGTCGACCTGGAAGGAGCGCGGATGGCGTACGCCCAGCTTATCGGTGCCGACCGGGTGTGGTGTCGGGCCTGGCCCGATGTGCGAATTGCACGGTATCCGGTGGCCGGTCCCGATTGGTCGGCGCGGCTCGCCGCGTATGACTCACCGGTGAATTACTTGATAGCGCGAATGTTTGAAACCTGGTCGTCGTTGAGACGTCACATCGTCGTCAAGAAAACGGCATTTTTCGACACGGGAGGCGGAAGTGCACGCAGTGGTGACCGGAGCCGCCGGCATGTTGGGCACCGCGTTGTTGGCCAGACCCTGGCCGGGAGTGACCTGGACCGGGGTGGACATCCGGCCGCTGGCGCCGAGGGTCGAGGGCAAGGCCGCCTTCATCCGGGCCGACGTCCGTGACGTGGACGCGCTGACCCGCGCCTTCCGCTCCGCCGACGTGGTCATCCACTCCGCGGCGGCCCTGCCCAGCCACCGGTCGGCGGACATCCGCTCGGTCGACGTGGACGGCACCGAGGCGGCCCTGGAGGCGGCCCGCCGGGCCGGGGTGGACCGCTTCGTGCACATCTCCTCCACCGCGGTCTACGGACTGCCCAGGGACTGCCCCACCCCGGAGGACTACCCCTGCGAGCCGGTCGACCCGTACTCGGCGGCCAAGCTCGGTGCCGAGACCGCCGTGCTGCGGCAACGTGAACGAGGGCTCTGCGCCCCGATCGTGCGGCCCAAGACCTTCCTCGGCGAGGAGCGTCTCGGCCTGTTCGCCATGCTCTTCGAGTGGGCCGACGAAGGCCGGCACTTTCCGCTGATCGGCGGCGGCGACGTCGCCACCCAGATGCTCGACGTCGAGGATCTCTGCACGGCCATCCAGTTGATCTGCGAGGCCCCCGACGACGTCGCCAACGACACCTTCAACATCGGCGCCCGGGAGTTCCGCACCCTGCGGGAGGACTTCCAGGCGGTGCTCGACGCCGCCGACCACGGCAAGCGGGTGCTGGCCATGCCGGTGGGGCCCGCCGTCGCCGTGCTGCGGGTCCTGGCCGCCACCGGGCTGTCCCCGGTCTACAAGCGACTGGTGCACAAGCTGACCCGGGACTCGTACGTCTCGATCGACCGGGCCACCCAGCAGCTCGGATTCGATCCGAAGTTCAGCAACGAGCAGGCCCTGCTGAAGACGTACCACTGGTGGCGGGCCAACGCCGCCGGAACGCGGCGCAGCGCCGGACGTACCCACCGCGACCCCTGGAAGCAGGGCGCCCTGAGCCTGGCGAAGGCGCTGTTCTGACACTCCCCGGAGCAAGGAGAGGTCCGCCATGAAGCACGCCCTGGAAGCCCCGAGCGCCGCGTCACCGGAGGTGCCCGTGGTCACCGTCGACCCGGTGGCCGCGGTGCAGGCGCTCAGACCCCTGGCCCGCCTCGGCGGGATGTTCGCCCTGCTGCGCCCCCGCCAGTGGCTCAAGGGCGTGCTGGTGCTGATGGCGCCGCTGGTGGCGTCCCCGGAAGCCGCGGTGACCCAGGTGATGCCGCTGCTCGGCACCCTGCTGGCCTTCCTGGCCGCCTCCTCGGCCGTCTACATCTTCAACGATCTGCGTGACCGGGAGCGGGACCGCCTGCATCCGGTCAAACGCAACCGTCCCCTGGCCAGTGGACTGGTGAGCACCAGCGCCGCGCTGACCCTGCTGTTCCTCCTGCTGGCCGGCACCGCTGCCCTGTTGATGCTGCTCCCGATCCTGGTCGGGGTCATCGTCGCCGGCTACCTGGCCATCAACCTGTGGTACTGCCTGGCGCTCAAGCACCAGCCCCTGGTCGACGTGTCCGTGGTCTCCGTGGGCTTCGTGCTGCGGGTGCTGGCCGGCACGATCGCGGTCGGCATCGCCGTCCAACCGGCTCTGCTGATCGGGGTCTACTGCGCCTGCCTGGCGCTCTCCCTCGGCAAGCGGCGCCACGAACTCGCCGCCCTGTCGGCCGCCGGTGGCGAGGCGGGCGACCATCGTCCGGCGCTGCGGTCGTACTCGGTGCCCTTCCTGGACCAGGTCGTGCTGGTGAACCTGGTGGCGGCCCTGGTCGGCTATGTGGCCTTCATCTGGGCCCAGACCCCGCCGTACGGGCCGGTCACCGCCGGGCTGACCTTCCCGTTCGCGGCCTTCGCGGTGCATCGTTACCTACAGATGATCGCCATGGGCGGTTCCGGCGGGGACCCGGTCGAGGACCTCTTCCGGGACCGCGCGATGGTGGTCAACGTCGGTCTGTGGGCCGCGGTGCTGGCGCAGGCGATGCTGACCAGCTTCTGGCACCCCTGGTAACCGAACGACATCCTGGAGAAGCCCGTGAGCAGCAAAGACTCCCCTGAATACGACCTCTGTGTCGCGGTCAACTACTACTCGCCCTACGTCAGCGGGTTGACCGAGGTGGCCAGGGTGCTCGCCGAAGGTCTGGCCGAGCGGGGCTGGCGGGTGGCCGTGGTCGCCGTCCGGCACGACCCGTCCCTGCCACTGCGGGAGAGCCGCAACGGCGTGGACGTCTACCGCAGCCCGGTGGTCGCCTCCATCAGCCGAGGCCCGGTCAGTCCCGGCTTCGCGCCTCTGGTGCGCCGGATCGCCCGCCGCTCGCAGGTGGTCAACCTGCACCTGCCGATGCTGGAGGGGGCGCTGATCACCGCCCTGCCCCTGGGGGTGCCGGTGGTCAGCACGTACCACATCGATCTGTGGTTGCCGCCCACCCTGGTGACCCGGGCGGCGATGGCGGCCGTGCGGGTGTCGTCGCGGATCACCCTGCGCCGTTCGAACGCCGTCGTGGTCAACAGCGACGACCAGGCCCAGTACTCCGAACTCTGGTCGATCCTGCGGGCCAGCCAACGCTCGGCGATCCCCGCCCCCTGCCTGGACCGCCGGGGCGGCCGGCCGAACTTCCGGGAGACCGAGGGCCCGCACATCGGCTTCCTCGGCCGGATCGTGCCGGACAAGGGCCTGGACTACCTGGTCGCCGCCTTCGCCGAGATCACCGACCCGCAGGCGCGGCTGCTGCTCGGTGGGGACTACCTGACGGTCGCCGGCGGCAGTGTGATCGACCGGATCCGGGCCGCCGCCCAACGGGATCCCCGGATCCGGATCCTGGGGCTGCTGCGCGGTCAGCAGATCAATGACTTCTACGCCTCGATCGACGCCTTCGCCCTGCCCTCCGTAGCGGAGTCCTTCGGCATCGCCCAGGCTGAGGCGATGATGTGCGGCATCCCCTCGGTCACCACCGACCTGCCCGGCGGGCGGTACCCGGTGCTGGCGACCGGGATGGGCCGGATCGTCCAGCCACGCGACCCGGTCGAGTTGCGTGCGGCGCTGCTGGACGTGCTCGGCTGGGACGCCGACACCCGGCGCGAGGGCGCGAAGCGGGCCATCGAGGAGTTCAGCGTCCAGGGCTGTCTGGACCGGTATGCGACCCTGTTCCGGGCTCAGGGTGCACGGGCCAGCGCATTGATGTAGACCATCGTCCCGTCCGGACGCCGGGCGGGAATCTGTCGCGGAGGTAGGCATGCAGAGCAGGGATTTCGGTCGTCTCGGCAGCGTCAGCGCGCTGACCCTGGGTGGGGGCGGGATCGGCGGGGTCTGGGGGCAGACCGATCACGCCGAGGCGGTGGCGACCGTGCAGGCCGCCATCGAGGGTGGGATCACCATGCTCGACCTGGCGCCGACCTACGGTGACGGCTACGCGTCCGAGCAGGTGGCCGGCGCCGCCCTGCGCGCCATGCCGGCCTCCGACGTCCTGGTCACCAGCAAGATCGAGCTACCCGAGCAGGACGGGGGCGATCTGCCGGAGAAGATGATCCGCAGCCTGCACGCGACCCTGGACCGCATCGGTCGCGAGCACCTGGACCTGTTCCTGCTCCACTCTCAACTGCATCCGCACGGCTGGGCCGGCCCCACCCCCCGGACCCTGGGCTGGGATCTGTACCTGGATCAGGTGGTCCCGACCTTCGAACGACTGCGGGAAGAGGGCAGGATCCGGGCCTGGGGGCTGACCGGGGTGGGTCACCCCCAGACCGTCATCGAGGCCATGCAGCGGCAGCCCCGCCCGGACGCGGTCCAGGCGGTGGTGAACGCCCTGGACCTCAGCGGCGACATGTGGCTGCTCGGCTCCTCGGCCGAGCCCTGCAACGACGAGATCCGGCAGGCCGCAGTCGACACCGGGGTCTCCGTGATCGGGATCCGGGCCGTGGCGGCCGGGGCCCTCACCGAGGGCATCGACCGGCCGGTGGACGACGACTCCCCGGTCGCCCTCGACTTCGCCCGGGCGCAGCGGTTCCGGGCCCTGGCGGCGGAGTTCGGTGAGTCCCCGGCCTCCCTGGCCCACCGGTACGCCCTGAGCGTCCCCGGGGTGGCGACCGTGGTGCTCGGCGTGAAGAACCGCATCGAGCTGGCCGAGTGCCTGGCCGCCGAGGCCCGTGGTCCACTGACCGAACAGGAGCGAAAGGCCCTGCACGACCTGCGGGCCTGACCCCAGCGGCCCTTGGCTCGGCCTCACGATCAGGAGTGGACAGCATGACTTCGCGCTTCGGCTATGGCCCCGAGCACGACTCCGGCCTGGGTTTCGGTCTGCACCACGTCCAGTTAGCCATCGCCCCCGGCAGCGAGGACGCCTGCCGGGGGTTCTACTGCGGCGTACTGGGCCTGGTCGAGGTGCAGAAGCCGCCGGTGCTCGCCGCCCGTGGTGGCCTGTGGGTACGGGGCGATCGGTTGGAGATCCACCTCGGGGTGGAGCAGGACTTCCAGCCGGCCCGTAAGGCCCACCCGGGCATCGTGGTGGGTGACCTGGACGCCTTGGCCGCCCGGCTGGAGGCGCACGGGGTCGAGGTGACCTGGGACGACAACTTCCCCGGACACCGTCGTCTGTACGCGTACGACAATCTCGGCAACCGGCTGGAGTTTCTCCAGCCGGATCCGGAGAACCCAGCGCAGTGGTGATCTCGGCGCGGTGACCTGGTGGTGACGACCGGCGGGCGCGGCCAGCAACGACCCGGTCCGGGCCAGCCCCGGGCCGGGTCGTCTTTGTTCAACTTATTCATGACGGGCGTCAGAATTTCTTGACTTCCGGTGCTGGGTGACTGACCATGGCCAACACAGCGAAGTGACCTCTCCCACAGTGGAAGGTCACCGGCAACTCCGTGGCATCCGCCGATTTCTGACGCACCCCACCACCCCCGCCCAGGAAGGGCCCCGTCCATGAAGAAGGTCATCGCCCTCGGGCTGATCGCCGCCACCGCGATCGCCCTCACCGGATGTACTGATTCCGATGCCTCCTCCCCGTCCGACTCCACCGACGGCGACCTGCGCCAGGTCCGGGTCGCGGCGCTGCCCATCACCGAGACCGCCGCGCTGTGGGGCGGCATCAAGGCGGGCATCTTCGCCAAGCGCGGCCTCAATGTGGAGGTGCTGCCCGCCCAGGGTGGCGCGCAGGCCATTCCGGCGCTGCTCAACGGCGACATCGACTTCGCGATCGGCCAGCCCTTCGGCCCCTTCCGCGCCGACCTCCAGGACCTCGGGGTCGTCGTGATCGGCAACTACGCCTCCTCGTACGCCGAGGGCGACGACATCAACGCCGTGGTGGCCTCGGCCAAGTCCGGCATCACCCGCCCGGCCGAGCTGGCGGGCCGCCGGGTGGCGGTGAACAGCCTGGGTGCCGCCGGCGACGTGACGATCATGGCGGCGGTCGAGAAGGACGGCGGTGACCCCTCCACCATCAAGTTCGTCGAGGTGGCCTTCCCGGACGCCCCGGCGCAACTGGAGGCCGGCAACATCGACGCCGCCTGGGTGCCGGAGCCCTTCGTCACCCAGCTGCGCAGCCGGGGGGACACCTTCATCGTGGCGCCCTACCAGGCCGTCGTGCCGGGTCTGACCACCCTGACCACGATCACCACCAAGGAGCGTACGGAGTCCGACGCCAAGCTGGTCGACGACTTCGCGGCGGCGATGAAGGAGACCCTCCAGTGGGCCCAGGACCCCGCCAACGAGGCGGCCGTCCGGCAGGCCATCAAGGACAACCTCCAGCTGCCGGAGCCCGTGGCGGATTCGGTGAAGCTGCCGGAGTTCGGCTGGGACCTGGACCGCACCAGCCTCCAGACCCTGGCCGAGCTGGCCCAGAAGTACAAGGTGCTCGACAAGCAGCCGAACCTCGACCGGCTCATCCAGCAGAAGTAGCTGTCGCCGCCAGGCCCTCCCCGGCACCCGAGGCCGGGGAGGGCCTGACCGGGCGTCCCCGATTCCGGGAGTGACATGGCCGTCCCCTCCACCCGACGCCTGCGCGGGCTGCGCAAGGCGCTGCTGGGCCTCGTCGGCCTGGCCGGATTCCTCGTCGTCTGGCAGTTGGTCCCGACCCTGGGTCTGATCAATCCGCAGTACCTGCCGTACGTGACGGACGTGTTCGCCCGGTTGGCCGAGGAGTCCGTCGACCTGGCCTTCTGGCGCCGGTTGGGCGCCACCATGAAGTCCTGGGCGATCGGTCTGACGGTGGCCACGGTCGCCGCCGTGGTCCTCGGCACGATCGTCGGCCTGGTGTCCTTCCTGCGCCGGGCCACCCACACGGTGGTCGAGTTCCTGCGGCCGATCCCTTCGGTGGCGCTGATTCCGCTGGCCGTGCTGATGTTCGGCATCCAGATGGAAGCCGCCCTGGTCATCATCATCTACGCCTCCTTCTGGCAGGTGTTCGTGCAGGTGATCTACGGGGTGGCCGATGTCGACGCGGTGGCCCGGGACACCGCCCGCAGCTTCGGTTTGACCCGTCGCGAGCAGTTGACCCGCCTGGTACTGCCGACCGCCCTGCCGTACCTGATGACCGGGGTGCGGCTGGCGGCGGCGGTCGCCCTGATCCTGGCCATCACCGCGGAGATGGTGATCGGCAACCCCGGCCTGGGCACCCTGATCGAGTTGTCCCGCTCCGCCGGGGACTCCGTCGGCCTGTACGCCTTCGTGGTGGTCACCGGTCTGCTGGGGTTGGCGGTCAACCTGGTCTTCCGGTTCGTCGAGCGGCGCACCCTGTTCTGGCACCAGTCCATCCGAGGGGAACAGGCCCGGTGATCAAGCAATCCGACCAGACCCCGGTCGTCGTCGGCGAGCCGGCGACCAGACCCGCAGTCGTACGCAGACGGGGTGTCGGCACCCGGATCGCGGCCGGCTTCGGGTACTCCCTGGGGTTGCCGATGCTGCTGCTGGTGATCTGGGGCCTGGTGGCCACCCGGTCGACCAACCGGTTCTTCCCCGGCCCGCTGACCATCTACGACGCCTTCGTGGAGACCTGGGTCGGTTCCGCCTTCATCGAGGACGTGCTGCCCAGCCTGTACCGCCTGGGTCTCGGCATCACCGCCTCGGTGCTGATCGGCATCGCCGCCGGCACCATCATCGGTCTGGTCCAGTGGCTGCGTGAGCTGCTCGAACCCCTGCTGGAGTTCTTCCGGGCCATCCCGCCGCCGGTGCTGATCCCGGTGGTGATGCTGCTGCTCGGCATCACGGACACCATGAAGGTGGTCGTGATCGTCTCCGGGGCGATCTGGCCCATCCTGTTGAACACCATCGAGGGGGTCCGGTCCACCGACAGCGTGATGACCGAGACTGCGGACTCCTTCCAGATCACCTGGTGGGAGCGGCTGTGGTTCCTGGTGCTGCCGGCGGCCAGCCCGCGCATCATGGCCGGGGTCCGGCAGGGCCTGTCGGTGGCCCTCATCCTGATGGTGATCTCGGAGATGTTCGCCTCCTCCGCCGGCCTCGGCTACCGCATCTCCTACTTCCAGCGCAACTACCTCATCGCCGAGATGTGGAGCGGAATCCTCCTGCTCGGTCTCGTCGGCGTCTTCCTCGCCGTCGTCTTCGGAATCGTCGAGCGGCGCGTGCTGCGCTGGTACCACGGAATCAGGGAGGTCAACCGTGTCTGACCGGAGCACCCTGCTGCGGGTGGAGCATCTGCGCAAGGTCTACGAATCGGCCACCGGCAACGTCGAGGCGATCGGGGACATCAGCTTCACGATGGCGGCCGGTGAACTGGTCTGCATCGTCGGGCCCTCCGGCTGCGGCAAGACCACCCTGCTGAAGTGCCTGGCCGGTCTGCTGCGCCCGACCAGCGGGTTGGTGGAGATGGAGGGCGCCCCGGTCACCGGACCCAGCCCGGCCATGGCGGTGGTGTTCCAGGAGTACGGCCGCAGTCTCTACCCCTGGCTGACCGTACGGGGCAATGTCGAACTGCCCTTGCGGCACAAGAAGCTCAGCCGCGCCGAGCGGAACAAACTGGTCACGGACGCCCTGACCGTGGTGGGCCTGGATCATGCCGCCCGCAGCCACCCCTGGCAGTTGTCCGGGGGGATGCAGCAGCGGGTGGCGATCGCCCGGGCCATCGCGTACCAGCCCGAGGTCATGATCATGGACGAGCCCTTCGCCGCGGTCGACGCCCAGACCCGGGCGGACCTGGAGGACCTGGTGCGGGAGCTGCACACCAGCCGCAACATGTCCATCCTGTTCGTCACCCACGACATCGACGAGTCGGTTTACCTGGGAGAACGGGTACTAGTATTGTCCAAGTCGCCGACCTGGGTACAAGAGGATCTCGCGATCGATCTGCCGCCTGTGCGTGATCAGATCACCACCCGCGCCCTGCCCCGGTTCACGGAACTGCGGACCCACGTCTACGACCAGATCCAGCGGGCCAAGCGCGGGCAGGTCGTCGCCCCACAAGCGGTGCGGTGACCGCCGCTGCCGCGACGAGGGATACGCCGAAAGGGAGGGCTGTGCGCAGTCGTCAGCCGAAGCAACTGCTGCTCGCCTTCTTCGGCGAGCACGTGGTCGACGCCGCCACCGGGCCGATCCGGGCCAGTGCTCTGATCAGTGTGCTGGAGCCGGCCGGTGTAGCCGCGCCGGCCACCCGCGCCACCCTCGACCGCCTGGTGGGCAGCGGCATCCTGGCCCGGACCAGAAACGGCCGGGAGACCCTGTTCTCGCTGACCGAGCACGGGGCGGCGGTGCTGCGTGAGGCCACCGACCGGGTCCGGGGCCCTAGGCCCTTCGACCCGCAGGGCCACGGGTGGACCCTGGTCACCTTCTCCATCCCGGAGGGGCAGCGGATGCTGCGGCACCGGCTGCGCTCGACCCTGACCTGGGAGGGCTTCGCGCCGCTGCGCGACGGGCTGTGGCTGGCCCCCGGTGAGGTCGACCTGGCCGGGTCGTTGGAGCCGTTGCGGCAGGATCTGCCACCGCACACCGTGATCGCCTTCCACGCCCGGGAGCTGGCGGGCTTCCCGATCGGGGAGAGCGTGCGCGCCGCCTGGGACATCGAGGCGATCCGCCGTGAGCACCTGGCCTTCATCGAGATGTGGGAGGATCCGGCCGCGGTGGATCTGGCGCCGAGCGCCCTGACCGTACGGACCATGCTGGTGGCGGACTGGCTGGCGTTGCTGCGGGCCGATCCCCGGCTGCCGGCCGAGTTCATGGACGCCCAGTGGCCGGCCACCCGGTCGGCGGAGACCTATCGCCGGATGCACGAGAAGTTGGCCGAGGCCTCCGCCGCCGAGTTCGCCGACCTCATCGAGACCCCGGTCAGGCGCCGAAGCGGGCGCGCAGCTCCGCCTTCCGCACCTTCCCCGACGCGGTCCGGGGCAGGTCGTCCACGATGACCACGTTCTTCGGCAGCTTGTAGCGGGCCAGCCTGCCGTCCAGATGCGCCCGTACGGCCTCCACATCCACGGCCGCCCCCTCCCGTACGGTCACGATCGCCCAGGGCACCTCGCCCCACCGCTCGTCCGGTACCCCGATGACGGCCGCCGCGGTGACCCCCTCCAACTCGCCGAGCAACTGCTCGATCTCGGCGGGGTAGATGTTCTCCCCACCGGAGATGATCATGTCCTTCAGTCGGCCGGAGATGTACAGGTAGCCCTCGGCATCCAGGTAGCCGAGGTCGCCGGAGCGGAACCAGCCGTCCGGGGTGAAGGCGTCCGAGGTCGCCTCGGGCAGCCCGTGGTAGCCCGGGAAGACGTTCGGCCCGGCGATCTGGATCTCCCCGACGCTGCCGGTGGGTGCCGGCTGCCCGGTCACGTCCGTGATCCGGACCTGGGTGAAGAAGTGCGGCAGCCCTACGCTGCCCTGCTTGGCGCGGGTCATGTCCGGGGGCAGCGAGGTGGCCCCCGGTGAGGCCTCGGTCATGCCGTAACCCTGGGAGAAGGACAACCCCCGGGCCTCGTACGCGTTGAGGATGCGCGGCGGCACCGCCGAACCCCCACAGGTCAGCTTCGCCAGGGTGGACAGGTCGGTCGATGCCCAGTGGGGGTGGTCGGCCATCAGTTGATAGGTGGTGGGCACCCCGCTGAGCATGGTCACCCCGTGCCGCTCGATCTGCGCCAGGGCGCGTCCCGGCTCGAAGCCCTTCTCCAGCACCATGGTGGCGCCCTTGAGGATGACCGGGAGGGCACCCATGCCCAGCGAGGCGACATGGAACAGCGGGGAGATCATCAGCGCCACGTCGGTAGAGACGACGTCGTAGTCGACCACGCAGTTGAGCGCCACCCAGGTCAGGTTGCCGTGGGTCAGCACGGCCCCCTTGGCGCGGCCGGTGGTGCCGGAGGTGTAGATGATCGCCGCCGGGTCCTCCGGCCCGGTGGCGACCGGGCCGGCGGGGTCGGGGGCGGTGTCGCGGACCAGTGCCGCGAGCCCCGGGCGCTGCGCCTCGCCCTCACCGGTGACCACGATGTGCGGCGTCTGCTCGGCCGTGCCGGCCGCGGCCACCCGGGGGGCGAACTCGGGGTCGTGGATCAGCACCCGGGCACCGCAGTCGGTGAGCACATGGGCGATCTCCGGCGGCGCCAGGCGGGTGTTGACCGGGACGAAGACCGCACCCAGTTGCGCCGCGCCGAACATCACCTGGAGGAACTCGGGACTGTTCTCACCCAGGTACGCCACGGTGTCGCCCTTGCCGACCCCCAGCCGGCGCAGCACCGCGGAGATCCGGTCGGCGGCGTCGGCGAACTGGGCGTACGTCACCGTGGCCCCCTCGCCGTGGACCAGGGCTACCTTGTCGGGGGACTTGAGTCGGCGCTTGGACATCCAGGCGCCGATTCCGTGCTGGTGCATCAGCAGTCTCCTGGTGGTGGAGGTGGTGTGCCGACAGCGGGTGCTCAGGCGTAGAAGCGGTACAACCCTCGGGCGACGACGGCGGGCTTGCTGCCCCCCTCGACCTCGATGGTCTGGTCGACCGCGATCTGGTAGCCGCCCCGGACCTCGGTGACCTCGGCGATGGTGGCCCGCATCCGGACCCGGGCGCCGACCGGGACCGGGGCCGGGAAGCGCACCTTGTCCAGGCCGTAGTTCACCTTTGTGGTCACCCCCTTGACCTCCAGCAGCTCGGTCCAGAAGGGAACGGCGAGGGAGAGGGTGAGGAAGCCGTGGGCGATCGGCGCGCCGAAGGGCCCGGCCTTGGCCCGCTCCGGGTCGACATGGATCCACTGGTGGTCGTCGGTGGCGTCGGCGAACAGGTTCACCTGGTCCTGGGTGACCGTGCGGTACTCGGTGTGACCGAGGTCGGTGCCGGCCAGGTCGGGCAGCTGCTCGTACGCGATGGTGGTGGTCATGGCGGTTCCTCTCGTCGTCACCGGGCTAGGCGTAGCAGTCGGGCCGCGTTGTCCTTGAGGATGCCCGGGAGCACCTCGGGTTTGAGGTCGGTGGCCGCCACGTCGCGCAGCCAGCGATCGGGGGTGATCAGTGGATAGTCGGTGCCGAACAGCACCCGGTGCTTGAGCATCGAGTTGGCGTAGCGCACCAACTCGGCCGGGAAGTACCTGGGACTCCAGCCGGACAGGTCGATCCAGGTGTTGTGTTTGTGGGTGGCCACCGACAGGGCCTCGTCCTGCCACGGCACCGAGGGGTGGGCCATGATGATCTGAAGGTCGGGGAAGTCGGCGGCGATCGGGTCGAGCAGCATCGGGTTGGACAACCCCAGCCGCAGGCCGTAGCCCCCCGGGGTGCCCGCACCGATCCCGGTCTGTCCGGTGTGGAAGATCGCCGGCACCCCGGCCCGCTCAATCAGCGCCCACAGCGGGGCGTACTGCTCCTGGCTGGGGTCGAAGCCCTGCACGGTGGGGTGGAACTTGAAGCCGCGTACCCCTTCGTCCTCGATCAGCCGGGTGGCCAGTTCCAGGGCGGCCTCGCCGGTGCGCGGGTCCACCGAGCCGAAGGGGATCAGCACGTCGGGGTGCTCCGCCGCGGCCCGGGCGATGTCGGCGCTGGACAGCGGCGGGTGCTTCAGCTGGGTCCGGGCGTCGACCGTGAACACGACCGCGGCCATGTTCCGTTCCCGGTAGTACTGCGCCACCGCCTCGACGGCGGGCCGGGGCCCGTCGGTCCGGAAGTACTTCGACACCGCGGCCACGAGTGGCTCCGGCAGCGAGGCGTGACCGTGGTCGTCGACCTCGATGTGGACATGCATGTCGATCGCCGTGACGGCGGCCAGGTCGATCGCGGGCTGGTACATCAGCGCAAACCTTCCTCGGGTGGGTCAGGAGGCCGCGGGCTTGAACTCCTCGGGGAGTTCGGGGAAGCGTTCGCCGACGCTCTGCATGGCCGGGGCGAACTCGGTGGGCCAGGACTGCACCAGGGCCTCGTAGGTCCAGCCGCCCTCGCAGTAGGCGGAGAGCGCCGCCTCCGGGTGGGTCCAGATCTGGAGCCGGTCACCACCGACGCCGATCACCTGGCCGGTCACCGAGGCGGCCGCGTCGGAGCCGAGGAAGGCGATCAGACCGGCCACGTCGTCGGCCGTGCCGAAGCCCAGGTCGTGCCGGAAGAAGGCCGGCATCGGCTCACCGTTCGCCTCGGCCTGCACCGCCGCGGCGAAGTAGGGCACGGTCGCGGTCATCGCGGTCGCCGCCACCGGTACGACCGTGTTGGCGGTGATGCCGGCCCGCTTGAGTTCCAGGGCCCAGGTGCGGACCATGCCCACGATGCCGGCCTTGGCGGCGGCGTAGTTGGTCTGGCCGAAGGTGCCCCGCTGCCCGGTGGGGGAGCCGATGCAGATGATCCGGCCACCCTCGCCGGCCTGCCGCATGTGCCGCACGGCCTCCCGCACGGTGGTGAAGGTGCCGCGCAGGTGCACGTTGATCACCGTGTCGAAGTCCTCGTCGCTCATCTTCCACAGCACGGTGTCGCGCAGGATCCCCGCGTTGGTGACCAGGATGTCCAGCCGCCCGAACTGTGCGACCGCGGTGCTGACCAGTTCCTGAGCGGTCTCGGTGGGGCCGACCGGGGCGGTCACCGCGACGGCCTTCCCGCCGGAGGCATGGATCGCCGCGACCGCCTCGGCCGTGACCGTGGCGTCGACGTCGTTGACCACGACGGATGCCCCCCGGCGGGCCAGCTCCTTGGCGTAGGCGAGGCCGAGACCCCGACCGGATCCGGTGACGATCGCGACTTTGCCGTCCAGTGACATGGGTGCTGCTCCTTTGCGTCCATCCGATGTGAGCACAAACCATTGAAAAAGTCAATTATTTGTGAAGCTTGCTACCATCGTCGTCATGTCCCCTATCGGAAGGACCCGGCCGACCGGACGCGACCGGCTGCGGGACAGCGTGCTTGCCGGGGACCTGAGCTTTCTGCTGGCCCGCGCCAACGCCCTGACCCTCGCGGCGGCCAACGCGGCCCTGGCCGAACACGGGCTCAAGGCCCGCTCCTACTCGGTGCTCGCCCTCGCCGCCGACGACGTCCGTCCCACCCAGCGGGAGCTGGCCGAATTTCTGCGGCTGGATCCGAGTCAGGTGGTGGCGTTGGTCGACGGGCTGGAGAAGCGGCAGCTCGTCGAGCGCCAGACCGATCCCGCCGACCGCCGGGCCAACGTCCTCGTCGCCACCGAGGCCGGTCGGGCCCTGTTCGCCCGGGCCCAGGAATCCGCCCGGGCGGTGGAGCTGGGCCTGCTGTCGGCCGTGACCCCGCAGGACCATGAGCGGCTGGCCCAACTGCTGCGGCTGCTGGCCTTCCCCGACTGATGCCGTGAACCGGGCGGTGCCCTGCTGGCACCGCCCGGCCCCGGTCATCCGAGCTGCGACTACGGTCCGGCGCAGTCGACGGCCGGGTAGCCCCGGATCTGGGCGGTGGTCACCGCCTGGCCGTCGAGCGAGCCGGTAACCCGGACCGTCGCCGACCCGGTCGGCACCGCCGTCACCCGCGTGGCGAACTGCTGGAAGGCGTTGCCCCCGGCCGCCACCCCGGCGAAGGACCGCTGGCCGTACGCGCTCTCCAGGGTGATGTCCACCGGCGCGTCGTGGTCGTTGCGGACCTGCACCACCAGGTATCCCCGACCGGCGATGCACCGGGCCTGCACCGTGGTCGTCACCGGCAGCACCGGTCGCACCGCGGGCTCGGCAGACCAGCGGATCCAGGTGTCCGCCAGCGGCACCTGCCCGACCCCGGGCCTGGACCAGTCGCAGACCCCGCCGGGGAAGACCGCCTGGAGGCGCTGCCACTGCTCCTCGGTGAAGCTCACCCCGTAGGCGGCCCGGTCCAGCGGCGCCAGCTGGCACTTGAGTACGGCGGAAGTGGTCGGACCGCCGGCGACCACCCGGGGATTGCGGTGGAAGGGGAACAACTGGTTGCACTGGGCGGCCGGATCCAGGGTCAGGGCCTCCACTATCCGGTCACCGTCGGCCGCGATGCAGCCGTCGGCCAGGCCCGCCGGCCGGGACAGTCGGGTCAGGGCCACCTCGTCCAACTCCGGCCGGGCCGCCGCCAGCGCCGTGCGGGCGGTCAGCCAGGCCTCCATCTGCTCCAGCGCCAGGGTCGAGGCGGTGTTGGCGGCGGCCCCCGGGGCGGCGGTGATGCTGATGTGGTTGTCGGCGTTGCCGTTGGCCGCGACGATCCGCTCCCGCATGCTCCAGGACCGGAACCGGTCGTGGAAGTCGCCGGAGGGGTCGGTGTAGCCCCGGGTCTCGATGATCGGGGTCCAGCGCAGTCCGCCGTCGAACTGGTTGATCCGGCCGGTCTCGTAGGCCACCTTGATCGCGTCCACGTCCGCCGAGGTGCGCTGGGGGGTGCGGTTGCCCTGCACGTCCAGGCCGCCGATGCCCTCGTTGAGCCGGACGAACTGCTCCGGGGTGATCGTGCCGGACTCCAGGGTCTGCAGGCCGTACTGCACCCCCACCGTGTCCGGGATGATCGGCCTGCCGAAGCCGGTGGCAGGGTCGACGCCGTACACGTTGGAGATGAAGTCGGCCATCGCGCACCGCAGGCCGGTCGGGTTGGTGACCGGGTGGTACCGCTGCGCGGCCGGGACGTGGCCCGGGCAGTTGGCGGGCCAGTCGACCCCGTCGAAGAACTGGTAGCCGAAGCAGGTGTTCGGGCTGGCGAAGCCGGTCACCGCGGTGTGCTGGGCGGTGGACAGCCCGGCGGCGGAGGCGGCCTGGGAGATGAAGCGGCACTCGTGGCCGCTGACGGTCGTGGACCGCTCGTCCGGGTAGCCGATCTGGCCGATCACCCCGTCGATGATGCCGGGGTACGCGTTGGAGATCAGCAACTGCTGCATGGTGCCGGCCGAACCGCCCCAGCCCATGGTGAAGGCGGGCACCCCGTACGTCTCGATGAAGTGTTCCTTGACCATCAGGGCGGTCTCGGCCGAGGTCACGTCATTGCAGTTGTTGGCGAACACGTTGAAGGTCGAGCTGGCCACCGCGTAGCCCCGGCTGAGCAGGCCGTGGTCCATCACCCCGCCGGTGCTGGTGGCCTGGGTGTAGCCGATGCCACAGGCCCCACCGAAGGTGTAGACCAGCCGCTCGTTCCAACCCTCCGTGCCCGTCCAGGGGTCCGGCACCGGGGTGCCCGGCTCGTGCAGCAGGGCGATCTCGTAGACCGCCCGGTTGATGGTGCCCCGCTCTACCCGCACGATGTACGGGACCGTCCGGCCCTCGATGGTGGTGGTCGTGGCCAGGTTGCCGGGCAGCGGACCTTCGGGCAGGGCGGCGAAGCTGCCGGCGGTGGTGCGGTACTGGTACGTCACCCGGGGGGCGGCCACATGGCAGTTCTCGTCGACCGGCCCCAGGTTCCAGGGGCTGCCGGAGGCGGTGCAGACCAGTGGGATGTGCGGGCCGGAGAGGACCGGGCCCTGCGCGGGGTGGTTGACCAGGGTCAACTCGGCCGTGGGACGGCCGTTGCCGTTGCCGTTGGCGCGGATCTGGAGGGTGTTCTCACCCAGCGGCAGCTCATCGACCAGGCCGAGCAGGGTACGACCGTCGCCGACCGGGCGGAACTGGCTGCTCAGGTTGCGGCCGTCCAGGTGCACCCGCACCTGGTGCGGCGGAACGTTGCGGGGCACCTCGATGCGGACCAGGGCGTCACCGCCGCTGACCAGGTCGGCGCGGGTCGAGACGACCGCCACCTCGAAGGAACGGTCGATACCCGCACCGGGCGGCGGGGCGGCCAGGGCCGGCACCGCTGAGCTGCCGACCAGTGTGGTGGCGGCGAACGCCGTCAGGGCGACTTTCCAGGATCGGTGCGGTTTTCCCCAGGGTCGACGTAGGTGCATGGCAGGGCCCCTTTCAGCCGGGAACGGGCGGCTGGACCTCCTGGTCACATGTGCACGGGGAACCTAATGCGAAATCTGATCGTGCGTCAACGAATCTGCAATCTATCTACTTCAGACGCTACTTCCCGGCCTCCGCGGCCCGCAGGATCTGCTCGAAACGCTGTTGCGCCGGCCGGGCCAGGGCCTGGGAGATGTCCAGGAACAGGGTCCGCGCCTGGGCCCGGGGGAAGGAGGCCGGCAGGAAGGTGGCCGGCAGGTCGGGATCCTCACCCACCAGGGCCCGCCAGTCGTTGACCATCTCGGTCCGCCGCACCAGCGCCTGCGCCGGTGCCACACTGCCCGCGGTGGCCTTCCAGGCCAGCTCCCGGTGTCGCTCCAGAAAGGACTGGTACCCGGCGGCCAGCTCGTCGATCCGCCAGGCAGCCTCCAGCCGGGCCCGGCCACTGGGCAGCAGATCCAGGTCGGTGGCGCGCAGCACCACGGCGTCACTGATGCCGAGTTCGCTCAACTGCTCCCGTACCTCGTCGAAGCGGTCGTGCGGGGTGACCCAGGTGGCGTCGTACAACGGCGAGAAGGTCAACCAGCGCAGCCGGGCCCGCAGTAGTCGGCGCAGGTTGGCGTCGTCGAGCGGCAGGGTGAAGGCGATCAGGGTCCACCGGCCGTCCCAGGTGCTCTCGTCCGTGCCGGCGAAGATCCGCCGGGCCCCCCGCTGGAGCAGGTGCCAGGCCGACTCGGTCAGCCGGTAGCTGGTCCGGCGGCCCTCCTTGGTCCGCTCCAGCACCCCCCGCTGGGTCAACCGGCTCAGGGTCGCCCGGGCGTTGGCGGGTGCGATGTCGAATTCGGCCAGCACGGCGACCAGCCCGCCGGAGGGCAGGGGGGCGTGCCCGGCGTGCCAGTAGTCCCCGAACAGCGTGACCAGCAGCCGTTGAGCGCGGGCCCGTCCGATCGCCGCCGCGCTCTCCGACGGTGTCTCCAGCGCGTGATGGAGCTCGGACATCCAGTTAAATTACTGCGTCTCCGGGCGGGGTGGTGACGGCACCCGGCCCGAGGGCTGCCGGTACGAGGCGCCCAGGGCCCGGGACAGGGTCCGCCCGGCGGCCTGCACCAGCGGCGCCAGGGCCAGGGAGTCGGCCCGGTCGTGGGCGACCACCAGGGAGATCGCGGCCACCACCTGTTCGGGGGTACGGATCGGTGCGGCGACCGAGAGGGCGTCCATGGTGACCTGCCGGTCGCTGACCGCGTACCCGACCCGGCGCACCTCGGCCAGGCAGCGGCGCAGCCGCCGGGGGTCGGTGATGGTCAGCTCGGTGTAGCGCTCCAGGGGTGCGGCCAGCACCTGCTCCTGGACCTCGTTCGGGGCGTAGGCGAGCAGGACCAGCCCGACCCCGGTGGCGTGCAGCGCGAACCGACCCCCGACCCGGGTGAGTACGGGCACCGCGTGCCGTCCGGCGATCCGCTCGATGAAGACGAGTTCCAGCCCCTGCCGGACGGCCAGTTGGACGTTCTCGTGGGTCACCTCGTAGAGGTCTTCCATGATCGGTAGGGCCAGCTCCCGCAGCCCCAGACCCCGGGGGGCCAGCGAGCCCACCTCCCACAGCCGCAGACCGATCCGGTACCGCCCGTCCTCACCCCGCTCCAGCGCCCCCCAGGCGACCAGCTCCGCGGCCCGACGGTGGGCGGTCGGCAACGGCAACCCGGCGCGGCGGGCCAACTCGGTGAGGGTCAGCGCCGGAGCGGCCGGGGTGAAGGCGTCCAGCAGCGCCAGCACCTTGCTGGTGACCGACCGGCCGGGCTGCGCCTGCATCCCGCCATCATCGCGCCTGCGCCGGTCACAGCTCCAGGACCAGCCGGGGGGTACGGGCCCGGGACACACAGATCATCATGGTGTCCCCGGCCGCCCGCTCCTGCTCGGTGAGCAGGCTGTCCCGGTGATCCGGCACTCCGGCCAGCACGGGCGTCTCGCAGGTGCCGCAGGTGCCCTCCCGGCAGGAGGAGAGCACCTGCACCCCGGCCTCCTCCACAGCCTGCAGGATCGGCACCCCCGCCGGCACGGTGAGGGTCCGGCCGGAGAGGGTCAGCTCGACCTCCACGGCGGTGTCGACCTCCCCGACCTTCCCGGCGGAGGTGGCCGGGGTGAACCGCTCGACGTGCAGACTGCCCGGCGGCCAGCCGGAACAGTGCTCCTCCACCGCCTTGATCAGCGTCTCCGGCCCGCAGCAGTAGACCAGCCCGGCCTCCGGAGGACCCAGCAGCCCGGGCAGGTCCAGCAGGCCGGTCTCGTCCTGCGGACACAGGCGTACCCGGTCGCCGTACTTCTCCCGTAGGGAGTCGGCGAAGGCCATGGTGGCGCGGCTGCGTCCCCCGTACACCAGTTGCCAGTCGGCACCGGCGGCGTCGGCGGCGGCGACCATCGGGCCGATCGGGGTGATGCCGATGCCCCCGGCGATGAAGAGGTACCGTCCCGCCGCCACCAGCGGAAAGTTGTTCCGGGGGCCGCGCACCGCGACCGTGGCCCCGGGAGTCAGCCGGTCGTGCACGAGCAGGGACCCGCCCCGCCCCTGAAGCTCCCGCTGCACCGCGATCCGTAGCCCGGACCGGTCCGCCGGATCACCGCAGAGGGAGTACTGGCGGACCAGGTCCGGGCCGAGCAGCAGATCGAGGTGAGCCCCGGGGGTCCACTGCGGCACCGGGCCGCCGTCCGGGCGGGCCAGGGTGATCGCCACGACCTCGTCGGCCACCTGCTCCCGGGCGGTGACCATCAGATACATCTCGGTCATGCCGGCACCGCCATCCGGGTAGGCACCTCGGGCGGAGGCGTCACCGCCTGGTGGCCCTGCGGGTGGGCGAGCAGCCACTCCCACAGCTCCACCGGCTCCTCGGCCACCCGCTCGGCACCGCAGTGGCAGACCCCGCGCAGGATGTCCGTGCCCGGCATCCAGTGGATCCGGTAGACCCGGTCGCCGGTCAGCATGCCAGCCGGGCCGCTCACCGGGTCGCCTCCACCCTCCCCGCGTCGACCAGGCGGGCCAGCAGCCGCCGGGCCGCCAGGCCGCCGGTGTCGATGTTGATGCTCAGCTCCTGGTACTTCTCCGGTTCGGCGGCGATCACCTGCTCCAGGATGTTGAGGGCGGTGACGTCCTGCATGACCACGGTGTGGTTGCTCTGGTGCAGGTACTCGCTGACGGACTCGTCGTCGATCGCGAAGTCCCGGGCCACCGCCCAGAAGTCGTAGGTGGTGTTCTCCGTCGAGGGGGTGATGGCGTACACGATCTCGGCGTGGAAGGCCTCGCTGTCCTCGCCCTGCGCCGGCGGGTACACCCCCTGCGGGGCGATCCGGCTGTGCAGCAGGTAGAGGCAGGGCGGGTGGTACTCGATGTCCTGCCAGCGGGTGATCCGGCCCTGGATGCCGGTAGAGCGGGCGTAGAAGGGCGGGCACTCCGCGTCGTCCATGTGCCGACTGACGTAGACGATGCCGCGCTCGTCGTCCACCTCGGTGGTGATCGGGGTGTTCGCCACCTCCGGGGTGCCGATGTAGCCACCGTGCAGATAGGTCTCGTGGGACAGGTCCAGCAGGTTGTCCACCAGCAGGCCGTACCGGGCGTTCAGCGGGGCCATCCCACGGACCACCGCGTACCGGGGGTCGACCAGCCAGGGGGCCCGGGGAATCGTGGTGGGATCGGCCCGCTCCCGGTCACCGATGAACACCCAGATGAAGGAGTCCTGCTCCACCACCGGATACGCGGCGACCCGGGCGGTACGCGGAATCCGCTGCTGCCCCGGCACGAAGACACAGGAGCCGGTCTGGTCGTAGGTGAAGCCGTGGTAGCCGCAGACGATGGTGTCGCCGTCGAGCCGGCTCTCCGACAACGGGTAGCGCCGGTGCACACACCGGTCGGCCAGCGCCACCGCCTCCCCGGCCTCGGTGCGGTACAGCACCAGCGGCTCACCGAGCACCGTACGGGCCAGCAGGTCGCGCCCTACCTCGCTGCCGTAGGCCGCCACGTACCACTGGTTGCGTGCGAACGCCATGGGGATCCCTCCTCCTCGTCCCGCCAGCCGGATCATGCCGGGGGACAACGGTGATCGGGACCACGTCTTTCATTGAATGAAAGGGGAGGGCCACTCGATCACCGGGCGCGTTCTGGTTAGGGTGTGACGTCGTGCTCGGCGGGGGACTCCACATTGGGGCGGTGCTGGATGGCGATCACTGCGAATGACGTGGAACTCGTCACCGCAGCGCAGTCGGGCGACGGTTCGGCTCGTGACCGACTCATCGCCGCCCATCTGCCGTTGCTCTACAACATCGTCGGTCGGGCCCTGCACGGTCACCCCGACATCGACGACGTGGTCCAGGAGACCCTGATCCGGGTCATCCGGGACCTGCCCGCCCTGCGCGCCCCGGAGAGTTTCCGGTCCTGGCTGGTGGCGATCGCGGTGCGGCAGATCGCCACCCACCGGCAGCGGCTGCGTACCGCCACCCACCGGACCACCATGGTCGACCCGGCCGACCTGTTGTCGGCCGCCGGTGATGTCGAGGACGAGGCGATCCTGCGGCTGCACCTGGCCGACCAGCGCCGTCAGGTGGTGGCCGCGACCCGCTGGCTGGACCCCAACCACCGTCCGATGCTGTCCCTGTGGTGGCAGGAGTGCGCCGGCCAGTTGACCCGCCGGGAGATCGCCGCTGCCTGCGACACCCGGGTGGCACAGGTCGGGGTACGCCTGCAACGGATGCGGGAGCAACTCGAACTGAGCCGGGTCATCGTCGCGGCGCTGGCCGTGCTGCCACGCTGTGCCGGGCTGACCGAGACCCTGGACGGCTGGGACGGGGTCCCCACCTCGGTGTGGCGCAAGCGGATCGCCCGGCACACCCGGGACTGTCCCACCTGCTCCACTCTCACCCAGGGTCAGGTGCCCACGGAACGGCTGCTGCTGAGCATCGCCCCGCTGGTGGTGCCGGCCGGTCTGGCCGCCGCGTTGGCCGCCAAGGGGCTGTTGACCACGACCACCCTGGCCACCCCCGCCCTGGCGGCCTCGGCCACCACGACGGTCACGACCACGGCCACGACGACGGTCGGCGGCGGCACCCCGGGCACCCTGTTCGGCAAGCTGGCCCAGATGGTCAGTGCCCACCCGGTGGCCGGCCTGGCCGCCGGGGCGGCCCTGCTCGTCGCCCCGGTGACCCTGGTGGTGCTGCAACCCGGATCGGCATCGAACCCACCGGCCGCCATCGCGGCACCCACCACGGCGGCCCCGGTGGCGGCCACCCGGACGCCCTCCGCCGAGACCTCGCCGGCCCAACCCTCCCTGGCCCGGCGGTCCCCGGCCCCCTCGCCCTCCTTCGCCACCCCGCCGCCGGTCGCGCCTCCGCCGACCGCGGCCCCCCCGCCGACGAACGGACCGACCATCCCGCCGGGGACCATTGCGCCGGGCACCTGGTCGCTGGAATCGGTGAAGGTGGCCGGTCGCTACCTCAGCCATGACGGCAAGTACGCCCAACTCGCCGAGGTCGACGCGGCCAGCCCTCGGCCGGACCGGCAGCGGGCCACCTTCACGGTCGGTCGCGGACTGGCCGACTCCGACTGCGTCACCCTGCGCCTGGCCGACGGGCGATACCTGCGGCACTGGGGGATGCGGGTGCAGCTGAGCAGCAGGGAGGACACCACCATCTTCCGGGAGGACGCCACCTTCTGCCCGGGCCCGGGCGGCGGCACCGGATCGGTGATCCTCCGGTCGTACAACTACCCCTCGCATGTGGTGCACTACCGCGACGGCGGCTTCTGGTTGGACGTTCCGGACGGCAGCCCGGCCTTCACGGCCGCCAGCTCCTTCGTCGTACGCGATCCCTGGGCCTGACCCGATTTCCGTTATTCACCGGGCGGTCCGGCGGTCTCCTACTGTGTGAGGCACCGACGCATCACCGTTCCGGAGTGGACCTGCCCGGCCGGCATCCCCGCGCATGGAGGACGGGGCGGTCATGGCTGAGGAGGACCAGGCTCCGCTCCCGCATCTGCTGGCCACCGAACCGGTGGAGCATCCGCCGATGCGTCCGCTGTGGATGTGCCGCCAGTGCGGTCAACCCTGGCCGTGTACCCGGGCCAAGCTGGCCCTGCTGGCCGACTACGCGACCGATCCCGTGGGCCTGCGGCTCTATCTGGCCGGCTGCCTGTGCGACGCCATCGACGATCTGCACCGGCTGAGCCCCAGTCTCACCGGCAGCGCCACCGACATCTTCGACCGTTTCCTGGGCTGGCCGGGCCAGCTGGCCCGCGCCTACCGGGTGACCCGGCGTTCCGGCCGATCCCGGGGCGGCGACTCGGCGCCGACCCCCCGGCCGCAAGGGTCAGAAGAGGGTTGTGGGCTCGACCGGGATCGGACTAGGTAGGGGCGCCAGTTCGGGTACCCGGGCGCGTACCTCGTCGTGGAACCGGCGGGCCAGGGTAGGTGCCTGCGCGTTGTCCGGGGTGTGGATGAACAGGGTGGGGGAGCGTCCCTCGCGCAGCCAACCCACGGTGATGTCTATCCACCGCTGCCACCCCTCGACCGTACGGTCCGGGTCGTCGCGGCCCAGATAGCGGACGATCGGCCGGTCGGTCAGCGCCCGGGTACGCAGCGGGGTGCGGGGTTTCTTGGTCCAGGCGTCCCGCTCGGCGTCGCTGGTCGGCGGCTCGGCGAATAAGGTCGTGGTGTCGAAGGGCACCCACTCGGCGTCGGTCTGGGCGAGCACCGCCTCCAGTTTGCGGGCCGCCGAGGGGTCGGTGAAGAACTCGGGGTGGCGAACCTCCACCGCACACCGGTGGGCGGCCGGCATCCGGCGCAGGAACCGGGCCAGGGTGGGCAGGTCCGAGGGGGCGAAGGAACGGGGGAGCTGCACCCAGAGGGCGTGGGCCCGCGGACCCAGGGGCTCGATCGCGTCCAGGAAGGCACGCATCGGCTCGGTCACCTCGGTCAGCCGTCGCTCGTGCGTCACCACCTTGGGCACCTTCGGCACGAACCGGAAGTCCGGGTCGGTCTGCCGGGCCCAGGAGGCCACCGTCTCCCGGGCCGGGGTGGCGTAGAAGGTGGTGTTGCCCTCGACGGCGTCACACCACCCGGCGTAGTGCCGCAGCCGCTCCTCAGCCGGCAGGGGATGTGCCAGCAGCCGTCCCTGCCACGCCTTGTGCGTCCACATGGCGCAGCCGACGTGTAGCCGCATGCTCTCGGTCCCTTCACCACCACCGGCGTACCGCCCGATGGTGCGTACGCCTGCGGCACATACCGTATCCGCGTTCGATCAGCGGTCGGCCTCGGTGCGCTCGACGGTCAGGCCGGAGACTCCGGCGGTGGCGTCGATGTCGTAGCGGTCCGCCGCCTCCGCCCACTGCGGGGCGGTGAAGGTGGTGCCCCCGGCCACCCCGGAGTGGGTGGTGCCGTCGACCGTGACCGTGCCGGCGCCGCCGCCCGCGCGGACCTGGACGGGTGCATCGCCGGCCAGGCGGACGAGGACCTGACTGGCGCCGCCGCCGAGCACGGTGCGCTGGGTTCCGGTGGGGGTGGGCAGGGTCAGCTCGATCCGGTTGGCTCCCGCGGTGAACTCGATCTCGCCCACCTGGGCGTTGCTTAGGTCCAGGTGCTGCTCCTTGGCCCCGCCGTTGAGCCGGATGTGCCAGCGTACGGACTCGTGCAGGGCCACCTCGACGATCGCCGGGCCGGCCTTGCCGGTGTCCCGCAGGCTGGTCATCACCCTTCCCTCAGTGAGTGAGGCGGCCGGGCGCAGCGCGGCGTCGCCCGGGGTGGACACCCGGTAGGCCTCCTCGCCCAGGTCGGCGGTGCGCACCCGGATCACGTCGGCGCCGTCGAGCAGCACGAAGGTGGCCTCCCGCAGGTCACCGACGGCACCGGTGACGACATGCCCGGATCGGCCCTCGCCGCGCACGGTCACCCAGGTCCAGCTGGCCACCAGGACCACCACCACGACCAGCAGGGCCCCGCCGAGCCACCACCAGAGCCGTCGCCCGCCGACCGTCTGCGCGTCGCCCATCTCGCCTCCCGTATCGGTGATTCCGCTGGGCTACTACCCACCGGGGTCCTCACCGACTCTTACGCACCACCGGGCCCCGCGGCTCACCGCTTGATCGTCAACCTGGGGTTGACGGGTGGGCCATCGTCAACCTACGGTTGACGCATGACGAACCCTGTGCAGATGAACAACCCGATCCGGCTCGACGACCTGATCGAGACCATCAAGCAGACCCACACCAACGCCCTCGATCAACTCTCCGGGGCGGTCATGGTCGCCGATCACATCGGTGAAGTGGCCGACCACCTGATCGGCCACTTCGTCGACCAGGCCCGCCGCTCCGGGGCCTCGTGGACCGAGATCGGCCGCAGCATGGGGGTGAGCAAGCAGGCCGCCCAGAAGCGCTTCGTCGCCGGGACCATGGACCCCCGGGAGGGCTTCCAACGCTTCACCCCGCGCGCCCGCAACGTGGTCGCCGCCGCGCACAACGAGGCCAAGGCCGCCGGCAGCGCCCACACCACCCCGGCCCACCTGGTGCTCGGGCTGCTAGCCGAGCCGGAGGCGCTGGCCGCCAGGGCACTGACCGCCGCCGGGGTGTCGGCCGAGGCGGTGCGCCAGGCCGCCACGGCCGCGCTGCCGCCGGCGGCCGAGGAGGTGCCCGACCTGATCCCGTACGACGCCGCCGCCAAGAAGGCCCTTGAGTTGACCTTCCGCGAGGCGCTGCGGCTGGGGCACAACTACATCGGTACGGAGCACATCCTGCTGGCGCTGCTGGAGCAGGAGGACGGCCAGGGGGTGCTGACCGGGCTGGGCCTGGACAAGGCCACCACGGAGGCGCAGATCGTGGCGACCCTGGCCAAGGTCCGGGCCTTCGAATAGCTGATCAGGCGGTGGGGAAGCCGTACCGGGCGGCGTGCTCCGGGTCGGCCGGGTCGATCTGGCGCAGGCCGGCGTCGGCCAGGCGCTTGTTCACCTCGTCGAGGTGTTCGCGGACCAGCCGGGCCTCCTCCTCGGTGACCCGTCCCCGGTGGGGCTTGCCGGCGTGCTCGATGGTGCCGTAGTCGATCTTCTCGGTGGCCCGGCGGGCCTTCGGCGGGCGGACCCGCTCGGCGGTCCTGAGCAGTTGGGCCATCGGCATCTCCGTGGCCAGGGCGTCGAACTCGCTGGCGGTCAGCACCACCCGACGGGGTTCGCCGTCACCATGCCGGTCATGGATCTCCACCACGGCCACATCCAGCGCCGCGTCGTCCAGGCTCTCCACCTCGAGCGCTGTCGCGTCCAGCTGCACGGGCCCGGCCACCAGATCAGGGTGCTCGAGGACGACGACGCGGACCGCCTCGTCGTCGGCGCCCAGCACCGTGCCGCTGAAGTCGGAGACGCGGATCGTCTTCTTGCCCATGAGTGCGCTAGCTCCCGTCGTAACCCGGTCGAAGGACCAGCAGACGTTACCCGACAGGTGTGCGAACGGCGGCGCTGGCTCGCCGTCGGAGTCGGCCCGGACACCCGGCCGGTGACGGGGGAGATCCGGCGGATCAGTGGGTGTTGAGGTGGCAGGCCGAGCCCCCGACCGAGGACCGGTTCAGCGTCTCCCAGGACAGTCGGCCGGTCCGCCGGCTGTGGTGCCGAGGCTGGCCGGGAAGGCGACTCGCCGCCCGGTCGTACGGCCAGATCCGGGTGGGATCCTGCTGGTGACGGTCGTCCGGGTGCATCGGCATGAGCCCACCATTCCAGAGAAAGTTGTACATGTATGGAATTGGCTATGACGCCGGAACGATGACCTTGGTTCCGACGGGGCGCGAAGATCACCTCACCGGGTCCTTCCGGAGGGTCGGCGTCGTGACCCTGGTCCGTCGTAGGGTGGGCGGGCGGCAGCGAGGGCGCGGGAGGTGGACGGTGCGCGACCGGCGACTCCACCTGCACCTGGCCACCTGGCTGGGGCAGTGGCCGGCGGGCAAGGGGCTGCACGTCGTGGGTTCCTGGCGACGCAGCCACCCGGCCTGGGACGGCCGCCTGCGTCCGGCGATCGCGGTCACCACCGGCGAGAGCACGGTGCTGTCCGTGCCACCCGACCGGGTCGCCGGGGTTCGCGAACTGGCCCGGCGGTCCACGGCCCTACTGCCCGCGCTGCCGGCAGCGGTCGGTCGACCCTCGGGGTGGGTGGTGCACGACGACGTGTTCCGGTGGAGCATGGCCCCCGCGCCGCTGCCGGAGATCGGTGAGTGGGTCGCGCCGACCACCCTCGGCCTGCCCTCCTGGCTGCGACTCTTCGACCGGCCCGTGCTGGTGGTCCGCGACGACCAGGGGCGCTACCTGGCCGGAGTCGGGATCAAGCGGCACGACCCGTTCGGGCAGGAACTGGCCGTGGGCACGGTGCCGACCGCCCGGGGGCGGGGACTGGCCCGGTGCCTGGTGGCGCAGGCGGCCCGCCGGGTGCTCGACGAGGGTGCCGTGCCGACCTATCTGCACGACCGAGCCAACGCGGCCTCGGCCCGGGTGGCCGAGGCGGCCGGTTTCCCGGATCGGGGTTGGGGGTCCTACGGGGTCTATCCCGGTTGACCGCCTCGGCAGGGCGCGGACCGTGAATCCCGGGCCGGATCCACGGTCCGCAGCCTCCCCCCAGGTCCGCGTACGACGTCTGCCGATCACGCTACGTATCGGGTCGTCGGCAGGGCAAGCCTCCACCGGCTCCTTCTGCTGTCCAATAGTGGACTTGACCAGGAGAAACGTGTCCCAGTGGAGATCACTGGCGGAGCATGCGCAGCAGGTCGACGATCTGCCGGGTGACCGGGCGCAGGACCCGCAGCCGGGAGAGGGAGACCAGTCGGTCGATCAACGGCACCGCCCCGTTGATGAGCATCCGGGTCCGGGCCTGCCCCGGCGAGCGGTCGTAGACCCAGAAGAGCACTATCCCCATGTACGCCAGCCAGAGCAGTTCGGGCAGGTGGGGACGCAGTTCCGGGTCGACCTTGGTGGTGGAGCCGCTCAGCACCTCGTCGAACAGTTCGATGGATGCCTGGCGCGGGCCGCTCGACTCGGGCGAGAAGGGGCTCAGCGGTGAAGTGGGCTCCGCGGCGAACTTGAAGACGCTCGCCGCGAAGTCGTGCGCGGGGGTCGACACGTCGATGGCCGCGTGCAGCACCCCGGCCAGCCGGGCGGCGAAGGTCGTCTCCCGCGCCAACACCGGTCGCGCCGCGGCCCGGTGCTCCTCCTCGGTCCGGGTGTAGAACTCCTGGATCAGGCGTTCCTTGGAGTCGAAGTAGTAGTAGGCGTTGCCGACCGCCACTCCGGCCTCCTGGGCGATGGCGCGCATGGTGGTGCGGGCGTACCCGCGCTCGCGGAACAGCCGCAGCGCGGTTTCCAGGATCAACTGCCGGGTCTGCTCGCCCCGGGCGGTCGTCGCCTCACCCGCAGCGGTCGTCGGCACAGACTGGTCGGTCATCCGGGCCACCGTATCCGGTCGACCCTCCGGGCGGCACCGACCCCGGTTCCCGGACCATCTCCCTGACCGCCGAGGCGGCGGCCACCACCCCTCGCGCCAGCGGCAGCAGGTGGGGACGGGACAGGCGCTCGGCCGTGGCCCGGTACTCGGCCAGCGCCCACAGGCAGGCGATCCAGGCGCCGTCGCCGATGTAGAGCGCCCCGTCGTCGGCCACCACGGTGATGTCGCGCAGGGTGGCCTCGTGGTCCAGGCCGGGGAAGCGCTGCCGGGCCTCGGCCGAGCCGGCCGGCACGAACTCCAGGGGTACGAGTTGCGCCTGCGAGGCCAGCCACTCGCGGGCCGTCCGGCAGATCGGGCAGTGCGCGTCGTAGAGGACGGTGAGGTACCGGATGCCAGCACCCCCGTGCGTGCTGGCATCCGGTGGCCCACCAGTCGGCTGGCGGGTGTTCATCGGGGCGGTGCCGGCGGCTGCGCGGGGCCCTGGGCCGAGCCCTGGGTGGGGCCGCCCTGAACCGGGCCCTGCGCGGGGCCTTGGGTCGGGGCCTGGGCGGGGGCGGCGGCCGGGTGAGGGTGCTGCCTGGGCAGGTGCCCGGCGGGCGGTGCGGCGGCCGGGTGGGGCTGCTGCCTGGGCAGGTACCCGGCCGGCGGCAGCGGGGGTGCGGTGGCCAGTTGGCGGAGCCGGCTCTTGCGGTAGCGGTTGAGGGTGAAGACGTTGAAGAAGTGCAGGGCACCGAGCACCAGCAGCACCAGCCCGATCTTCCAGGACAGTTCCTCCATGGCCTCGCTCGTCGACTCGATCAGCCCGGAGTGCCGCATCGCCACGGTCACATAGCCGAGGTTCAGCAGGTAGAACCCGACCACCAGCAGGTTGTTCACCGCGTTGGCCAGTCGCTCGTCGGCGAACACCTCCTGAAGGAAGACCAATCCGTTGCGGGCCAGGGTCCGGGCCACCCAGATGGTCAGACCGATGCTGACCACCAGATAGACCAGGTACATCCAGACTTTGATGTCCATGCCGCCACACCTCGATTTGAACGTGTTCAAGTATCGACATCGCTAGTGTAGGAGGCGAGTTGAACGTGTTCAACAGTGGACGGTCGAAGTGGCGTACGCCTCAGCGGATCAGGCCCAGCACCTCGGCGGCGGCCCGGCCGTTGGCGTGGCTGGCGCCGTAGGTGAGCACGAAGGCCCGGCTGCCCACCGGCCGCCACCCGCTCGGCCAACCCATCTCCACCACGGTCACCGGATGGGCGGCGGTCAGCGCGTCGACCAGCTCCGGCCCGCCGGGCAGCCGGTGCAGCCGTCGGCCGACCAGCACGATCGGACGGTCACCGGCCCGCCGCCGAAGCTCATCCGGGTCGGCCTCGGCGGCCACCACCTCGACCAGCTCCGGGCCGTCCAGATGCGGGCCGAGGCCCCACGGCACATGCCCCTGCACGATGGTGGACCGGGCATGCACCTGCACCACCAACGGATCGACCGAGCGGGTCGGCACACCTTCCACCCGAAGGGCTCGGCGGGCCGCCGCGTACCCCAGGTCGGGGGAGGGGACCGGGGTCGGGCCGGTGTGGCGGGTCCACTCGGCCAGTTTCGCAGCACGTCCGGCGGCCTGCTCCACCCGTTCCCGGGCCAGCCGACCATCGCCCACCGCCGCTACGACCTCGGCAACCACCCCTTCGACCAGGGCAGCGTCCACCTTGGCCCCGATGCAGAGCAGATCCGCACCGGCGGCCAGGGCCCGTACCGCCCCGGGGGCGATGCCGCCGGCCGCCAGGGCGGCACCCTTCATCTCCAAGGCGTCGGTGATCACCGCGCCGGTGAAGCCGTACTCCCGGCGCAGCAGGTCGACCAGGACGGCGCGGCTGAAGGTGGCGGGCTGGGTGCCGGTCAGGGCCGGTACCCGGATGTGGGCGGTCATCACCGCCCTGGCCCCGGCCGCGATCGCCGCGGCGAAGGGCGGCAGGTCCCGGCGGCGCAACACCTGCGGGGACACCTCCACGGTGGGCAGTTCGTGGTGGGAGTCGGTCACCGTGGCGCCGTGCCCGGGAAAATGCTTGGCGCAGGCGGCCACCCCGGCGGCCTGAAGACCGCCGACCGCGGCGGCGGAGTGTGCGCCCACCCGCACCGGATCGGTCCCGAAGGACCGGGTGCCGATCACCGGGTTCTCCTCGGTGCTGTTGACGTCGACCGCGGGCGCCAGATTCACGGTGACCCCGACGGCGGCCAACTCCCCGCCGATGGCCCGGTAGACCTCCCGGGTCAACCCCTCGTCGTCGATCGCCCCGAGCGCCGCGTTGCCCGGGTACGGGCTGCCGGTGGCGTGCGCCAACCGGGTGACGTCCCCACCCTCCTCGTCGATCGCCACCAGGACCTCGGCCCGGCCGGTACGCAGGGCGGCCGTGCTGGCCGCCACCTGCGCGGGTGTGTCGATGTTGGTCCCGAACAGGGTGTGCCCGGCCAACCCCTCGGCTACCAGTTCGACCGCCCAGTCCGGCGGGACCGGCCCCGGGTACGCGGCCAGCAGGGTGCCCAGGGCCAGTCGGCGAAGTCCCGGATCCTGGCGCACGCACCCTCCTCTCGATGCCGAGATGTTGATCGTGATGTCGGATCGGCTGAGCGATCCGCTCACCTGCTGCGGATACGCTACGGCTACCCGTTCGAGGCGAAGCTATGGTTAGCGACGCTTACTAAAAATCAAGGACATGGCATGAGCGCGACCCGGCTTCCCGGCACACCACGGCTGTTGCGGGCCCTCAACGACCGCGCGGCGTTGGAACTGCTGCTGGAGCAGGGGCCGTTGACCCGGGCCCGGATCGGTGAGTTGACCGGCCTGTCCAAGGTCACCGCCTCCCAGTTGGTGGAACGGCTGGAGGAGCGGGGCCTGGTGGCCCGGGTGGGTGAGCAGGCCGGCGGGCGGGGGCCGAACGCGCAGCTCTACGCCGTGCGGCCGGGCAGCGCGTACGTCGTCGGGGTGGACGTCGGGGCGGAACGGGTGGTGGCCGCCTGCGCGGACATCACCGGCGCGGTGGTCGGGCGGGTGGAACAGTCCACCAAGGACACCGACGACCCGGTGGGGGTGGTGCACAACGCCGTGGTCCAGGCCGCCAGCAGCGCCGGGGCGCAGTTGGACAGCGTACGCCGGATCGTGCTCGGCACCCCCGGCCTGGTCGATCCGGGCACCGGCGACATCACCTTCGCCTTCGACCTGCCCCGCTGGCACCGTGGCCTGCTGGCCGCCCTCCGCGAGGACCTGGACACCCCGGTGGTCTTCGAGAACGACGTCAACCTGGCCGCGGTGGCCGAGGCCCAGTCCGGCGCGGCCCAGGGGGTGGAGGATTTCGTCCTGGTCTGGATCGGCGCCGGGGTCGGCCTGGCGATCATGCTGAACGGCCGGTTGCACCACGGCAGCAGCGGCGCGGCCGGGGAGATCGGCTACCTGCCGGTGCCCGGGGCGCCGATCCCGCGCGACGTGTCCCGCCGGGCCAAGCCGGCCTTCCAGCAGGTGGCCGGGGCGGACGCGATCCGCGCCCTGGCCCGCGAGCACGGCTACCCCGACGGTGGCGCCGCCGAGGCGGTCAAGGCCGCCATCGTCGCCGGTACGGCCGGCGGGCCGATGCTCGACGAGGTGGCGCGCCGGTTGGCCCTGGGGGTGGCCAGCACCTGCGTGGTGCTGGACCCCCCGCTGGTGGTGCTGGCCGGGGAGGTCGGCCAGGCCGGAGGGGCCGCGCTGGCCGAGCGGGTGCAGCACGAGGTGGCCGCCATCACCCTGGTCCGCCCCCGGGTGGTGCCCACCGGGCTGACCGAGGAACCGATCCTGCACGGCGCGCTGCGCACCGCCCTGAACGCCGTCCGGGACGAGGTCTTCGGCTCCACGGTCGGTTGAGGACCCCGCCGGGTCAGGCCAGGTCCCGCCGGGTCAGGCCAGGTCCCGCCGCCGGAACACCGCGAACGCGGCGATGGTGAGACCGGCGGTGAGCAGCAGCAGTACGACCAGGGCCGGTCGCCAGGTCAGCAGGTAGCTGCCGTCGCAGTAGCCGTAGTAGTCGCTGGTGCAGACACTGTTGTCGTAGAGCCGGACCTCCTTGGTGAGCCAGGCGGCCACATGGGTGCTGAGCATGAGCTGATCCGGCCGGGCCACCTCCAGGATCTGCAGCACGATCCGGCCGCCCAACTCCCACACCACCAGGTACGCCATCACCGCGCCGAGGGCCGCCGCGGTGTGCCGACCGATGGTGGCCAGGGCGAAGCCGACCCCGGTGGCCAGCAGCACCAGCCCGATCCCCCGACCCCACAACTGGGCCAGGGCGGCCCAGAAGGTTGGGTCGGTGGGGCCGGGATAGCCGTCCAGGTGGGCGACGACCCAGAAGGTGACCAGGTACGCCACCGAGGCGAGCACGGACAGCACCACGACCGCGCCGAGCAGGGTGCCCAGTTTCGTACCGAGCACCATCAGTCGGCGGGGCCGCCACAGCAGGAGGTTGACCACCCCGCCGGAGTTCAGGTCGGCGCCGATGTAGGAGGCCCCGACCAGGAAACCGAACATCAGCAGGAAGGCGATCAGGAAGTACAGCAGCGACTCGGCCTGCTGGGTGAAGGTGAAGACCCCCTCCAGAAAGTCGGCCGTGACCGGCAACCGGTCCAACCGGGCGGGATCGACCTCGGCGCAGTCGTGCGGCAGGTAGGCGCCGTCTCGTTGGGCCCACTCCTCACCCCGATCGCGGGCCAGGCAGCGGGCATGTTCCGCCTCCAGGGCCTGTCGACTGGCCGCGGCCTCCTGCTGGGCGGTGGCGAGTTCGTCCCGGGTGGGCGAGTGGGAACCGGCCAGGGTGGTCCCCGCGGTCACCATGAACGCCGCCAGCAGCAACAGGACCATCAGCTGCACGAAGCGGCGGGCGGTCAGCCGCTCCACCTCGGCGCGGAACAGGTTCACCGATCCACCCCCCGGAACTCGTCCAGGTCGATCATCCGGCCGGCGGCGGGGGTCGCCCCACCGGAGCCGGGCCCGGGCCCGGGCCGGGGTCCGCCGTCGGCCTGCCGGGGGAGAGTCGGCTGCGGCCCGGCCCCGGTCAACTCCAGGAAGACGCTCTCCAGATCCGGCCGCACCGGGGTCAGCTCGCGTACCCAGAGGCCCTGCTCGCCCAGGGTCCGGCTGATCAGGGTCGGATCGGTCACCCGGCCGACGATCAGATGGTCGGGGTGCCCGGTGACGGTCAACCCGGCGCCGCGTAGCAGCTCCTCGGCCCGGACCAGGTCGTCGGCGCGTACCAGACACTCGTTGCGGTCGAACCCGGCCAGCACCTCGGCCACCGGCCCGGCCGTCACCCGCCGCCCCCGGGAGATGATCGTGACGTGGTCGCAGATCAGCTGGATCTCGGCCAGGATGTGACTGGAGACCAGCACGGTCACCCCGTTGCCGGCCAGGGTCCGCATCAGGTCCCGCATCTCCCGGATGCCCGCCGGGTCCAGCCCGTTGGCCGGCTCGTCCAGAATCAGCAGCTCGGGCCGTTTGAGCAGAGCCGAGGCCACCGCCAGGCGCTGCTTCATGCCGAGTGAGTACCCCTTGACCCGGTCGTGGCCCCGATCGCGCAGCCCGACCTGCTCCAGCACCTCGTCGACCCGGCTGACCGGCAGACCCCCGGCCACGGCCAGCAGCCGCAGGGTGCGGTGGCCGGTGAAGTTACCGAAGAACTGCGGACTCTCCACGATCGCGCCGACCCGGGCGGCGACCCGGGGCAGAGATTCCGGTGCGTCCGCACCGAGCACCCGCAGGTGTCCCGCGTCGGCGCGGACCAGCCCGAGCAAGGCCCGCAGGGTGGTGGTCTTGCCCGACCCGTTGGGCCCCAGGAACCCGTGCACCTGACCGGCCTCGACCAGCAGGTCGAAGCCGTCCACGGCGACCCGGGAACCCTTACGCAGACTGCGGAAGGTCTTCCGCAGTCCCTCGATCTCGATGACCGCGCTCACGCGGAAGACCCCGGACCACTACTGGGCATGACCGCCGACTCGGCTGAGGTGAGCAACGACACGGCGCTCACCCTACGGCCACCACGCCCGCCCATGGGGGCGGCACGCGTTGCGTGGTTGGATGGGCGGGTGACTGGTGACCTGATCCCTGGCGCCGGTGGCGCCTCGACCGCCCCCGCACCCGTGGACGCGGATCTGGTGGTCAGCCTCGACGGCGTCGGCGTACGCCGATCCGGCACCGCCCTGCTGCACGACGTCGACTGGCGGGTGGAGCTGGACGAACGCTGGGTGGTGCTGGGCCCCAACGGTGCCGGCAAGACCACCCTGCTCAACCTGGCCTCGGGGCGGCTGCACCCGACCGTCGGCACCGCCCACGTGCTGGGGGAGCGGATCGGCCGCACGGACCTCAACGAGCTGCGTACCCGCATCGGCCTGACCACCGCGGCCCTGGCCGCCAGCCTGCCGGCCGACGAGCGGGTCACCGATGTGGTGATGACCGCCGCCTGGTCGGTGGTCGGCCGCTGGCGGGAGAGCTACGACCCGGCCGACGAGGCCCGGGCGCGGGCCCTGCTGAGTCAGCTCGGGGTCGGCGGGCTGGCCGACCGCAGGTTCGGCACCCTGTCGGAGGGCGAACGCAAGCGGACCCAGATCGCCCGGGCGCTGATGACCGACCCGGAGCTGCTGCTGCTCGACGAGCCGGCGGCCGGGCTGGACCTGGGCGGCCGGGAGGACCTGGTGGCCCGGCTGGCCGAGCTGGCCCAGGATCCGGACGCCCCGGCGATGGTCCTGGTCACCCACCACGTGGAGGAGATCCCGCCCGGGTTCACCCACGCCCTGCTGCTGCGCGACGGCGGGGTGGTGGCCCAGGGCCTGCTGGCGGAGACCCTCACCGCGGACAACCTCACCAAGACCTTCGGCCTGCCGCTGCTGGTCGAACGCAACGGCGACCGCTACACCGCCCGCGCCGCCTGAGGTGTAAGGAAGGGCCCCCTCTTAACGCCTGAGGTATAGGAAGGGTCCCTTTCTAACAAGTCGCAAACCCCGCAGGGAGGCTCCCGTGCGTCAGCCTCGCGTCGTCGTGGTGGGCAGCGCGAACATGGATCTGGTCGCCACCGCGGAGGCCCTGCCCCGGCCGGGTGAGACCCGGCTCGGCACGGACTTCGTCATGGTGCCCGGCGGCAAGGGGGCCAACCAGGCCATCGCCGCGACCCGGGCGGGCGCCGACTGCGCCTTCCTCGGTGCGATCGGCTCGGACTCGTTCGGCGTCACCCTGAAGGCCCGGATCACCGCCGCCGGTGTCGACACCGGCCCGCTACGGGTCACCTACGGTCCCTCCGGGGTGGCCCTGGTGATGGTGAACGCCGCGGGCGAGAACGCGATCCTGGTGACCCCGGGGGCCAACGCCTCGCTCACCGACCTGACCGAGGCCGAACTCGACCTGGTACGCGAGGCCGACGTGCTCGTCGCCCAGTTGGAGATCCCGGTAGAGACGGTGACCCAGGCTGCCGTGGCCGCCCGGGAGGCGGGCAGACGGGTGGTGCTCAACGCGGCACCCGCCCTCCCGATGCCGCCGGAACTGCTGGCCGCCGTGGACCTGCTGGTGGTCAACGAGAACGAGGCCCAGGCCTACACCGGCCGGGGCCGGGAGGACCCGCACGCCCTGCTGGATCTGGTGCCGCGAGCGGTGCTGACCCTCGGCGCGGCGGGTGCCTGGTACGGCGATCGGGAGGGCACCGCCGTGCACCTGCCCGCCGTGCCGGTGGCGGCCGTCGACTCCACGGCCGCCGGGGACGCCTTCACCGGTGCCCTGGCGGTCGCCTGGGGCGAGGGCCGGGACCTGGTCGACGCGGTGCGCTGGGCGGTGGCGGCCGGGGCGGCCTGCGTCCGGCGCCTCGGCGCCAGCGTGTCCCTGCCCCACCGGGCCGAGATCGACGAGTTGTACCCGACCCCCTGAACCGGCCCCGCGGACCCGGCCCGGTCAGCTGGCGTCGTCGTTGAGTTTCTCGCCGCGCCGACGCAGCATCGCCAGGCCGGGGATGCCGGCCACGGCTAGCTTGAGGTCCCGGGTGACGTCCAGCAGGTCGTGCAGGTCCGGGCCGACCCGGTCCAGGGTGGCCAGGATCGGCATGACGTCGGCGGTGAGATGCTGCCGCAGCTTCGGCAACTCGTCGATTAGGCGTACCGCCGCGGCCACCTCCTCGTGGCTGAGCTGCTCGATGAAGTGGGTGGCCATCGGCGCGGCCCGGCGCAGCGCCGGCTCGTACGCGGTCAGCAGTTCGGCCGCCGTCGCCGCGGCCTCGGCCGCCACCCCTACCGCCTCGGCTGCCCGGCCGGACACCGTCTGCGCCCGCGTCACCACCTCGGCGGCGGCAGCGGCGACCGTACCGGCGTTGTCCACCGCGGCGGTCGCGGCGGCGCTGATCACGGCTACCTCCCGGACGGCGACCTCGGCGTCGGCCAGCACCTGGTCGGTGCGGTCCAGGGTCTCCTCGATCCGGTCGACCACCCCGTTGATCCGGGTCAGCAGCGCCTCCACCCCGTCGAGGACCGCGAAGGCGCGGCCCGGGATCGCGGCGAAGGAGGCGGCCGAGTCGAGGGCGGTACGGGTCAGGCCGACGACGGCGGTCGGCCGGGGCAGGGGGATCACCATGAACTCCAGTGTGCGCCGGGCGGGCCACCGTCGCCGCGCGGGTGGTCACCAGCGGTCACTCTGCTCCACGGCCCGCTGCACCGCCCGGTAGATCTGCCCGAAGCGCAGGGCGTCCGGGGTGCGCAGCACCATGGCCTCCTGCCCCCGGTACTGCACCCACAGCTCGTGCACCCGGTTGCCGCGTTCGTAGGAGCGGTCCAGCCAGCCCAGCGGGATCTCCAGGAAGGGCACCAGGGCCAGGGCGATGACCAGGCAGGCCACCAGTGCCACCAGGGCCGGCACCCAGCCCCGGTCCTGGGCCGAGAAGAGCAGCGACAGTACGCAGACCACCCCGATGAGCGGGGGCAGGGACAGCAGCAGCACCAGTACGCCCCGCCCGAGCACCCGGCCCCGGACCGCCAGGGTGGTCTGCCCCTTCTGATGCCAGACATAGGTGACCTCGGAGATCGGGATGACGTGTCCGGCGACCCGGATCGACTCTGAGGAGACCTGCACCGCATCGTCCCGGTAATAGAGCGCCATCACTAAGCCTAACCATCTTCCGGCAACTGATGGCGATGGCGCGGTCACCCTGGTGTGGTTAAGCGGGGACCCCTGCTCTACCGGAGGCGTTAACGGGGGGCCCTTCCTTGCATCTGGGCTTCCATGGCGCGTTGGACGGCGCGGTAGATCTGTCCGAAGCGCAGCGCGTCCGGGGTGCGCAGCAGCCGTACCGGGTGGCCCCGCCAGCGGATCCAGACCTCACGGGGGCGGCTGCCTCGGGCGTACGAGCGGTCGAAGTACTCGAAGAGCTGGTCGGCGATCGGCCCGGCGGCCAGTCCGATCAGGATGGAGACCCCGATGATGGCGACCGTGACGGTGGCCGACCCGTCCAGCCAGACGGCCAGCGCGATGCCGAGCACGGCGGCCACCAGTGGGCCGATCATCGCCGCGCCGAGGGCACCCCGGCCGATCAGCACCCGCCAGGACCGGCTGCCCTGGTGGTGCCAGACCTCGCTGATCTCGGCCAGCGGGTAGGCGTCGCCGTTGACGGTGACGGCGGTGGAGGTGACCTGTACGGACTTGTCGTCGTAGTACGTGACCATGGGAACTCCGGGGCGCGGGACTGGCAGCCAGACTACGTGCCGGTGGCGGCTGGTCGTAAGGTTGGCACGCGACTTCGACGAGGAAGTGAGGCTCAGCGTGGGCGAGTTCGTGCGGCTGGAGACCGGGGACGGCATCGGCACCATTCGGCTGGAACGGCCGCCGATGAACGCCCTGAACACCCAGGTCCAGGAGGAGTTGCGGGCCGCGGCGACGGCGGCCACCGCCGACCCCGGAGTCCGCGCGGTCATCGTGTACGGCGGGGAGAAGGTCTTCGCGGCCGGGGCGGACATCAAGGAGATGGCCGACATGTCCTATGTGGACATGGCGGACCGGGCCGCCGACCTGTCCAGCGCCCTCGGCGCGATCGCCCGGATCCCCAAGCCGGTGGTCGCCGCGATCACCGGGTACGCCCTGGGTGGGGGTTGTGAGCTGGCGCTGGCCTGTGACTGGCGGGTGGTGGCCGAGGACGCCAAGCTGGGCCAGCCCGAGATCAAGCTGGGCATCATCCCCGGTGCCGGGGGCACCCAGCGACTGGCCCGGCTGGTCGGCCCGGCCCGCGCCAAGGACCTGATCATGTCGGGTCGGATGGTCGACGCCCAGGAGGCGCTGCGCATCGGCCTGGCCGACCGGGTGGTCCCGGCGGCCGAGGTCTACGCGGCGGCCGTGGCGCTGGTGAAGCCGTACCTCAGCGGGCCGGTGCAGGCGCTGCGGGCGGCCAAGCTGGCGGTCGACGGCGGCCTGGACATGGACCTGAACTCGGGCCTGGCCTGGGAGAGTCAGCTCTTCGCGGCGCTGTTCGCCACGGAGGACCGGCGGGAGGGCATGCGGGCCTTCGTCGAGAAGCGCAAGCCGGACTTCACCGGTCGATGAGGGTGGTTCACATTCCCCCTACCGGCCAGTAGCGTGTGACTCCGGTCAGGCTAGGCGAAGGAGCGGCGATGACGGAGCGGATCGAAGGCCACGGCGGAGACCTGGCCCTGGCGGCGCTGCGGGCGTACGGGGTGCGGGAGATGTTCACCCTCTCCGGCGGTCACGTGTTCCCGCTCTACGACGCCGCCCACAAGGCCGGATTCCCGCTGTACGACGTGCGGCACGAGCAGTCCGCCGTCTTCGCCGCCGAGGCGGTGGCCAAGTTGCAGCGCCGCCCCGGCCTGGCCGTGCTCACCGCCGGTCCCGGGGTGACCAACGGCATCTCCGGCCTGACCAGCGCCTACTTCAACGCCTCCCCGGTGCTGGTGCTGGGCGGGCGGGCCCCGCAGTTCCGGTGGGGTTCCGGCAGCCTCCAGGAGATGGACCACCTGCCGCTGGTCGCCCCGGTCACCAAGCACGCCGAGACGGTGTTCAGCGCCGACGACATCCCCCGGGCGGTCGCCGCGGCGCTGACCACCGCCCTCACCCCGCACCGGGGCCCGGTCTTCCTGGACTTCCCCCTGGAGGCGGTCTTCTCCACCGGCGACGCCGACCTGCCGGCCGGACCGGCCATCGCCGGAATCGAGGCCGACCCCGAGGAGGTCGCCAAGGCCGCCGGCCTGATCGCCTCCGCGCAGCGGCCGGTCATCATCGCCGGGTCGGACGTCTACGCCGGGGACGCCGTGGCGGCCCTGCGCGCCGCCGCCGAGGCCCTGGAAGTGCCGGTCTTCACCAACGGCATGGGCCGGGGGGCCCTGCCCCCGCAGCACCCGCTGGCCTTCGCCAAGGCCCGGCGGGTGGCGCTCAAGGGCGCCGACGTGGTCGTGGTGGTGGGCACCCCGTTGGACTTCCGGCTCTCCTTCGGCGACTTCGGCGACGCCACCGTGGTGCACATCGTCGACGCCCCCAGCCAGCGGGCCACCCATGTGCAGCCCGCCGTGGCCCCCGCCGGTGACCTGCGCGCCATCCTCACCACCCTGGCCGAGTACCCCGGCGACCGGGTCGACCACACCGACTGGGTGGCGCAGTTGCGTACCGCCGAGGACGCCGCCAAGGCCCGCGACGCCGAGGAGATGGCCGCCGAGACGGACCCGATCCGTCCCGCCCGGGTCTACGGCGAGTTGCGTCGGGTGCTGGCCGCGGACGCGATCACCATCGGTGACGGCGGGGACTTCGTCTCGTACGCCGGCCGGTACCTGGAGCCGGCCCAGCCGGGCACCTGGCTGGACCCGGGCCCGTACGGCTGCCTGGGCACCGGCATGGGCTACGCGATGGGGGCCCGGGTGACCCATCCCGACCGGCAGATCTGTGTGCTGATGGGCGACGGGGCGGCCGGCTTCTCGCTGATGGATGTGGAGTCCCTGGTCCGGCAGAAGCTGCCGGTGGTCATCGTGGTCGGCAACAACGGCATCTGGGGGCTGGAGAAGCACCCCATGCGGGCCATGTACGGCTACGACGTGGCCGCCGACCTCCAGCCGGAACTGCGCTACGACCAGGTGGTCACCGCCCTGGGCGGTGCGGGGGAGACGGTCGCCAAGGCCGCCGATCTGGGCCCGGCCCTGCACCGGGCCTTCGAATCCGGGGTGCCCTACCTGGTCAATGTCATCACCGACCCGGCCGACGCCTACCCCCGCTCGTCCAACCTGGCCTGATCCCGGGGCGACCTGCCCCGGGGGTCACACCTCGGGGCGGGGCTCCTCGCGGGGCGGGTCCCCCTCGCGGCGGCGCAGGTCGTCCTCGCGCTTGCGCAGGTCGTCCTCCCAGCGGCGGAAGAGTTCCTGGTCCTCCTGGCGCGAGCGCTCCTCGATCGAGCGCAGGAACTCGGGGTCGTCGTCCGGCGCGAGCGGCCGGGCCGGACGGCGTACCGGGGACTGGACTCCGCCGGAGAACATGCCCCCACCGGCGGCCTTGCGCTTGCGGCCGGCCAGGAACCAGGCGATCGAGCCGATCAGGGGGAAGAACAGGATCATCAGCACCCAGGCGATCCGGGGCAGATGACGAACGTCGTCCTCCTCGGCCGAGAGGCAACTGATCAGGGCGCAGACGGCGAGGACGACCTGTACCAGGAAGAGGAGGATATAGAGCCGGGCCATGCACCCATCATGTCCTACTCTCGGTCGATGCTCACACCCCGTACGCGACCAGCACGACCCCGATCAGGGCGAACCCGGTGATGCACAGCCCGACGGCACCGTAGGTACGACCGCCGGTGCGGGGCACCCCGGTGCCCACGGCCCGGCGCCAGCACAGCTTGATCGCGACGCCCCAGCAGAGGATGGCCAGGACGGCCAGCACCGCCCCGAACCGGTCGGCGAGCAGCGCCAGTCGGACGGTCAGGATCGCCACCACGGTCACCGCCAGCGCGGCACGCCGCCAGGCCAGCCGGGTCCGCTCGGGTTGAAGCCCCGGGTCGCGGGCGGCCGTCATCCGTCGATCGCCCCGGCCACGACCGCGACCACCAGCAGCAGCGCGCCGAGGCCCACCACGACGGCCAGCACCGCCGGGAAGCGGGAGGCCGGCAGCTCCTCGTCCAGCCGGATGGCCCGTTCCACCCGCGCCCAGTGGTCGATGGCGCGGATCGCCACCGCGCCGCCGAGCAGCAGCAGCGCCACGGAGATCGCCTCACGCAGGTGCCGGGGGGACAGGGTGGGCAGGAACTGGGCGGCGGCCAGGCCACCGGCGATCAGCGCCAACCCGGTACGCAGCCAGGCCAGGAAGGTCCGCTCGTTGGCCAGGGAGAAGCGGTAGTCGGGGGTGGTGCCGACCGAACGCATCTCCTGCGGGTCGAACCAGTTCCTGATCCTCTGCCACACGGTGGTGATTATCCGGCGTTAACTGGGCATAACCTGGAAACATGACGGATCTTGACGTGACGACTTTGCGCGCGGCGTACGACGCCCAGCTGCGGCCGGGCCTGCCCGACCCGGTCCCGGAGGGCGCGAGCATCGAGCCGGACGGTCCGTTGTTCCGGATCTGGGGTCTCGACTCTGGTGGTCTGGTGACCTACCGGGACCTCGGTGGGCTGGTCGACGCCGAACTCGACGCCCTGATCGCCCGTCAGGCGGCGGCGTCCCGGGAGCGGGGCGAGCCGGTGGAGTGGAAGCTGCACGGCCACGACGAGCCGGCGGACCTGCCGCAGCGGCTGCAAGCGGCCGGTTTCCTGCCGCAGGCCCAGGAGAGCGTCCTGGTCGGCCCGGTCGCGCCGCTGGCCTCCGCGCTGCCGGTGGTGCCCGAGGGGGTACGCCTGCGGGAGGTCACCACCGGGGCGGACCTGGACCGGATCGCGGCCCTGGAGACCGAGCTGTGGGGCCGTGACCTGGCCGGCCTAGCCGACGGGCTGGAACGCGAGATCGCCGCCGATCCGCAGGCGATCACCGTCGTGGTGGCCGAGGCCGGTGACACCCTGGTCAGCGCGGGCTGGGTCCGCTATCCCGCAGGCACGACCTTCGCCACCCTGTGGGGTGGGTCCACCCGGCCGCAGTGGCGTCGGCAGGGCATCTACCGGGCGCTGGTCACCTACCGGGCCCGGCTGGCCGGCCAACGGGACCGGACCCTGTTGCAGGTCGATGCCGCCGAGGAGAGTCGTGCGCTGCTGGAGAGTCTCGGTCTCGTCCCGGTCACCAGCACCACCCCCTACGTCTACACTCCGTGATCATGGAGCGTCGACTGACGGACGAGGAGATGTCGACCCTCAAGACGGGGGCCTTCGGGGCGGTGTTCCTGGTGTCCGACGCCGACCCGGGGGTGCTGGCGCTGTTCCGGGAGAGCTTCGCCGCCTCCGCGGCCATCGTCAACGCCAGCGGGGTGGTCGAGACGGCCCTGAGCAGCGGGCCCCTGCCTAAGCTGCCCCGCCGCTCGGCGGCGGAAATCGAGGGGGTCGTGCTGCCCGCCCTGCGGGAGGCGGTCCGGATCCTGGCGGAGAAGTCGCCGGAGGATGTCGCGGTCTACCGCTCGGTGGTGCTGGCCGCCGCCGATCGGACGGCGCGGGCCCACAACGGGATCAGTGCGGCGGAGGCGCAGGTCATCGAGCGGATCGCCGAGGCGCTGGCCTGACCGCGCCGGCACCCTCCGGCCGTCGGCGCGTGCCGGTTGGCCGCAGGTGGCCCCGAGCGGGGAGAATGCCGGTGAGCTGAGTCACTCGGGGCGCGTCCGGAAGGTAAGCTACTGGCAGGTAACATTGCCGCGTGGGCAACTGCACCGCAGCCTGAAGTTGACCTAACGGTGGCTAAGGAGCAAGGCTGCGCCCAGCACAGGGCAAGTGATCACACCACCACAGCAGGAGGGTCGTCGAAGCGCGATGAATATCGTCGTACTCGTCAAGCAGGTGCCTGATTCGGGCGCGGACCGCAACCTGCGTCCTGACGACAACACAGTCGACCGCGGTTCGGCGAACAACGTCATCAACGAGATGGACGAATACGCCATCGAAGAGGCGTTGAAGATCAAGGAAGCGCACGGCGGCGAGGTGACCATCCTGACCATGGGTCCGGACCGGGCGACCGAGTCGATCCGTAAGGCGCTGTCGATGGGCCCGGACAAGGCGGTGCACGTGGTGGACGACGCCCTGCACGGGTCGTGCGCCGTGGCCACCTCCAAGGTGCTCGCCGCCGCCCTCGGTCAGCTCAACGCCGACCTGGTGCTCTGCGGGTCGGAGTCGACCGACGGCCGGGTGCAGGTGATGCCGCACATGCTGGCCGAGCGGCTCGGGGTGGCGGCCCTGACCGGGGCCCGCAAGCTCACCGTCGAGGGCGCCACCCTGACGGTGGAGCGGCAGACCGAGGAGGGCTACGAGGTGGTCACCGCCTCGACCCCGGCCATCGTGTCGGTCTGGGACACCATCAACGAGCCCCGGTACCCGTCCTTCAAGGGCATCATGGCCGCCAAGAAGAAGCCGGTGCAGACCCTGTCCCTGGCCGACCTGGGGGTGGCCGCGGACGAGGTCGGCCTCGCCGGGGCGACCAGCGTGGTCGTCGAGCACAGCAAGCGTCCGCCGCGCTCCGGTGGCGCGAAGGTCACCGACGAGGGTTCCGGCGGCGTGCAGCTGGTCGAGTTCCTCGCCACCGAGAAGTTCGTGTGAGGGGTGTGGGACATGTCTGAGGTTCTCGTCGTCGTCGAAGCCACTGGCGAGTTCGGCGTCAAGAAGGTCACCCTGGAAATGCTCACCCTGGCCCGTGAGCTGGGCAGCCCCTCGGCCGTGGTGCTCGGTGGCACCGGTGCCGCCGAGGCGCTGTCGGCCAAGCTGGGCGAGTACGGCGCGGAGAAGATCTACGCCGCCGAGGGTGAGCAGATCGACGGTTACCTGGTGGCCCCGAAAGCCACCGTGGTCGCCGATCTGGTCAAGCGGGTACAGCCGGCCGCCGTCCTGCTCGCCTCCTCCCAGGAGGGCAAGGAGATCGCCGCCCGACTGGCGGTCAAGCTGGACAACGGCATCCTGACCGACGTGGTCGCCCTGGCCGCCGACGGCACCGCCACCCAGGTGGCCTTCGCCGGCTCCACCATCGTCACCGCCAAGGTGACCCGGGGCCTGCCGCTGGTCACCGTCCGGCCGAACTCGGTGACCCCGACCCCGGCCGCCGCCACCCCGGCGGTCGAGCAGCTCACCGTCGCCGTCAGCGACACCGACAAGCTGGCCAAGGTGGTCGACCGGGTGGCCGAGCAGAAGGGCTCCCGGCCCGAGCTCACCGAGGCCGGCGTGGTCGTGGCCGGTGGCCGTGGGGTCGGCAACGCGGACAACTTCAAGCTGGTCGAGGAGATCGCCGACCTGCTCGGCGGCGCCGTCGGCGCCTCCCGGGCGGCGGTGGACTCCGGCTTCTACCCCCACCAGTACCAGATCGGGCAGACCGGCAAGACGGTCTCCCCGCAGCTGTACATCGCGCTGGGCATCTCCGGTGCGATCCAGCACCGGGCCGGTATGCAGACCTCGAAGACCATCGTCGCGGTCAACAAGGACGGCGAGGCGCCGATCTTCGAGCTGGCCGACTTCGGTGTGGTCGGTGACCTGTTCAAGGTGGTCCCGCAGGCCGCCGAGGAGATCCGCAAGCGCAAGTGAGCCGTACCGCGACAGCCGCCGCCCGGAATCCCGGACGGCGGCTGTCGCGTGAACAAGGGAGCTGATCGGCGGGCCGGGGAGCTGAACCGGCCCGCCGATCAGCCCGTCAGAGCGCCCCTCAACAGGCTGTCGCCGGAGTGGGCGGTGTCGTTGTCGAACTGCTCGGCGGAGACGTCCACGACAGAGTATTGCCGCAGGTCCACGTTCGGCGGCAGCGGCAGCAGCACCTCAGAGCCAGTGCCCAGCACCCCGACCGAGAACATCTCCATGTTCTGCGGGTTGATCAGCCACACCTCGTAATACCCCGGTACGGGCGGGAGATTCGCCACGTGCAGGTGCAGTTCTCCGCTGCCGAGCACCCGGGCGTCACCCCGGGCCTGTGGCGGGGTCGAGCCGTACGCGGCCAGTTGGGCACTGGCCGTCACGGACGGCTGCGGCGGAGTGCCCTCCCGCAGCACCGCAGCCGTGCCGACCACCCCCAGGGCGGCGGCGGCAACCGCGGTGACCGCGTACCGGACCCAACGGCGGGGCCGGCGGGACACCGGCGGTACGGCCGGGTCCGGGTGATCCTCCGGCCGTGGCCGGGTCAGGGTGGGCAGCTGTTGGGCCGCCGCGATCTCGGCGGTGATGTTCTGCCAGAGGTGCTCCGGCGGATCGGGCAGGTCGCGCAGGGACTGGGTGGCCTTGCCCAGGCCGGCGACCTCGCGCAGACCCGCCAACTCGGTGCGGCAGTGCGAGCAGGCGTCCAGATGGCTGCGGTCGGCATTGTCCGCCTCGGTCTCACCGAGCGCCAGAAATATCAGCCGGTCGTGCTCCAGATGCTGCACCGTCCACCTCCCATCTGCGCTTGAGACTCGCCATGCCCCGCCGGATGTGACTCTTCACCGTGCCCAGCGGCACTCCGGTGACCGCCGCGATCTGCTGGTGGGTCAGATCGTCGAAGAAGGCCAATTCCAACATCCGTCGCTGCTCGTCCGGCAGCCGCGCCAACTCCTCGGCCACCACCAGCCGGTCGACCACGGTGTCCGGGTCGTCGCCAGGGGGCACCGGTTCGGGCAGTTGGCGTACGGTCTCGACCACCCGGTTCTCCCGGGCGAAGGAGCGCAGCCGGTCGATCACCTTGCGTCGGCCGATCCCCAGCAGCCAGCCGACCAGCGACCCCTTGGTCGGATCGAAGGTGTCCCGGCCCAGCCAGGCGGCGACGAAGGTGGCCTGGGTCGCGTCCTCCGCGTCGCTGCGGTTGATCAGGGTGCTGGTGGCCAGGTGGAGCACGGCCCGTCCGTAGCGGTCGTACGCCTCGCGTAGCGCCCGCTCGTCACCGGCCCGGAAGCGTCGGGCCAACTCGTCGTCGGAGGTCTCCGGCTCCTGCCGGATCTCCGTCACGAGACGGCTCGCCTGGTTGGAGGCATACCCGACTGTAGCGCGCACCGGTGCCGTCCTCTCTGTCCGTCCGACGTGGCCTGGCGATCCGTTCGCCCCAGGGGCTCCTCGACCTCTCTTCGTCCGGGCGGTGCTGGTCGGATGCGCTTTCGGCGAAGAAAAGAAAGTCGCCTCCGGCCGCATCCGGATGGCGTGGACCCGGCGTAACTCGGGGTGCACAGCAAGCCTGACGAACCAGTACGAAACAGCAGGAGGCAGACATGCAGTTCGCGTACCTTCGCCGGGTCGCCGCGGGTGGCGCGGTCGCCGCGCTGACCTTCGTCGGCGCCGGCCTCGCGACGGCGACCCCGGCCTACGCCGCCGACTCGAAGGTCTCCGTCGTGCACGGGATCCCGGACACCCCGGTCGACGTCTACGTCAACGGGGAGAAGACCCTGGAGAACTTCAAGCCCGGCGACGTGGCCGGCCCGCTGGACCTGCCGGAGGGGTCGTACGACATCGCCCTGACCAAGCCCGGTGAGCCCATCGGACAGGCGATCCTGACCGCGGACGACGCCGAGGTGCCCGGCGGGGCGAACATCAGCATCGCCGCCCACCTGAACGCCGAGGGGGAGCCCACCATCACCCCCTTCGTCAACGACACCGCCAAGGTCGACGCCGGCAAGGCCCGGCTGATCGTCCGGCACACCGCCGCCGCCCCGGGGGTGGACGTACGGGCCGGTGGCAGCCCGGTCTTCGAGGGGCTGACCAATCCGAACGAGGCCAAGGCCGATGTGGACGCCGGCAGTGTCTCCGCCGACGTGGTGCTCGCCGGCACCGACACGGTGGTGATCGGGCCGGCCGATCTGAACCTGCGCGAGGGCACGGCCACGGTCGTCTACGCCATCGGCTCCGCGGAGGCGGAGAACCTGACCGTGGTGGCGCAGACCATCACCGGCCTGCACTCGGCCCCCTCCGGGGTGCCCAGCGGCACCGGCGGCCAGGCCGACACCGGCCTGGGATCGTGGTGGTACGCCCTGGCGGGCACCGGGCTCCTGCTGCTGGTAGCCGGTGGGGCGCGGGTGGCCGTACTCCGGTCGGGTCGCCGGTGACCGTGGTCAACCGTGGGGCGCTGGCGGCGGTGGCCGCCGGCGCCGCCGCGCTGACCGTGGCGGCCGTGCTGGCCGTGCTGTCCCGACCGGACGGGCCGGTCGGCGCCGAGCAGGCCGCGGCCCTGGCCGACCCGACCCCCTCGGCCGCCCGGTCGTCGACCGGTGGCCCCCCGGTGGTCCCGGGGGCCCTGCCGGACGATCCCGCGGTGGTGCCCCCGGTCCGCCTGCGGATCCCGGCGATCGAGGTCACCGCCCGGGTCAACCCCGTAGGGGTCGACAAGGGCACCGGGGAGTTCGACGTGCCGCCCAGTGTCGACCGGGTCGGCTGGTACCGCTACGGACCCGGGTTGGCGGCCGAGACCGGTTCGGTGGTGATCGCCGGGCATGTCGACAGCGCCGAGCAGGGCCGGGGGGCCTTCTACCGACTGCGCGACCTGGCACCGGGCGACACCCTGACGGCCACCGGTGAGGACGGGATCGAGCGGACCTACCGGGTGGTGGCCCGGGAGGAGTACGACAAGACGAAGATCCCGCTGGAGCGTTACTTCGCCCGCGACGGTCGGCCCCGCCTGACCCTGATCACCTGCGGCGGGCCCTTCGACGCCGAGGCCCGCCGGTACCGCGACAACATCGTGGTGACCGCGGTGCCGGTCTGATGTCCAGGTCGGGTCATCCAGCCTGCGGTCGGGGCGCACCCGGTCGTTAGGCTGAGTCGTGATGGCTTACCTGGATCATGCTGCGACGACCCCGGTGCTCCCCGAGGCACTTGAGGCGTACGTCGCGGCCGCCCGCGAGGTCGGCAACGCGTCCTCACTGCACGCCTCCGGTCGGCGTGCCCGGCGGCAGGTGGAGGAGTCGCGGGAGCGGGTGGCCGCCGCACTGGGTGCCCGGCCCTCCGAGGTGATCTTCACCGGTGGCGGTACGGAGAGCGACAACCTGGCGGTCAAGGGCATCTTCTGGGCCCGCCGGGACGCCGACCCGGCCCGCCGCCGGGTGGTCTCCAGCGCGGTCGAGCACCACGCCGTACTGGACGCGGTGGACTGGCTGGGCCGACACGAGCAGGCACAGTTGGGGTTGCTGCCGGTCGACGAGGTCGGCCGGCTGCACCCCGACGCGTTGCGCGCGGAGCTGGCCGAGCACGGCGACCAGGTGGCCCTGATCACCGCGATGTGGGCGAACAACGAGGTCGGTACGGTGCAGCGGATCAGCGAGCTGGCCGCCGTGGCGACGGAGTTCGGGGTGCCGATCCACACGGACGCGATCCAGGCGGTCGGCCAGATACCGGTCGACTTCGCCGCCAGCGGGGTCGCCGCCCTCACCGTGACCGGGCACAAGCTGGGCGGCCCGGTCGGGGTGGGTGCCCTGCTGCTGGCCCGGGAGGTGGCCGCCGTCCCCCTGCTGCACGGGGGTGGGCAGGAACGGGACGTACGCTCCGGCACCCTGGACACCGCCGGCATCGTCGCCTTCGCCGTCGCGGTCGAGGCCGCCGTCAAGGGCCAGCAGGAGTACGCCGTCCGGGTGGCCGCCCTCCGCGACGACCTGGTGCGGCGGGTCCGGCAGGCGGTGCCCGAGGTGGTCTACAACGGCGACCCGGCCGACCGGCTGCCCGGCAACGCGCACTTCTCCTTCCCCGGCTGTGAGGGGGACGCCCTGCTGCTGCTGCTGGACGCCCAGGGCATCTACTGCTCGACCGGTTCGGCCTGCTCGGCGGGGGTGGCCCAGCCCTCGCACGTGCTGCTGGCGATGGGCGCGGACGACGACCGGGCCCGCTCCTCGCTGCGCTTCTCCCTCGGCCACACCAGCACCTCCGCCGACGTGGACGCCCTGATCGCCGCGCTGCCCGGTGCGGTCGAACGGGCCCGCCGCGCCGCCCAACGCAGCCCCCGCTGACGGCGAAGGAAGGGCCCCTTCTTAACGCCTGCGGTAGAGCAGGGGCCCCCGGTTAACACCTGCCCCACCGAGCGCCGACCGGCGCCGGGGCGGGGGATAGGCTCGACGGGAAGGGAGCGTGGTCCGGGTGAGGGTGTTGGCGGCGATGTCCGGCGGCGTGGATTCCGCCGTGGCGGCGGCGCGGGCGGTGCAGGCCGGTCACGACGTCACCGGCGTACACCTGGCTCTGGCGCGCAACCCGCAGACCTACCGCACCGGCGCCCGGGGCTGCTGCACCCTGGAGGACTCCCGGGACGCCCGGCGCGCGGCCGACGTGCTCGGCATCCCGTTCTACGTGTGGGACATGGCCGACCGCTTCCACGCCGACGTGGTCGACGACTTCGTCGCCGAGTACGCGGCCGGGCGTACCCCCAATCCCTGCCTGCGCTGCAACGAGAAGATCAAGTTCGCCGCGGTGCTGGACCGGGCGGTAGCCCTGGGGTTCGACGCGGTGGTCACCGGCCATCACGCCCGGCTGGGTCCGGACGGTCTGCTGCGCCGCAGTGTCGACCTGGCCAAGGACCAGTCCTACGTGCTGGCCGTGCTCACCCGGGAGCAGTTGGACCGGTCGATGTTCCCGCTCGGCGACTCGACCAAGGCCCAGGTGCGGCAGGAGGCCGCCGACCGTGGTCTGGCCGTCGCCGACAAGCCGGATTCGCACGACATCTGCTTCATCGCCGACGGCGACACCCGGGGTTTCCTGGCCCAGCGGCTCGGCGAGTCGCCCGGCGACGTGGTCGACGCCACCACCGGCTCCGTGGTCGGCCGGCACACCGGGGCGTACGCGTACACCGTCGGGCAGCGGCGTGGTCTGCACCTGGACCGGCCGGCCCCGGACGGTCGGCCCCGGTACGTGCTCTCCATCACCCCCAAGACCAACACGGTGACGGTGGGCCCGGCCGAGGCCTTGGAGGTGTCCACCGTCTCCGCCACCCGTCCGGTCTGGACCGGCGGCCCGATTCCGGATCAGCCGATCGAGTGCGAGGTGCAGTTGCGGGCGCACGGTGACGTCGTACCTGCCGCCGTCACGGTCGACGGCGACCGGCTGCGTGCCGACCTGCGTCGTCCGCTGCGGGGGGTGGCGGCCGGTCAGGCCATCGTCGCCTACCGCCCGGACCGGGCCGGGGACATCGTCCTGGGCTCGGCCACCATCACCGACTGATCGCCCACCCCTGGCGCTAGCCCGGCTGCCTGGCCGGGGCCGAGGGGTCCGGTGCCGGGCCGGGGGAGCGGTGGTTGGGGCGGGTCGGGGTACGCCAGCGGGTAGGGTGCTGCCGTGACTGATCGGGATTGGCCCTGGCCGGTGGGCGCGGCGACCGGGATCGGGTCGCTGCCCGGCACTGACATCGCCGAGGCACAGCGGATCGTGCTCGGTGAACTTCCCGCCCTGCCACATCTGCCCGAGTTGCCGGCCCGGGGGCCGGGCGCCGACCTGATCGGGCGCACCGCCGGCCTGCTGGCCGAATTGCCGGTGGAGCTGTACGCCGCCCGCTGGCGAATCGCCTCCCGCCCCGGCAAGGACCTGCGCCGGGCCCGTGACCTGATGGAACGGGACCTGGACCAGTTGGCCGAGCAGGCCGAGGAGTACGCCGGCACGATCAAGATCCAGGCGGGCGGTCCACTGACCCTGGCCGCCTCCCTGGAGTTGCCGATCGGCGGCCGGATGCTGCGCGACCCCGGTGCGGTACGCGATCTCGCCGGTTCCCTGGCCGAAGGGCTGCGCAATCACGTCGAGGCGGTGGCCCGCCGGGTGCCCAGGGCCAGGGTGCTGCTCCAGTTGGACGAGCCATCGTTGCCGACCGTGCTGGCCGGTCGGGTACCTACCGAGAGTGGCCTCGGTACCTACCGGGTCATGGAGTCGGAGGTGGCCCGGGCCCTGCTGGGCGGGGTGATCGAGGCGGCGGGGGTACCGACCGTGGTGCACTGCTGCGCCCCGGAGGTGCCGCTGGAGTTGATCCGGTCCGCCGGTGCGGTCGGGGTGGCCCTCAACCTGAGCCTGGTGACCGACCTGGACCCGTTGGGTGAGGCGCTGGACGCCGGCCTGGGCCTGCTGGCCGGGGCCGCCCCGAGCGCGCCGCCCTCATCGCCGTCCGGCGCTGCGGCGGCGTCCCCGACAGGTGGGGCGCCGACCTCGGCCCAGGTGGCCGATCGGGTACGCGGACTCTGGGACCGCCTGGGCTTCCCCCGGGCCCACCTCGCCGAGCAGGTGGTGGTCACTCCCACCTGCGGGCTGGCCGGGGCGACCCCGGCGTACCTCCGGGGGGTCCTGGCCGCCTGCCGGGACGCGGGTCGTCGGCTCGCCGAGGTGTGAGTTTCCTGTCGTACCCGGTGGGCAGGATGACCGACATGATTGGACGACTACGCTCCACGGTCATCGACTGCCCCGACCCTCGGGCCCTGGCGGGCTTCTACGCAGAGCTGCTAGGCCTGCCGCTGGTGGAGGACGACTCCGAGGGCAACGACTGGGTGGTGCTCGGGGGTCCACCCGGCCATCAGCCCCGGTTGGCCTTCCAACGGGCACCGGATCTGCGTCCGCCGGCCTGGCCCGATCCGGACCGCCCCCAACAGCTCCATCTGGATGTGACGGTCGAGGACATCGAGACCGCGGAGCAGGCGGTGCTGGCGCTGGGCGCCCGGCGACTGCCCGGTGGGGGTGAGGGGTTCCGGGTCTACGCCGACCCGTTCGGGCATCCCTTCTGTCTCTGCTGGCCCTGACCGCCTCCGGCGGGCCGGGGCTTGCCGACTGACGGCATGATCTTCTCCATGACCACCGCCGTGTCACATCGAGTCGCCGGTTCGCTCTTCGGGCTCGCCTACGGCGACGCCCTGGGCAAGCCCACCGAGTTCCTCAGCGTCGCCGAGATCGAGAATCGGTACGGGCCGACCGGCCCTAGGGACCTGGTCGGCGACCCCGCGCTGGTCACCGACGACACCCAGATGGCGCTGGCGGTGGCCTGGGCGCTGCACGACGCCCCGGAGTTCACCCCCGAGGCGGTGCAGCCCCTGCTGCGGCAACGCTTCCTGACCTGGGCCGGCAGCCCGGACAACAACCGGGCACCGGGAATGACCTGCCTGCGGGCCTGTGCCGAGCTGTCCCGGGGACTGCCCTGGCAGCAGGCCACCGTGATCGACTCCAAGGGCTGCGGGGCCAACATGCGGGTGACCCCGGTCGGGCTGCTGGACATCGACCCGGACACCCTGGCCGGGCTGGCCCAACTCCAGGCCGGCCTGACCCACGGTCACCCGACCGGCCTGGCCGCCAGCGAGCTGACCGCGTACGCCGTCTGGTTGTTGCGGGCCGGGGTGGCCCTGGCGGAGCTGCCCGGTCTGCTCACCGAGCGGGTGGACGAGCAGCGGAAGGTCTATCGGGACGACTGGCTCGGCGACCTGTGGCGGCGAGCCGGGGCCGCGACGGCGCAGGAGTTCATCGCGGCCGGTTGGGACGAATGCGGTGCCGCGCTGGGTCGGCTGGACGCGGCCCTGTCCGCACCGGACGAGGGTGGCGACCCGTGCCGGCTGACCGGTGCGGGGTGGATCGCGGAGGAGGCCCTGGCCACCGCCCTCTACTGCGCCCTGCGGCACGCCGAGGACCCGGTCGGCGCCCTGGCCCGGGGTGCCCGGACCGCCGGTGACTCCGATTCCATCGCCGCGCTCGCCGGTGCCTTCGTGGGCGCGGCCCAGGGCATGGCCGCCTGGCCGACCCGGTGGGCCGAGCAAATCGAGTACGCCGACCAGCTGGCCGCCCTCTCCGCCGACCGCGACTGAACGGTTGGGGCCCGGCGTAACGGCTGGTGGCCGCCCTGGTGGGCCGGGTTGTCCGACCCGGGGACTACGGTTCGGAGGTAGCACGATCACGGGAGGTCCGGTGGCCGGAGGCGGCAGCGTGTCCGAAGAAGCGAGCGGTCAGCAGGTCAGCGCGGCGCAGGAGGCGGCGGCGGGAGCCGAGCCGACCCCACAGGCGCGGGAACGTCACGCCACCCTGAGTCAGGAGCTGACCGAGCATCAGTACCGCTACTACGTGCTCGACTCGCCGACCGTCTCCGACGCGGAGTTCGACCGGCAACTGCGTGAGCTGACCGCCCTGGAGGAGGAGTTCCCGGCCCTGCGTACGCCGGACTCGCCGACCCAGCGGGTAGGTGGCACCTTTTCCACGGACTTCACCCCGGTGGACCACGCCGAGCGGATGATGTCGCTGGACAATGCCTTCGCCGACGAGGAACTGGCCGCCTGGGCGGAGCGGGTGGAGCGGGACGCCGGTGGGCCGGTGCCCTACCTGTGCGAGCTGAAGGTCGACGGGCTGGCGATCAACCTGACCTACCAGGGGGGCCGGCTGATCCGGGCGGCCACCCGGGGGGACGGGCGCACCGGCGAGGACGTCACCGCCAACGTACGCAGCATCCGGGACGTGCCCAGCCGGCTGACCGACTCGGAGCAGTACGGCCCGGTCCCCGAGTTCATCGAGGTGCGAGGCGAGATCTACTTCCCGGTCGAGGCCTTCGCCGACCTCAACGCCGGCCTGGTCGAGCAGGGCAAGGCGCCCTTCGCCAACCCCCGCAACGCGGCCGCCGGCAGCCTGCGGCAGAAGGACCCGCGGATCACCGCCTCCCGGCCGTTGCGGCTGGTGGTGCACGGCATCGGGGCCCGGCGTGGTTTCCAGCCGAGCACCCAGTCCGAGTCGTACTCGGCGTTGAAGGCGTGGGGGCTGCCGACCAGTGACCGCTGGCGGGTGCTGCCGGATCTGGCCGGGGTCCGCGACTACATCGCCCACTACGCCGCGCACCGGCACGACGTCGAGCACGAGATCGACGGGGTGGTCGTGAAGGTCGACCCGGTGCCGATCCAGGGACGACTGGGCTCGACCAGCCGGGCACCCCGTTGGGCGATCGCCTTCAAGTACCCCCCGGAGGAGGTCAACACCAAGCTCCTCGACATCGAGGTAGAGGTCGGCCGTACCGGGCGGGCCACCCCCCGGGCCGTGCTGCAACCGGTGAAGGTGGCCGGCTCCACAGTGACGTACGCGACCCTGCACAACGCCCGCGAGGTGCAGCGCAAGGGGGTGCTGATCGGCGACACGGTGGTGATCCGCAAGGCCGGCGACGTGATCCCGGAGGTGCTGGGCCCGGTGGTCGATCTGCGCCCGCCGGACGCCCGGCCCTTCGTCATGCCCACCACCTGCCCGGCCTGCGGCACCCCGCTGGCCCCGGCCAAGGAGGGCGACGTCGACATCCGCTGCCCGAATGCCCGCAGCTGCCCGGCGCAGCTGCGGGAGCGGGTGTTCCACCTGGCCGGGCGCGGCGCCTTCGACATCGAGGCGCTCGGCTACAAGAGCGGGGCCGCCCTGCTCGACGCGCAGATCATCACCGACGAGGGGGACCTGTTCTCCCTGGACGCGGAGCAGTTGGCCCGTTCGCCCTTCTTCGTCAACAAGGACGGCAGCCTGGGCACCAACGCCACGAAGCTGCTCGACAACCTGGCCGTGGCCAGGGAACGTGACCTGTGGCGGGTGCTGGTGGCGCTCTCCATCCGGCATGTCGGGCCGACGGCCGCACAGGCCCTGGCCCGGCACTTCCGCTCGATCGAGGCGATCGACGCCGCCTCCGAGGAGGAACTCTCCTCCGTCGACGGGGTGGGTCCGACCATCGCGGCGAGCATCCGGGAGTGGTTCGCCGTCGACTGGCACCGCGAGGTGGTCCGCAAATGGGCCGAGGCCGGGGTACGGATGGCCGAGGAGGCCGTGGCGGAGGGGCCCCGCCCCCTGGAGGGGACCACCGTGGTGGTCACCGGCACCCTCAGCGGATACTCCCGCGATCAGGCCGCCGAGGCGATCCAGTCCCGGGGCGGCAAGGTCTCCGGCTCGGTCTCCAAGAAGACCGGCTTCGTGGTCGTCGGGGACAATCCCGGGTCCAAGGCGGACAAGGCGGCGACCCTCAAGGTGCCGATCCTCGACGAGGAGGGTTTCCAGGTCCTGCTCGATGCAGGGGTCGAGGCGGCCCGCGAGGTGGCACGAATCGACGCCTGACCCCTTCGGGGCACTCGCGAAGGATACCAACTTAATCACGACTACGCCCGATTCGTGACTGTCGTGGCGGGGAAACCGGCACCGGGGGCGTTTCATTGGGTCACGGCACGTGAGAGCACGTGCCGGGTTCCGTACCGGGAGGTGTGATGGAGCCGCCCGACCCGCGCAACCTGGTCCCGCCCGAACGGGCGGCGCAGTTCACCGCCTTCGTGGCCGGTGTGCTCGCGGTGGCCGTGCTGGTCTCGGCCGGCCCCCTGGTGTCACTGGGCACGTCGGTGTCCACGTTGCCGGTGGCCTTCTGGACGATGGCGGTGCTCGCGGTGGCCTGCGACGCGCGCCCGTTCGTCGCGCCCGGGCGGCGGCAGTCCTCCGCGGTCTACCCCTCCAGCTGCTTCACCTTCGCCATCCTGCTCGGCTGGGGGCTCGGGCCTGCGGTCGCCGTGCAGGCGGTGGCCGTGCTGGTCTCCGGGGTCCGGTCGGGTCACGCCCCCTGGCGTACCGCCTTCAACGCCGCCCAGTACGCCTGCTCCCTGGCCGCCGCGTACGCCATCAGTCGGCTGGCGCCCGGCGCGGCCTTCGACGGCGGGCCCCTGACCTGGGCGGACGTCGCGGCGATCGGCGGCGCCGGGGTGGCCTGGTTCCTGGTCAACTACGGGCTGGTCACCGCCGCCGTCCGGCTGCGTTTCGGCGAGCGGTGGTGGCCGAACGCCTGGCGGGGGCTGCCCTTCGAGTTGCTCTCCACCGGTTCCCTGCTGCTGCTGGCGCCGATCCTGGTGACCGCGGCCCGGGCCAGCGCGGCCCTGGTCCCGCTGGTGCTGGTGCCGCTGTTCGCGGTGTACCGGATGGCGCGGCTCACCGTGGAGCAGCGTCAACTGGCCGCGCTCGACCCGCTGACCGGGCTCCCCAACCGCAAGGCCCTGCTGGCCGAGGTCAACGAGCAGGTGCACCGGCACGCCGAGCGCGCCGCGCGGGGGGAGCCGGACGCCCAGCTGGCCCTGCTGCTGATCGACCTGGACCGCTTCAAGAACGTCAACGACGCCCTGGGACACGCCGTGGGGGACCGGCTGCTGGTCGAGGTTAGTGCCCGGCTGACCGAGGTGGTCGAACCGCCCGGCCTGGTCGCCCGGCTGGGCGGCGACGAGTTCGCCATCGTGATGACCGGGCTGACCGAGGTAGGGCAGGCCCGGGCCTTCGCCGACCAGGTGGTGCAGGTGCTGGCCGAGCCGGTGCAGTTGGACGGGTTGCCGCTGGATGTCGGAGGCTCCATCGGCATCGCCCTCTATCCCGACCACGGCGAGGACTTCGCCACCCTGATGCGGCACGCCGACGTGGCGATGTATGACGCCAAGCACCGCAACGACACCGTGGCCGTCTACACCCCGGAGTCCGACCACAACTCGGCCGAGCGGCTGAGCCTCCTGGCCGACCTGCGTCGGGTGCTGGAGGCGGGACCGACCGGACAGCCCCCGCCGGCCACCTCCCCGGTACGCGGCGGGGACGGCGCCACCCTGCCGGTGGCCGGGGCGGCCGGTGGGCGTACCGGCCAGCGGTGGTGGCCCCGGCGTCGCCGTCGGCTGCCCACCGAGGTCCACCACGACGAGCTGATCAACCACATCGTGACGGCCGCGGACCCGATCCTGCGGCGCAGCACCCAGCCCACCCCACCGGCATCGGACGGCGAACCGGTGTGGGTCGGACCGACCCCCTCCGAGGAGCCGCCGGAGCCGGCTTCGGAGGTGGGCGAGATCATGCTCTATTACCAGCCGCAGATCGAGATCGCCACCGGCGCGGTGGTCGGGGTGGAGGCGCTGCTGCGGTGGCGCCACCCCCGCCGGGGCATGGTCGACCCGGAGGAACTGATCCGGGTGGCCGAGCAGAGCGCGGTGATGCGGTTGCTGACCCGCCGGGTCGTCGACGACGTGGTGGAGCAGCTCGCCAAATGGTCCTCGGCCGGGGTCGGGCTGCGGGCCGCCCTCAACGTCAGCGTGCGGGACCTGCACACCGGTGAGATCGCCGAGCAGATAGCCGACCGGCTGACCCGCTACGGGGTGGCCCCCGAGCGACTGCAACTGGAGATCACCGAAGGCGCCCTGATGGCCGATCCCCGTCGGGTGCTGACCACCATCACCCGGCTGCACCGGATCGGGGTGGGCATCGCCCTGGACGACTTCGGCACCGGCTACTCGTCCCTGCAACACCTGCGTCGGCTACCCCTGTCGGAGGTGAAGGTCGACCGGTCCTTCGTCCTGGGCATGGTCGAGGACAGCGACGACGCGGCGATCGTACGGTCGACCATCGAACTGGCCAAGGCGCTCGGGCTGCGGGTGGTGGCCGAGGGGGTGGAGGACGAGCGGACCTGGCGGATGCTGCACGCGGCCGGCTGCGACGCCGCCCAGGGCTGGTTCTACGCCCGGCCGATGCCGGCCGAGGAACTGGTCGCCTGGCTGGCCCGCTACCGTCCGGTCCGCCCCCTGGCCACCTCCGAGGAGGCCGAGCTGCCCCGGCGGCACCCCCGCTGACCCGCCCGGCCCGGCGGGCGGGAGGCCAGGGCAGGCGATCGGGTGTGTGAACCGGGGGCCGGGGAGCCCCCAGCGGTCGGCCGGGCACGGAACAATAGACTCGCTGGACGTCACCACGGGTCGCAGGACCGGGTGGGCGTTAGGCAGACGCAGGGACAGCCACGAAGGGGGCACTGATGGCCGCCATCTCCCGCGAGGAGGTCGCGCACCTGGCGCGACTGTCGCGGCTCGCCGTGACGGAGGAGGAACTCGACACCTTCGCCGGCCAGCTCGACGTGATCCTCCAGGCGGTAGCCCAGGTGGGCGAGGTCGCCGCCGCCGACATCCCGCCCACCTCGCACTCGGTGCCGCTGACCAACGTGTTCCGCGAGGACGTGGTGACGCCGTGCCTGACCCCGCAGGAGGCGCTGTCGGGCGCACCGGACGCGGAGGAGCAGCGGTTCCGCGTACCGCGGATCCTGGACGAGGATGTGGCATCGTGAGCGAGCGGATCAACGTGCTCGGTGACGGCACGGGTCGAAGCGGAGTGGCGGCATGAGTGACCTGACGAAGTTGAGCGCCGTCGAGATCGCCGGCCTGGTGGCCTCGGGGCAGACCTCCGCGGTCGAGGTGACCCAGGCGCACCTGGACCGGATCGCCGCAGTCGACGGGCGGGTCAACGCCTTCCTGCATGTCGACACCGAGGGCGCTCTGGCCGCCGCCCGGCAGGTGGACGCCCAGCGGGCCGAGGGCGCGCAGTTGGGCCCGCTGGCCGGGGTGCCGGTGGCGGTCAAGGACGTGCTGACCACCAAGGGAGTGCCGACCACGGTCGGCTCGAAGATCCTCGAGGGCTGGCGTCCGCCGTACGACTCGACGATCGTGCAGCGGCTGCGGGCCGCCGGCACGGTGATGCTCGGCAAGACCAACATGGACGAGTTCGCGATGGGCTCCTCCACGGAATACTCCGCGTACGGACCGACCCGCAACCCCTGGGACACCGACCGCATCCCGGGTGGTTCCGGTGGGGGCAGCGCCGCCGCCCTGGCCGCGTACGAGGCACCCCTGGCGATCGGCTCGGACACCGGCGGCTCGATCCGCCAGCCGGGTGCGGTCACCGGCACCGTCGGCGCCAAGCCGACCTACGGCGGCACCTCCCGCTACGGCCTGGTGGCCTTCTCCTCCTCGCTGGACACCCCCGGCCCCTGCGCGCGTACGGTGCTGGACGCCGCGCTGCTGCACGAGGCCATCGGCGGGCACGACCCCCGCGACTCGACCTCCATCGCCGCGCCGGTGCCGGACGTGGTGGCGGCGGCGAAGCTCGGTGCCACCGGCGACCTGACCGGGGTACGGCTGGGCATCGTCACCGAGTTCGCCGGTGAGGGGGCCGAGCCGGGGGTGATGGCCGCCTTCCACGAGGCGGTCGACACCCTGACCAAGCTCGGTGCGGAGATCGTCGAGGTCTCCTGCCCGCACTTCAAGTACGCCCTGCCGGCGTACTACCTGATCGCCCCGAGCGAGTGCTCCTCCAACCTGGCCCGCTTCGACGGGGTCCGGTTCGGGCTGCGGGTCGGCGACGACGGCAACCGGTCGCTGGAGGAGGTCATGTCGCTGACCCGGGAGGCCGGCTTCGGCCCCGAGGTCAAGCGACGGATCATGATCGGCACGTACGCCCTCTCCTCGGGCTACTACGACGCCTACTACGGGCAGGCCCAGAAGGTCCGTACCCTGATCACCCGGGACTTCACGGCCGCCTTCGAGCAGGTCGACGCGCTGATCTCGCCGACCACCCCGTTCGTGGCCTTCCCGCTGGGTGCCCGCACCTCCGACCCGTACCAGATGTACCTGGCCGACCTGTACACCATCCCGACCAACCTGTACGGCGGGCCGGGCATCTCGGTGCCGTGTGGTCTGGCCGACGGGCTGCCGGTGGGTCTCCAGGTGATGGCCCCGACCATGGCCGACGACCGGATGTACCGGGTGGCTGCCGCGCTGGAGAGCGCCGTCGGCACCCTCACCCCGCCGGCCCTGTGACCGAAGGTGCGCGGGCGGTCGACCGCCCGCGCACCTCATCGCCGTACGCACGCCTGTGGTCATCACGACCGCACCGGGCGCGGTCGTTGTGGAATCGACACCCTGGCCACCGCGTGGATGATTGCTCAGCGTCACGCTTGCTGATTGGATTGGTACGAGTCTGCCGGACTCTGGTCGCCGGCCAGACCCGAGCCGTTCTGATCGACGAGTCGTTCTGACCGACCTGGATGTGCGATGAAGACACTGCGCCCGGTCATGGCCCTGACGATGGTGGTCGCCCTGCTGCTGGTCGGCGCTCCACCGGCCGCAGCGGCGACCGTCACCATCACCTCCGGCGCGCCCCAATCGCCGAGGTATCTGGGCCAGACGTACGCGGTCCACACGGTCGAGGCCACCGGTGGTACGGCCCCGTACGCGTTGTCGGTGAGTGCGGGGAGTCTGCCGCCGGGCATGCTCGTGGTCGGCAACTCCCTGGGCGGCTCGCCGACCACGGCCGGCAGCTACACCTTCACCCTGCGGATGACGGACGCGGAGGGTGAGTTCGCCGAGCAGACCGCGACCATCGAGGTACGCGAACCGCAGATCGACATCACCTCGGGTGCGCCCCGGTCGCCGAGGTATCTGGGTCGGACGTACGCGATCCACACGGTCGAGGCCACCGGTGGTACGGCGCCGTATGCGTTGTCGGTGAGTGGGAGTCTGCCGCCGGGCATGTTGGTGGTCGGCAACTCCCTGGGCGGCTCGCCGAACACGGCCGGCACCTACCGCGCCACCCTGCGGATGACCGACAAGAACGGCTTCTTCGGCGAGCAGGACATCACCATCGTCGTGGCTCAGGCGGCGACCGCCTTCACCTCCGGCAACCCGCCCTCCGGCACGGTGGGCCAGCCGTACTCCTTCCCGTTCACCGCCGAGGGCGACGAGAACATCACCTTCTCCCTGGCCGCCGGTGACCTGCCGAACGGGCTGACCCTGGCCACCAACGGCCTGCTCAGCGGCACCCCCAGCAGCGTCGGCACCTTCGACTTCATGGTCCGGGCGGCCGGCGCACAGACCAGCGCCACCACCGAGGTGGCCATGGTCGTCGTCGCGAGGTCGACCCCCACGGCCACCCCTACCGGTCCGACGGCCACCCCTACCGGTCCCACCGTCACCCCCTCTCCGGTCGACCCCACCGCCACCCCGTCCGAGAGTCCGGCGGCACCAGTTCCCTCGCCGTCGAAGACCAGTGGGGCCTGGCTGCCGGTCACCGGATCGAACTCGACGATCGTGCTGCTGCTGCTGAGCGTCCTGGCCTTCTCCATCGGCGGGATCCTGCTGGTGTTGACCGTCAACCACCGTCGACGCTTCAGCGCACCCGAGTGACCCCCCGCCTGGGCCCGCCGCAATGGCACCCCGCCTAGGCCCGCAGGAGTGATGCCCGGCCGAGGCGGGCCAGGTGGAACGGTTAGGCTTGGCGGCGTTGTGTCCGGATGCCGCCGTGGGCCGGCTACCGCCTGCAAAGCTGGAGTTCTCATGACCACGACGCTGCCCGCGTACGACGAGGTCGTCGCGCGATACGAGCCGGTGATCGGCCTGGAGACCCACGTCGAGCTGGGCACGAACACCAAGATGTGGTGCGGCTGCCCGACCGACTTCGGCGGCGAGCCGAACACCCGGGTCTGCCCGGTCTGCCTGGGCCTGCCCGGCTCCCTGCCGGTGGCCAACAAGGCCGCCATCGAGGCGACCATCCGGATCGGCCTGGCGCTGAACTGCTCGATTGCGCAGTGGTGCCGGTTCGCCCGGAAGAACTACTTCTACCCGGACATGCCGAAGAACTTCCAGATCAGCCAGTACGACGAGCCCCTCTGCTTCGACGGCTACCTGGACGTCGAGGTCAACGGCGAGCTGGTGCGCATCGGCATCGAGCGGGTGCACCTGGAGGAGGACACCGGCAAGACGCTGCACGTCGGCGGCGCCACCGGCCGCATCCACGGCGCCACCGAGTCCCTCGTCGACTACAACCGGGCCGGCATCCCCCTGGTCGAGATCGTCACCAAGCCGATCCCCGGCACCGGTGCCCTCGCCCCCGAGGTGGCCCGCGCGTACGTCGCCGAGCTGCGTGACGTGATCCGCTCCCTGGGGGTCTCCGACGTCCGCATGGAGGAAGGTTCGCTGCGGTGTGATGTCAACACCTCGCTGAACCTGCCCGGCGAGGAGTGGGGCACCCGTACCGAGACCAAGAACGTCAACTCGCTGCGCTCGGTCGAGCGGGCGGTCCGCTCGGAGATGCTGCGCCAGGCCTCCGTACTGGATGCCGGCGGTCGGATCACCCAGGAGACCCGGCACTTCCACGAGGACACCGGGGACACCACCCCGGGCCGGTCCAAGGAGACCGCCACCGACTACCGCTACTTCCCGGAGCCGGACCTGGTCCCCATCGCCCCCGACCCGGCCTGGGTGGCCGAGCTGAAGGCCGCCCTGCCGGAGCTGCCCCGGCTGCACCGCCGTCGCCTCCAGGAGGCGTGGGGCCTGTCGGACACGGACATGCAGTCGGTGCTCAACGCCGGTGCGGTCGAGCTGATCGAGCAGACGGTCGCCGCCGGTGCCTCCCCGGCCGCCGCCCGCAAGTGGTGGCTGGGTGAGCTGTCCCGGCGGGCCAACGAGACCGGTGTGGAACTGGCCGACATCGGGGCCACCCCGGCGCAGGTCGCCGAGCTGCAGAGCCTGGTCGACGCCGGCAAGCTCAACGACAAGCTGGCCCGTGCCGTGCTGGAAGGCGTGGTCGCCGGTGAGGGATCGCCCACCGAGATCATGACCGCCCGGAGCCTGGAGGTCGTCTCCGACACCAGCGCCCTCACCGCCGCCGTGGACGAGGCGATCGCCGCCAACCCCGACATCGCCGACAAGATCCGCAGCGGCAAGGTAGCCGCCGCCGGAGCCCTGGTAGGCGCCGTAATGAAGACCACCCGAGGCCAAGCCGACGCCAAAACCGTCCGCGACCTGATCCTCACCCGCCTAACCCCCACCCCCTAACCCCCACCCCCACCCCCACCCCCACCCCCTAACCCCCACCCCACCCCCACCCCCACCCCCGTCTCGCCCCGTTGATCATGAGGTTGGCGGCACCTTGGAGATCAACGGCTGCCGCCAACCTCATGATCAACGGGGGCAGATGGGGGAGTGGGGGAGAGGGGAGAGGGGGGAGGGGGTGGGTCCTGTAGGGCGTCAATGGTGACGTTCGGATGGAGTTCAGCTGTGCAGCAGCACGATGTTGGTGTTCTCGATGAGATTCAGCGGCGGGTGTTGTGGTTGGCCACCCGGATCGTGGATGCGGCCAATCGGGAACGGGTGACCGGGGACGGGGTCAAGGTCGGGGGGCATCAGGCCTCCAGTGCATCGCTGGTCAGTGCGATGACGGCGTTGTGGTTCGCGCATCTGGATGGCGAGGACCGGGTCGCGGTCAAGCCGCACGCCTCCCCGGTTTTCCATGCCATTCAGTACCTGCTGGGCAACCTGGACCGGTCCTACCTGACTCGGCTGCGGGCCCGGGGTGGTCTCCAGTCGTACCCTTCGCGGACGAAGGACCCCGACGGGGTGGACTTCTCCACCGGGTCGGTCGGCCTGGGTGCGGCCGCGCCGCTGTTCGCCGCGGTGACCCGCCGCTACGTGGACGCGCACTTCGGGGCCCGCCCGCACTCGCGGTTCGTCGCGTTGATCGGTGACGCCGAGCTGGACGAGGGCAACATCTGGGAGGCGGTCGCCGACCCGGCCACCACCGGGCTCGGCAACGTGATGTGGGTGGTCGACTTCAACCGGCAGTCGCTGGACCGGGTGGTGCCGGGGGTACGCATCGACCAGTGGCGGGGGCAGTTCGAAGCGGCCGGCTGGCACGTGGTCGAGGTCAAGTACGGCCGCAAGCTGGCCGAGGCGTACGCCCAGCCCGGTGGGGAGGCGCTGCGCGACTGGATCGACGCGATGCCCAACGAGCAGTACCAGTCGCTGTTCGGGCTGACCGGACCGGAGCTGCGCAAGCAGTTCCTCGACGGCGCGCCGAACGCGGTGGCCACCTTCGTCGAGGACATTCCGGACGCCGAACTGGGCCCCCTGGTCACCGACCTGGGCGGGCACGACCTGGCGGCGCTGCTCGACGCGTACGCCCAGTGTGACGCGGTGACCGACCGGCCGAGTGTCGTGTTCGCGTACACCGTCAAGGGTTGGGGTCTGCCGATCGCCGGCAATCCGCGCAACCATTCCGCGCTACTCACCGGCGACCAGATCGAGGCCCTGCGGGCCGCGCACGGCCTGACCCCGGACACCGAGTGGGACCGCCTCGACCCGGCCTCGCCCGCGGGCATCCGGGCCGGGCAGCGTCGGGAGGCGCTGTCCCGCGCGCCCCGTCGGCGGGCGCTGGGAGTCACCGTCCCCCAGACCACGAAGGTACGCGCCACCAAGCCGATCTCCACCCAGGAGGTCTTCGGTCGGGTGCTGGTCGACCTGGCCCGGGATCCGCAGGTGGGCAGGTACCTCGTCACCACCGCGCCGGACGTGGCGACCTCGACCAACCTGGCCGGGTTCATCAACAAGACCGGGGTGTTCGCGCCGACCGCCCAGCGGTCCTGGTCGGAAGACCGGATGCTGCGCTGGACGGAGAGCCCCGAGGGGCAGCACATCGAGCTGGGCATCTCCGAGATGAACCTGTTCCTGCTGCTCGGCCAGCTCGGCCTGGCCTGGGACCTGTCCGGGCAGCCGCTGCTGCCGGTCGGCACGGTGTACGACCCCTTCGTGCTGCGGGGCCTGGACGCCTTCCTCTACGGCACCTACTCCGGCTCCCGGTTCGTGGTCGCCGGAACCCCGTCGGGCATCACCCTGGCTCCGGAGGGCGGCGCCCACCAGTCCACCATCACCGCGAGCGTGGGCCTGGAACTGCCCGGGGTGACCTTCATCGAGCCGGCGTACGCGACCAGCCTGGACTGGCTGCTCTGCGACGCCCTGGGGCAGATCGCCGGCCCGGACCAGCCCGCGGCGACCGCGGCACCGACCGAGGACGGGGCGTACTACTTCCGGCTGAGTACCCGACCGATGGACCAGGCACCCTTCGAGGCGGCCCGCGCCCGCCTCGGTGACGCGGTGCTGCGGCGGCAGGTGCTGGCCGGGGCGTACCGGCTGGTCGACGCCCACCAGGCGTACCCGCACCTGGCCGGGGCCCCGACGGTGCAGCTGGCCGCCTCGGGTGCGGTACTGCCCGAGGTGCTGACCGCCGCGGCGGAACTGGCCGAGGAGGGGGTGGCCGCCCACGTCGTGGACGTCACCAGCCTCGACCGCCTCTACCGGGCCTGGCAGCGCACCCTGCGGCAGGGGGTACGCACGGCGACCGTGCCCAGTGTGCCGGGGGCCCTGCGGTCGGCCTTCGCCGACCGGACCCCGGTGGTCACCGTGCACGACGCCGCCTCGCACGCGATGGCCTGGCTGGGCTCGGCCCTGGCCGCCCCGGCGGTGCCGCTGGGGGTGGACGAGTTCGGCCAGTCCGGCAGCGTCCACGAGCTCTACGACCTGCACGACCTGCTCCCCGGCAGCATCGTCAACGCCGCCCTGGCCGCCCTCTCCCTCCACTGACCCCCTCCCCCTCACCCCCCCACCCCCCACCCACCCCAGCGCCCACCCGCCGCCACCCCTGCACCTCGGCGATCTTGCACTTTTTGACGCCATAAACCTCGCAAACCACCCAAATCAGCGACCAAAAGTGCAAGATCGCCGGGGCGGGGCGGGGCGGGGCGGGGCGGGGCGGGGCGGGGCGGGGTGAGGTGAGGTGAGGTGAGGTGAGAGGGGGGCGGGGTTAGCGGGTGGGGGTGGGGGTTGGGGTGGTGGGGGGAGTGGGGGTGACGGGGGGAGTTATGACGGTGCGTTCCAGGTTGACCTGGGCTTGGCCGGTGCCTCCGACGGTGATGGTGTCGTAGGCCTGGAGCTGCTTGTCCTGGTCGAAGTAGAGCACCGTCATGGTCAGCGGGGTCGGCTCCTCGCCCTCCAGGCCGCGTAGTCCGGCGCCGCCGGTGGAACCCTGCACCATCAGGGTGGTGGGCTGCTGGCCCGGTACCTCCGGCAGCTGTTCGATCTGCCGCCGGTGAGTGTGACCGGCGAGCACCAGCGGGGTGGTGCCGGACAGGGGGCCGGCGATGACGGGGTCGTGCACCAGGGCGAGGTTCACCGGCTTGGGGGAGCTGCGGATGGTGGCGGCCAGGGTCTGACCGGTGGTGACCAGTTCGTCCGCGGTGGGCGGGACCGGGCTGCCGGCGGCCGGGGAGGTGCTCTTGTCCGGGGTGAAGCGGGGGTCGCCGATGCCGGCGATGGTCAGTCCGGCGACCGTGGTGGTCGCGTTGTCCAGCACGATCGCGTTCGGTTGGCGGGCCACCGCCGCCGCCGTACGACCGGAGTCGTGGTTGCCCCGGATGTAGACGTACGGCTTGCGCAGCAGGCTGATCGAGCCGACGTAGGAGGCCTCCGGCTCGCTGCCCCAGTCGGTGATGTCCCCGGTGTCGATGACCACGTCGATGCCGAACTGCTCCACCACGGTGCGGATGAGCTGCCAGGCGGCCGGGTTGAGGTGCATGTCGGAGATGTGCAGGACCCGGGTGGTGCCGGGATCCTGCTCGTACACCGGCAGCGCCGACACGGTGGTGTAGAGCTGGGTGACGTTGCCGATGAGGCGTTGGAGCTGCTCGGCGTACCGGGTGTAGTCGTTGGCGATCTTGCGTACGTCGCCGACGATCGCGGGGGCGTTGACCAGCAGCCCCTCGTAGGTCGGCTCCTCGATGGCCTGGGGTCGCAGGGTGCTCGCGGCGGTGCCCAGGCTGCCCGCGGCGATCAGCAGGGCCAGCCCGCCCGCCCAGGCGGCCCGGCGGGTGTCCCGGAACACCAGCAGGGCCAGCAGCACGGTGGCCAGCACGGTGGCCCCGAGGGTACGCAGCCCTAGCCGCAGTACCCCGTCGTGGACCTCGTCGACCGCCGACTGGGTGGCCCGGTTGAGACTCGCCGGGTCGTCCAGCAAGGCCTCGACCCGGCTCTGGTCCAGCGCACCCAGCTCCACGGTCAACTGGGTGGGCCCGTCATGGCTGTTGAGCAGGAGAGCGCCCAGCGGCGGGATCTTGATGGTGGTGCCGCCGACCGTGGTCGGTGAGATGGACAGCTTGGCGCGGAAGGGACCGATGTCCGTCTCGACCTGCCCGCCGGCCAGGGTGCCGAGCAGCACCCCGGCCAGGGTGACGACCAGCACGGCCAGAGCCGTCCCTATTCGGCGTAGGCCGGTGGACCGCCCACGGCGGGGGGACGCCGCATTGCCCCGCCGCAGCGCGGGGAAGCGGCGGGTGCGACGGGTCGGCTCCGCGCCGTGGGGCGGCTGCCCGTGTTCCTGATCGCCCATATCGAGACTCTGACCTGCCCGCCGAAGGATCTTGACAAACCTGAGGGTGCTGTACTAGAGCCTGCCTCAGCTTCGCCCAGCTCCGCCACCTGCGAAAACAAGTCGCAACAGTCGGTCGTCCTCGGCGGCGGGACGGCCCCGCCCGTCATGGTTGGAGGTGCCCACCCAGATCGAGCCGTCCGGGGCGGTGGCCACCGCGCGCAGCCGCCCGTACCGCTCGGTCAGCAGGGCCTGGGGCTGCCCGAGCACCGTCCCGGCGTCGGTCAGCTCGACCAGCCAGAGACGCTGGCCGCGCAGGCAGGCGGTGGCCAGGGTGCGTTCGGTGGCCGCCAGCCCGGAGCAGGAGGCCTCGTCGGTAGACCACTGCACGATCGGGTCGACGTACTTGTCGTCGTCCCCTCGGCCCTCCACCTCGGGCCAGCCGTAGTTCTTGCCCTTGGTGATCTGGTTGATCTCGTCCCAGGTGTTCTGACCGAACTCGACGGCGTACATCCGGTCGCCGTCCCAGGCGATGCCCTGCACGTTGCGGTGGCCCAGGGACCAGACCGGGGAGTCCGGGAAGGGGTTGCCGGGCGCGGGCTTGCCCTCCGGGGTGATCCGCAGGATCTTGCCGCCGAGCTGCTCGGCGTCCTGGGACTGGTCGGTGTCCCCGGCGTCGCCGGTGCTGGCGTAGAGGTGCCCGTCGGGGCCGAAGGCCAGGCCGCCGCCGTTGTGGATGCCGGCCTTGGGGATGCCGGTCAGGATCGGGGTGGGTTTCTCGCCGATCCGCAACCGGGCGATCCGGTTGTCCTGTTCGGCGGTGTAGTAGACGAAGACCGTCCTGTCCTGCGCGTACTGCGGTGACACCGCGATGCCCAGCAGGCCACCCTCGCCCGAGGCGACCACCTCGTCGATGGTCTGCACCTCGGTGACCCGCAGACCGTCCGTGGTCGACTCCGGGCCGACCTGGACTATCCGGCCGCTGTCCCGTTCGGTGACCAGGGCCCCGCCGTCGGGCAGGAAGGCGATGCCCCACGGCACCCGCAGCCCCTGGGCGAGCACGGTGGCGACGACCTCCCGGTCGCCCTCGCCCGCCCCGGCGGAGGGGGTGGGCAGGTTCGGCGGTTCACCGGCGGGATCCGGCTCCGGTTCGCCGAGGCTGCAACCGGTGGCGACCAGCAGGAGTGTCGCGCAGGACACCCCCAGGAGGGTACGGAGCTTACGGGCACGGGGGAGTGGCAGACGGGCGCTCACGCGGCCCAGGGTAGCCCGCCGTGGACGCCCGCGCCGGTGCCCGCATCCGCCGACCCGCCGTGGCGCTGGCCGTCGCCGGGGCTATCGTCAGCCAGCGTGAAGGTATGGATTCCGCACGAGACCGGTCACGACCTGCTGGGTGAGCTGCCGCCGGAGGTCATCGTCGAGACGATGAGCGATCCGGACCGGCTGCCCTCCTCGACCGCCGGTGTCCGGTTCTGGGTGCCGCCCTTCCTGGCCCCGGCGGCGGCCACCACCCTGCTGCGGGAACTGCCCGACCTGGCGGTGGTCCAGCTGCTCTCGGCCGGGGCGGATCCGTGGATCGGGCGGATCCCGCCGGGGGTCCTGCTCTGCGATGCCCGGGGGGTGCACGATCCCTCGACCGCCGAGTGGGTGGTCACCGCCATCCTGTCCCAGCTGCGTGGCTTCCCGGCCCTGGCCCGCGCCCAGCCCCAGCGTCGGTGGGCGTACGACGAGGTGGCCCCGACCGACGAGCTGACCGGCAAACGTGTGCTGATCGTCGGTGCCGGTTCGATCGGTACCGCCGTGCGGAACCGGCTGGCCCCCTTCGAGGTGCAGTTCGACCTGGTGGCCCGGACGGCGCGACCGGGGGTGCACGAGGTGGAGGCCCTGCCCACCCTGCTGCCGCAGGCCGACATCGTGGTGCTGCTGGTGCCGCTGACCGAGCAGACCCGGGGCCTGGTCGACGAAGCCTTCCTGGCCGCGATGCCGGACGGCGCCCTGCTGGTGAACGCCGCCCGGGGACCGGTCGTGGACACGAAGGCGCTGGTGGCCGAGGTGACGACCGGCCGGATCAGCGCGGCCCTGGACGTCACCGACCCGGAACCCCTGCCCGCCGACCATCCGCTCTGGGAGCTGCCGAACGTGCTGATCACCCCGCATGTGGCCGGGTCGGTACGCGGGCTGCTGCCTCGGGCGTACGACCTGGTGGGGCGACAGATCCGGCGCTTCGTCGCCGGGGAGCAGCCCGACAACGTGGTGGTGGACGGCTACTGAGCCGCCTGGACCTCGCCCTGTCCGGCCGCGGCGACCAGCAGCGGCAGGTCCCGCTGGCGTACCGCGGGCAGGACGAGTCGAGAGCCGTCGTCGAGTTGGGCCACCGCCCGGCCGCGGGCGTCGCCGCCCAGCTCGACGATCTGGTCCCAGCGGATCCGGCGGTCGCCGACCAGGGCCCGTAGCCGCAGCCCGTCGCGGTCCGCGTCCGTACCGGCCCGCCAGGCCCAGACCCCCACGGCCAGGGGCACCAGCAACACCGGCAGCAGGTACGCGCTGGCGCTGGCCAGGGGCAGGGCACCGATGGTGCCGATGATCGCCCCCACCAGGAGGGCCTGATGGTGTCGGAATCGGGTGCTCTCGGTGCGGCTCACCCCTCGATGATTCCACCCGCAGGGCGGCGGACGGCACCGGGTGGCGGACGAGGGCCCTGCTGCGTGTGCTCAACCGAGCGCGTACAGTGATCTGGCTCACCGGGCGTCACTGCTTGCGCGCTGGCTCGTTTACGGGGACGAGTGGCCGACTAGCTGTTCGCCCCTCGCACCGCCGCACCGCCCCCGTGCCCCCTCACGAAGGCGAATGTCGTGCCCGTCGCGTCCGTGTTCCGCGCCACCCTCCGACGTACCCCCCTGCCGGAGCTCTGCGTTGTCGCGGTGGCGGCCGTTCTCGTCCTGGTCAGCGCCGCCGGAGCGATGCCGGGGCTGGCGGTGGTGGCGCTGGCCGGCGCGGCCGGTTCGACCCTGGCCGGGGTGCGGCTGTCCCGCCTGGCCGCCGGCCCCGAGGTGCCGACCGCCGGTCCGGGTGGCGGGCGGCTGGCCCGTCGCCGTGCGGCCCGCCCCCGTCGGGCCGCCGCCCTGCTGCACGCGGCCGTGGTGATCGCCGGGCTGTCCGTGGCGGTGCTGCCGCTGGTCTCCGTCGGTGGCCGCCCGGCGGCCGCCCTCGCCGGACTGGCCGGTACCGCCGGACTGCTGGCCGGTGGCCTGTTCAGCCTGCCCCGCCGGGCGGAACCCTCCGCCCGGATGCCCCGTCGTCGGCTGCTCGACGGGGTGGCGGCCGGAGCCGCCCTGGTGCTCACCGCCTGGTTGCTGCTGCCGTACGCCGGGGTGTCCGCCCAGGTGCGGCTGGTCGCCGCAGTGGCCGTCGGGGTGCTGGCGGTAGCCGTGCTCGCCGCGCTGACCGGGCCGCACCGGCACTCCGGGATAACCCGGTGTCGGGCCGGGGCAGGACTGACCCTGCTGGCCCTGACCCTGCTGGTGGCGCTGCCGACCGAGGTGGGGCGGGCGGCCCTGGTGGCGGTGGCCCCCCTGGTGATCGGGGTGCTGCTGACCGCCGCCGGGGTGCGGCGGGTGGTGGAGACGGACTCGGAGCCGACACCGGCGGCCACGGCGCTCTGGCCACGGGTGGTGGTGCCGGCGGCCGGGGTGGTGCTGGCCACCGTCCACCACCTCCAGTCCGGGCGGCTGCCGGACCGCACCACCGTGCTGCTGGCCCTCGCCGTGGTGCCCGCCCTGGTGGCCCGCGAACTGCTCGACCCCGTCCCGGAGACCACCCCGACCCCGGCAGCGCAGACCACTACGAGCCCGGGAGCCCCGACCCCCGGCGACCCGCAGACCACCCCGGCCTCGGTGACGCCGACCCCCGCCGGCCCGGAGAGCACCCCGGCGACCCTGGCCGTCGAGGAGTCCGTACTCCGTGGCCGTGCCGCCCTGCTGCGGGCCCTGGTGGCCCGGTCGGAGTCGGCGGGCGGCACCCTGCTGGTGGTCGACCTGCACCTCGCGGAGTTGCCCGGGATGACCGTGCGGGACGACATGGTCGCCGAGGCCCTCCGCCGGGCCCGGGCCGTGACCACCCCCGAGGACGAGGTGGTAGACCTGACCGGCAGCGGTTTCGCGGTGGTCACCGGCGCCGCCTCGTTGCTGGCCTACGCCCTGGGCGCCCGGCTGCTGGCCACGTTGAACCGGCCGTACGAGGTGTCCGGGGCGGTGCTGCGCTCACGGGCCAGTATCGGGCTGGCCGAACTGGCCCACGGTCGCCCGGAGGACGTGTTGCGCCAGGCGGAACTGGCCCGCCGACGCGCCACCCAGCTGGGTCGGGACCGGATCGAGTGGTACGACGCGTACCTGGAAGAGCAACTGGTCCGCCGACTGGACCTGGAACGGGAACTGCCCGGCGCGGTCGCCCGAGGCGAGTTGGACCTGGTCTACCAGCCGGTGGTCGGGCTCGGCGACCGGCTGCCGGTCGGTACGGAGGCCCTGCTTCGTTGGCGCAGTCCGGTGCTCGGCACGGTCTTCCCCGCCGAGTTGCTGCCGGTGGCCGAGGATCTCGACATCACCGGCGAGTTGGACGCCTGGGTGTTGGACCGGGCCTGCCGGCAGGTGGCGGAGTGGTCCCTCGGGGGACGACGGCTGCGGATGGGGGTCAATGTCACCGTCCGGGAGCTGACCTCGCCGGATTTCGTGCCCCGGACGGCGGCGGTCCTGGCGGCGTACGGGGTGGCGCCGGATCAGCTGGTGGTCGAGGTGGCCGAGCCACGGGTGGGTGCGGAGTTGTCGACCGTGGTGGCCCGGTTGGCCGGGCTGCGGTCGATGGGCATCCGGACCGCTCTGGACGACTTCCGGGTCGAGCAGGCCTCCCTGGCCCAGCTCCGGCGACTGCCGATCGACCTGCTGAAAGTGGGACCGGAGGTGGCCGGGGCCGACGGGGAGCGCCCTCTGCTGGACGTGGTGGTCACGGTCGCCGACCGGTTGGGGGTGGAGGTGGTCGCCGACAAGCTGGAATCCGCCCACCAGGTCGAGGCGGCCCGCCGGGCCGGGTTCCGCTACGGCCAGGGGTACGAGCTGGCCCGGCCCGCCACGGCCGAGCGGGTGGAGGCGTACTTCGAGGACTTCCCGTACACCTTCCGGTGATCGCTTAACCGGTTCATGCCGCCGGACCGGTGCTGCCACGGGGGCTCAGGTGTGCCTGTTCGTCCTGCAGGTCGGTCGCGGGAGCACCCTCGATGAGCCGAAGGAGTTGCCGGGCGGCATGTGCCCCGTAGGCCGGGATGTCCCGGCCCACCGCGGTCAGCGGCGGATGCACCAGCCGACACAGTGGAGAGTCGTCCCAGGCCACGATGGACAGATCGGCGGGAACGGTCAACCCCATCTCCTGGGCCACGGACAACCCGGCGATGGCCATCACGTCGTTGTCGTAGATCACCGCGGTGGGGCGGACCCGGGAGCTGAGCAACCGCCGGGTCACCCGGGCCCCTTCCTCCCCGGTGTAGTCCGTCGAGACGACGACCGACTCGGCCAGCCCCAGACGCTGACACACCTCGGTGAAGGCCCGGGTGCGGATGTCGGTGTGCAGCAGGTCGGGCAGGCCGGCCACCCGGGCCACCCGGCGATGCCCCAGGGCGTACAGGTACTCCACGGTCTCCACGAGGGCCGCGGCGTCGTCGGCCCAGACGCTGGCCAGCCGCCCGGTGCCGGACGGCCCCCCGATCACCACGGCGGGCAGCCCCAACTCCTCCAGCACCGGCACCCGCTGGTCGTCGGTGCGCAGGTCGCAGACCAGCACCCCGTCGACCCGCCGCTCACCCCACCACCGGCGGTAGACCGCGATCTCGGCCTGCGGGTCGGCGACCACCTGGAGGGTCAGGGCGTACGACCGGGCGGACAACTCCGCCTCGACGCCACTGATCAGCTCCATGAAGAAGGGTTCTATGCCGAGGGTCTGGGCGGGGCGGGCGAGGATCAGGCCGATGGCCCGGGCGGTGGCCCCGGACAGGGCCCGGGCCGCACTGCTGGGGCTGAAGCCGATCTCGGCGGCGATGGCGAGGATGCGTTGCCGGGTCGCCTCGGAGACCCCGGGCTGGCCGTTGAGGGCGTACGACACCGCGCCCTTGGAAACCCCCGCCCGCCGGGCGACATCCGCGATCGTGGGCCGCTTCACCGGCGTACGCCCTCCTGAGCCAGTCCGTTGTCCGCTGGACAGGCTACCCGCCGATGGCCACCGACCAGGTGTGGGCCTGAAGGTGGCAACTTGTTCGGTTCAGCCCAGCACCTGAGGGCTCGGGTTCTGTCGAGCTGAGCCGGCCAGGCCCCCTGTATCGCCGGGTGGATCAGGGTTTTGTCGTCCTGAGGTTACGGGCGGGCCGGTTTGGTGACCCGCCGTTGACACGCCTGATGCGTCCCCGTACGGTGGCGTCACTTATCCGGTTCAGTCGATGTATCTCGATCTTTGTATCGATCCCACTCGTCTTGGAGGATGGGTCATGAAGCGGTCTACGCCTCGATGGCTGCGGGTAGCAGCCGTGGCACTGGCGGTCGGCTCCCTCGTCGTAGCCTGCAGCGGACGCAGCACCACCGGTGGCACCGGCGGTGACGGTCAGGTCACCCTGACGATCAACTTCTGGGGCGACTTCGGCCTCCAGGAGCTCAAGACCAGGTACGAGGCCGAGCACTCGAACGTCAGGATCGCCCTCAACTCGGGCGAGTACAACGCCCAGCACGAGGACCTGCAGAAGAAGCTGATCGCCGGTTCCGGTGCGCCCGACATCGCGGCCATCGACGAGGGCTTCATGGTGCAGTTCCGCAGCCAGGCGGACCAGTTCGTCAACCTGCTCGACCGTGGTGCGGGCAAGTACGAGAGCAACTATCTGCCGTGGAAGTGGAAGCAGTCGCTGTCGGCCGACGGCAGGACCCAGATCGCTCTCGGCACCGACGTGGGCGGCCTGGCCATGTGCTACCGCACGGACCTGTTCGCCGCCGCCGGCCTGCCCACCGACCGGGACCAGGTCTCCGCCCTCTGGCCCACCTGGGACGACTTCCTGACGGTGGGCCAGCGCTATGTAGCCCAGACGAACAGGAAGTTCCTCGACAACGCGACGAACCTGTTCAACCCGATCCTCGGCCAGCAGCCGGTCGGCTTCTACGACTCCGAGGAGCGGCTGCTGATGGCGGGCGGCCCGAAGGTCGCCTTCGACTACGCGGTCAAGGCCGCCGACCTGGGCCTGTCGGCCAACCTGACCAGCTTCCAGGCCGACTGGGACAAGGGTTTCACCAACGGCTCCTTCGCGGTGCTCACCTGCCCGGCATGGATGCTCGGTCACATCCAGAACACCGCGCCCGGGACCGAGGGCAAGTGGGACATCGCTGCGGTGCCCGGCGGTGGTGGCAACTGGGGCGGGTCCTTCCTGACCGTCCCCAAGCAGGGAAAGAACATCGATGAGGCGTACAAGTTCCTGGAGTGGCTGATCCAACCCGAACAGCAGATCGAGGTCTTCAAGACGGTAGGCAACCTGCCCTCACAGCCCGGGCTCTACACCGATCCGGCGATCGCCGACTTCAAGAACGAGTTCTTCAACTCGGCGCCGGTCGGGCAGATCTTCCCGAAGATGGCCGAGGGCCTGACGCCGCAGTACCTGGGACGGAAGAACGGACCGACCCGGGTGGCGGTGGAGAACGTGATCAACCGGGTGCAGAACGGCACCCTGAAGTCGGACGCGGCCTGGGCCGAGGCGATCAAGGAAGCCGAGAAGGCCAGCAGGTGAGGTGACCGGGGCGCGCGGGCGGGTCCGCGCGCCCCGGCACCGGTCCGTCGTCCCGTCGTACCTGGAGTGTGTCCTCATGCCCACCACGCGCGCGGCCGGCGAACCGGCCCTCCGCCGCCGAGGGGCGGCCCCCGACCGGTCGATGACCTGGCGGGATCGGCTCCACCGCTTCGACGTGCGTTACGTGCCGTACCTGTTGATCGCGCCGTTCTTCCTGCTCTTCCTCGTCTTCGGGCTGTTCCCGATGGTCTTCAACGCGGTGGTGGCACTGCGGCACTGGCGCCTGGACCAGCCGGACCTGACCGGCTGGGCCGGGACGGAGAACTTCCGCCGGCTGTTCACCGACGGCGACTTCGGCAACGCCCTCTACAACACCTTCGGCATCTTCCTGCTCTCCACCATCCCGCAACTGCTGCTGGCGCTGGTCGTCGCCTCGATGCTGAACCGTCGGCTGCGGGGCCAGACCTGGTGGCGGGTCAGCGCGTTGCTGCCGTACATCACCCCGATCACCGCCTCCACCCTGGTGTTCAACGTCTTCTTCGCCCGTGACCTGGGCATGGCGAACTGGGCGCTCGGGCTGGTCGGGATCGGCACCGAGAATCCGATCGACTGGCGGGCCGACAAGCTGCACTCCTGGATCGCCATCGCCACGATGGTCAACTGGAAGTGGGTCGGCTACCACGCCCTGCTCTTCCTGGCCGCTATGCAGTCCATTCCCCGGGACGTGTACGAGGCCTCGGCCCTGGACGGGGCCGGCCCCTGGCGTCAGCTCTGGCGGATCACCGTGCCGATGATCCGTCCGGTGCTCATCTTCAGCGTGGTGCTCTCCACCATCGGCGGGCTCCAGTTGTTCACCGAGCCGATGCTGTTCGACCTCAACGCACAGGCCGCCACCGGGGGTTCCGGCGGGGAGTGGCAGACCGTGGCCCAGCTGATCTACCGGGTGGGCTGGAAGGACCTCAACCTCGGGTACGCCGCCGCGATGTCCTGGGCGCTGTTCCTCATCATCCTGGTGGTCGCCGCGCTGAACACCGCACTGACCAATCGCATGTCGGGGGGACGCAGGTGAGTCTTCTTCAGCGGCGGCGTACCGCCCCGGCCGTACCCTCCGCCGCGCGTCGGCGGTCCGCGATGCTGGGTCGGGCACCGCAGGACACCCCGGCCGGCATCGGCACCTATCTCTTCCTGTCGGTCACCGCACTGTTCGCGGCCTTCCCGCTGTACTGGATGTTTGTCATCGCCACCAGCACCGACGAGGCCACCTCGCAACTGCCGCCGGTGGTGATCCCCGGGGACCGGTTCCTGGCGAACCTGGAGGAGGTCTTCTCCCTCCAGGACGTCTACTTCGCCGCATCCCTGGTCAACAGCGTCATCGTCGCCACGGCGGTGACCGCCTCGGTGCTGTTCTTCTGCTCGCTGGCCGGCTTCGCCTTCGCCAAGCTGCGGTTCCGGGGCAGCCGGGCCCTGATGCTCTTCGTGATCCTGACCCTGACCGTGCCCAACCAGCTCGGCATCGTCGCGCTCTACATCGTGATGGGCAGGCTAGGTTGGAACGGCACCCTGCTGGCGGTGATCGTGCCCGGCATGGTCACCGCGTTCGGGGTGTTCTACATGCGACAGTTCATCGTCAACACGGTGCCGGACGAGTTGGTCGAGGCCGCTCGGGTGGACGGGGCCAGCACCATGCGGATCTGGTGGACGGTCGCCCTGCCCGCGGTGCGTCCGGCCCTGGTGGTGCTCGGCCTGCTCACCTTCGTCGCCACCTGGAACGACTTCCAATGGCCCCTGATCACCCTCAACGGCACCGACTACCCCACCTCGATGGTGGCCATCTCCGACCTGGCCAGCGGCAACTACGTCATCTACCGGCGGGTGCTGGCCGGCGCGTTCGTGGCAACGGTGCCACTGCTGATCATGCTCGTCATCGGTGGTCGACAGATCGTCCGAGGAATCATGGAAGGCGCGGTGAAATCGTGAGCGACACGCGCGGGACCGGTCCGCTCCGGCAGGCACTGCACGAGGGTTGGACCCTGCGGGCGGTCACCGGCCCGCAGGTCCCACCGGAGACAGAGGGTCGGATCGTACCGGCCACCGTGCCCGGCTGTGTGCACACCGACCTGCTGGCCGCCGGGCTGATCCCCGACCCCTACCTGGACGACAACGAGACCCGGCTGGCCTGGATCGGGCACACCGACTGGGTCTACGAGACCACCTTCGACCGGCCCCCCGGCGCCCACCGGCGGCTCGACCTGGTCTGTGCCGGGCTGGACACGGTGGCCACGGTGGCCCTCAACGGGGTCGAGGTGGGCCGGACGGAGAACATGCACCGCGGCCACCGCTTCGACCTGACCTCGCTGCTACAACCCAGGAACAACACCCTGGCCGTACGCTTCGACTCCGCCTACCGGTACGCCCATGCCCACCGGGACCGCCTCGGCGACCGGCCCAACGCCTACCCGGAGCCGTTCCAGTTCATCCGCAAGATGGCCTGCAACTTCGGCTGGGACTGGGGGCCCACCCTGGTGACCGCCGGAATCTGGCAGGAGATCGGCCTGCACGGGTGGTCGGTAGCCCGGCTGGCCACCGTACGCCCACTGGTCACCGTCACCGGTGGCGACGGGCGGGTGGACCTGCATGTCGAGGTGGACCGGCTGGCCGAGGTGCCGCTTACCGTACGGGCCCAGGTGGCCGGGGTGCTCGTCGAGGCGACCCTCCCGGCGGGGCAGCGCAACACCACCCTGGTCGTCGAGGTGCCCCGACCCGCCCGGTGGTGGCCACGGGGCCACGGCGACCAGCCCCGCTACGACCTGGACCTGACCCTGCACGGGCCGGAGGGGGACATTCTCGACACCTGGCACCGGCGGATCGGGTTCCGCTCGGTACGCCTGGACACCACCCCGGACCCGCACGGTGCCCCGTTCACCCTGCACGTCAACGAGGTGCCGATCTTCGTCCGGGGAGTCAACTGGATCCCGGACGACGTCTTCCCCACCCGGGTCACCCGGGAACGCCTGGCCCACCGCTTCGACCAGGCCCTGGCGGCCAACGTCAACCTGCTGCGGGTCTGGGGCGGCGGCCGGTACGAGTCGGCGGACTTCTACGACCTGGCCGACGAGCGGGGCCTGCTGGTGCAGCAGGACTTCCTCTTCGCCTGCGCGGCCTACCCGGAGGAGGAGCCGTACGCCGGGGAGATCGCCGCCGAGGCCGCCGAGCAGGTGACCCGGCTGGCGTCGCATCCCTGTTTGGTGCTGTGGACCGGGAACAACGAGAACATCTGGGGCTGGCACGACTGGGGTTGGCAGGAGCAGTTGGCCGGGCGCAGCTGGGGTCGCGGCTACTACCTGGACCTGCTGCCCGGCATCCTCGCCGACCTGGACCCCACCCGCCCCTACTGGCCGGGCAGTCCCTGGTCGGGCAGCGAACAGATCCACCCCAACGACCCGGCGTACGGCACCACCCACATCTGGGACGTCTGGAACACCGAGGACTACCTCAGGTACCGCGACTACCTGCCCCGGTTCGTCGCGGAGTTCGGATACCAGGGGCCACCGGCGTACGCGACCCTGCGCCGGGCGATCTCCGACGAACCCCTTGCGTACGACTCGCCCGGCATGGCGCACCACCAGAAGGCCATCGACGGCGACGCCAAACTGCGCCGGGGGTTGGACGCCCACCTGCCCGAGCCGCGCGACTTCGACGACTGGCACTACCTGACCCAGCTCAACCAGGCCCGGGCCATCCAACTGGGGGTGGAGCACTTCCGCTCCCACCGGGGGCGGTGCATGGGCACCATCGTCTGGCAGCTCAACGACTGCTGGCCGGTCACCTCCTGGGCCGCCATCGACGGGGACGGTCGCCGCAAACCCCTGTGGTACGCCCTGCGCCGGGCGTACGCCGACCGGCTGCTCACCCTGCAACCCCGCGACGGCGGACTGGCCCTGGTAGCGGTCAACGACACCGGCAGGCCCTGGCGGGCCCCGGTCACGGTCACCCGGTTCACCCTGGCCGGGGAGCCCCGCGCCAAGACCACCCTGGAGGTGGCGGTGCCCGGGTACGCCACGGTCACCCTGGCCCTGCCGGCGGACCTGGCCCGCCCGGAGGACCCGTACACCGAACTGCTGGTGGCCGAGGCGGGCGAGGCGGCCGGACGGGCCTGGTGGTTCTTCGCGGAGGACCGTGACCTGCCGTTGCCGGCGGCGGACTTCGCGGCCACCGTGCAGCCGGTCGACGGCGGCCTGCGGGTCCGGGTGCACGCCCACACCCTCCTGCGGGACCTGGTGCTCTACCCGGACCGGCTAGATCCCGACGCCGAGGTCGACGAGGCCGTGGTGACCCTGCTGCCCGGGGAGTCGACGACCTTCACGGTGCGCACGGCGCAGCCGATCGACCCGACCGCCCTCATCACCCGACCCGTGCTGCGCTGCGTCAACGACCTGTCCACCCCGTCACCGGCCTGATCGACCGGCCACCCCGCCGCCCGGCACCGGGTCTCGGGCGGCGGATCATGGCGGTGGGTCAGTCTGCGACCCGCCAACGTCCGCTGGCGGCCGTGGGATCCACCCGGGGCCAACCCCACTGGCCACCCTGCTCGACCAGCCCGCCGTTGTCGTTGAGGGCCTGCTGGAGGCTGGTCAGGCTGGTGCTGCGGGTCTGCAGGTAGGCGGTGGTCAGGCCCACCGTGGCTGCGATCAGGCCGATCACTGCGGCGGCGGTGGCCCCGGCGTCGACCGGTGCGGCAGGCGCACCGATCAGGGAGGCCAGCAGACCGACCGCGGCGGCCAGGCCGACCACGAAGGTGACGAGGGCTCCGGCGATGCCGATCCAGAAGCCGATGACCCCCCAGGCGAGCTCCTCGAGGATCTCCTGCACCCGTTCCGCCAGCGGCTTGATCGTCGCCACCGCCCGGGACTGGGCGTCGGCGGAATCCGCGTACGCCGAGGCGGCCGAGCCGGTCCACCGGTTGTCGGCCTTCATGCCATATGTCGAGACCTTCTGTTCCAGCCCGCTGGCCGGCGTGCCGACGTGCTGGTCCCAGTACTCGCCCAGCCGGAACAGGGTGGGGGGCATACCCGGCTGGGTGATGAACTTCTGCACCTCGTCGAAGATCTGGTTCGCCTTGGGGCGGAACTTTCGCCAGCACCACCGCATCGTCGCCACCACCGGGATGGGCAACCACTTGGCCACCCGGTCGATCCCGTCCGACAGTTCGTTGATCGCCTGCTGAATGTCCTCAAGGAGTTCGTCGACGTCCTTGAGCAGTTCCTCGAAGATGAGTTCGAGTTCGCCGGCCCCCGCAGTGCTCACTTCGGCTCCCCGATCGTCTTGAAGCTGATCGACGCCTCCGCGTCGGTGTACTGGTAGTCCTCGACCACCGAAACCAGGACTCCCGCCATCTCCTGCATGGCGCGGGCACCCTCGGTCAGCAGGCGGACTGCCAGATCCTGCACCTCCTGGTACTTGCTGGTCACCCCGCCGCTGTCGGCCAGGTAGCCGAGATGCGTCCCAGAGAGGTTGAGAGATCGTGCGTGGGCGGCTGCCATGTTCAGGGTGTCGGCGGATCGGCGCCAGTTAGCGGCGTCCTGGTGGATCGCCTCGAAGGCGGCGACGACCTCTTCGTTGCTAGGGTGCGACATCAGGCTCCTCGAAGGACGCGGATGGTCGGCGGCCGACTCAGGCCAGCAGGCCGATGCGGCGCAGCATGGCGGTCGGGTCGGCGGCGTTGGACGGGTGCGCCGCAGCGATCGCCGGGAAACCGGCCAGCACCTCGGCCGCCTGGGTGGCAGCCCGGTCATAGGCGTCCCGGCAGGCCCGCAGGATCTCCTCGGCCAGTTCCCGACTGCCGGGCCGCTCACGTAGCCAGCGCGGGCTGATCTCGATGCTGGTCACCTGCTCACCCACCAGCCGTACGGTGACCCGGTCGCCCGCGCGGCCGAGGATCTCCTTCTCGGCCTGCGCCTCGAGTGCCTGCCGGTAGCTCCGCAGATCCGCACGCACCTGCCGCAGCTCCGTCAGGGTCTGCCGCAGCGCCTCGATCTGCCCCGCCAGATCCGGTGCCGGGGCGAAGCGGGGTCGGCTGATCGCCGGGTCCGGCTGCGGCACCGGTCCGGACTCCTCCGCCCGGGTATCGACCCGACGTGCCCAGGCTTCCCGACGATCGGAGACCGCCGCCTCGATCGCGGCCTGCACCGCTGTGGGAAGACCATGTGGGCCCACGATGGAGGCCCACCGCGCAGTGATCTCCAGTCGGGTGACCCGGTCGGCGTGGTCGACCTGAACGTGAACCACCTGGGCCTCGTCCCGGCCCTCACCGACGATGTCTGATCCGTCCATCTGCCACATCAGCTGCTGTGCGTCAGCGTGCATGGCGAAAAACTCGCGCTCGGCGACCATTGCATCCCCCCGGTGTCGTCGCCGGCCGAAGCTAGCAGATCTTGGTCGCTTCCGATGGCCCGTGACGGTGGCGGCGGTCAGCCCTGTGGTGCCCGGGTGGCCAGGGCGGACAACTCCTGGGCCACCTCGGCCGTGCCGGGTCGTCCCGCGGCGGACAGCATGGTGGCCAACGCGATCAGTTCGCGCTGTGGCAGCGGCGCCCCGGTGTCCACGGCCAGCATGAGACGGACCGATCCCTCGGGGCCGGTCACCACCAACTCCGGGATGCGTTCCTCGTTGACCCTGGTCACTCCGGGTCCGGTCACCGTGAACCGACGCGTCGTCGGCCGCAGGGTCACCTGGTGCGCCGTGGCCAGGTCCACCGTGCGGGGTCGAATCCGCTGTACGGTCAGCCGGGTTCCCTCCAACCAGGCGGCCGACCGCAGCACCACGAGCACGCTGCGGATGACCCAGGCCGTCATGGCGGTGGCCAGCACAGCGGGTGTGCCGAAGATCACCACATTGAACAGGGGTCGACTCCCCGTGTCGCTCGAACTCAGCGTCCAGAGCAGGAACATGCCGAGGACGGCACCGAGGCAGCCGGCTACCACGACACCGAGTACGCCGAGGAGCACCAGGACCGTCAACCGTCCGGACCGGGTCTGCCGAAAGCCGGACGACAACTGGATTCTCTGGCTGTGGGGGTTCACCCGCTGATCATGTCAAGAAGGCCCGCTCCGGTGCTGCCCCGACCGATCCGGGCCGTCCTATCGATCTTCCAAATTGAAGAATCCTGCAAGTGCTAAAGTCTTCAGCGTGCCGACCCGGGCGCTGGGGAAGGAGTACGAGGCGTGTCCGTGCCGCTGTACCAGGCGAAGGCGGAGCTGTTCCGCACCCTCGGCCATCCCGTCCGCATCCGGGTGCTGGAGCTGCTCCAGGACGGCCCCAAACCGGTGCGTGACCTGCTCGCCGCCATCGATGTGGAGGCCTCCAACCTCTCCCAGCAACTGGCCGTGCTGCGCCGGGCGGGCATGGTCACCTCCCACCGGGACGGCCCACTGGTGATGTACGCGTTGAGCACCCCCGACGTGGCCGACCTGTTGGCCGCCGGTCGGCGGATCCTCGGGGCGGTGCTCGCCGACCGGGACGGCCTGCTCGACCAGTTGCGTGCCGGGGGAGCGGGCCGGTGAACGACGTCGGAGCCGCACACAACAGCGGGCCGGGCTCGATGCTGGCCGCCGTCTGGCGGCGTACCCGTGCACTGCTGCCCGACCGGGCCGACCTGCAGGCGGTCCGGCGAGCGCCGCGCCGCGACCTGGTGGCCGGGCTGACCGTGGCGGTCGTCGCCCTGCCGCTGGCCCTGGCCTTCGGGGTCACCTCCGGGCTGGGGGCGGAGGCCGGGCTGATCACCGCGGTGGTGGCCGGTGCGGTGGCCGCCGTCTTCGGCGGGTCCAACCTCCAGGTCTCCGGGCCCACCGGGGCGATGACGGTGGTGCTGGTGCCGATCGTGGCCCAGTTCGGGGCGGCCGGGGTGCTGATGGTCGGCGCCCTGGCCGGGCTGATCCTGATCGCCCTGGCCTTCGCCCGCATGGGGCGATTTGTGCGCTTTCTTCCGGTCCCGGTGATCGAGGGCTTCACCGCCGGCATCGCCGTGGTCATCGCCCTGCAACAGGTGCCGGCCGCCCTGGGGGTGACCGAGGCCGAGGGGGAACGGGTCTGGGCGGTGGCCGCCGACGCGGTGGCCCGTTTCGTCGTACACCCCCAGCCGGCCCCGATCGCGATGGCCCTCGGGGTGGCGGCGGTGATGCTGCTCGGTGCCCGATGGCGTCCCGGAGTGCCCTTCTCGCTGCTGGCCGTGGCCGCCGCGACCCTGCTGGCGGAGTTCGCGCCGGTCGACCTGATCCGCATCGGGGCGCTGCCGCAGTCCCTGCCCGCCCCGTCGCTGGACTTCCTGGACCTGGGTGCGGTCGGGGTCCTGCTGCCCGCCGCCCTGGCGGTGGCGGCACTGGCCGCGTTGGAGAGCCTGCTCTCGGCCACGGTCGCCGACGGCATGACGGTCGGCCAGCGACACGATCCGGATCGGGAACTGTTCGGGCAGGGCCTGGCGAATCTGGCCGCCCCGCTGTTCGGCGGCATCCCGGCCACCGCGGCGATCGCGCGTACCGCCGTGAACGTGCGGGCCGGCGCGGTCTCCAAGCTGGCCGCCCTGGTCCACGCCCTGGCCCTGGCCGGCATCGTGCTGGCCGCCGCGCCGCTGGTCGGCCGCATCCCACTGGCGGCCCTGGCCGGGGTCCTGCTGGCCACCACGGTACGGATGGTCGAGGCGGCCTCGCTGTGGGCGCTGGCCCGCTCCACCCGGGGCGACGCCCTGGTGCTCGTGCTCACCTTCGCCGTCACCGTCATCTGGGACCTGGTCACCGCCGTGGCGGTCGGGGTGGGGGTCGCCGTCGTGGTGGCCCTGCGTGCCGTGGCCCGCAGCGCCCGGCTGGAACAGGTCCCCCTGGACCGTGGCGAGCACACCGAGGAGGAGCAGGCCCTGCTGGCCGAGCACATCGTGGCCTACCGCCTGGACGGTCCCCTCTTCTTCGCGGCCGCGCACAACTTCCTGCTCCAGCTCTCCGACGTGGCCGACGTGCGGGTGGTCATCCTGCGGATGTCCCGGGTCTCCACCATCGACGCCACCGGCGCGCAGGTGCTCGGCGACGCCATCCGCCGTCTCCAGGGCCGGGGCATCACCGTGCTGCTGTCCGGCATCGATCCCGACCACGACCAGGTGCTGGACACCCTCGGGGTGGCCGATCAGCTACGCCGCGACAACCTGATCTTCCCGGACACCCCGGCCGCCATCGCCCACGCCCGCACCCTGGCCCTGCCCGCCGCAGCCGCGGCCTAGGCGGCGAGGGCGCGCTGGTAGGGTCGCCGCCCCCTAGGCGGACACCCGCTGACCGTCCGTCGGGCGGGGGCGCCGCCGCCGTAACGGCGCCGCCATCCCGCACGCATTGACCGATGTCGAATGACCGGCTACCATTCGGCGGGTCGGAAAGCGCTTTCCCGCTGGCGGGTGGCCCGGCCTCGATCCTTGGAGAAGCCCCATGGAGTGGAAGTCAGTCGGTGCCGCCCTCCTACTCGTGGCCGCCGCCGTCACCGTGCCGGCGGCCGGACCGGCATCGGCCGCCCCGGTCCGGTACGAAGCCGAGCACAGCCCGGCACGGTGCACCGGCACCATCGACAGCAACTGGCCCGGCTACTCCGGCAGCGGGTTCTGCAACGGCAACAACGCCGTCGGTGCGTACGCCGAGTTCACGGTCTCCGCCGCCACCTCCGTGACGGCGGAGGTGCGGGTCCGGTTCGCCAACGGCACCACCGGCAGCCGTCCGGTCGACCTGATCGTCAACGGATCGACCGTGCGGAGGGTGTCCTTCGAGAGCACCGGGGCCTGGGGCACCTGGGTGACGAAGTCGCTGTCGGTGAGCCTGCGTGCCGGCAGCAACACCATCCGACTGCACCCGACCGCCGCCGAAGGGCTGCCCAACCTGGACTACCTGGAGTGGGACACCGACCCCGCGCCGTCGGAGGTGCTCCATGTGGCCACCAACGGCGACGACGGCAATCCGGGCACCCTGGCCGCCCCGCTGGCGAGCATCCAACGGGCCGTCGACCTGGCCCAGCCCGGCCACACCATCCTGATCCGGGGCGGGCGGTACGCCCCCGGCAGCAACATCCAACTGCTCAAGGACGGCACCTCCGGCCGACCCATCACGATGCGCAACTACCCCGGGGAGCGGGTGGTCATCGACGGGGAGAACATGCCGCACACCCCGGCCCCGGTCGGCGGCAGCATCCCCCGGCCCGAGCGGGGCGCGGTCCACATCGAGGGCGGCTGGTGGCGGCTGATCGGTCTGGAGATCATCAACGGCCCGTACGGGGTGTTCGGGCTGGATGTCAACAACGGGGTCTTCGAACGCCTGGTGACCCGGGACAACTACGAGTCCGGCTTCCACCTGCAAGGGGCCTCGAGCAACAACCAGATCATCAACCTGGACTCGTACGGCAACCGGGATCCGCGGAAGAACGGGGAGAGCGCCGACGGCCTGGCCATCAAGGAGGGGTCCGGCAGCGGCAACCTGGTGCGGGGCGTCCGGTTGTGGAACAACTCCGACGACGGGCTGGACTACTGGATGTTCGCCTCGCCCATCCTCACCGAGAGCAGCCTGGCCTGGGGCAACGGGTTCAACCGGTGGAACCTGCCGGACTACACCGGTGACGGCAACGGGTTCAAGCTCGGCGGCAATTCCGTCTCCGCCAACCACACCGTGCGCAACAGCATGGCCTGGGACAACGCGGTCGGCGGCTTCATCGACAACAACAACCCCGGACAGCACCGGATCGAGCGGAGCACCGCCTGGCGCAACCCGGGCACCGGATTCAACCTCAGCCGCTCCACCAGCACCCTGACCGGCAACCTGGCCGTGGGCAACGGCACCAACGTCTCGCTGGGTGCCAACTCCCGGGGCAGCGGCAACTCCTGGGACCTCGGCGGCAGTTGGTCGCTGGCCAACACCAACCCCACCACGATCACCGGCCCCCGCAACGCGGACGGTTCGATCCCCTCCTCGACCTTCCTGCGCCCGGCCAACGGAGCCAACGTCGGAGCCCGCTTCTGAGGGCCTGCGCCGAGGAGGTCGACAAGGCCCTGGGACAGTCGACACAGGCCCAAGGGACGGCCGCCTCAGCGCCGCAGGTCCAGCCAGACCAGCCGGTGGTCGGAGGTGGGGAAGCCGCCCGGCAGGGCGGGGGAGTAGTCGCCGACCAGCCGGAACAGCGGGTCACCCGGCACCGGCCAGAAGACCCCGGCGGAACGGACCGGCAGGCCCCGGCTCGGCAGCAGGTAGTCGACCCGCAGGTTGCCGGGGCTGGTGTCGGCGAAGTCACCGGTGTCGAAGCGCGGATCGCCGCGGTGGTCGAGGTTGGCGCCACCCTGCCGCTGGGCTGCGGCCGTACCACCCGCGCTGGCCGGCACGACCCGGTCGTCGACCCGGGGGTGGTCGAGCAGCTGCTGCGCCGCCCCGGGCACGCTGTCCCCGTCGTACGGGTCGGCGTTGAGGTCCCCGGCGATCACGAGGTAGTTCTCCTGGAACAGCGCCAACGCCCGGCCGGCCGGGTCGTAATCGAACTCGTTGACCAGCAGTACCTCGGGGCGTACCCGCTGGATCACCTCGGCGACGTTGGCGGCCTGGGCGTTGTCCCGGCGGGACACGTCGGCGACCAGCCCACCGGCGGTGTCCCGGTTCAGCGAGGCGTTGAAGGTGGCCACCCGTACGGTGGCAGGATGCCGCCCACCGGCACCGGCCGGACCCGTCACCGCGAGCGTCGCGGTCGCCGCCAGCAGCGCCGCCGTGACACCGGCGCAGACCTCCGCCTAGCACCCATCGAGGTACCTCCCCATTCACGATTCACGATCGCCACGCTACCGAAAGCGGCGTGGCGGCAGGATGAACCGCGATCGACGATCGTGCCCGGGATGAGCGCTCAGGGCGAGGGTCACCGGTGCAGGGCGGCTGTGACCGCGCGGGCCCGGTCGGGCACGGTGAGGACCTCCGTGCTGTCCACGAACTGGTCGACCCCGCCGAGGTGTCGCGGCAGGGCCGACACCTCCGGATCGGTGATCGACCGGTGGGTGGAGTCGGCGAAGCGGTCCGCGGCCAGCACCCGGAAGGGTCGGTCGTGGAACTGGCGCACCCGGGGCTCGACCGGTTCGCACAGGCCGAGGTCGTTGTGGGCGCGGGCCAGATGCTCGTACGCGGCGCAGAGGGCCTCCTCACGCTGTGGCCAGCCGGGGGCGGCCAGGGCCTCGGTGAGCCACGGTTGCAGGGTCGGGGCGCAACGCAGTCGGGCGAACGCCGTACCCAGCCATTTGCTGTAGGGCGGGTAGCTGCGTTCGATCAGCATCGCCAGGCGCATCAGGTCGCGGACCAGCCGCGCGGTGACCAGCCGGCAGCCGAGGTCGTCGCCGACCTCGGCGCAGCGGCCCGGGAAGGATTCCTCCTGGGCGATGCGCCGCCACTGGCCGGCCAGCAGATACCGCCAGATCTCCTCGGGATACCAGGCCAACGCGGCCCGCAGGGGTTCCAGTCGGCCCAGCCCGTCGTGGAAGACCGCACCGGAGGTGAGCTCCAGCAACCGTTGGGTCGGGAGGGCCAGCCAGTCGCGGGCGGACAGCCCGCCGCGCGGGTCCGTGCCGAGGCGGGCGACCAGCCAGGTGTCCAGGTCGATCACCTCGACCCGGTGCGCCACCGGGCCCTCGCCGACCGGCCCCAGGGTGCCCGAGCGGCCCGGCTCGGGCGGGCTGAAGTTCGTGCTCCAGCCCCGCACCGTGGCCGGCATCCGCTCGGCCAGCATCCGGATCAGGTCCTCGGTGTGCCGGTGGGCGTCGGCGGGCCGGAGGAACAGCAGCAGCCGGGGTCCCCAGTCGTGGTCGGTCGAGCGGGGGGTGTCGAAGCCGAGCACCTCCGACCCGGGGCCCAGCAGGGCCGCGGAGTGGACCAGCCCGGGGTGGGTGGCATCGAGGATCGGCCGCACCGCCTCGTGGTAGGTGTCGGCCGCGAGAGACAGACCAGGGATGAACGCCGGTACGCCCATCCCTGGTGTCTAGCTCATTCGGGCACGCGGCGGTAGGCGCCGTCGCTGGCCGAGGTGGCCATCGAGGCGTACGCGCGCAGTGCCGCGGAGACCGGGCGCTGCCGGTCGACCGGGGTGTACGGGCGGTCCCGCTTCTCCTGGGCGATGCGGCGGGCCTGTAGCACGTCCTCCGGCACGTTCAGCTCGATGGACCGGTTCGGGATGTCGATGACGATCTCGTCGCCGGGCTCGACCAGCGCGATCAGCCCACCGGCGGCGGCCTCGGGGGAGGCGTGGCCGATGGACAGCCCGGAGGTGCCACCGGAGAACCGGCCGTCGGTGAGCAGGGCGCAGGCCCGGCCCAGCCCCCGGCCCTTGAGGAAGGAGGTGGGGTAGAGCATCTCCTGCATGCCGGGGCCACCCTTGGGCCCCTCGTAGCGGATCACCACCACGTCCCCGGCGACGACCTCCTTGGCCAGGATGGCGGTCACCGCGTCGTCCTGCGACTCGTAGACCTTGGCCGGGCCCCGGAAGGTCAGGCACTCCTGCGGCACCCCGGCGGTCTTCACCACGCAGCCCTCCGGCGCCAGGTTGCCGTAGAGGATGGCCAACCCGCCGTCGGCGCTGTACGCGTGCTCCCGGTCCCGGATGCAGCCCTCGGCGGCGTCGGTGTCCAGGGTGGACCAGCGGTTGGTGGTGGAGAAGGGTTCCGTGGTGCGCACCCCGCCCGGTGCGGCGTGGAACAGCTCGGTCGCCTCCGGGGTGGCCGAGCCGCTACGCACGTCCCAGTCGGCCAGCCAGCGCTCCAGGGTGGGGGAGTGCACGGCGTGCACGTCCCGGCGCAGCAGCCCGGCGCGGTTCAGTTCGCCGAGGATCGCCGGGATGCCACCGGCCCGGTGCACGTCCTCCATGTGGTACTGCGGGGAGTTCGGGGCGACCTTGGCCAGGCAGGGCACCCGGCGGGAGATCTCGTCGATGTCGGCGACGGTGAAGTCCAGCTCGGCCTCGCGGGCGGCGGCCAGCAGGTGCAGGATGGTGTTGGTCGAGCCGCCCATCGCCACATCCAGGGCCACGGCGTTCTCGAAGGCGGCCCGGGAGGCCACCACCCGGGGCAGTACGGAGGCGTCGTCCTCGTCGTACCACCGCTTGGCGATCTCCACGACGGTGCGGCCGGCCTCGACGAACAGGGACCGCCGGGCGGCGTGGGTGGCCAGGGTGGAGCCGTTGCCGGGCAGGGCCAGGCCGATGGCCTCGGTCAGGCAGTTCATCGAGTTGGCGGTGAACATGCCCGAGCAGGAGCCGCAGGTCGGGCAGGCGGAGCGCTCGATCTCGCCGAGCTGGTCGTCCGTGACGGCCTCGTTGGAGGAGGCGATCATCGCGTCGATCAGGTCGATCTTGGAGTGCACGATGCCCTCGATGGCCACCGTCTTGCCGGCCTCCATCGGGCCGCCGGAGACGAATACCGTGGGGATGTTCAGCCGCAGGGCGGCCAGCAACATGCCCGGGGTGATCTTGTCGCAGTTGGAGATGCAGACCAGGGCGTCCGCGCAGTGCGCGTTGACCATGTACTCCACCGCGTCGGCGATCAGTTCCCGGCTGGGCAGGGAGTAGAGCATCCCGCCGTGGCCCATGGCGATGCCGTCGTCGACCGCGATGGTGTTGAACTCCCGGCCCACCCCGCCGGCCTCCGCTACAGCGTCGGCAACCAGGCCACCCATGTCCTTGAGGTGTACGTGACCCGGGACGAACTGGGTGAAACTGTTCGCGATGGCGACGATCGGCTTACCGAAATCGTCGTCGGTCATCCCGGTGGCCCGCCACAGGGCCCGGGCACCGGCCATCGTCCGACCGTGCGTGGAGGTCTTCGACCGCAGCTCAGGCATGGGTACCAGTCTGGCACCGTCGTCCCGGGGTCGGACAGGTGAGTCGGATGTGTCCCAACAGATGCACACCCGATCCCCACGGCGCGCGGCCATCCGGCAGAGTGAGGTGGTGCACACACCCCCGGGCATGATCGGTGCCGCGGTGCTGAGCGCGCTCGTCGCCGTCGCGGCCGGGGTGTTGCTGGCCGCCGCCGCCCGGCGTCGTGGTGGGCCGCACCGCCAGGCGTACGCCCTGCTCGCGGTCGCTGCGGCGGTGTCCCTGATCACCCTGTTGCTGGCCGCGGCCGGTGCCCTGAGCGCCAACGAGCACTGGGCACACGAGCAGGCGCAACGCACCGACTGGGCCAGTGCGGTGGCGGTCGGCACCGCGGTGAGCGGCCTGTTGTTCTGCGGCGGTCTGCTCCGGATGCCCGGGGTCGCCGGTTCGGTGGGCTCGGCCGGTGGGCTGGCCCTGGAGGGCGTGGTCGTGGGTGCCGCGCTGTGGTTCGTCGGTTGGGTGCTGGTTTCCGAACCGACCCGGCTGCTCGGCGACGGCACCCCGGCGGCCTGTCCGGCGATCCTGCTCACCTCGGTCAGCGCGGCGCTGTGCTGCGGCCTGGCTGCCATCCTGGTGCTGCGGGCCACCCGACCGCGACGTGGCCTGGCCATGCTGGGCGCCGGCATCTCCGTGGCCACCTGCGGCGGCCTGGGGGTGGCGGCCGGGCTCTGCCAGGTCGGTCCCGCGGTGACCTCGGTCAGCCTGATCGTGCTCGCCGTCGGCCTGCTGACGGCCGCGGTGGCGGTGGGCCGGATCGACCCCTCCGGGCAGCTCACCACGGATGTGATCCGCCACGACGGCGAGTACGCCTTCATCCCGATGGCCGCGATGGCCGGTTCGGCGATGTACCACCTGCTGCGGGGCGGCCAGTTCGACGCCCTGGGCATCATCGCCGGCAGCGTGGAGGGTTTCGCCCTGGTGGCCCGGCAGCACCTGACCCTGCACCTGCTCCGGGCCTACGCCGGGCGGTTGGCGGAGCGGGAGGCCCACTTCCGGCAGCTCGCGCACACGGACGCGCTCACCGGGCTGGCCAACCGGCGTGGGCTGCTGCGGGCCCTGCACCGGTGCGCGCAGAGCCCCTGCATGCTGGTCAGCCTGGACCTTGACGGCTTCAAGAACGTCAACGACATGCGCGGTCACGACGTCGGTGACGCGGTGCTGGCCGAGGTGGGTCGGCGGCTGCGGAGCAACCTCCGGCCGGGGGACCTCGCCGCCCGCCTTGGCGGAGACGAGTTCGCGGTCCTCATGCACGGGCAACCGGCCGAGGTGGAGGCGGTCGCCGAGCGGCTGCGCAAGGTGCTGGGGGAGGCGTACCAGCAGCCCGAGGGGCCGGTCTTCCTCTCGGTCAGCATCGGCCTGGCGACCTGGGCCGACACCCCGGACGTGGAACTGCTGCTGCGGCACGCCGATCTGGCGCTGCGCTACGCCAAGCAGCGGGGCAAGAACCGGACCGAGCGGTACGACGGGGGGTACGACCGGCTGCTGCGCCGGCGGACCACCCTGGAGCACGAGTTGCGGGGCGCGATCGGGCGCGACGAGCTGCGGCTGGTCTTCCAGCCGGTGGCCTCCCTGCCCTCGGTGCGGCCGGTCGGGGCGGAGGCGCTGCTGCGCTGGCGCCACCCCGAGCTCGGCAACGTCCGCCCGGACGAGTTCATCCCCCTGGCCGAGGAATGCGGCATGATCGCCGAACTCGGTGCCTGGGTGCTGCACCAGGCCTGTCGGCAGTTGTCCCGCTGGCTGGCCGAGGGGCACGACGTCTGGGTGTCCGTGAACGTCTCCCCCCGGGAACTGCACGCCCCGGCCTACGTGGTCCAGGTGGCCGAGGCGCTGCGGATCCACCACGTCCCGCCGCAGCGGCTGGTGCTGGAGGTCACCGAACACGCGGTAGCCACCGATCTGGACGAGCTGATCCGCCGGCTGACCGCCCTGCGGCGGACCGGGGTGCGGATCGCCCTGGACGACTTCGGTGCCGGCTACTCCTCCCTGGGCCAGCTGCGCCGACTCCCGATCGACATCCTCAAGATCGACCATGGTCTGGTGGCCGAGCACGAGCCGGTCCGCCCGGTAGGGAGCGAGGGTCCGGCCTTCGCCCCCATGGTCGACATCGTGATGCGGCTGGGGCACCAGTTCGGCCTGGAGGTCATCGCCGAGGGGGTGACCACCCCCACGGAGTTGGCCGCGGTGGTGGCCGCCGGCTGCCGCTTCGGTCAGGGGGCCCTGTTCGGGTGGGGCGTACCGGCAGAGCATCTGGAGGCGATGCTGGAGGCGGCCACCTCGCCGGGGGCCCGCCCGGCGCGTCCGGCCGGGGTGGGCTCGGTGCCCGCCCAGAGGGCCGAAAATGGGACGTCGGAGCAGGTCAAACCGGGTGCTGCGGGCCTGCCAGGGGGCAATACCCCCCGTCCGTGAACCAAAATGTGGGATCAGTTGACTCATCGCGTGAGATGCGTCAGTCTTGAGCCATGTCGTACCGGTCGCTGCGAGTACTTATCTGAGCGCACTCTCCTCACTGAGAGTGCGCTGGCCCCGTGCATCTGGCACGAGGGCTTTTTTGTTGCCGTCGAACCCACCGCATCCGGCTCGTCCGTGTGCACTGTGTGAGCAGCCCAACCAACTCCAGCCGAAGGCAATCGCCATGACGAGACCCACACCAGAGACCATCGCCCATTCCGTCCGGCGAGCCCGTAACTCCGCCGAGACCACGGGTGACAACGACCACACCCGCGCGGAGGTCGCCTCGGCCCCGGCGGTACAACCCGCCCAGGTCTCGGGAGCCGGCTCGCTGGTGCGCTCCCTGGAGGCGCTCGGGGTCGACGTCGTCTTCGGCATCCCCGGCGGGGCGATCCTGCCGGCGTACGACCCCCTGTACGACTCGACCGTCCGGCACATCCTGGTCCGGCACGAGCAGGGGGCCGGTCACGCGGCCACCGGCTACGCGCAGGCCACCGGCCGGGTCGGGGTCTGCATGGCCACCTCCGGTCCGGGCGCCACCAACCTGGTGACCCCGATCGCGGACGCGTACATGGACTCCGTGCCCCTGGTGGCGATCACCGGCCAGGTGGCCCGTCCGGCGATCGGCACGGACGCCTTCCAGGAGGCGGACATCCAGGGCATCACCCTGCCGATCACCAAGCACAACTTCCTGGTGCAGAGCCCCAGTGAGATCCCGCGCATCCTGGCCGAGGCGTTCCACCTGGCCTCGACCGGCCGGCCCGGCCCGGTCCTGGTGGACATCCCCAAGGACGTCCTCCAGGCGGAGACCACCTTCGTCTGGCCGCCCACCCCGGACCTGCCCGGCTACCGGCCGACCCTGCACCCGCACGGCAAGCAGATCCGCGAGGCGGCCCGGCTGATGACCACCGCCCGCCGCCCGGTGCTCTACGTCGGCGGTGGGGTGCTCAAGGCCGCTGCCACCGAGGGGCTGCGCCGGCTGGCCGAGCTGACCGGCATTCCCGTGGTGACCACCCTGATGGCCCTGGGCGCCTTCCCGGACTCCCACCGCCAGCACCTGGGCATGCCCGGCATGCACGGTACGGTCGCCGCGGTCTACGGGTTGCAGAAGGCCGACCTGATCGTGGCCCTGGGTGCCCGGTTCGACGACCGGGTCACCGGCAAGCTGGACTCCTTCGCCCCGGACGCCACCGTGGTGCACGCCGACATCGACCCGGCCGAGATCGGCAAGAACCGGCACGCCGACGTGCCGATCGTCGGTGACGCCCGGTACGTCATCGACGAGCTGCTCGCGGCGGTCACCGCCGAGCAGGCCGCCGGGCGGGTCGCCGACCTCGGCGACTGGTGGACCCAGCTGGACGACCTGCGGGAGCGCTACCCCCTGGGCTACGAGGAGCCCTCCGACGGCACCCTTTCCCCGCAGTACGTGATCAAGCGGCTGGGCGAGATCGCCGGGCCGGACGCGATCTACGTCGCCGGGGTCGGCCAGCACCAGATGTGGGCCTCCCAGTTCATCTCGTACGAGAAGCCGCAGACCTGGCTCAACTCCGGTGGTCTCGGCACCATGGGGTACGCCGTGCCGGCCGCGATGGGCGCCAAGGTCGGCCGGCCGGACGCGGTGGTCTGGGGCATCGACGGTGACGGCTGCTTCCAGATGACCAACCAGGAGCTGGCCACCTGCGCCCTGGAGGGCATCCCGGTCAAGATCGCCGTGATCAACAACGGCAACCTCGGCATGGTCCGGCAGTGGCAGACCCTGTTCTACGGTGAGCGCTACTCCAACACCGACCTGGGCACCCACAAGCACCGCATCCCGGACTTCGTCAAGCTGGCCGAGGCGCTCGGCTGCGTCGGGCTGCGCTGCGAGACCGCCGAGGACGTGGACAAGACGATCGAGGCGGCGATGTCCATCAACGACGCGCCGGTGGTCATCGACTTCGTGGTCGGCAAGGACGCGATGGTCTGGCCGATGGTCGCCGCCGGTACCAGCAACGACGAGATCATGTTCGCCCGCGGCGTCCGCCCGACCTTCGACGAGGATGACATCTAGTCATGGCCGATTGCACCGAGCGAAGCGAGGGCCAAGAGGACATGACGAGGAAGGCTTCGGCCATGGCCGATTGCACCGAGCGAAGCGAGGGCCAAGAGGACATGACTAGGAAGGCACTGCCATGACGATGCACACACTGTCCGTGTTGGTGGAGAACAAGCCGGGCGTGCTGGCCCGGGTCTCCGGGCTGTTCTCCCGGCGCGGCTTCAATATCGACAGCCTCGCGGTCGGGGAGACCGAGAACCCGGACGTCTCGCGGATCACCATCGTGGTCAACGCCGACTCCTCCCCGCTGGAGCAGGTCACCAAGCAGCTCAACAAGCTGGTCAACGTGCTCAAGATCGTCGAGCTGGACCCCTCCACCTCGGTGGCCCGGGAGCTGCTGCTGGTGAAGGTGCGCGCCGACCGCGCCGCCCGGGGACAGGTCCTGGAGACGGTGAGCCTGTTCCGGGCCCGGGTGGTCGACGTGGCCGCCGACACGCTGACCATCGAGGCCACCGGCACCCCCGACAAGCTCGACGCGCTGCTGCGCGACCTCGAGCCCTTCGGCATCAAGGAAATGGTCCAGTCGGGCCTGGTCGCGATCGGACGCGGCCCGCGTGCGATCACCGCCGGCCCGGCCCTGAGGGCCGCCTGACCCACATCACCCCGGCCGGGTCCGCCTGGACCGGCCGGCCACGAGCCACGACGGGCCGCTGCGGCCGCCGTACGAAAGGGAAGTCATGAGCGTTGAGGTGTACTACGACGACGACGCCGACCTGGGCCTGATCCAGGCGAAGAAGGTCGCCGTGATCGGGTACGGCAGCCAGGGCCACGCCCACGCGCTGTCGCTGCGCGACTCCGGTGTCGACGTGGTGATCGGTCTGCCGGAGGGCTCGAAGAGCCGCCCCAAGGCCGAGGAGCAGGGCCTGCGGGTGCTCACCCCGGCCGAGGCGGCGGCCGAGGCCGACGTGATCATGATCCTCGCCCCGGACACCGCGCAGCGGCACATCTACACCGAGTCGATCGCGCCGAACCTCACCGCAGGCAAGGCGCTGTTCTTCGGGCACGGGTTCAACATCCGCTACGGCCTGATCAAGCCGCCGGCCGACGTGGACGTGGCGATGGTCGCCCCGAAGGGCCCGGGTCACCTGGTCCGCCGGCAGTACGTCGACGGCAAGGGGGTGCCCTGCCTGGTCGCGGTCGAGCAGGACGCCAGCGGCACCGCCTTCGCGCTGGCCCTGTCGTACGCCAAGGGCATCGGCGGCACCCGGGCGGGTGCGATCAAGACCACCTTCACCGAGGAGACCGAGACCGACCTCTTCGGCGAGCAGGCCGTGCTCTGCGGTGGGGCGGCAGCCCTGGTGCAGACCGGCTTCGAGGTGCTCACCGAGGCCGGGTACGCCCCCGAGGTGGCCTACTTCGAGTGCCTGCACGAGCTGAAGCTGATCGTGGACCTGATGTACGAGGGCGGCATCGCCCGGATGCGCTACAGCGTCTCCGACACCGCCGAGTACGGCGACCTGTCCCGAGGCCCGCGGGTCATCGACAGCCGGGTCAAGGACGAGATGCGCAAGATCCTCGGTGAGATCCAGAACGGCGAGTTCGCCCGCGAGTGGGTGGCCGAGGACGAGGCCGGCCGGCCGAACTTCGGCAAGTGGCAGGCCGAGGGCGCGGCTCACCCGATCGAGGAGACCGGCGCCAAGCTGCGCGGCATGATGAGCTGGGTGGACCGCCCGATCACCGAGACCGCCTGAGATCTTCGCGACGGGTTGCGAGATCCGTCTCACCCGACGGCACCCGCGCCGGACGTTCTCCCCGACGTCCGGCGCGGGTGCCGTGCTGTTCGGACCCACCGGCAAGGGGTCAAACCGCACGTCACGTCCGGTTTGTGAGGGCACTCACCCCCTGGTCCGGGCCATCTCGGGCGGCCGGGCCCCTACGATTCCGGGTAGGTGCTCCAGCCGCACCCCACGGCCATGGCCCTGCCCGCGCCGGGCGCAGCGCAGCGTCCACGCACCGGCCGACCGCTCTGACGACATCTACGAGGACCAATGACTCCTGTCGTACTGATCGCCGAAGAACTCGCTCCTGCCGCAATCGAGGTGCTCGCTCACGACTTCGACGTCCGGCACGTCGACGGCACCGATCGCCCGGCTCTGCTCTCCGCCCTGGCCGAGGCCGACGCCGTCATCGTCCGCAGCGCCACTCAGATTGACGCCGAGGCGATCGCCGCCGCACCCCGGCTGAAGGTCGTGGCCCGGGCGGGCGTGGGTCTGGACAACGTCGAGGTGCCGGCCGCCACCGCGCGGGGCGTCATGGTCGTCAACGCCCCCACCTCCAACATCGTCTCCGCGGCCGAGCAGGCCGTCGCGCTGCTGCTGGCGGTGGCCCGCAACACCGCCAGCGCCAGCGCCGCCCTCAAGGCGGGGGAGTGGAAGCGGTCGAAGTACACCGGCGTGGAGTTGCAGGGCAAGACCGTCGGCGTGGTGGGCCTGGGCCGCATCGGGGTGCTGTTCGCGTCTCGTATCGCCGCCTTCGGCACCCGGCTGATCGCCTACGACCCCTACATCCAGCCGGCTCGGGCCGCGCAGCTCGGGGTCCGCCTGGTCGGCCTGGAGGAGCTGCTGCGGGAGAGCGACTTCATCTCCATCCACCTGCCGAAGACCCCGGAGACCGTGGGCCTGATCGGTGAGAAGGAGTTGTCGATCGTCAAGCCGGGCGTACGGATCATCAACGCCGCCCGCGGCGGACTGGTCGACGAGCAGGCCCTGGCCGACGCCCTGGCCGAGGGTCGGGTCGCCGGTGCCGGGGTGGACGTGTACGCCAAGGAGCCCTGCACCTCCTCGCCGCTGTTCGCCTTCGACAACGTGGTGGCCACCCCGCACCTGGGTGCCTCCACCGCCGAGGCCCAGGACAAGGCCGGCCTGGCCGTGGCCAAGAGCGTGAAGCTGGCCCTGCAGGGCGAGTTCGTGCCGGACGCGGTCAACGTGCAGGCCGGTGGGGTGGTCGCCGAGGACGTACGCCCGCTGCTGCCGCTGGCCGAGAAGCTCGGCCGGGCCTTCACCGCGGTCGCCGGTGGGGTGGCCGCCAGCGTCACCGTCGAGGTGCGCGGTGAGATCGTCAACCACGACGTCTCGGTGCTCAAGCTGGCCGCCACCAAGGGCCTGTTCAGCTCGGTGGTGGAGGAGCAGGTCACCTACGTCAACGCGCCGCACCTGGCCGCCCAGCGTGGGGTGGAGGTCTCCCTGACCACCCACACGGAGACCGTGGAGCACCCGGTGCTGGTCACCGTGCGCGGCGCCCTGCCGGACGGTCGTACGGTCAGCGTCTCCGGCACGGTGACCCACGCCGGCACCCGGGACATCATCAAGCTGACCGAGGTGGACGGCTTCGACGTGGAGATCGGGGCGGAGGGCATCCTGCTCTTCCTCCGCTACGCCGACCGTCCCGGGGTGGTCGGCACGGTCGGCACCCTGCTCGGCGAGGCCGGGATCAACATCGCGGCGATGCAGGTGGCCCGCCGGGAGGCCGGTGGCGAGACCCTGATGACCCTCACGGTCGACCAGGCCCTCGGGGCCGACCTGCTCACCTCGGCGGCCGACTCGATCGGCGCGGCCTCGGCCAGCGCGGCGGACCTGCGCGACGAGTAACAGTTCAGGCGACGCCACCAGGGGCTCGGCCATCGGCCGGGCCCCTGGTGCTTGACGTCTGCGTGGTGCCGGGTCAGCCGGACAGTCGGGCTACCGGCGGCGGGTAGACCGAGCCGTCCTGGGCGTCGTAGAGCATCAGCCGGTGCTCTCCGGCCAGCCGCTCGATGTCCAGCAGCACCTCATCCGGGCAGGCCGGGTCGAGATTCATCTCGATATGGTCGGCCGTCGCGTGCAGTGGTGCCACCGCCCAGGGCCCACCGGTGATCCCCGGTTGGTCGGGGTAGCGGGCGGTGATCGCCCGGTAGAAGGCGACCACCCGGGGGTCCGGTCGGTGCTGGGCGTGCTGGCCCTCCCGGCACCGCTGCACCGCCGCGCGCACATCGTCAGGCGTCGCCCCGTCCGCCAGGGCCCACACGCTCAGATCGAAACTCACGGCCGACAGCGTGCCATCCGCGATTGTCCCTGTCGAAAACGGCCCTGGCACGGGCCTGCGGTGACGGGTGTGATGGTCCCCTGTAGAGCCTTGCCGTGAAACACGCCGATTCGCTAGCTTACTGGTGCGGTTTCTGGCCGATCCGATGATGCCGGCCCGTCTTCGGGTGGCGAGGTCGACGTCCGATCGACCGGCCCGTACCCCTCGATTGCGCGAGCCATGCGCATTCGCCTCGACCGGCCTCCGCGGCCGTTGCCGCGGCCGTGGAGGCCGATCGCCGAGACTCCACGATGGACCCTGTCCAGGGTGCATGTGGACGGTCAGTGGTGGGTGGCGATGAGGGCGCGGTAGGGCGATCCGGCCCGGAACCAGTTCAGCCCGGTCGGACCGGCGGCGTACAGCGCGGTGGCGTAGGCGTCCGCGACCGCCAGGTCCGGGCCCACCACGGTGGCGGCGACCATCTGGTCGGCCGGTTCCCCGGTGCGCGGGTCGACCACATGCCCGCGTCGGCCGGTCACCCCGGAGGTGCCGATCGCACCCGCCGTCATCTCCAGCACCAGTGGCGCCCGACGGTGGTCGGTCGGATGGTGCACGGCCACCCGCCACGGGCCGCCGTGCCCGGCGTGTCCGCGTACCACCAGGTCGGCGCCGGTGAGCACGGCGTAGTTCGTGATGCCGGCGGCGCGCAGCCGGGCCGCCGCCCGTTCGACCGCCCAGCCGCCGAGCAGGCCACCGGGGTCGAATCCGCCCGGCACCGCCCAGGCGTCGAACCAGCCGTCCGTGGCGGCGCGCATCGCGGCGCAGCGGTCCACCAGGTCCGCCAGCGGCGGGTAGGACTCCGGACTGATCTCGCCCCGACGCAGCCGGGACACCAGACTCTCCGGCCGGTTGGGACCGTAGGTCAGGTCGATCGCGCGCAGTTCGGCCACCGCGTCCCGCAGGGCCTCACCGACTCCCCGCCGACCCGGCCCGGTCGGGGCGTTGAGCAGCAGGGTGTACTCGGCGGTGGAGGTGCGCACGGTGTGCCGTACGGTGAGCCGGTCGTCGGCACCCCGGCCGGCCCGGTCCGGGCGCGCGTCGCGGATGCCCAGGCGCAGGTCCGGTCGGCGGTAGCGAAAGGTCGCCGGGTCGATCCAGCGGGTACGCGGCTGCTCGTCGGTCCACATGGTGTCCGCCCCTCCTTCGACGACCGGCCCCACGCCGTAGTGGTCGTCGTCGGCCCTGTCCGGCCGGTTGTCGCTCACGCTAGGCAGCCCAGATGACGGCAGCATGAGCGGACGCTGAGAAGCTGCTGTGCGTGTCACATCCCGAAAAGTGGAACACTCGTACCGGGAGGCGGGACGGCGGCGTACCGTCTAGCCGATACGAGCGAAGGAGCTGACGAACGTGGCACGGATCGCGGTGGTGGCCGGGGACGGGATCGGACCCGAGGTGGTCGCGGAGGCCCGCAAGGTCATCGATGCGGTTCTGCCCGGGGTGCAGGCCACCGAGTACGACCTCGGTGCGGCACGTTACCACCGCACCGGCGAGGTGCTGCCGGACTCGGTGTTGGCCGAGCTGGCCGGGCACGACGCCATCCTGCTCGGTGCGGTCGGCGACCCCACCGTCCCCCCGGGGGTGCTGGAGCGGGGTCTGCTGCTCAAGCTGCGTTTCGCCTTCGACCAGTACGTCAACCTGCGGCCCTCCCGGCTCTGGCCCGGGGTGGCCAGCCCGCTGGCGACGGTCAAGCCCGGCGAGGTCGACCTGGTGGTGGTCCGCGAGGGCACCGAAGGGCTGTACGCCGGTGCCGGCGGCACCCTGCACCGCGACACCCCGGCCGAGGTGGCCACCGAGGAGAGCCTGAACACCCGATACGGGGTGGAGCGGGTGGTCCGTGACGCCTTCGCCCGGGCCAGCCGTCGGGAACGGCGCAAGGTGACCCTGGTGCACAAGACCAACGTGCTCACCCACGCCGGCTCGTTGTGGGCCCGCGCCTTCGAGGCGGTGGCCGCGGAGTACCCCGAGGTGACCACGGAGTACCAGCATGTCGACGCCGCCGCGATGTTCCTGGTGACCCAGCCCCAGCGCTACGACGTGGTGGTCACCGACAACCTCTTCGGCGACATCCTCACCGACATCGCCGCCGCGGTGACCGGCGGGATCGGGCTGGCCGCCAGCGGCAGCATCAACCCCGACCGGACCTACCCCTCCATGTTCGAGCCGGTGCACGGCTCCGCGCCGGACATCGCCGGGCGTGGCATCGCCGACCCGGTGGCCGCGGTCCTCTCCGGCGCCCTGCTGCTCGACCAGCTCGGCCACTCCGAGGCCGCGGAGCGGATCACCGCCGCGGTCGGTGCGGAACTCGCCGCTCGTACCCCGGGCGAGGCGGTACGCACCGCCGAGGTGGGCGACCGGATCGCCGCCCAGGTAGCCGCCTGAGTCCACATCAGGTCTCGCCACCGGCGACAGCCGGTGGCGATCGGCCCGAACGTCCGGGTGGAAGCGACGACTCGCTGGTACTACCGACCAGTGCGCCTACCCGCTGAACGACCGTTCGGGGTAAGTTTTTGGCACAAATACTTCTGATGTGCGCCGCCTCGGCGCATGTCGTCGTCCCCCAGGGAGGTCAGCGCGATGAGCGGTGGTGACAAGCTCGAATTCGAGATCCGTCCGAATCCCGCGCCGGTATCCGCCGCCGACCGGGCCGCGCTGCTGGCCAACCCTGGATTCGGCCGGGTGTTCACCGACCACATGGCCATCATCCGCTACGCCGACGGCAAGGGCTGGTACGACGCCCGGGTCGAGGCCCGGGGGCCGATCCCGATGGATCCCGCCAGCGCGGTGCTGCACTACGCGCAGGAGATCTTCGAGGGGATGAAGGCGTACCGCACGGTCGACGGCGGGGTGACCATGTTCCGCCCGTACGCCAACGCGGCCCGGTTCAACACCTCCGCCACCCGGATGGCCATGCCGACCCTGCCGGAGCAGGCCTTCGTCGACTCGCTGCTGCGGCTGATCGAGATCGACCGGGAGTGGATCCCGGAGGGCGAGGACGGCAGCCTCTACCTGCGGCCCTTCATGTTCGCCAGTGAGGTCTTCCTCGGCGTCCGCCCGGCCAACGAGTACCTCTACGTGGTGATCGCCTCCCCGGTGGGGGCGTACTTCTCCGGCGGGGTCAAGCCGGTGACGGTCTGGGTGTCGCCGGACTACACCCGGGCCGCCCCGGGGGGCACCGGCGCGGCGAAGTGCGGCGGCAACTACGCGGCCTCCCTGGCCGCCCAGGCCGAGGCCGCCGAGCACGGTTGCGAGCAGGTGGTCTTCCTGGACGCGGTGGAGCGCCGGTACGTCGACGAGCTGGGCGGCATGAACGTCTTCTTCGTCTACGACGACGGCTCGGTGGTCACCCCGCCGCTGACCGGCACCATCCTGCCCGGCATTACCCGGGAGTCCGTGCTCACCCTGGCATCGGCGGCCGGTCATTCCGTGCAGGAGCGGCCGGTGAGCTTCGACGAGTGGCAGGCGGACGCGAACAGCGGCCGACTGCGCGAGGTCTTCGCCTGCGGCACCGCCGCGGTGATCACCCCCATCGGCCGGGTCCGGTACCCGGAGGGGGAGTTCACCATGGGCGGTGGTGAGCCGGGTCCGATCACGATGGCGTTGCGTCAGCAACTGGTCGACCTGCAGCGCGGCAACGCCCCCGACCCTCACAACTGGGTCCACCGCGTCCTCTGAGCTGTGCGAAAGGGCCCCCTGCCGGTGCGGGGGGCCTTTTTCGCAACCAGGGCTCAGTCGAGCAGGTGGGTGCGCAGGGCGGCGAGTTGGTCGTCGGTGACCCCGGCGTGCCGCAGGTAGCCGTCGATCGAGCCGTGGCCCTCGCGGATCTCCGCCAGGAAGGTCAGCATCGTCTCCGCCGGTGAGAACACGAACGGGGCGGGAAGTTCCGGCAGGTGGGGGTAGGCGGTGGCGAGCCAGGCGACGAACCGCTGCGAGGCCTCCGTGCTCAGCGCGTAGTCCGCGGCGATCTCGGCATCATCGACACCCAGGGCCGCCAGGGTCAGGCCGCAGACGATGCCGGTGCGGTCCTTGCCGGCCACGCAGTGCACCACCACGGGGGCGTTGGCGCTGTCGGCGATCAGGCCGATGGCCTGGGCCAGCCCGGCGGTCCCGGTCCGGGCCAGGTCGGCGTACCGGTCGGCCAGGTAGCGGGCCAGATCGCTGCCGGGCTGGTACGGCTGCCTGCCCCATTCCTCGTGCTCGGGGTGGATGTGCTGGTAGTCGAGCCCCTCGATTTCGGGGACCCGGCCGTCGCGTTGGACCTCCTGGGGGCGGCGCAGGTCGACGACCGTGCGTACCCCCAGGGCGCGGAAGGCGTCCAGGTCCGCGCCGTCCATCCGGTGCAGGGAGTCGGAGCGGTAGAGCCGCCCGGAGCGCACCGTCCGCCCGTCCAGGCCGCGGTAGCCACCCACGTCCCGGAAGTTGAACATCGCGGTGAAGGGGATCCTGCGCCTGTCGTCGATCGCGTCCATGCGGACACCGTATCGGCCGGTGGGAGGCTTTCCCACCGGCCGATACCGCGGATCAGTACTTCAGGTCGCCTCAGCGAAGGCCGCCGGGCGGGGTGGCGGAGTAGGTGTCGTTGTAGTACCCGCCGAGCTTGTCCCGGTACGCCGGGTCGTTGATCGAGTCGTCGTACTCCGGCGCGGCCTTGATCTGGTCCTTGGTGCGGTCGACGTAGACCTTCTGCTCGTCGTGGTCGACGTGGTTGACCGTCCCGGCCGGCAGCATGACCTTCTTGCCGAAGATCCACGGGCCGGTGTCGACCACCAGGTAGCTGGCGTCGACCTCGCTGCTGTCACTGTCGATCTTGCCGATCGAGCCGTCGCTGGCCTCGACCTTGTAGCCGATCAGGCTGGTGCCGGCGACCCCGGCCTCGTCCCGGTAGCTCCAGGGGCTGAAGGAGCTGGTGGGGGCGCCGGTGGTGACCACGTCCTGGTCGACGGCGCGCAGGGCCGGGTCCGGCGTGGCGTGCGTGTTGTTCGGGTCGAGCCTGTCCATGGGATCTCTCCTGTCTCGACTTGGATCAGTCGTCTCGGAGGTACGTGGTTCGTTGTCCCGAAAACTCCTACCCGGTGCGACTCGTCCTACACCCACCTTCTCCGATGAGACCCAAGTCATCGTCCCGAGATATGGATTCTGCCTCCCAGATCCGCCGCCGAGTGGCAGAGTGCAGAGCGTGACCAGCACCGCCCGCATTATTGGCAACTAGCGCGCCGGCCTTCCCCTCCGCCGAGCGCGCAGACCTCCCGCAGCCGCGGGGGGTCTTTTTGTTGCGCCGGCCGGTGCCATACGAAGGGATCACCATGACGTTCCAGGTCTACGACACCACCCTCCGCGACGGTGCCCAGCGCGAGGGGGTCAGCTACTCCGTGGTCGACAAGCTCGCGGTGGCTCGACTGCTCGACGAGTTCGGCGTCGGGTTCATCGAGGGTGGCTGGCCGGGAGCGGTGCCCAAGGACACCGAGTTCTTCCGTCGGGCGCGTACCGAGCTGGAGCTGCGGCACGCCGTGCTGGTCGCCTTCGGCGCCACCCGCCGGGCCGGTGCGGTGGCCGCCGACGACCCGCAGGTGCGCGGCCTGCTGGAGGCGCAGACCCCGGCGATCGCCCTGGTCGCCAAGGCCGACCTGCGGCATGTCGAGCGGGCCCTGCGGACCACCGCCAAGGAGAACCTGGCGATGATCCACGACACGGTCACCCACCTGGTCGCCGAGGGCCGTCGGGTCTTCGTCGACGGGGAGCACTTCTACGACGGCTACCGCCACGATCCGGCGTACACCGCCTCCGTGGTGGAGACCGCCCTGGCCGCGGGCGCCGAGCGGTTCGTGCTCTGCGACACCAACGGCGGCATGCTGCCCTCGCAGGTCACCGCGGCCATCACCGACCTGACCGACCGCATCGGGGTGGCCCCCGAACTGCTCGGCATGCACGCCCAGAACGACACCGCCTGCGCGGTGGCCAACACCATCGCCGCCGTCGAGGCCGGGGTCCGCCACGTGCAGGGCACCGCCAACGGGTACGGCGAGCGGCCGGGCAACGCCGACATCTTCGCGGTCGTCGCGAACCTTCAACTCAAGCTCGGGCTGCCGGTCCTACCGGAGGGCTGCCTGGAGCAGATGGTGCGGGTCTCCCACGCCATCGCCGAGATCGCAAACATCGCCCCCGACACCCACCAGGCGTATGCAGGGGCCGCAGCCTTCGCTCACAAGGCGGGACTGCACGCGAGTGCGATCAAGGTGGATCCGCTGCTGTACAACCACATCGAACCCGAGGTGGTCGGCAACGACATGCGGATCCTGGTCACCGAGATGGCCGGCCGGGCCAGCATCGAGCTCAAGAGTCGTGAGCTCGGGCTGGATCTGGCCGGCCATCCGGAGGCCCTGTCCCGGGTCACCAACCGGGTCAAGGAACTGGAGGCCGGCGGCTGGTCCTTCGAGGCCGCGGACGCTTCCTTCGAGCTGCTGGTGCGCTCCGAGTTGCCGGGCGCCGCGGCGGTGCAGCCCTTCAACCTGGAGTCGTACCGGGTGCTGGTCGAGCACCGGGAGGACGGCGCGGTGGTCTCCGAGGCGACCGTGAAGATCCGGGTGGGCGGCGAACGGGTGATCGCCACGGCCGAGGGCAACGGCCCGGTCAACGCCCTGGACGAGGCGCTGCGGGTCGGTCTGGGCCGGCACTACCCGCAACTGCGGGACTTCGAGCTGGCCGACTACAAGGTGCGCATCCTGGAGGGCAGCCACGGCACCGGAGCGGTGACCCGGGTGCTGGTCGAGACCGCGAACGGCCGTGGCGGCGGCTGGACCACGGTGGGTGTGCACCCCAACGTGGTCGAGGCGAGCTGGCACGCCCTGGTCGACGCCCTGACCTACGGCCTGGGCCGGGGGTAAGGAAGGGCCCCTGCTTAACGCCTGCGGTAGAGGAAGGGCCCCCTGTTAACGCCAACCCGTGAGCCGTGCCGGCTGGCTCAGCCGGTGTCGGCTGCGGGCAGGCGCAGTTCGGCCAGCACCATGCGGTGGTCACTGCCCGGCAGTGGCCGGACGGTCGCATCGTGTACCGCGATGCGACGGTCGACGAGCACGTGGTCGATCGTTACCGGGGGGATCAGGCTGCCGTCGTACGGGCCCCAGGTGCCGGTGAGCCCGGCGCCGACCGCCGCGGCGGCGTCGACATAGCCGGTATCCAGCAGGGCCCGCAGCGGCCCGTGGTCGAGGGTGGCGTTGAAGTCTCCGGCGAGGATGCTCAGCGCCCCCTCCGGGGTGGCCGCCGGCTGGGCCGCCAGGTCGTCGCGCCAGAAGCCCGTCTGATCCAGGGCGTACGGCGCGGAGGGGTGGGCGGACTCGACGCGTACCTCCTGGGCGCCCGGTACGGCCACGGTCGCGTACGCCTGGGTGAAGCCCCAGCCACCGCGCAGGGTCCGGAGGCCGGCGTCGCGGATCGGGTGGCGGGCGTACAGGCCCGAGCCCGGGGTGCCGACCACCGGGTTGAGGTGGCGGTACGGCAGCAGCCGGTCCAGGCCCAGCCGATCCAGTTCGACCTGGGCCGAGGGGGTGAACTCCTGCACCACGAGCACGTCGACCCGCTCGGTGCGGACCAGTTCGACCACCGTCGCCGGGTCGGCGGCACCGGCCAGCAGGTTGGCGGTGAGCAGCCGTACCGTCGGCCCGTTCACCTGCGGTTGGGGCGAGGGCAGGGCCCGGGGCACCACCACGGCGACCAGGGCCACCGTGGTCAGCGCCGCGACCACGGCCGGCCAGCGGCGCCGTAGGGCGAGCGCGAGCAGCAGCGGCACCAGGCTGCCGAGCGCCGCGTACGGGGTGAACGCCAGCAACTGCACCAGGGGCCCGCGGTCCAGGCCCAGCAGTCGGGCCAGTACCCAGCCGAGGCCCGGTACGACGGCCAGCCAGCAGATCGCGGTGCCGAGCCGGGGGAGTCTCGCGGTGACGATCTGCACATCTGGAGGCTACGGGTGCCCCGCCCGCATCCGGTTGCTGACCGGCCGGGCGGCTCTGGGCGGTCCGGCACCCTCCAGGGTCGTAACGCCGCCGCCGCGCGGTCTGGGTGCCCCACGGCCGTAAATTCCGACGTTTGTCCGACGGCCGTCGCGGGAAGCAAGCACCGTGACGGACATCTCGGACACCCTGTCCAGCCTGCCCACCCCGGCCGATCAGGACGCGACCGCGGCCGAGCTGCACCAGACCCTCAACGAGGTCAGACGGGTGATCGTCGGGCAGGATCAGCTCGTCGAACGCCTGCTCACCGCCCTGCTGGCGGACGGGCACTGCCTGTTGGAAGGCGTACCAGGGGTGGCCAAGACCCTGGCCGCACAGACCCTGGCCACAGTGGTCGGTGGCACCTTCTCCCGGATCCAGTTCACCCCCGACCTGGTGCCCTCGGACATCGTCGGCACCCGCATCTACCGGGCCTCCAAGGAGAGCTTCGACGTCGAACTGGGCCCGATCATGGCCAACCTGGTGCTGGCCGACGAGATCAACCGGGCTCCGGCGAAGGTGCAGTCCGCCCTGCTGGAGGCGATGGCCGAGCGGCAGGTCTCGATCGGTGGGCGCAGCTACCCGGTGCCGGAGCCCTTCCTGGTCCTGGCCACCCAGAACCCGATCGAGTCCGAGGGGGTCTACCAGTTGCCGGAGGCCCAACGGGACCGCTTCCTCATGAAGATCGTCATCGACTATCCGGACGACGCCGACGAACTGGCGATCCTCTACCGGATGAGCGCCGAGCGCCCCCGGGCCCACCGGGTGCTGCGACCGGACCGGCTGCGGGAGTTCCAGCTCCACGCCCGGCAGGTCTTCGTCCACCACGCCATCGCCGAGTACGTCGTCCGACTCATCCTGGCCACCCGTGACCCGGCCCGGTACGGGATGCCGGACCTGGCCCCCCTGCTCGCGTACGGTGCCAGTCCTCGCGCCACCCTGGGGATGGTCGCCGCCGCCCGGGCCCAGGCCCTGCTGCGCGGCCGGGAGTACGTGCTGCCGGAGGACGTCCGGGAACTCGCCGTGGACGTGCTGGCCCACCGGCTGGTGCTCTCCTTCGACGCGGTCGCCGACGGGGTGAGCGCCGAATCGGTGGTACGCCGACTGGTCGAGGTGGTGCCGCTGCCCCGGGTGGTCAACGGCCAACCGGAGTACGCCGCCGATCTGGCGGCCGCGTGATGAGAGGTGGCCGGGTCCCGGTGCCGGCGGACCCGGTGCTCACCGAGCTGACCCCCGACCAGCGGCTGCGCCGGCTGGAACTGACCGTCACCCGGCGCCTGGACGGTCTGTTGCACGGCGAGCATCGGGGTCTGCTGCCCGGACCGGGCAGCGAACCCGCCGGCAGCCGCGAGTACCGGCCCGGCGAGGACGAGGTACGCCGGATGGACTGGGCGGTCACGGCCCGGACCACCGTGCCGCACGTCCGGGAGGTCGACGCCGACCGGGAACTGACCACCTGGCTGCTGGTCGACGCCAGCCCCAGCATGGAGTACGGCACCGCAGAACTGGACAAGCGGGAACTGGCCGTGGCGGCGGTGGCCGCCATCGGCTTCCTCACCGCCGGCAGCGGCAACCGCCTGGGGGCGCAGGTGCTCACCCCGTACGGGCTGCATCGGGTGCCCGCGCGGGGTGGACGCAGCCATCTGGTCGGCCTGATGCGCGGCCTGCTGGCCGCCCCCCGGCAGGGGGTCAACCCGCCGGCCCGCCCGCCCGGCGAGGAGGTCGACCTGGCCGCCGGGCTGGCCGCGGTGCACCGGACGGCCAACCGGCGGGGTCTGGTGGTGGTGATCTCGGACTTCCTGGACGGCCTGCCGGACGACCCACGGTCACCGGCCGACTGGGAACGCCCGCTGCGCCGGTTGGGCGTGCGGCATCAGGTGCTGGCGGTGGAGGTGGTCGATCCGCGCGAACTGGAACTGCCGGACGTCGGACTGATCACCCTCACCGATCCGGAGACCGGCGCACGCCGCGAGGTCTGGACCGGCGACCCCGGCCTGCGGGAGCGGTACGCGGCCGCCGCCGCGGCCCAGCGGGACCAACTCCGCCAGGCCCTGCGCCGGGCCGGGGCGGCCCACCTGGCGTTGCGTACCGACCGGGACTGGGCCACCGACATCGTGCGGCATGTGCACGCCCAGCGTCGGTTGGCCCTGGCACCGGCCGCGCCGAGGCGGGGAGGTGTCGCATGATCTGGGAGTCACCCATCCGGCTCTGGTTGCTGCTCGGGGTGGCCGCGCTGGCGCTGGCCTACCTGGTGGCGCAGCGCCGCCGCAGCCGGTACGCCGTCCGGTTCACCAACCTGCGTCTGCTGGACCGGGTGGCCCCCCAGCGCCCGACCTGGCGTCGGCACCTGCCGGCCGGTCTCTTCCTGGCCATGCTGGCGTTGCTGGTGGTCGGCTTCGCCCGGCCGACGGCGGAGGTTCGGGTGCCCCGGGAACGGGCCACCGTGATGGTCGCGGTGGACGTCTCCACCTCGATGCTCGCCACCGATGTGGACCCGGATCGGCTCAGCGCCGCCAAGAGCGCCGCCCGGGAGTTCGTCGACGGACTGCCCAGGGAGTTCAACGTCGGGCTGGTGGCCTTCGCCGGCAGCGCCGCCGTGCTGGTGCCGCCGAGCACCGACCGGGAGGCGTTGGACGAGGGGATCCAACGCCTGGCGGAGGGGATCACCGGGGTGCAGGGCACCGCCATCGGCGAGGCGATCAGCACCTCCCTGGGCGCGGTCCGGGCCCTGGACGAACAGGCCACCACCGAACCGCCCCCGGCCCGGATCATCGTGCTCTCCGACGGGGCCAACACCTCCGGCATGGATCCGATGGAGGCCGCCGCGGAGGCGGTGGCCGTGGAGGTGCCGGTGCACACGATCTCCTTCGGTACCCCGGGCGGCTTCGTGGACCGGGGCGGGCGACCCATCCAGGTGCCGGTGGACGGGGAGACCCTGCAGGCCGTGGCCGAGCAGACCGGCGGGGCCTTCCACCAGGCCGACACCAGCGACGAGTTGCGTGCCGTCTACGACGACATCGGCAGTTCGGTGGGGTGGCGCAAGGAGCGGCAGGACATCTCGGCCCGGTTCATCGGGCTCGGCCTGGTGTTCGCGATGGGGGCGGCCTTCGGCTCCATGCGCTGGTTCTCCCGCCTGCCCTGATCGCGTACCGGCCGGTCCGACCCCGGCCCGGCCCGACCTCCGCACCAGCTGCGGGCGCACATGTGAGGAGCGTACGAATGGCAGTGCAGACCGGACTGGGTGAGCCCCGTGGGCCCTGGTTCGTCTCGCCGGAGCTCGACCCGCACGGTCGGGACGGGACGGGGCAGGCTGCCCGGATGCGCGACGAGGCGGGGTGGGGTTGGCGTCGTCGACTGCTGGGCGGGCTGGCGGTGCTGGCCCTGTCGACCGGCTCGGGGGCGGTGGCCGGTGGCTGGGTGGCCAGTCGGGGGATTCCCGAACCGGCGGCGGCCTCGGCCGCGCCGGTGCCCGCCGAGCTGGTGACCGCCGCCGAGAAGACCGTGCCCGGGGTGGTCTCCGTGCTGGTGGGTGGGGCCACCGGGTCCGGCTTCGCGGTCGACTCCGAGCAGCACATCATCACCAACGACCACATCCTGGCCAAGGGCCGGGGTGGCCCGGTGACGGTGGAGTTGCCCGACGGCCGCCGGTTCGGCGCCCAGGTGGTCGGCCGGGAACCCGGCAGCGATCTGGCGGTGTTGAAGGTGCCGGGGTCCGCCGGGCTGGCCTCGCTGCCACTGGCCAAGCCGGGCTCGACCCGGGTGGGGGAACCGGTGCTGGCGGTCGGGTCCCCGCTGGGGCTGTCCGGCACGGTCACCGCCGGCATCGTCAGCGCCCTGGACCGGCAGGTGCGCCTCGGGGACAACCGGCACCGGGCGGTGCAGACCGACGCCTCGATCAACCCGGGCAACTCCGGCGGACCGTTGGTCAACGCCCGGGGGGAGGTGGTCGGGGTGAACACCGCGATCGCCACCATCGACGGTAACGGCTCGATCGGCATCGGCTTCGCCATCCCCATCGAGCAGGTGCAGCAGACCGCGGACACGATCATCGGCAAGGGCGGCTGATATCACCGAGAGCGACTGTCCGATTACGGAAGCATGGGGGGATCTGTCGGATTCTGGCGATCAAAGATCGGAGAATGGAAATATCACGCTGAGTATGCATACTCACGGTTGTGGAGCGTCCTCTCATCGCGGTCCTCCTGCTGGTGGGCCTCATCATCGGAACCGGCGTGGGGTCCTCGTACGCCCGCGCTCGACGGGGCTGGACCGACTACCAGACCGCCAAGAAGACCGTGCCGGGTGCCCGTCGTGGCGCCTGGCTCCTGATCAAGGTGGCCACCACGAAGATCGGGGTGATCCTCCTGCTGCTGATCGGGGCGGTCGCCTATGCCGCGACCGGGGGAGACGACGACTCGGAGCCGGCCTCGCCGAACCCGAGCAGTTCTCCCGAAGCGTCCCCGGGGCGCTAGCCTCAGGGCGTGGACGGCGGACTGCGGGTTACCGATCGGTGGGTCGTGCCCGCTGCCGAGCTGCGGGAGCGGTTCTCCCGTTCCTCCGGGCCGGGCGGGCAGGGGGTCAACACCACGGACTCCCGGGTGGAGCTGAGCTTCGACCTGGCCGCCTCACCCAGCCTGCCGGAGTCGCTGCGGGTGCGGGCGCTGGACCGACTCGCCGGACGGCTGGTCGACGGGGTGCTGACCATCGCCGCCAGCGAACACCGGGCCCAGTTGGCCAACCGGGAGGCGGCCCGGGAGCGGTTGGCCGCCCTGCTGCGCGAGGCGGTCGCCCCGCCACCGGCGCCGCGTCGGCCCACCAAGCCCTCCCGCGGGGCCAAGGAGCGGCGGCTGGCCGACAAGAAGCGCCGTTCCCAGCGCAAGCGCGACCGTCGGGTGGACGGCGACTAGCCGGGTCGACTCCAGGAGAGCCCGGACATTGATGATTTTCATCTTTGTTGGTTGAATGCGCGCGGGAGCATTCGGGCCGTCACACGAACTTCGACACGTGACAGGAGTCCCTCCACCATGCTCCGTAGGCCTCTGCGCAACGCTGCCGCCGGGTTCGCGGCCGTCCTCCTGGCGATCACCGCCTGGTCCGCGCCATCGACCCCACCAGCCGACCCCCTCCAGTCCGCCTCCCCGGTCGCCGCCTCGGCGCCCCTCGCCTCGGCGCCCCTCGCCTCGGCGGCGCTTGCCGATCCGGTACGCATCATGCCGCTCGGCGACTCGATCACCGGTTCACCGGGCTGTTGGCGGGCACTGCTCTGGAACCGCCTCCAGTCCGCCGGGCACTCCGCCATCGACTTCGTCGGCACCCTCGGCCCGCAGGGCTGCGGCCAGCCCTACGACGGGGACAACGAGGGCCACGGCGGCTACCTGGCCACCAATGTGGCCAACCAGAACCTGCTCCCGGGCTGGCTGTCGGCCACCCGGCCGGACATCGTGCTGATGCACTTCGGCACCAACGACGTGTGGAGCAACATCGCCCCGACCACCATCCTGGCCGCCTACAGCAGGCTGGTGGACCAGATGCGGGCCAGCAACCCCGCCATGCGCATCCTGGTAGCGAAGATCATTCCGATGGCCCCGAGCAGTTGCCCGGAGTGCGGGCAGCGGACCGTGGCCCTGAACAACGCCATCGACGGTTGGGCGGCGGGCAAGACCACCAGCCAGTCGCCGATCGTCGTGGTGGACCAGTGGACCGGCTTCAACACCGCCACGGACACCTACGACGGGGTGCACCCCAACGCCGCCGGCGACCAGAAGATGTCCGACCGCTGGTACCCCGCCCTGGTGTCCGCCCTGACCGGCATCCCGACCCCCACCCCGACGCCCACTCCCACTCCCACTCCCACTCCCACGGTCACCGCGACCCCGACCCCGCCGCCGCCGGGAGGTTGCGTGGCCGGCTACCGGCTGGCCGGTAGCTGGCAGGGCGGGTTCCAGGCGGAGGTGACCGTACGCAACGACGGTGCGACCGCACTCGCCGGCTGGGTGGTACGACTCGACTTCGCCGACGGGCAGCGGGTCACCCAGGCCTGGAGCGCCGAGGTGACCCAGACCGGCTCGGTGGTCACCGCCCGAAACGCCGGCTGGAACGGCACCCTGGCGCCCGGCGCCCAGACCACCTTCGGGTTCCTGGCCTCCGCCGGCGGCACCAACACCGCGCCGACGGCACACTGTTCCCGCTCGTGACCACGGCTGCGGGGCCACCGGTCGGTGGTCCCGCAGCCCTCTGCCCGCTGGTCAGGCCGGCGCCGGTTGCTCCACTGTGGCCAGCAGGGTGGTGCAGACCTCGATCAACCGGGCCCGGAGCAGCCCGGAACGCTGGGCGAACTCCCGTTGCCGGGTCACGTACTCGGCCTTGCCCTCCGGGGTCTCGATGGCCACCGCCGGCTGCCCGTAGGAGGAGAGGTCGTACGGGGAGGCCTGCATGTCCAGCAGCCGGATGTCCCGGGCCAACTCGAAGCAGTCCAGGGCCAGTTCGCCGGGGACGGCCGGGCCCAGCTTGGTGGCCCACTTGTGGCAGTCCATCGCGGCGTGCAGGCAGCCCGGCTGGTCCAGGTCCACCTGGCTGGCCCGGGTGGGACGCAGCCGGTTGAGGTCGACGGCCTCCGGGGTGAAGAACCGGTACGCGTCGAAGTGCGAGCACCTGATCTGGTGCGCCTCGACCACCGCGTCGGTGCCCTCCTGCCCCAGCCGCAGGGGCAGGGGGTGCCGATGCTCGCGCTGGCGGTAGACCATCGCCCACTCGTGCAACCCGAAACAGCCCGTGAAGGCCGGGCGGGTGGCGATCGAGGAGAGCAGCCGCCAGATGAAAAGTACCGATTCGGCCCGGTCGGCGAGGAACGCCGCCGCGTCGAAGCCGACCCGGCCCTCGGAGTCGGTCGCGTACCACCGCCACTGCCCGTTCGGTGCCGGGCCCTGCGGCCCGGGTTCCAGCCGGACCCCCACCCCGGGATGCCAACGGCGCAGCATCGAGGGCCGGGTGCCGTAGTACTCGTAGAGGAAGTCGTCGATCGCGTGACGTTGCCGGGCCGCCCGGCGCCGGCGATGTGCGGCCGTCAGGGCGTCGGCCCGCTCCTCGTGGGCCCGGGCGCGCGGCATCCACACGGCAGCCGGCAGGCTGTCGAAGCTGGGGTGGGCGGCGGTCACCGTCCAAGGGTACGACCGCCGCTGATCAGGGCACGTCCACCCGTACCCCGGAGGAGAAGACCCCGCTGCGAAGCTCCAACTGCTGCGGTGCCTCCCCGCCGTTGACGGTGAAGACCAGCGGCAGCACCATGCGGCTGCCCGCGGCCATCGGCTCGGCGAAGACGTCCCGGCCCTGGTTGACCCGGCGGGTGGCCTGCTCGTCGGTGGTCACCCAGTTGCCGTTCGCCAGGTACGCCCGTTGCAGCTTGCCGTGCCAGCTGTGGTGCTCCCGGGTCAGGTTCCGGACCCCGACGGTGGCCTGGCACTGCCGGGCGCCCTGCCCCGGATCGCAGTTCATCCGGTAGACGGTGAACTCGAAGGCGTCCTCCCGCAGGGGTATCCCCAGGCCACCGGTGACCCCGGTGCCCTTCCAGGCCCCGTTGGTCGGCTGGCTGTCGGTGTCGATCGCGGCCACCCGGCGGGTGGCGGTCCACGCCGCTATGCCCAGGGTGGCCGCCAGCACGGTCGCGGCCACCGGGACGATCACCCACACCGGCGGGGTACGCCGACGGGTGGGCGGCCGAGGTGCGGCCGGTCGGGGATAGATCCGCCCGGGCCCCTCCGAGGCCAGCGCCGCCGCGGCCGGGGGCCGGCGCCGCCGCCAGGTGGCGAAGCCCAGGCCGGCGAGGACCAGCAGCACGGCCACCCCGGCCAGCAGGGCGGGTGCCTGGTCACGCCACCCCGGGGACTCCTGGGCGCGCGCCTCGGTGGCACCCGGGGCCGTCCAGGTGGCGGTCGCGCAGTCGTACGGCCGGCGGCCGTCCACCGCGAAAGCGCAGGCCGGAGCGGTCACCGGCTGCTGCGCCGCCGTACCGCTCAGGGTGGTGTCCAGCTTGGTGGTGCTGCGCGGGGACAACCTCAGCCGCCAGGTCACCTCCGTGGCCGTGGACCCCCCGGGACGTACCTCCCGACCGCCGTCGCTGATCGCGGTCGCCGAGACCCCCTGGGGCAGTTCCTGGCGCACGGTGGTCTCCACCGGGGTGTTGCCGGCGTTGCGGACCTCGATGCGGTAGCTCGGCTGGGTGGTGCTGGCCGGAGCGACCTGCACGCTGACCTTCGGCGCCGGAGCGGGCGAGGCCAGCCGGGTCGGAGTGGGCACGGCCGGTGGTGCCGAGGGCATCGTCGGCTCCGCCGTGGCCACCGCCGCCGGACGCCCGGCCGCTGCGACCGCCGGACGTTCGGCCGCCGAGACTGCCGGCGGACGTTCGGCCGCCGCGGGCTCTGCCGCGGTGAACGCCGGTAGCGCCGGCACCGCGGCGGTGAGAAACCCCACGCAGTGCACGATCGCCGCCAGGGCCTTGTGGTGTCGTGTCGATGCAGGCATACGAACGAACCTCCGCAGCCGACGCTAGGTCGACGGCGTCGTCGGCCGGGTACGAAGCGGCGAATCCGGCACCGAGGGTGATCGTCAGGGGTAAGCTGCCGCACCCGGTCCACGGGCGGGGCTAGATTGTCCTGGTGCGTATCGCTCGTTTCGCTCATGCCAAGGGAATGTCGTTCGGAGTCGTCGAGGGGGAGCCGGGGACGGGCCCGCAGGGGCTGACCATCGCCGAGATCTCGGGACATCCGTTCGGCCAGATAACTTTCAGCGGCGCCCGTTGGGCGCTGTCCGACGTCCGCCTGCTCTCGCCGATCCTGCCCAGCAAGGTGGTCTGCGTCGGCCGTAACTACGCCGAGCACGCCGCCGAGCACGGCAGCGAGGTGCCCAGCGAGCCGCTGCTGTTCCTCAAGCCCTCCACCTCCGTCATCGGCCCTCGGGACGCCATCCGGCTGCCCGAGTTCAGCAAGCAGGTGGAGCACGAGGCCGAGCTGGCCGTGGTGATCGGTGCCCCGGGGGCGCGCCGCGCCGACCGGGCCGCGGCGCAGCGGGCCATCTTCGGCTACACCTGCGCCAACGATGTCACCGCCCGGGACCTGCAACGCTCCGACAACCAGTGGACCCGGGCCAAGGGGTTCGACTCCTTCTGCCCGATCGGCCCCTGGATCACCACCGGCCTGGACATCAGTGACCTGGAGATCCGGTGCGAGGTGGGACGGGACCCGGAGGAGATGGAGGTCCGCCAACTGGGCCGGACCCGGGACATGGTCTTCGACGTGCCCGCCCTGGTGTCGTACATCTCGCATGTGATGACCCTGTTGCCGGGCGACGTCGTGCTGACCGGCACCCCGGCGGGGGTTAGCCCGCTCGTGGACGGGGATACGGTCACCGTCCGGATCGAGGGGATCGGCGACCTGACCAACCCGGTGGTATCCGCCACCTGAGCCTGTTTCCGCAGGTCAGAGGTGGGTTGGGGAAGTCGATTTGGCCTGCCGGTGCCGGGAGGGTAAGGTTTGATCCCGGCGCCGCAAGGGGCTGATGGGGTATGGGGTAATTGGCAGCCCAACTGATTCTGGTTCAGTTAGTCTAGGTTCGAGTCCTGGTACCCCAGCGCATCCGAGGTTCGCGAGAACCGAGGTCGCTGGATTCTGGTGGGTTCAGCATCAAGGTTCCGCCACGGAACATTGATCGCTAGGTCTGGTAGAGTTCGGCGACACCACCGAAAGGTGGTGTCGCATTGTGTTCTGGCCCCGTCGTCTAGCGGCCCAGGACGCCGCCCTCTCAAGGCGGTAGCGCCGGTTCGAATCCGGTCGGGGCTACAGATAGGTTCACGGCTCGTCCCTCCAGGGGCGGGCCGTTCGCCGTTTTCCTGCTCAGTGTCCCCTTCACCCCGCCCGGCCAGTGCCCGCTGCGGCGCACAGCGCCTCTCCGGTTCAGCCGGACCGACGCCCGCCGGCCCGGCGCAGCAACCCCTGCCAGCCCGGCGCGCAGTTGCTCTGACCCGCCCCCGCGTTCGAGCATTCGACCAGCTAGGAGGCGCCGCCAGGGTTCGGCGCGCCGACGGTGCACCAAGCCCACCCACCCCGCTGATACGGCGCTGGAGATCGCCGCTAGACTACTGCCGCACCGCTGGAAACGGCGGTGAACCAGGGAAGTTCTGGCCCCGTCGTCTAGCGGCCCAGGACGCCGCCCTCTCAAGGCGGTAGCGCCGGTTCGAATCCGGTCGGGGCTACCAACCGAAAGCCCGCCTCCTCGAGGCGGGCTTTCCCCTTCCCCCACCCCACCCCTGCTCCGTCCCAGCCCCACCCCAGCCCCGTCCCAACCCCGTTGATCATGAGGTTGGCGGCATCTGTCGATCTTCAAGCTGCCGCCAACCTCATGATCAACGGGGGCAGCGCGGGGGCAGTGCGGGGGTGGGGGGTGGGGGTGGGTTAGAGGCCGGAGAGGCGTTGGCCGGCTCTCACTACGGCCATGGCGTGGCGTTCGCCGGGGCGGCGGCCGAGGCGTTCGATGGGGCCGGAGATGCTGATGGCGGCGATCACCCGGCCGGTACGGTCGCGGATCGGGGCTGAGACACTGGCCACACCGGCCTCGCGTTCCGCGACGCTCTGCGCCCAGCCTCGGCGGCGTACCTCGGCCAGGGTGCGGCCGGTGAACTTGGCCCGCGGCAGCAGTGGCATGACCGCCTCGGGTGGCTCCCAGGCGAGCAGGATCTGGGCCGCCGACCCGGCGGTCATCGGCAGCACCGAGCCGACCGGGACGGTGTCCCGCAGGCCGCTGGCCCGTTCGGCGGCGGCCACGCAGATCCGTTCGTCCGCTCTGCGTAGATAGAGCTGGGCGCTTTCGCCGGTGGCGTCCCGCAACGCGGCCAGCAGTGGCTCGGCCGCGGTCAGCAGGACGTCCGGCGCGGCATTGGCCAGCTCGCCCAGGCGAGGGCCGGGGCGCCAGCGGCCCTGGGTGTCCCGGACGAGCATCCGGTGGATCTCCAGGGCTTGGGCCAGCCGGTGCGCGGTGGCTCGGGGCAGCTTGGTGCGTTCAACGAGTTCGGCCAGGCTGGCGCCGTCGACACAGGCGGCCAGGATGACCACCGCCTTGTCGAGAACGCCGACACCGCTCATACTGTGTCCCACAAGCCGAAATTTACCTCCCAGAATTTAGGATGTCCAGATGGTGGGAGCCACTACTCAGCCGAGAACCTTGGCCGAGAAGGTCTGGGACGCGCATGTCGTCCGGTCTGTCGAGGGAGAGCCCGATCTGCTCTTCATCGACTTGCACCTGCTGCACGAGGTGACCAGCCCGCAGGCGTTCGACGGGCTGCGGCTCGCCGGTCGGCGGGTGCGTCGTACCGACCTCACCCTCGCGACCGAGGACCACAACACCCCGACCGGGTACGCCGATCCGTCGTTCCAGCAGCGCCGTGGTGACCTGCTCACCATCGCTGACCCCACCTCGCGTACCCAGATCGAGACCCTGCGCCGCAACTGCGCGGAGTTCGGCGTGAAGCTGCACCCCCTGGGCGACGAGAACCAGGGCATCGTGCATGTCATCGGTCCGCAGCTCGGGCTCACCCAGCCCGGCATGACCATCGTCTGTGGCGACTCGCACACCGCCACCCACGGCGCCTTCGGGGCCCTGGCCTTCGGCATCGGCACCAGTGAGGTCGAGCACGTGCTGGCCACCCAGACGCTGCCGCAGGCCCGTCCGAAGACCATGGCGGTCACCGTCAACGGTCAGCTCGGCCCCGGTGTCACCGCCAAGGATCTGGTCCTCGCGCTGATCGCCAAGGTCGGCACCGGTGGCGGTCGCGGGCACATCGTCGAGTACCGCGGTGAGGCCATCCGGGCGCTGTCCATGGAAGGCCGGATGACCATCGCCAACATGTCGATCGAGTGGGGTGCCAAGGCCGGCATGATCGCGCCGGACGAGACCACCTTCGCGTACCTGAAGGGGCGGCCGAACGCCCCCACCGGCGCCGACTGGGACGCGGCGCTGGCCTACTGGCGGACCCTGCCCACCGACGAGGGGGCGACCTTCGACGCCGAGGTGATCCTGGACGCATCGGAGATCACGCCGTTCGTGACCTGGGGCACCAACCCGGGGCAGGGCGTTCCGCTGGGCGCGGCCGTGCCGGACCCGGAGGACTTCACCACGGACGCGGAACGGGCCGCCGCCCGTCGCGCCCTGGAGTACATGGACCTGCGACCGGGCACCCCGCTGCGTGACCTGGCGGTCGACGTGGTCTTCGTCGGCTCCTGCACCAACGGCCGGCTGGAGGACCTGCGTGCCGCCGCGGACGTGCTGCGCGGTCACCGGGTCGCCGAGGGCGTACGCATGTTGGTGGTGCCCGGCTCCGCCTCCGTACGGGAGGCCGCCGAGGCCGAGGGGCTGGACAAGGTCTTCACCGACGCGGGTGCCGAGTGGCGCTTCGCCGGGTGCTCGATGTGCCTGGGCATGAACCCGGACACCCTCTCGCCGGGGCAGCGCTCCGCCTCGACCTCCAACCGGAACTTCGAGGGCCGCCAGGGCCGGGGCGGGCGTACTCACCTGGTGAGTCCGCCGGTCGCCGCCGCGACCGCAGTGGTCGGCCGACTGGCCGCTCCCGCCGATCTGTAGAAGGGCTGCGACAGATGGACAAGTTCACCGTGCACACCGGCACCGCCGTGCCGCTGCGTCGGTCCGACGTGGACACCGACCAGATCATCCCGGCCGTCTACCTGAAGCGGGTGACCCGTACCGGTTTCGCCGACGGGTTGTTCAGCGCGTGGCGGGAGGACCCGGGATTCGTACTCAACGATCAGTCTTATGCCGGGGCGTCGATTCTCGTCGCCGGTCCGGAGTTCGGCACCGGGTCCTCCCGCGAGCACGCCGTCTGGGCGCTGCGCGACTACGGGTTCCGAGCCGTGATCGCACCCGGCTTCGGTGACATCTTCCGGGGCAACGCGCTCAAGGAAGGGTTGCTTCCGGTAGAGCTGGAATTGAAAGCGGTCGAGGAAATCTGGGGTCTGGTCGAGGCCGACCCCGACACCTCGATCACCGTGGACCTGACCACCCGCCAGGTCCGGGCCGGCACCTTCACGTGGTCGTTCCCGCTCGACGACTTCAGCCGCTGGCGGCTGATGGAGGGCTTGGACGACATTGGACTCACCCTTCGGCACGAGGAGCAGATCAGCACCTTCGAGACCACTCGGCCGTCCTTCCTGCCCCGGGTCGCATAGCCGTTCGCCGGGTCTGTTCGCCGATTCCGCCCCCACCGGTGCCGCCGGTGGGGGCGAATCCGTTACGACACAAGGGCTTTTTTCCACCGAATGTTTGTGTCCCGGCAGCACAGGGCATACCGTGCGCGCAGAATGGCTCGCGTCGAGTCAGTTGCACAATCAGGAGGAAGTCGTGAACAAGGCCGAGCTCATCGAGGCGCTCGCCGTTCGCCTGGGGGACCGGAAGACGGCGACGGCCGCGCTCGACGCGGTCCTCGCTGAGGTCCAGGCGGCGGTCACCAAGGGCGAAAAGGTGGCGATCACCGGATTCGGAGCGTTCGAGAAGCGTGTTCGTGGCGCTCGAACAGCGCGCAACCCGCGCACAGGCGAGGCGGTGAAGGTCAAGAAGACCTCCGTCCCGACCTTCCGCCCAGGCGCCGGGTTCAAGGAGATGGTGGCCAGCGGCAAGGTGCCGAAGGCCACGGCGGCGGCGAAGAAGGCAGCCGCAACCACCGCCAAGACCACCGGCGCGAAGGCTACCGGTGCCAAGGCGACCACCGCGAAGAAGACGACCGCGACCAAGACCACCACCACGGCGGCCAAGACCACGGCGGCCAAGAAGACCACCGCGACGAAGACCGCGGCGGCCACCAAGAAGGCCGCACCGGCGAAGAAGGCCACCGCGACCAAGACCACGGCGGCCGCGAAGACCACCACGAAGAAGGCCGCACCGGCGAAGAAGGCCACCGCGACCAAGGCCACCGCGACCAAGACCACCACGGCGGCCAAGGCCACGGCGGCCAAGAAGGCCCCGGCGAAGAAGGCGCCGGCCAAGAAGACCACGACCCGGCGCTGACCGGCCGTACGAGCAAGGGCGCCCGCCTCGGTGGTGGGCGCCCTTTGCCGTGCGCGGACCGCACCGCACTGCCCCGTTGACCGACGCGCCGCCTGGCACCAGAATCGCCGCACACCCTCGGCGAAATGAGGACCGTGTTGCGTCGTCGCCACCTCGGTACCGCCACCCTGGCGTTGGGTCTGCTCGTCTTCACCGACGTGCTGCGGGTCTTCCTGCCGTCGGTCATCACCATCTTCGGGCAGGCCGCCTCGACCCCGGCCGAACTGCTCGGTGCCTTCGCGCTCGGCTGGTTCGTGCTCGCCCTGGCCGCACCGGCCCTCGTAGCCCGGGTCGGTGCCCGTCCCGTCGGCCTGGTGGCGGTGGCCGTACTCAGCGCCGCCCGGCTGGCGTTGACCGCGACGCCCGGGGGTCGTACCCAACTCTGGTTGGCCACCGCAGGCCTGCTGGCCGGGCTGGTGTGGCTGGCCGCCATCGCCGGCCCGGTCAGCCGACCGCTGCCCGGGCTGGTCCTCGGACTGACCGCCGGGGCGCTCGGCCAGGCCTTGACCGGTACCCACGACCCGGTGTGGTGGGGACGCTGGGAGGCCTGGCTGCTGAGCCTTTTCCTGGTGGGGTCCTTGCTGGTGGTCGCCTTCGCCGCGAAACCCGAATCCGGTCGGCCTGAGGACGACACCGAGGCGCTACCGCCGGGCCGGAGTTGGCTGCTCGTCGGGCCCGGGTTGCTGTTGGGTGGCATGGTCGCGTTGTCACCGGCGGTCGCGAGCACCGCGATGTCCTTCTGGCTCGGTGCGGCCGGCACCGCCGGCACCCCTCTGTTCGCCCTGGCACCCCTGGCCGCCGCGGTGGCGCTGTTCGTGCTCTGCGCGTTGACCCCGCCGCCGAGCCGTCCCCTGTTCCCGGTGCTGCTGCTGGCCGGGGCGCTGCTGTTCGGGTACGGGCCACCGGGGTTCCTCGGTGTCGCGATGCTGCTCACCGCAGCGGGGCTGGGCGGCTGCCTGGCCCTGGCCGCCGCCGACCGGGGGCGGTCGACCGCTGCCCGTCGTGGGTACGCGGCGACCGGCGGCATGCTGGTCTTCGCCCTGGCGGCGGTGCTCTACTACGCCGCCTACGACATCGGCTACCCCAACGGCTGGCTGCCCGCCCTGGTGGCGGCGATGGTAGGGATCGTCGCGCTGGGCGGACGGCGGCGACCTGCGACAGCGGCCCCCGCTGCCCCGCCGCCGGTACCCCTCGCCACCGGACGATCGGGGTGGCTGGTCGCCCCGATGGCAGCCCTGTTGGCCGCCGTGCTCGCCCTCGTCGCCGCGGCCGTGCAGGGGCCGTGGCTGGTGGCCACCAACCGGGGCGGGCCACCCGAGCAGATCCGGCTGGTGGCGTACAACATCCGGATGGGCTTCGGCCTGGACGGGCGGCTCGACCTGGCCGCTCTGGACCGGGCGGTCGGGCGGGCCGACGTGGTGCTGCTCAGCGAGGTCGACCGGGGCTGGCTGCTCAACGGCGGTCACGACACCCTGCACCTGTTGGCGAACCGGCTGGATATGCCGTACGTCTTCGCGCCCGCCGCCGGGGCCCTGTGGGGCGATGCGGTGCTGAGCCGGTGGCCGGTCCAGCGGGCCCGGACCCGTACGCTGCCTGCGGTCGGCGCACCCACCGGTGCCCAGGCCCTGGGGGTGACGGTCGACTTCAGCGACGGCGTACGGCTGGCGGTGGTGAGCACCCACCTGCAACCCCCACCGGGTACGGATCCGGTGGTGCAGGCCCGGGTGGTCGCCGAATTCGCCACCGGGTACGCCGAGGGTGGGCCGCTCGTCGTCGCCGGTGACTTCAACACCGAGCCGGGTGATCCGGCCTTCACGGCCCTCACCGACGCCGGGCTGGTCGACGCCCTGGCGGCCGTACGCCCGCTGCCCACCAGCCCGGCCGACGACCCGCGTACCCAGATCGACCACATCTTCGTCTCCCCGGACCTGTCGGCCACCGACCCGACCGCCACCCCGAGCACCGCCAGCGACCACCTGCCGGTAGCCGTCACCCTCAAACTGCCACCGGCCCGGCCGTAACGGCCCAGCCGTGCGGGAGGGATTCAGAGGCGGTCGGCCGCTAGCAGGCGGTCGCCGGTGAAGGTGAGCAGCCAGCCGCCGCCCTTGCCGGTGGCGTAGTCGCCGGGCTGGCCGGCGAGCCGTTCCAGCGCGCCGGGGATGACCTTGCCCTGGCTGCACGCCGCTACGGACTCGCTGTTCGCCGCTGATGCGGTCAGTGCTGCCGCTACGGCCAGGGCGCACTCGTCGGCCTGCTGGCCGGCGCGGGGCTCGTCCAGGTCACCGCTGATCTCGATCGGCAGGTCGAGCTGCGCGGCGGCCGGGTCCAGGGTCTGCACGCATCGGCGGGGCGAGGCGGAGAGCAGTCGGGTGGGACGGACCAGCGCGATCAGCGGCGCCAAGGCGTGCGCCTGCGACCAGCCACGGGGGTCCAGGGGGCGGCCGGTGTCCGGGCCGGACCAGTCCAGTCGCCGACCGGCGTGGCCGTGGCGGACCAGCAGCATGGTCGCGGTCACGCGGGGCAGCGCGGCGAAGGCGGCCAGCACCTGGTTGTCGTGCGGGTAGCTGACCAGCCGCATCGCATCGTCCACCCCCAGCCAGCGCACCTCGTCGACCTCGGTGCCGGGTTGGAAACCGCCCGTGCCGACCGCCCGCATCGACCAGTAGTCGACCGTCTTGTCCAGGCCCTCGCTGCGGTACCGCACGCTGGGCAGGCGCACCTGGGGTACCGCCTGGGCGTCGGCCTCCTCGGCGACCTCCCGGACTGCGGCCAGCAGTGCATGCTCGCCCGGCTCCAGCTTGCCCTTCGGCAACGTCCAGTCCCCGTACCGGGGGCGGTGCACCAGGCACACCTGGACCCCGCCGTCCGGTGCCGGTCGCCACACCACCCCGCCGGCCGCTCGGATCTCGGCCACGCCGGCATCGGGTTGCAGGGTACGCCGACGGCCGGGAAGCGCCGGATCCTCCTCCTCGACCATCTGCTCAGCCTATTGCCCGGGCGGCTCGTCCGGCGGTGCCCCCGACCCGATGCAGCAACAGATCCTGTAGATGGTCCAGGGGCGCCGCGGGAGTGCCGCTGCGCCGGATCCAGCTGCCGTCGGCGGTCAACTCGAACGCCTCGACCTCCGGGCTCATCGCGGCCTGGAGCACGTGGTCCAGTTCGGCGCGGGCCACCGGGTCGCTGACCTGGACCAGTGCCTCGACCCGTCGATCCAGGTTGCGGTGCATCAGGTCGGCCGAGCCGATCCAGAACTCGGCGTCACCGTCGTTGCCGAAACGGAAGATCCGGGAGTGTTCCAGGAACCGGCCGAGGATGGAGCGGACCCGGATGTTGTCCGACAGCCCCGGCACCCCGGGACGCAGGGTGCACATCCCCCGGATGATCAGGTCGACGTGTACCCCCGCCTGGGAGGCCCGGTACAGGGCGTCCGTGATGGCCTCGTCGACGAGGGCGTTCACCTTGAACTGCACCAGGGCGGGCCGGCCGAGCCGGACCTGGGCGATCTCCCGTTCGATCCGCTCGATCAGACCCCTGCGTACCCCCTGGGGTGCCACCAGCAGCCGCCGGTACGCGGTCTGCCGGCTGTAGCCGGTGAGCACGTTGAACAGGTCGGTCAGGTCGGCGCCGATGTCCGGGTCGGCGGTCAGCATGCCGAAGTCCTCGTAGAGGCGGGCGGTCTTGGGGTGGTAGTTGCCGGTGCCGATGTGGCAGTAGCGCCGGATCTGGTCGCCCTCCTGGCGTACCACCAGGGCCGTCTTGCAGTGGGTCTTGAGGCCGACCAGCCCGTAGACCACGTGGCATCCGGCCCGTTCCAGGGTGCGGGCCCAGCCGATGTTGGCCACCTCGTCGAAGCGGGCCTTCAACTCGACCAGCACCACCACCTGCTTGCCGGCCGCGGCGGCCTCCACCAGGGCGTCCACGATGGGGGAGTCCCCGCTGGTGCGGTACAGGGTCTGCTTGATGGCCAGCACGTTCGGGTCGGCGGCGGCCTGCTCGATGAAGCGTTGCACGCTGGTCGCGAAGGAGTGGTACGGGTGGTGCACCAGCACGTCCCCGTCGCGCAGGGTCGCGAAGACGCTGCGGGGCACCTCGCCCTCGGCCAGCCGGGGATGGGTGGCCGGTACGAAGGGAGGGTCCTTCAGGTCGGGGCGGTCCGCCTCGCCGTAGAGCTGCCACAGGGCGGACAGGTCGAGCAGCCCGCGGACCCGCAGCACGTCCTGGCGGTCCATGTCCAGTTCCCGGACCAGCAACTCCAGCATGTGGTCGGAGATCGAGTCGGCGACCTCCAGCCGGACCGGGGGACCGAACCGGCGCCGGGCCAGTTCCCGTTCCAGGGCCTGCAGCAGGTCCTCGTCGCGGTCCTCGTCGACCTCCACCTCGGCGTTGCGGGTCACCCGGAACAGATGGCACTCCACGACCTGCATGCCGGAGAAGAGTTGACCCAGGTGGACGGCGATGAGGTCCTCCACCGGCAGCACCCGTACCCCGGGCTGGTCCCGGTCGACCCGGACGAACCGGGGCACGTTGTTGGGCACCTTGACCCGGGCGAACAGCTCAGGTCCGCCGTCCGGGTCGCGCACCGACACGGCCAGGTTGAGCGACCGACCGGAGATGTACGGGAAGGGGTGGGCCGGGTCGACCGCCAAGGGGGTGAGCACCGGAAAGATCTGCTGGCGGAAGTAGGAGTGCAGCCGGTCCCGCTCACGGTTGCCGAGGTCGGACCAGCCCAGCACCCGGATGTCCTCCGCCGCCAGCGCCGGCAGCACGTCGTCGATGAGACAGGCGGCGTGCCGGGCCACCAGGGTGGCCGCCTTGGCGGCGACCAGTTCCAGTTGGGTACGCAGGGGCAGCCCGTCTCCGCCGCGTACCGGCAGCCCGGCGGTGAGGCGCCGTTTCAGCCCGGCGACCCGCACCATGTAGAACTCGTCCAGGTTGCTGGCGAAGATGGCGAGGAACTTGGCCCGCTCCAGCAGGGGGGTGCGCCGGTCCTCGGCCAGGGCCAGGACCCGGGCGTTGAAGTCGAGCCAGGACAGCTCCCGGTTGAGGAACCGGTCCTCCGGCAGGGGGCGGTCGGGCCGCGTCTCGGGGGGTTCCGGCAGGGCCGGCCCGGGGCCGGGGTCCAGCACCTCCGCCAACCCGGAGGAAGCTGCCGCAGGGTCGGGTCGGTCGGGATTGTCCGGGCCTTCGCGAGGGGTGCTCACCTGCCCATAATCACCCGGTCACGGTTAACCCGAACTGAACTTGAGCTGGGAGGTCAGGACATCGTCGGGATGGTCACCCGGACGACGACACCCTCGCTGTCGGTTTCCACCCTGACCCGCTGACCCAGGCGCAGCAGCCGCAGCCCGGAGGCGTCGAACGCGGGAGCCGGGAAGGGCAACTCCGTGCCGTCGTCGAGCAGCAGCAGGCCGCTGCGGGTCGCCGCGTCGAAGGTAGCCACCGTGCCCTGCATGCCCAGCACCGTACACGCAGCCGCCGCCCAGCCGGGGGCAAGCCCGCCGCCAGCGCCGCTCAGCCGGTCAGGCAGTCGGCGGTCAGGGCAGCGGTGCGGGGACCGAGCCCGAGCCGGGCCGCAGCGGCCAGGTCGGCGGCGGTGTCCACATCCCGGCGCAGGCTGGGCCAGGCGGCGGTGAGCGGCCGGGCCCCGCTGCGCGCGTGCGCGGCGGCCGAGCCGGGCCCGAAGCGGGGATCCAGGGGTACCCCGGGCGGGGCGGCCAGCAGCACCGTGCCGGTCCCGGGGCAGTCGCTGACGAAGGACCGGAGGTGCGGCGGGCCTGTCCGGGCGGCGTCCAGAGCGGCGGCCAGTTCGGCCGGACGCAGGGCGGGCAGATCGGCGGTGAGGGCCACCACCCACCCGTCGACCCCGGCCGCGCCGTGCCGGAAGGCGGCGTTCAGGCCGGGGGTCGGGGGGTCGGGCAGCACCCGGGCGTCGATCATCCGGGCCAGCAGGCTCACCTGGGGGTCGTCGGTGACCACCCGGATCTCGGCCACCCCGGGACAGGCGCGCACCACGTCCAGGGTGTCGGCGATCAGGGCCAGGGTCAGCTTCTCGTGAGGTACGCCGGGCACCCCGCCGCGCAGCCGGGTCTTCGCGGCGGTCAGACGCTTGACCGGTACCACCACGGTCCATGGCTGACTCACACTGTCATCCTGCCAGCCTTGCATCGGTACCCTCACTGGCCGTACCAGGGTCGAGCAGGCATGATTTCGGCTGCGGGCGTCACCGGTTCCTCCGGTGGGCGGGGCTGGTACGAGGAGGCACGGTGGGTCAGCGCAGGCTGGGGTTCTGGCAACGGGTGGCCGTGGTGCTGGTCAAGCCGGTGATGACGGTCTGGACCCGGCGTACCTGGCGGGGGATGGAGCACCTCGGCACCGAGGGTCCGATGATCATCGTGGCGAACCACATGTCGCATGCCGATCCGTTGGTCGCCTCCCACTTCATCTACGACTCCGGACGGTGGCCGCAGTTCCTGGGCAAGGCGAGCGTGTTCAAGGTCCCGGTGATCGGCTGGATTCTGCACCGGTGCAAGCAGATCCCGGTCGAGCGGGGGACGGTCGACGCGGCCAAGTCGCTGGACGCCCTGATCAAGGCGCTCGGCGAGGGTGACGCCGTGATCATCTACCCGGAGGGCACCATCACCCGGGAACCGGACCTGTGGCCGATGAAGGGCAAGACCGGGGCCGCTCGGCTGGCGTTGGCCACGGGTGCCCCGGTGGTGCCGGTGGTGATGTGGGGCCCGGAGCGGATCTTCGACCCGCGCCGGGGCCGGCTCAGCCTGCGGCCCCGGATCCCGGTGACCGTGGTGGCCGGGCCGCCGATCGACCTGAGCCGGTGGGCCGGTGCCGCTCCCAGCCGGTCGGTGCTGGAGGAGATGACTGACGTGATCATGCTGCGGCTGCGGGACATGCTGGCCGAGATCCGAGGTGGCACCCCACCGCCGCTGTGGCAGCGCAACGGTCGGGCCAACGTCGAGCAGCGTCCGGAGGCGACGGCGTGAGTGGGCACGTGGCGGTGCTGGGCGCCGGGTCCTGGGGTACGGCGTTCGCGAAGATCCTGGCCGACGCCGGCCGGGAGGTGACCATCTGGGCCCGCCGACAGCCGATCGCGGACCTGATCCGTACGGAGCGACGCAACCCGGAGTACCTGCCGGGGGTGCTGCTGCCGGAGCGGGTCACCGGCACCGGCGACCCCGTAGAGGCGATCAAGGGCGCCGAGATGGTGGTGCTGGCGGTGCCCTCGCAGACCCTGCGGGGCAACCTGGCCGAGTGGGTCCCGCACCTGCACCCCGACGCCACCCTGGTGTCCCTGATGAAGGGCATCGAACTCGGCACCACCAAGCGGATGAGCGAGGTGATCGTCGAGACCGCCCAGGTGGCGGCGGACCGGGTGGTCGTCGTCTCCGGCCCCAACCTGGCCCCGGAGATCGCCGCCGAGCAGCCGGCCGCCACGGTGGTCGCCTGCACGGACTCCGACCGGGCCACCCTGGTGCAGCGCTCCATCACCACGCCCTACTTCCGGCCGTACACCAACGACGACGTGATCGGCTGTGAGCTGGGCGGGGCGGTGAAGAACGTGATCGCCCTGGCGTACGGCATCGCCACCGCGATGGGCTTCGGTCACAACACCCGGGCCATGCTGGTCACCCGAGGGCTGGCCGAGACCGCCCGGCTGGGGGTGGCCCTCGGCGCGGACCCCCTGACCTTCGCCGGGCTGGCCGGCATGGGTGACCTGGTGGCCTCCTGCTCCTCGCCGTCGGCCCGTAACCGCACCTTCGGCGAGCACCTGGGGCGGGGCGCCACCCTGGAGGAGGCGCGGGTGGCCACCCGGCAGACCGCCGAGGGGGTCAAGAGCGCCCTGGCCATCCGCGACCTGGCCCGGGCCCACGGGGTGGAGATGCCGATCACCGAGCAGGTCGAGCTGGTCTGCCACGAGGGGGTCGACCCGCGGGTCGCGGTACGCGCTCTGATGAGCCGTACCACCAAGCCGGAGTGAGCGGATGAGTGAGGGCGGGTTCGCGCAGCGGCCTGCGGCCGACGGCGACGGCGACGGCACCCGGTGTGTGCGGGCCGGGCTGCCCGCCCCGGAACCGGGCCGACCCTTCCTGCCGGGGCCGGTCTTCGCCGCGCCGTACCATCTGGACCCCCGGCACGGGCCGGAGGCGGCGGCCGACGGGTACGGACGCCCGGACAACCCCACCCGGCGGCTGCTGGAGGCGGCGATCGGCGAGCTGGAGGGCGGCGAGTGTCGGGTCTTCGCCAGCGGCCAGGCGGCCATCACCGGGCTGCTGCTGGGGCTGCTGCGCGCCGGTGACACCGTGGTGCTGCCGGCCGACGGGTACTTCCCGGTCCGGGCCTTCGCCACGGACACCCTGGCCGGCAACGGCGTACGGGTGCTGCTGGCACCGACCGCCGGGCCCTACCCCTCCTTCGAGGGGGTACGCCTGGTGCTGGTGGAGACCCCGGCCAACCCGGGACTGGACGTGGTGGACCTGCCGGCGCTGGCCGAGCGGGTGCACGCTGCCGGTGCCCTGCTGGCGGTCGACAACACCACCGCCACCCCGCTGGGACAGCGTCCCCTGGATCTCGGTGCCGACCTGGTGGTCGCCTCCGGCACCAAGGCCCTGACCGGGCACTCCGATCTGCTGCTGGGTTACCTGGCCACCCGGTCGGCGGAGCTGGTGCAGCGGTTCACCACCTGGCGTACGGCCACCGGGGCGGTGCCCGGGGCCTTCGACGCCTGGCTGGCGCACCGGTCCCTGGCCACCCTGGACCTGCGCCTGGCCCGGCAGAGCGCCAACGCCGAGGCCCTGGCCGGGCTGCTGGCGGCCCGTGCCGAGGTGACCGGGCTGCGGTGGCCGGGCCTGCCGGCGGATCCGGCCTATCCGGTGGCCTCGCGTCAGCTGCGGCGGATGCCCGGGGTGCTCTCCTTCGATCTGGGTACCGCCGAGCGGGTGGCCCGCTTCCTGGAGGCGGCCCGGCTGGTCGGTGCGGCCACCTCCTTCGGTGGCCTGCACACCACGGCCGACCGACGGGCCCAGTGGGGTGACGACACCTCACCCGGTTTCGTCCGGCTCTCCTGCGGGGTGGAGGACACCGCCGATCTGATCGCCGACGTGTCGGCCGCCCTGGACGCCGCCGCTAGATGATCGACGTCTCCTCGGCGGTACGGGACGCCACGGTCGACCGGCTCCGCCGGGCCGGCTGCGTCTGGGCCGAGGACGAGGCACGGCTGCTGCTCGAGGCGGCCGACAGCCGGCAGAACCTGGCCGCACTGGTCGACCGACGGGTGGCCGGGGAACCGCTGGAGTACCTGCTGGGCTGGGCCGAGTTCTGCGGCGAGCGGATCGTGGTCGTACCCGGGGTGTTCGTGCCCCGGGCGCGTACCGCCCTGCTGGTCTCGGCGGCCGTGGCGGTGACCGGGCCGGGGGCCAGGGTGGTCGAGCTCTGCTGCGGCTCCGGCGCCCTGACCCGGGCCCTGGCGCGGCGGCTGCGCGCCCCCAGGCTGCTGGCGGCGGCCGACGTGGACCCCGCCGCGGTGGCCTGTGCCCGCCGCAACCTGGCCGAGTTGGCCGTGCCGGTCCGCACCGGTGACCTGTTCGAGGCCCTGCCGGGGGCCTGGCGGGGCAGCCTGGACCTGGTGGTGGCGAACGCGCCGTACGTGCCCAGCGCGGCCCTGGAGCTGCTGCCGGCCGAGTCGCGCCGGTACGAGGCCCCGGTGGCCCTGGACGGTGGGCCGGACGGGTTGGCGGTGCTGCGCCGACTGGCCGAGGAGGCGGCGCGCTGGCTGGCCCCGGGTGGGAACCTGGTGGTGGAGGTCGGCGAGTCCCAGGTCGACCCGCTGGCGGCCGTACTGCGGGCGGCCGGACTGATCCCGACGACCGTCCGGAACGAGTCGCTGGGGGCCACCGCGATGACGGCCCGCCGGCCGGTCGACATGGCGGGTAGCGGGTTGGAGAACTAGCCTCACGTCAGAGCGGATCGGTGGGAGGCGGTTGGCGGGTGGCTGGCACAACGGTGGTCGTGGGCATCGACAACGGCGGTACGAACAACAACGCCACAGTGCTCACGGCCGATGGGCGGTTCCTGGTCGATCACCTGGTGGAGACCCCCAGCGAGGTACGCGCCGGACCGGAGGCCGCCGTCGAGGCGATGGCCGGTTCCTTCGCGGAGGTCCTGGCCCTGACCGGGGTGTCCCGCGACCAGGTGCAGGCCGTCGGGCTGGACACCCCCGGTCCGGCCAGCGCCACCGGAGTGATCTCCGCTAAGGGGTCCACGAACTTCTCCCAACCGGCCTGGCGGGGCCACGACATCCGCAGGGCCCTGGAACGCCGGCTAGGGCTGCCGGTGGTCTACCACAACGACGGCAACGCCGCCGCCCTCTACGCCCACCACGTCCACTTCGGCGCCGAGGCCATGCAGCGGTCATCCGTGTCGGCGATCGTGGGCACCGGGCTGGGCGGTGGTCTGGTCGAGCACGGTCGGGTGGTCGCCGGGGCGGCGGGAATGGCCGGTGAGCTGGGGCATGTGCACATTCCGCTGACCCAGGTGCTGGCCGCCGACCAGCCCGTGCCGACCTGCGCCTGTGGCTTCGCCGGTGACGTGGAGTCGGTCGCCTCGCTGACCGCGATCGAGCGCAACCTGCTGCCGTACTGGCTCACCCGGTTTCCGGACCATCCGCTGGCCGCTGAGCCGCCGGCCCGGGCGGCGAAGCTGGTGCGCGGCTACGGCGAGCGGGGCGACGAGCTGGCCCGGGAGATCTTCGCCCAGCAGGCGAGGGCCCTGGGGGCCCTGTTCACCATCGCGGCCAACTTCACCGACCCCCATGCGTACTTCGTCGGGGGTGGGGTGGTGGAGACCGGCCCGGAGTTCCGGGACTGGTTCCTGGCGACCGTACGCGGGCACACCGCGTTGCGGGACGAGCAGGCCGCCCTGGCCACCTTCGCGCTGGTGCCGGACCGCGACATGGCCGGGGCCCGAGGCGCCGCCCTGGCCGCCCTGGCGACCGTACGCGCCCTGCCGGCCCCGCCGCCGCTGGTCGGCGGCTGACGACTGTCCACGGACGCGGGGCTGACCGGGCCGGCGGTGCCCTTGACCGGCCCGGTCAGCGGTTCCGGGTGACTGTCGGATCAGGGAAGGGCCGATCGCGTCAACGCACCGGTGGTGCCCCGGCGAAGGCGGTCCAGGCGGCCGGGGCGAAGAACAGCAGCGGGCCCTGCGGGTCCTTGGAGTCGCGTACGGCCACCGCGCCCGGTGCCATCCCCACCTCCACACAGGCCCCCTCGTCACCGCTGTGGCTGCTCTTGCGCCATCCGGCCACCGCCGGGGTGGCGTTGGTCGTCGGTGTCATCAGCTACGTCCCTTCAGGATCGTGATCAGTTCGTCGCGGCTGGCCGCCGGGCTCAGCGCGACCGTCCGCAGGTGTTCCATGATCCTGGTGCAGGTGCGCAGTTCTGCGGGCCGGTCGAGGATCATCTGACCGGCCACCGTCTCCACCGAGGCGATGATCGGATCCTCCGGATCGGCGAATTCGAGGATGTGCAGCGAGCCCCGGGTGCCCCGGTGGTAGCCGGCCGCCAACGGGATCAGCTGGACGGTGATGTTCGGCAACTCGCTCATCTTGAGTAGGTGGCGCAGTTGCCCCTGCATGGTGGCCGTGTCGCCGACCGGGCGCAGCAGCGCGGCCTCGTCGATGATCGCGTCGAAGATCGGGGGTTCGTCACCGGTGAGGCGCTGCTGCCGGTCCAGCCGTAGGTGGACCCGCTCCTCCACATCACTGTCGCTGAGGGTGTGCGGGCCGCCCCGCATCACCCCACGGATGTAGTCGGCGGTCTGCAACAGGCCGGGCACCACGGAGGGCTCGAAGTTGGCGATGCCGGTGGCCTCCGCCTCCAGGGCGATGAAGTCGATGGTGCGCCGGTCCAGCAGGTACGAGTAGGACACCCACCAACCGGGCTTGCGGGCGTCCTTGGCCAGCGCGACGGCGGCCGCCACCTCGTCCGCCCCCACCCCGTAGAGGGTGAGCAGCGCGCGTACGGTGGCCGGACTGACCAGGGTCTGCGCGTTCTCGTAGCGGGACAGGGTGCTGCGGGTGCTGTTGATCTCGTCTGCCGCGACTTCGAGGGTCAGGCCGGCGGCCTCACGGTGCTGGCGCAGGGCGATGCCCAGCCGACGGGCACGGGCGGTCTTCGGAGCCATGAATCGATGATCGCACATATTTGAGACCGTGTACATGAGAAAACGCGTGTGGGAGTTGCATTCACAACCGTGATGGTGTCAGGCTGTCGTCAAGTCCTCACCATCGGTTGTCGTGGCGACGGTGATGGTGAGTGACCGGAGGGGATGGGGCGCGCGGCGGTCGGGTTATTCCCCCTACCCGGCCGCCGCGTGCCCTGCCATGAGCCCGTACCGGAAAGGGGGGCGATGTGCGCAGCGACCCTCGGGCAGTCTCGCGGCGGTCACGACGGACCCGGGTGGCGGCCGATGGCCCGCTTCCTGGTGGTGCTGACCGATGTCCGGCCGAATGTCGCCGGTGGACGCGACGAACGAACCGCCCCCGAGCGTCGCCGTCAGGTGGTCGGGGCGAGTAACCGGGAGGCCGCCGAACGGATCGCCGGCGCCTTCATGGCCCTGGGCATGGTGCGGGCCGGTCGGCAGCGGGTCAAGGTGCTCGCGATCGGCCGACGGCGTGCTCCGGGGCGGGGGAGCCGCCCGGTCGACCGGCTGACTGATTACTCACCGTATGGTGATGATTGACCGGATGTGCCCGCCTCGGCTTCTCGCAGGGTATCGGCAACCGGCTACGGCCACGCACAGTAAGGTCATCCGGGGAAGCGCCAGCAGTGCGTCCCGGAAAGGTGACCGCAGTGACCACCCCAGGCAAGACCCGCGTGGCGATCGTCTTCGGCGGCCGCAGCCCGGAACACGGCATCTCCTGCGTCAGCGCCGGCAGCGTGCTCGCCGCTCTGGACCCGGACGAGTTCGAGGTGGTGCCGGTCGGCATCACCCGAGCGGGCCAGTGGGTGCTCACCGACGGGGATCCCACCCGATTGTCGATCAGCGCGCGTAGCCTGCCGGAGATCACCGCCGAGTCCGGCCACGACATCGTGCTGCGGACCGACCCGACCGGCGGCGGCCTGGTGGTGCTGGACCCCACCGAAGGGCCCCGGGCACTGGCCGATGTGGACGTGGTCTTCCCGGTGCTGCACGGCGCCTACGGCGAGGACGGCACCATCCAGGGCATGTTGGAGATGGCCGGCATCCCGTACGTGGGGGCCAAGGTGTTCGCCTCCGCCGCCGCGATGGACAAGGAGTTCACCAAGAAGCTCTGCGCCGCCGAGGGCATCCCGGTCGGCGCGTACGCGGTGCTGCGCAGCGGCATGACCCTCAGCGAGCAGGACAAGCAGCGGCTGGGGCTGCCGGTCTTCGTCAAGCCCTCCCGGGCCGGATCGTCCTTCGGGGTCAGCAAGGTCACCGACTGGGCGGACCTGGACGCCGCGGTGGCCGCCGCCCGGAAGATCGACAGCAAGGTACTGGTCGAGGCGGCCATCGTCGGCCGGGAGATCGAGTGCGGAGTGCTGGAGGGCGAGGCCGGCGGCATGCCCGAGGCCTCCGTACTGGCCGAGGTGCGAGTGGTCGGCGACTACGACTTCTACGACTTCGAGGCCAAGTACATCGACGCGGAGTCGGCCTGCGAGTACGACGTCCCCGCCGACCTGCCCGACCGGGTGGCCCGGCAGGTACGCGACTACGCCGTGCGGGCCTTCACCGCGCTGGACTGCGCCGGACTGGCCCGGGCCGACTTCTTCGTCACCCCGGAACTGGACGTCTACCTCAACGAGATCAACACCATGCCGGGGTTCACCCCGACCTCGATGTTCCCCCGGATGTGGGCGGCCTCCGGCCTGGAGTACCCGAAGCTGGTGGACCGGCTGATCCGTACCGCCCTGCTGCACGGCCCCGGGCAGTACTGACCGATCCCGGCGGCTTCGATCGGGTGCTGACCGGCCTGGCGGCTTCGATCAGGAGGTGCAGCCGGACGGGACCGAGTCCGCCGAGGGGACGGAGGCGACGACCGTGGTGGCGATCGGGGCGGCCCACTGCAAGGCCTCGCCGTAGAAGTGCGGCACCCGTACGGTCACCGGGGTCTCCCGATCCAGGGTGGTCAGCACGGTGGCGTCGACCTCCTCCACCGCGTGCCAGCACACCGCGTTGACCAGGTAGACATGGTCGGTGGGGCTCACCTCGGGCGCGGTGCCACCGCAGGCCACCGTCACGGCCGGATCGCCGTAGGCGGCGTTCTGCTCCGGCCCGGCGCTCACCGGCCGCTGCGGCAGGTCGCGGATCGAGGCGGGCAACTGGGACAGCAGGGCGCGGCAGACCGTGGCCGGTCGCTCGGCCAGCGCCGGGGCGGCCATCTCGACCGGGGCGGTGGACTGCGGCCGGGGTACGGTCGGCGAGGGGGAGGCCGTGGGGGTCGAGTCCTCCGGCGCCAGATTGACGAAGGCCAGGGTGCCGACCAGCAGGGCCACCGGCAGGGCCACGGCCGTGGCGACCAGGGCCGCGGTGCGGCTGGTCCGGTCGGTCCCCTTCGGGGTGCCCTTCTCGCTGGTCTCGGTGGGAGATTCGGACATGGTGCCCACTTACAACCGCACCACCGAACACGTCAGGGTCCGGGTGATCCCGGGCACCATCTGCACGTTGCTGACGATGAGTTTGCCGAGCTCGTCGACGGTGTTCGCCTCGGTGAGCACGACCACGTCGTACGGCCCGGTCACCGCGTCGACCCGGACCACGCCGGGAAGATCCGCGATGAGACCGGCCACGTCACGCGCCCGGCCGACCTCTGTCTGGATGAGGATGTACGCCTGTACCACGACTCGACCTCCCTCCGTCGCCGCCTGCCAGGCGGCCCGAAGGGAGAAAGTACCTTACGGACCAGGTGTGATCCCTATCGGCGGCCGAGGAGAAGCGGTGAGCGAGCGTACCTTCAGGTTCGGCGGGGTGGCCCCAGACGCCGCCGCGGAGTGTGGCGGAGTGGCGGCGTGAGTGTCGCGGGGGTCGGCGAGTTCGGCCTGATCGACCGGGTCACCGCCCGGTTGTCCTACGGATCGACCGTGTTGCTCGGGCCGGGTGACGACGCGGCCGTGGTCGCCGCACCGGACTCCCGGGTGGTCGCCTCCACCGACGTGCTGGTGGAGGGGCGGCACTTTCGCCGGGACTGGTCCGAGGCGTACGACATCGGTCGTCGGGCGGCGGCGGCCAACCTGGCCGACGTGGCGGCGATGGGGGCGGAGCCGACCGCCCTGCTGGTGGCCCTCTGCGTGCCGACGGAGGTGGAGACCGGCTGGGTCGAGCAGCTCGCCGACGGCATCGGTGCCGAGGCGGCCGGGGTGGGCGCGAGCGTGGTCGGTGGGGACATGTCGGCCAGCCCCACCCTGACCATCGCGGTCACCGCCCTGGGCGATCTGGCCGGACGGCCCCCGGTGACCCGGTCCGGCGCCCGACCGGGCGACCTGGTGGCCCTGGCCGGGCGCACCGGCTACGCCGCGGCCGGGTTCACCGTGCTCTCCCGTGGCTTCCGCACCCCCCGGCTGCTGGTCGAGGCGTACCGGCGGCCGGAGGTGCCCTACGCGGCCGGTCCGGTGGCCGCCCGACTCGGCGCCACCGCCATGATCGATATCTCGGACGGGTTGCTGGCCGACCTCGGGCACGTGGCCAGGGCCAGCGGGGTGGCCGTCGACCTGCGCCGGGAGGCCTTCGAGGTGCCACCGCAGATGCGCGACGCCGCCCAGGCCCTCGGGGTCGACCCGTACGCCTGGTTGCTGGCCGGTGGCGACGACCACGCGCTGGCCGCGACCTTCCCGCCGGAGGTGGAGCTGCCGGACGGGTGGCGTCCGATCGGTCGGGTGGCCGAGGGCCGTGGGGTGACCGTGGACGGGGCACCCTTCGACGGCCCGGCCGGCTGGGACCATTTCCGCTGAGCCCCTGCCAGGGTCCCCTGGTCGCCGGCGGTGCGGGGGTGGGCTGGTCGTACGCTGAACAGGTGCAGCAGATCGAGATCCACGTGGTGCCGTTCGACTCTCCGGTGGCGCAGCGACTGATCACCTCCGCGCTGGCCGACCTGGGCGCCCGGTACGGCGGTGACGGCGACGAGACCCCGGTCGAGGCCGGCGAGTTCACCCCGCCGCACGGCACCTTCCTGGTCGCCCACCTGGACGGTGAGCCGGTCGGCTGCGGTGGTTGGCGCAGTCACGGCAGCGACGGCGAGACGGCCGAGTTGAAGCGGATGTACACCGCCCCGCAGGCCCGTGGCCGGGGGGTGGCCCGTACGGTGCTGGCCGCGATCGAACGCTCCGTCCGTGAGCAGGGCCGCAAGCGGATCATCCTGGAGTGCGGGGACCGGCAGCCCGAGGCGATCGCGATGTACACCTCGGCCGGCTACGAGCGCATCCCCAACTTCGGCTACTACGCCGCCGAGCCCGGCTGCCTCTCCTTCGGCCGCACCCTCTGACATCCCGCTGGAGGGTCGGCGGACACGACGATGCCGGCGGGCCATCGAGGCCCGCCGGCGATGCAGATCGTGGTGCCGGTGCTACCGCGTCAGGCGCGGGTGACCTTGCCCGCCTTGATGCAGGAGGTGCAGACCTTCAGCTTCTTGGTCGTGCCGCCACCGGCCGGGGTACGCACCGACTGGATGTTCGGGTTCCAGCGGCGGTTGGTCCGCCGGTGCGAGTGGGACACGTTGTGGCCGAAGCCCGGTCCCTTGCCACAGACGTCGCACACGCTAGCCACGGGATACTCCTGGGATTGAAACGTTCATGAGGTCGCCGCCAGGCGATGCCCGGGCAACCTGGCCAGGTTACCCGATGGTGAAAGCCCTCGCCCAACCGGGCTCGGCAGCGTGACCGCCGTCGGCGGCCCGGTCCAGGGGGCCGACCACGACGCAGGCCCCGCTGGTCACCGGAGCGTACCGGACACGCCGGCCCGGCAGCGACTGTCAGGGTACGCCAGTAGGCTTCCCAGCGTGCTGGACACCCTCGATGCCGCCGCCGTGCGCCGCTGGTGCGCCAGCGGGCTGGCCACGCTGAAGCGGCACCAGGGGGAGATCGACGACCTGAACGTCTATCCGGTGCCCGACGGCGACACCGGCACCAATCTGGTGCTGACCCTCACCTCGGCGCAGCAGGCCCTGGCGATGAACCTCGACACGGTCGCCGACGGCGCCGCCACCCCGCACGGGCACGCCCTGCGGCTGATGGCCCGAGGGGCCCTGCTCGGCGCCCGGGGCAACTCCGGGGTGATCCTGTCGCAGATCCTGCGGGGCTTCGCGGACGCCCTGGCCACCACCCCCAGGGTCGAGGGCCCGGAGTTGGCCGCCGCCCTGCGTGCCGCCACCACCGCGGCCTACTCGGCGGTCGCCCGGCCGGTGGAGGGCACCCTGCTCTCCGTGGTCGCCGCCGCCGCCGAGGCGGCCGAGCGGGCCGACAGCCCGCAGCTGCGGGTGGTCGCCCGGGAGGCGGCGGATGCGGCCGCCCAGGCCCTGGCGCGTACCCCGGAGCAGTTGCCCGCCCTGGCCCGCGCCGGGGTGGTCGACGCCGGTGGGCGCGGGCTCTGCCTGCTGCTGGACGCCCTGGTCGAGGTGGTCACCGGAGAGAGCCCGCAGCACCCCGAGCCACCGCCGACCATCCCGCCCCGGAGGGTGCCCCCGCCGGCCACGGCCGCCCGGGAGACCGGCTCCCCGGAGTACGCCTACGAGGTGCAGTTCCTGCTCGACGCCGAGCCCGAGGCGGTCGGCCGGATGCGGGACACCCTGGCCGCCCTGGGTGACTCGCTGGTGGTGGTCGGCGATCAGGGCACCTGGCAGGTCCATGTGCATGTCAACGACGTCGGGGCGGCGATCGAGGCCGGGGTGGTCGCCGGTCGCCCGTACCAGATCTCGGTGACCCGCTTCGCCGACCAGGTCCCGCCGAGGCCGGTCCGCGCGCCGGACGGTCGGGCCGCCGTGGTGGTCGCCGCCGGGGCCGGGATCGCCGAGCTGCTCACCCGGGAGGGCGCGGTGGTGGTGCCCGGCAATCCCTCCACCGGGGAACTGCTGGAGGCGGTCTTCGGCACCGGGGCGGCCCGGGTGGTGGTGCTGCCCAACGACCCGGACGCGCAGGCGGTGGCGAACCAGGTAGCCGAGGAGGCGCACCGGTCGGGGGTCAAGGTCAGCGTGGTGCCCACCCGCTCTCCGGTGCAGGCACTGGCCGCGCTGGCCGTACGCGATCCCCGCCGCCGCTTCGAGGACGACGTGATCGCGATGGCCGAGGCCGCCGGGGCCTGCCGGTACGCCGAGGTCGTGCACGCCGGGCGGGACGCCCTGACGGTCGCCGGTCCCTGCCGGGCCGGTGACGTGCTGGCCCTGGTCGAGGGGGAGGTGCATCTGATCGGCGCCGACCTGGTCGACACCTGTGTGGCCCTGGTCGACCGGCTGCTGGGTGGCGGCGGTGAACTGGTCACCCTGCTGGTCGGGGCGGATGCGCCGGACGGGCTGACCGACGCGGTGTCCACCCACATCGCCCGCCGGTGGCCCTTCGTCGAGGTGCAGGCCTACCCGGGCGGGCAGCCGCGCTATCCGTTGCTGGTGGGTGTCGAATGACCGCAGAGCCGTCCACCGTGGACACCCCCCTGGCCAAGCTGGTCGGGGAGAAGACCGCCAAGGCGCTGGCCGGGCATCTGGACCTGCACACCGCCGGTGACCTGATCTACCACTTCCCGCGCCGCTACGACGAGCGCGGCGAGCACACCGACATCCGCTCCCTCGACGTCGGCGAGCAGGTCACCGTGCTGGCCCAGGTGCAGCGCACCGCCGTACGCCCGATGCGGCAGCGCCGGGGCAACCTGCTGGAGGTCACCGTCGGGGACGGCTCCGGGGGCAGCCTCACCCTGACCTTCTTCGGTAACCAGGCCTGGCGCGAGCGGGAACTGCGGCCCGGCCGGTGGGGGCTGTTCGCCGGCAAGGTCACCGATTTCCGGGGCCGACGACAGCTCAACGGGCCGGAGTACGTCCTGCTCGGCGACCAGACCGACGGGGAGGCGGCGGCCACCGAGCAGATCGAGGAGTTCGCCGGGGCCCTCATCCCGGTCTACCCGGCCGCCGCAGCCGTACCGACCTGGGTGATCGCCCGCTGCGTACGGGTGGTGCTGGACACGGTGGCTCCCCCGGAGGACCCCCTGCCGGCGGGGGTACGGGCCAGCCGGAACCTGGTCGGCCTGGGCGGTGCCCTGCGGGAGATCCACCGGCCCTCCAGTCGGGAGGAGCTGTACCGGGCCCGTCGGCGGTTGAAGTGGGACGAGGCCTTCGCCGTGCAGTTGACCCTGGTGCGGCGCAAGCACCAGGCCGCCGCCTCGCCCGCCCGGGCCCGGCCGCCCCGGACGGACGGTCTGCTGGCGGCCTTCGACGCCCGGCTGCCGTACGAGCTGACCGGCGGCCAGCGTGAGGTCGGTGCCGAGATCGCCGCCGACCTGGCCACCGGCCATCCGATGCACCGGCTGTTGCAGGGTGAGGTGGGCTCCGGCAAGACCGTGGTCGCTCTGCGCGCCATGCTCCAGGTGGTCGACGCGGGCGGGCAGGCCGCGCTGCTGGCCCCGACGGAGGTGCTCGCCGCCCAGCACTACCGGGGCATCCTCGACCTGCTCGGCCCGCTGGCCCAGGCCGGTGAGCTGGGCGCCGCCGAGCACGCCACCCGGGTGGAGCTGGTCACCGGCTCCCTGGGGGCGGCGGCCCGGCGCCGGGCCCTGGCCGAGGTCGCCGGTGGCGCCGCCGGCATCGTGCTGGGCACCCACGCCCTGCTGTACGAGGGGGTCGACTTCGCCGACCTGGGGCTGGTGGTCGTCGATGAGCAGCACCGGTTCGGGGTGGAGCAACGCGACGCCCTGCGGGCCAAGGCGGAGCAGCCCCCGCACGTGCTGGTCATGACCGCCACCCCGATCCCCCGTACGGTGGCCATGACGGTCTACGGCGACCTGGAGATCTCCACCCTGTCCCAGTTGCCCCGGGGCCGGTCACCGATCGCCTCCCATGTGGTGCCGGCCGCCGAGAAGCCGGCCTTCCTGGACCGGGCCTGGCGGCGGCTGCGCGAGGAGGTGGCCGCCGGCCATCAGGCGTATGTCGTCTGCCCGCGTATCGGTGAGGCCACTGCCGAGGAGGAACCACCGGCGGTGGACGACAACGGTCGACGCCCGCCCCTGGCGGTGACCGAGGTGGCCCCGTTGCTGGCCGAAGGGCCACTGCACGGGCTGCGCATCGGGGTGCTGCACGGTCGGCTGCCGGCCGACGAGAAGGACGCCGTGATGCGCTCCTTCGCCGGCGGGGAACTGGACGTTCTGGTGGCCACCACGGTGGTCGAGGTCGGGGTGGACGTACCCAACGCGACCATGATGGTGGTGCTGGACGCCGACCGGTTCGGGGTCTCCCAACTGCACCAGTTGCGGGGCCGGGTGGGTCGGGGCAGCGCACCCGGGCTCTGTCTGCTGGTGACCGAGGCGACCGAGGGCAGCAGCGCCCGGGAGCGGCTGGACGCGGTGGCCTCCACCACTGACGGGTTCAAGCTGGCCGAGCTGGATCTGGAGCAGCGGCGCGAGGGCGACGTGCTGGGGGCCGCCCAGTCCGGGCGGCGGTCCCACCTGCGCCTGCTGTCCCTGCTCCGCGACGCCGATCTGATCCGGGACGCCCGGGCCGAGGCCATCACCATGGTCGAACAGGATCCGGAACTGGCCCGGCAGCCCGCCCTGGCCGCCTCGGTGGCCGCCCTGGTCGACGCCGACCGCGCCGAATACCTGGAAAAGGGCTGACCCCCCCGGGGGTCCCTACCCGGTCGAGGCGCGCTACCCCCCGGCTGCCTCCTGGACGCGGGAGAACCGCCCCTGGCGTTGTGCTCACCTGAACCCGCTCACCATGATCGCGCTCGATCCTGGATCGAGTGGTCTCGGGCTGGCTCGAAGGCACTCGATCCTGGATCGAGTGGCCATCGGCCTGTATCGGAAGCGATCGATCTGTGCTCCTTTCGGATGGTGTGGCTCGTTGGGAGGGCTCGACGCCGGTCGCGTAGCGTCGGCGGCATGAGCGGAAGCAGGCTCGACAGCAGGCGCAGGTGGGTGCCCGGTCTCAGGTGCGAGGTCGGGTTCGGCGGCGTCCCCGGCAGTGGGCGATGACCCGGATCGTGGCCGGCAACCTGGGTGGCCGGCGGATCGCCGTACCACCGGGAGTCGGCACCCGACCCACCTCAGATCGGGTACGCGAGGCCCTGTTCAGTTCCGTGCAGGCGGAGATCGACCTGGTCGGGGCCCGCTTCGCCGACCTGTACGCGGGCTCGGGTGCGGTCGGCCTGGAGGCCCTGTCCCGGGGAGCGGGGCACGTGCTGCTGATCGAATCCGACGCCCGGGCCGCCCGGGTGATCAGGGAGAACATGGCGATCCTGCGCGCGGCACCGGCCGCTCGACTGGTCACCGGGAAGGTCAGCGCCGTGCTGGCGGCCGGCCCGGACGGCGAGCCCTACGACGTGGTCTTCGCCGACCCGCCGTACTCCCTGTCGCCCGAGGGGGTGCGGGCGATGCTCACCGCCCTGGTCGAGGGCGGTTGGCTGGCCCCGGAGGCCATGGTGGTGGTGGAACGGTCGACCCGCAGTGAACCGGTCGACTGGGTGGAGGGGATCACTGGTCAGCGCAGTCGTCGGTACGGCGAGACCACCATTTGGTACGGTCGCCGATCATGAGACGTGCGGTGTGCCCCGGCTCGTTCGATCCGGTCACCAATGGTCACCTCGACATCATCGGCCGAGCCAGTCGGCTGTTCGACGAGGTGATCGTCGGCGTTCTGATCAACCAGTCAAAGACCGGACTGTTCACCATCGAGGAGCGGATAGCCATGCTCCGCGAGGTGACCGCCTCCTATGACAACGTCCGGGTGGAGTCCTTCCGGGGGCTGCTGGTGGACTTCTGCCGCGCCCAGCAGGCGAGCGTACTGATCAAGGGCATCAGGGCGGTCAGCGACTTCGACTACGAACTCCAGATGGCCCAGATGAACATCGGCCTGGCGGGTGTCGAGACGTTGTTCATGCCCACGAACCCCCTCTACTCCTTCCTCTCCTCCAGCCTCGTCAAGGACGTGGCCAAGTGGGGCGGCGACGTAACCCCCCACGTCCCCGACCTCGTCCGCGAAGCCCTCAAATCCCGCCTGACCCCCCCACCCCCCACCCCCTAACCCACGCGCCCTCACCCCTTTTCCCCGTCGATCTTGCAGTTTTGGTCGCTGCTTTGTCCGCTTGTGCGGCTTATGCGGGGACGAAAAGTGCAAGATCGGCGGGGAAAGACGGGGGTGTGGGAGCGACTCGCCGGGGGTGGGGGTGTGGCGGTGGGTGGGGGGTGGGACGACATCATTGGATGAAGCGGGAGACTGGCCTTAGCCCGCATGATGTAGGTCGGCCTGACCAACGACAGGAGTGAGGTGCCGGTGGACCCGCTCGACCGCATCGAGGAACTGATTGCCATCGTGGAGCAGGCGCGCTCCGTCCCGATGTCGCGCACCAACTGCATGGTCGATCGGGGCGAGATGATCGCTGCTCTCGACGAGTTGCGTGCCGAGCTTCCGGCTGACCTGCGCCGGGCCGCCGCTCTCCTGGAGGAACGCGACAAGATCATGGAGGCCGGCAAGCGGGAGGCCGACCGGATCATCAGCGAAGGTGAGGCGGAACACGCCCGCCTGGTCTCGGTGAACGAGATCACCGTCTCCGCCGAGCACGAGGGCGCCCGGATCATTGCCGAGGCCCGGGCCGAGGCCCAGCGCCTGCGCGAGGAGGTCGACGACTACGTCGACACCGCGCTGGCCAACTTCGAGCAGTTCCTCACCCGGGCGCTGGCCTCGATCGAGCGCGGGCGGGACAAGATGCACGCGCTGCGGGAGATCGGCACCTTCGGTGGTGAGGAGACGGAACGGCCGCTACCGTTCTGAGCGGCCCGACCGCATCGGCGCCGCGATCTTCCAGCCACACCGACCAGAGCCGGCGACAATCCGGAGACCGGCAGCCGACCGGAGCCCGGGAACCGGCGATCGTTCGGAGCTGGCCTGCCACCCGCATCCGCCCCGCCGCCAGCGGTGGGGCCGCCCCCGGTTCGACGTTCGAGTGCCTGTCCAGGTAACCTCGTTTGTCGGCCTCTCACCGGCCGGAGTCTGACTATGCCCAAACACACGCCTTCTTCACTCGACCCCAGGTCGCCGCTGGTCCTCGACACGAGGGAGCTGCCGCGCCGACCTGGTGCGTTGCGTACCGTCGAACGGGTGGTTCAGGCACCGTCGGACCTCGGCGTTGAGTTGATCGGCGTGCCGGAAGGCGCGGACCTCGAACTCGATCTGCGGATGGAGTCGGTGTCCGAGGGCGTGCTCGTGTCGGGGACCGTCAGCGGTTCGATCCGGGGCGAGTGCGGTCGGTGCCTACGCGAGATCGACGACTCGGTGACGGTGACCATCCAGGAGCTGTACGCGTACGAGAACAGCACCACGGACGCCACCACCGAAGAGGACGAAGTCGGTCGATTGCAGGGTGACCTGATCGACCTGGAACCGGCGCTGCGGGACGCGGTGGTGCTCGCACTGCCGACCAACCCGCTCTGCCGTCAGGACTGCCCGGGCCTGTGCCCCGAGTGTGGGGTGCACTGGGACGATCTGCCGGCGGACCACAGCCACCAGCAGGTCGACCCGCGTTGGGCGGGCCTGTCGCAACTGACCCGTACAGAGGAGTAAGAACCGTGGCCGTCCCCAAGCGCAAGATGTCGCGCAGCAACACCCGGTCCCGCCGGGCGAACTGGAAGGCCGCGGCGGTCGCGACCGTGGCCTGCCCGCAGTGCAAGTCCCCCAAGCTGCCGCACGCCGCCTGCTCCGTCTGCGGCACCTACAACGGCCGCCAGGTTCTCGAGGTCTGACCCGGACGCCGCGTGACGTCTCCGACCGCGAGTCGGGCGACACGCACGCCCCGGCGATCGCCCGCTGCTCCCGCCGACGCCGGCCGGCTCTCCCCGGCCGGCGTCGTCACGGAGCCGGGTACCGCACGGATCGCCGTTGACCTCCTCGGCGGGGACGACGCTCCCGACGTGGTGGTGGACGGCGCTCTACGGGCGGTGCGCGCCGACCCCGACCTGCACCTTCTCCTCGTCGGCCCGACCAAGGCAGCCGGCGTGCTGGTGAGCGCCCTGGACCCGGCCCAACGGGCCCGGGTGACGCTTCGACCGGCGCGTACCGCCGTCGGCATGGCCGCCGATCTCACCACGGCCCGCGCCGACACCACCGTCCGGGCGGCCGTCGCCGCGGTCCGCACCGGTCAGGCCGACGCGGTGGTCTCCGCCGGCTCGACCGGTGCCACCGTCGCCGCCGCCGCTCTCGGCCTGGGCCGCTGGCCGGACACCCGACGGCCGGCGCTGGCCGCCACCCTGCCGGGCACCTCCGGGCCGGTCGTACTGCTCGATGTCGGCGGCTCGATGGAGTCGGGCCCGACGACCCTGACCCGGCACGCCGTGCTCGGCGCCGCGTACGCCGCCATCAGCCACGATCTCGCCGCCCCCCGGGTGGGGCTGCTCTCGGTGGGCACCGAACCCGGTAAGGGCGACCGTTCCCGCCGGCTGGCCGAGCCCCTCCTGAGCGCGGTGGAACTGCCCGCTGACGCCCGGTACGTGGGCCTGGTCGAGGGGTACGACGTCTGCCTCGGCACGCGCGCCGATGTGGTGGTCACCGACGGGTTCACCGGTAACGTGCTGCTCAAGGCGATCGAGGGCGCGTACGCCATGGCCGGGGGGCCACCCCCCGATGGGGGCGCGCCTCGGGCGGCCGCGCTGCTCGGGGTGGCCGGCACCGTGGTGGTCTGTCACGGCGCCGCCCGCCCGGCCGACATCGCTTCCGGCATCGCACTGGCCGCCCACCTGTGGCGGCGAGCCGCCACCGACCGGGTCGCCGCGCTGCTCGCCGCCGACCGCATCGATCGCACGACCGACACCGAGGTACGCACATCATGAGCAATGACAATCGACGGCGCCCCTCCATCGGCCACCTCGAGGCAGCCTTCGGCGTGTCAATGGACCCGGACCTGCTGGAGCGGGCCCTGACCCACCGCTCGTACGCGTACGAGAACGGTGGCCTGCCGACCAACGAGCGGCTGGAGTTCCTCGGCGACTCGGTACTCGGGGTGGTGATCACCACCGCCCTCTTCCACAACCACCCGGACCTGCCGGAAGGGCAGTTGGCCAAGTTGCGGGCCAGCGTGGTCAACATGCGGGCCCTGGCCGATGTGGCCCGGGGCCTGGGCCCGGACGGGCTCGGCCCGTACCTGCTGCTGGGTAAGGGGGAGGAGACCACCGGGGGCCGGGACAAGGCGAGCATCCTCGCCGACACCCTGGAGGCCCTGCTCGGTGCGATCTACCTCCAGTACGGGCTGGACACCGCCGCCATGGTCATCCACCGGCTGTTCGACCCGCTGATGGCGGAGTCGGCCGGTCGGGGTGCCGCCCTGGACTGGAAGACCAGCCTCCAGGAGCTGACGGCCGCGCTGGGTCTGGGTGTGCCGGAGTACCGGATCGAGGGGGCCGGACCGGATCACCTGAAGACCTTCACCGCCTGGGTGGTGGTCGCCGGCAACCGGTACGGCGGCGCCGACGGGCGCAGCAAGAAGGAGGCCGAGCAGCGGGCCGCCGAGTCGGCCTGGCGGACCCTGAACGCGCAGGCCGAGGCTGACCGGGCGGAGTCGGCGACGGACGAGCCCGCGGTCGCCGGGGTGGCCGCCGACCCGGTAGCGGTCGGCGACGGGCGGATCGGCGCGGACAGCGGCCGGCCCGAGGTGCAGGCGCCAAGTGCCTGAGCTGCCCGAGGTGGAGACCGTCCGCCAGGGGCTGGCCCGCTGGGTCACCGGCCGACGGATCGACTCGGTCGAGGTACGCCACCCGCGGGCGGTACGCCGCCATCTGGCCGGGGGTGCCCACTTCGCCGACGTGCTGGCCGGGCGGACCGTGCTGGACGTGTGCCGACGCGGCAAGTATCTCTGGCTGCCGTTGGACAGCGGGGACGCGGTGATCGGGCACCTGGGCATGTCCGGGCAGCTGCTGCTGCAACCGGCTGCCGCCCCGGACGAGACCCACCTGCGGGTCCGCTTCCGGTTCGCCGACGAGGGCCCGGAGTTGCGCTTCGTCGACCAGCGTACGTTCGGCGGGCTGTCGGTCAGCGAGGGCGGCGCGATCCTGCCCTCGGAGATCGCCCACATCGCCCGGGATCCCCTGGATCCGCACTTCTCCGACCAGGACTTCGTCACCGCGCTGCGCCGTCGGCGAACCGAGGTCAAGCGGGCCCTGCTCGATCAGACCCTGATCTCCGGGGTGGGCAACATCTACGCCGACGAGGCGCTGTGGCGGGCCGGACTGCACGGCACCCGCCCGACGGACGCCCTGACCGGCCCGGCGGTGGGGCGGCTGCTGGGCCACGTACGCGACGTCCTGGGTGAGGCGATCGTCGCGGGCGGCACCAGCTTCGACGCCCTGTACGTCAACGTCAACGGGGAGAGCGGCTACTTCGATCGGGCCCTGAACGTCTACGGCCGGGAGGGTCAGCCCTGCCGGCGGTGCGGCGCCCCGATCCGCCGGGAGGCCTTCATGAACCGGTCGTCGTACAGCTGCCCCCGCTGCCAGCCCCGCCCCCGCGCCACCCTGCGGGGCTGACCCGGATCACGGGGCGGGGCAGGGCAGCCGCCAGGCGTCCAGGGTGCGGTTCTTCCGGATGGAGGCGAATCCGTACCCGACGCTGGTGACACAGAAGTCCGTCAGGGTACCGGCGTACTCGACATGGAAGACCGGCTTGCCGGCGTCGACGAAGGGCAACAGCTTCGCGCACCGCTTGAGGCGTACGCATTCCTCGTCGACCGCGAAGTCGAAGTCCGGCTCCAGCGCGGCCACCTGCCCCAGGTTGCCCAGCAGGCCGGGGGAGAGGTCCAGCGAACGGGCCAACCCCGCTACCCGGCGGTTGAACTGCAACTGGTCGTCGAACTCCAGCGGGAAGCCGGGGGAGCGGGCGTAACCGTCGGCGTCGGCCAGCAGCACCGCGCCGAAGCCCTTGCCCCGGCAGAGCCGAAACCGGTCGGCCAGCACCGGCCGCAGGGCCTCCCATCGGCGTACGTCCAGCCACCGGCGACCGGTGCGGGCAGCGGTCGCGCCACGGACCTGGGGTGCGAACCGGGTCGCATCCGGGTCCTGCGGATGCACCGAGCCGACATGCACCTGGCAGACCAGCCGGCGGTCCAGGGCCCGCAGCTCACCGGTCTGCGCCGAGGTGGTGGCTACCGGATCCAGGACGAACACGTCCGCCTCGACCGTCAGGTCCAGCGGGCCGTCGAGCTGCCACTGCCACCGCCACAGCCGGGCCGAGGCGGCCGGCCAGGTGGTCGGCGCCCCGGGCGGGGTGAGATCCGGCCGGCAGGCGGCCGGCGACACCAGCAGCGTGAGGGCCAGGGCGGCGAGCAGTACCCCTCGTACCGGTCGCCCGCCCAGCCCGATCCGCATCGCCAGCTCCGCAGGTAGCGCCGGCGGCGTCCTGCCGCCCGAGCCGGTACGCCGGCCCGGCGTACCTCACCCGGTAGAACGAGCACAGACCCGACAAGGACTCGCGGCTGCGGCTGATGGCGACCCGGCGGCGGTCCGTCGCGCCGGCTCAGCGGGGTTTGGCGAAGACCTGGGTCCAGTACGGCCCGTTGCTGCTGGCCACCCCCACCCCGATCTCGGTGAAGGTGCAGTTGAGGATGTTGGCCCGGTGCCCGGGGCTGTTCATCCAGGCCTCCATCACCGCGGCGGGCGACTGCTGGTTCCAGGCCACGTTCTCGCCGTAGGTCTGCCAGGTGTACCCGACCCGGTCGATCCGCTGGCCCGGGTCGCTGCCGTCGCTGCCGGTGTGCGACATGTTCCGGTTGTCGGCCTGGTCCTGGCTGTGTCGCTGGGCCGCCGTCATCAGCTTGTCGTCGATGCTCAGCGCGCCGCAGCCGGCCTTGGCCCGTTCCTCGTTGACCAGTTCGACGACCTGGGTGGTCTGGGCGGTGGCGGACCCGACCGTGGCGGGTGGGGTGGTGGCCGTGGCACCCCGGCTGGGGCTGCCTCGACGTTCGGCGGCCTGCTGGGAGGGGGTGCTGCTGCGTGCGGGTGCGGTGGGGCTCGGCTTGGCGGTGCGGCTGGGCTTCGGTGCGGGGGTGGCGCTGGGCGAGAGGCTGGGGCTGGGGCTCGGCGAGTCGGTCGGGTCCAGGGTGTCGATCGGCTCCTCCGGATCCACCAGCGCCGGTCCGGTGGCCACCGGACCCTCCTCGGCCGTGGTACCGCTCGGCGCCTTCTCCCCGGGCAGGGCCAGGGCGGCGATCCCGATGCTCACGACCAGGGTGGCCGCCGCGGCGGCACCCCCCAGCACCAGGGGACGCGACCGGCGGCGGTGCGCGGGCCGGGGCTCCGCCTCGGTCATCTGCGTACCGATCTCGGTCGGCTGCGCACCGGCCTCCGACGGCCGAGAGTCGGCCTCGTACGGCTGAGCGTGGTGCGGCCGGGTGCCGGAGTGCCGCCAACTGCCGGCGTACCCCTGGTCCGGCTGCCACCCGGCCTGGTACGGCTCGGGAGCGGCGTACGGGTCGGCCTGGTCGTACCGCGCGGCCTGATACGGCTCAGGTGTGACGTACGGCTCCGGGACGGTGTACGGCTCGGGGGAGGTGTACCCGTCGGGGGCGGCGTGTCGGGCGGGCTGGGGGTCGGTCCAGCCGCCGACCTGGGTGGTCGGCTCCTCGGCCCGCCAGCCGCCGTCGTGGCTGCCCGGCGCGGTGCCGCCGTACGGTGCCTCGGCCGCCGGCCAGGCGGAGTCCCGGTAGTGCCGGCCGCTGCCGTGATCGACGCCGTGATCGTGACCAGTGGGCTCGGCGGACCGGTGTGGGCTCTGCCACTGTTCGGTGGGCTGGTGGTCGTACCACCGGTCGGAAGAACTGTCGGGTTCGTCACCGAACAGGTACGACGAGCGCGGCGCCGGGCGGTCGGTCAGCCAGGCCGGGTCGTCGTTCGGTGGCTCGGATCGCCGGGTGCCGTCCGGGTCGAGGGGGTCGTTCCAGCCGTGCACGCCTGTCGCCTCCACGGGTCAATTACGGGCCGGGGTGACGCTACGTGCTTGCTTTGAACAGCAGCAACGTGGCTAAGAAAGAGTTAAGGGGACCCTGTACATCCGGGTGAGGTATTCCGTCGAATCGGTGCGTAGAGTTGGGTTGTCCGGACAGAGTGTGTCCGCGCCGTGTGGCAGCCTCCCAAGATGGGTCTGGTCGACGCAGAGATGATCTACGGCCTGCGAGAACTTGACGAAACGGGGACTGTCGGCTCAATATGGAGGTGTCGCCAGTCGCGCCCGGCCGTGCCCAGATTCCGTGGGAATGGTAGTCGCGTACACCAAGGGCGCGCGTTGGCCGGCCTCTCCGGCAGCGCAATTCAAGGAGTCAACATGGCGAAGGCCCTCTTCGGCCACGTAGGTGCGGCGCCCGACCGGCGCCTGCTCGACGAGGTCACCCGACTGCGTGCCAGGGTTCAGTCACTGGAGTTCGAGATCACGCGGCTGCGTGCCGAGAATGATCGGCTCGCGGCGGCTGCGGCGGAGACGGATGATCTTCTTCGTCTCGCCGAACCCGCACTCACCTGATCAACCTGGCCGCCACAACCGAATAGCACGACCGCACAAAAAGCGCGCCGACACCAAGTGCCGGCGCGCAATTCTGTGCCCCACTGATCCGTCCGTAACTGATCCACTCGGTGTGTGAATGATCGAACTGGTTGTCCGACCAGGGTGAATTAGGGACGCCGGTGACATCACCGCCGGGTGGGTCGCATCGCACCGGTCATCCGGTGCCGGGTTAGTCTGCGGGTTCACCAAGGTCCGCGCAGCCGGGCGACGGTACGGCGGCCACCGGACGAGGATCGAGAAGGTGCATCTCAAGAGCCTGACGGTGAAGGGCTTCAAGTCCTTCGCCTCCGCGACGACGCTGAAGCTGGAGCCCGGGATCACCTGCGTGGTGGGCCCGAACGGCTCCGGCAAGTCCAACGTCGTCGACGCCATCGCCTGGGTGCTCGGCGAGCAGGGGGCGAAGGCGCTGCGGGGCGGCAAGATGGAGGACGTCATCTTCGCCGGCACCGCCGGGCGGGCCCCCCTGGGCCGCGCCGAGGTGACCCTGACCATCGACAACACCGACGGCGCCCTGCCGATCGAGTACACCGAGGTCTCCATCACCCGCCGGATGTTCCGCTCCGGTGAGAGCGAGTACGAGATCAACGGCGACACCTGCCGCCTGCTCGACATCCAGGAGCTGCTCTCCGACTCCGGCATCGGCCGGGAGATGCACATCATCGTCGGGCAGGGCCGACTCGACGGGATGCTGCACGCCAAGCCGGAGGACCGGCGGTCGTTCATCGAGGAGGCGGCCGGGGTCCTCAAGCATCGCAAGCGCAAAGAAAAGGCCCTGCGCAAGCTGGACGCGATGCAGACCAACCTGAACCGGCTGACCGACCTCACCGCCGAACTGCGCCGTCAACTCAAGCCGCTGGGTCGCCAGGCCGAGGTGGCCCGCCGCGCCGCGGTGATCCAGGCCAGTCTGCGCGACGCCCGGCTGCGGCTGCTCGCCGACGACCTGGCCACCCTGCGTACCACCCTGGACAAGGAGATCGCCGACGAGACCGCCCTGCGGCACCGGCGCGAGGAGGTGGAGGCCGAGCACACCGAGGTGCAGGGCCGCCTAGGTGAGCTGGAGGAGGCCCTGGCCGCGGACGCGCCGTTGCTGGCCGCCGCCCAGGACACCTGGTACAAGCTCTCCGCCCTGCAGGAACGCTTCCGGTCCATCGAGCAGCTCGCCGTGGAACGGCTGCGGCACCTCAGCGCCACCCCGGACGACGAGCGGCCGGGCCGGGACCCGGACCAGTTGGAGGCCGAGGCCGAGCGGGTCCGGGAGCAGGAGGAGGAACTGCGCGCGGCGCTCACCGACGATCAGGTCCGCCTGGCCGAGGCGGTGGAGCACCGGCAGGAACTGGAACGGCAGCTCGCCGCCGCCGAGCGGGAACTGGTCGCCGCCGCCAAGGCGATCGCCGACCGTCGTGAAGGGCTGGCCCGGCTGACCGGCCAGGTCAACTCGGCCAGGGCCCGGACCACCAGCGCCGGTGAGGAGATCGAGCGGCTGGCCGCCGCCCACGCCGACGCCATGGCCCGGGCCGAGCGGGCCCAGGCCGACCTGGACGCCGTGGCGGAGCAGTCCACCGAGGCCGACCGGGACAACGCCGACCTGGACGCCCGGCACGCCGAGGCGGTCGGTGTCCAGGAGCAGGCGCAGGCGACCGTCCGCTCGCTGTCCGACGCGGAACGGGCGGCGGAGAAGGACGCCGCCACCTGGAAGGCCCGCGAGGAGGCCCTGGCCCTCGGCCTGCGTCGCAAGGACGGTGCCGGTGCCCTGCTGGCCCGCACCGACCAGGTACCCGGGCTGCTGGGCAGCCTGGCCGGCCTGCTCACGGTGGCCCCCGGGCACGAGGCGGCCCTGGCCGCCGCCCTGGGCGGGCTGGCCGACGCGGTGGCGGTCAGCGGGGTGGACGAGGCGGTCGAGGCGATGCGGCTGCTGAAGATCTCCGACGCCGGGCGTGCCGGGCTGCTGGTCGGCAGTCCGGCCGGGCCGGGGATGTCCGGTTCCGCCGAGGCGCTGCGCCCCAAGCTGCCCGACCGCGCGCACTGGGCCCCCGACCTGGTCGAGTGCGACAGCCGGATCCGTCCGGCGGTGCACCGGGCGCTGCGCGACGTGGTGCTGGTAGACGATCTCGCCGCCGCGGCGGAGGTGGTCGCCGCCAACCCTGAGCTGCGGGCGGTAACCCGCGAAGGAGACCTGCTGGGGGCGTACGCGGCGGCCGGCGGCTCGGCGAAGGCCCCCAGCTACATCGAGGTGCAGGCGGCCGTCGAGGAGGCCCGGGCCAACCGACTGGCCGCCGAGGAGACCAGCGCGGAACTGCGCGGACAACTGGTCGAGGCCCGGGCGGCCGTGGCCGAGGCCAAGGAGCGGGTGCAGCACGCCGCCGCGGCGAAACGGGAGGCGGAGAGCCACCGCAACGCCGCCGCCCGCCGGCTGGCCGAGTTGGGTGCCGCCGCCCGGTCCGCCAAGGCCGAGACCGACCGGCTGGGCGAATCGCGGGCCCGGGCCGAGGCCGCCCGGGAGCGGGACCTGACCGCCCTGGCCGAGTTGGCGGAGCGGCTGCGCCTGGCCGAGGCCACCCCGATCGACGCGGAACCCTCCACGGAGGAACGCGACCAACTGGCGGCGATGGTGCCGCAGGCCCGGCAGAACGAGATGGAGGTCCGGCTAGCGGTGCGTACCGCCGAGGAGCGGGTGTCCTCCATCGCCGGGCGGGCCGACTCGCTGCGTCGGCAGGCCGCCGCCGAACGGGCCGCCCGGGAACGGGCCGCGGCGCGGCGGGCGGCGCGGGTCCGGGGGGCGGGCATCGCCCGTGCCGTGGCCGGTGGGGCCCGGGAGGCGCTGACCCGGCTGGCCACCAGCATCGCCCGGGCCGAGGAGCACCGCGACGCGGTGGCCCGGGCCCGGGCCAGCCGCGAGGCGGAGCTTCAGGAGGTGCGGGCCGCCGCGAAACGGCTCGGTGCGGAACTGGAGCGGTTGACCAGCCAGGTGCACCGCGACGAGGTGGCCCGGGCCGAGCAGCGGCTGCGCATCGAACAGTTGGAGGCCAAGGCCGCCGAGGACTTCGGGTTGACCGTGGAGACCCTGATCGCCGAGTACGGGCCGAGCCAGCCGGTGCCGCCCACCGAGGCCGAGGTGGCCGCCGCCGAACGCGACGGCCTGCCGGTGCCCGAACCGGTCCGCTACGAGCGCCCGGTGCAGGAGAAGCGGGCCGCCAAGGCCGAACGCGAACTGGCCCTGCTGGGCAAGGTCAACCCCCTGGCGCTTGAGGAGTTCGCCGCGCTGGAGGAGCGGTACAAGTTCCTCTCCGAGCAGTTGGAGGACCTCAAGGCGACCCGGCGTGACCTGCTCACCGTGGTCAAGGATGTCGACGACCGGATCCTGGAGGTCTTCGCCAGCGCCTTCGCCGACACCGCCCGGGAATTCGAGCAGGTCTTCACGGTGCTGTTCCCCGGTGGGGAGGGGCGGCTGGTGCTCACCGACCCGGACGACCTGCTGACCACCGGGGTGGAGGTCGAGGCCCGCCCACCCGGCAAGAAGATCAAGCGGCTGTCGCTGCTCTCCGGTGGTGAGCGGTCGCTGACCGCGGTGGCGATGCTGGTGGCCATCTTCCGGGCCCGGCCCAGCCCGTTCTACATCATGGACGAGGTCGAGGCGGCGCTCGACGACGTGAACCTGGGTAGGCTGATCACTCTGCTCGCCCAGTTGCGGGAGAAGAGTCAGCTCATCGTCATCACCCACCAGAAACGGACCATGGAGATCGCCGACGCCCTGTACGGCGTGACCATGCGGGGCGGGGTGACCCAGGTGATCAGCCAACGGCTCAACCGGGCCGACGGAGACGACGAGCGGCGAAGCCGCGGCGAGGAGAACGGTTAGTGGCTCGGGAACGCGCGTCAGCGCTCCTGGTGGACCTCGACGGCGTACTGCGGCGTTGGGACCCGGCGGTCGCCGCCGGGGTGGAGCGGGAGTACGGCCTCTCCACCGGGGTGCTCGGGGAGATCGCCACCTCCTGGGGGATGCTCCAGCCGGTGCTCACCGGCCGGGTCAGCCACGCCGACTGGATGTCCAGTGTGGTCGACGCGCTGACCCCCGCGGTGGGGGACCCGGAGCGGGCCCGGGCGGCCGTGGAGCAGTGGCAGCGCTACCGCGGTGAGGTCGACCCGCAGGTGTTGGCGTTCATCCGCGAGGTGCGGGCCGCCGGCATCCGGGTCGGGTTGGGCACCAACGCCACCGACCTGCTCGACGCCGACCTGGCCGCCCTGGACCTCACGGACGAACTCGACGTGGTGGTCAACTCCTCGGCCATCGGCATCCACAAGCCGGCCAAGGAGTACTTCCAGGCGGCCTGTGTGGCCCTGGAGACCCCGCCGGACCGGGTGCTCTTCGTCGACGACGAGGACCGGGCGATCAACGGGGCCCGGGTGGCCGGGCTGTCGGCGTACCGCTGGAACGGGCCGGAGGACCTGCGCTATCTGCGGGCCGTGCTGGCCTACTGAACGCGGGTCACTCGCCGGTCACCCCGTCGATCGCCTCGCGGATCAGGTCGGCGTGCCCGTTGTGCCGGGCGTACTCCTCGATCATGTGCAGGTAGACCCAGCGCAGGCTGACCTCATGGCTCTTCTCGGCGCGGCGCAGGGTGAAGACCTCGTCCAGGTCGTGGCCGGCGGTGGCCGCGTCGGCAGCGGTGATCTCGGCGCGGAACGCCGCGAAGTCGGCCTCGGGGTCGGCGGTGTCCACGGTGTTGAACTCGGCGTCCGGGTCGGCGTCGAAGTCGTACAACTCGGGTAGGTCCTCGCCGGCGAAACACTGCCGGAACCACGACCGCTCGACGACGGTCATGTGCCGCACCAGACCGAGCAGGGTGAGCGTGGACGACGACACGCTCGCCGTCCGTAGTTGCTGGCCGGTCAGCCCGGCGCACTTGAGCAGCAGGGTGTCACGGTGGTAGTTGAGCCAGCCCTCCAGCATGGTGCGCTCGTCGGCGCGGTAGGGCTCGCTGCGGCGGTCGATGGGCGGTGCGGTCCATGTCATGCCGGTCATCGTGCGGCCCGGGTACGACAACGGCGAGCGAATTTCGGGCTTCGATGTCAGGGCACGACGACGACCGGCCAGCGGCCGGTGCGGACCAGGCGGGTGGCGACCGAGCCGACCAGGCGATGCCCGGCCTGCTCGGAGGAGCCCACCACGACCGCGTCCGCCTGGGTCTCGTCGGCCGCGGCGCAGAGTTCGGCGTACGCGTCGCCGCGCCGACACAGGAAGGTCACCGGTACGCCCAGTTCCTCGGCGCTGCGCCGGCACTCCTGACGCAGGTCCTCGGCCAGTTCGTCATGGCTCTGCTGCACCGCCTCCGCGACGAGGTCGGACAGAACCGCGTAGGCGGTCGGCGAGCTGACGAAGACCACCACCAGCCGGGCGCCCTGGCGACGGGCCAGCCCGGCGGCGTACGAGGCGGCGCGCAGCGAGGTCCGGGTGCCGTCCACCCCGACCAGCACGACCCGTGGCCCGTCGGTGCCCCGCTCGAAGGGCACCGGCCGGGCCTGCGGGCCGTACTGCTGACGATCAGCGGTGTTCATCCGAGTCAGTTCTGGGCGCCGGTGCGGATCGCTGCGGCGTCCTCGGTCGACTCCTCCTTGTCGGCGAGCGGCCCGCCGGTGTGCCGCAGCAGTGGCACCTCCTTGATGAACAGGATGGCGATCAGCGCGATCAGTCCGAAGGGTGCGGCCGCCAGGAAGATGTCCCCGGCTCCGTGCCCGTACGCGGACTCCACCACGGCCCGGATGGGCGCGGGCAGGGTGGTCACGTCCGGCAGGGTCCCACCGCCTGCCCCCGAGGTCGGCAGGCCGAGGGCGGCCAGCCCGTCGCTGAGGTAGCGGGCCACGTTGTTGCCGAGCAGGGCGCCCAGGGCGCTGACCCCGACCGCACCGCCCAGGCTGCGGAAGAAGGCCACCACGGAACTGGCCGTGCCGAGTTCGTGCGGGTCGACCGTGTTCTGCACGGCGAGCACCAGGTTCTGCATGGTCATGCCCACACCCACCCCGATCAGCGCCATGTAGATGCTGAGCAGCCAGTACGGGGTGTCCGACCGCAGGGTGCCCATCAGGGCGAAGCCGACGGTCAGCAGGGCCGCGCCGATGACCAGGTACCGCTTCCACCGGCCGGTGGTGGTGATGAGCCGGCCGACCACGGTGGAGGAGACCAGCAGGCCGATGATCATCGGCAGGGTCATCAGGCCGGACATGGTGGGGGTGGCCCCCCGGCTGATCTGGAAGTACTGGCCTAGGAAGACCGAGGCACCGAACATGCCCACACCGACGGCGATGCTGGCCACCACCGAGAGGGTCAGGGTGCGGTTGCGGAACAGGCGGGGCGGGATCAGCGGCTCGCTGACCCGGGTCTCTACCCGGATGGCGGCGGCACCGAGCAGGAGGGCGCCGGGCACCATCACCGCGGTCTGCCAGGAGAGCCAGTCGTACCGGCTGCCGGCCAGGGACACCCAGATCAGCAGCAGCGACACCGCGCCGGTGATCAGGGTGGCACCCCACCAGTCGATCTCCACCTTGCGGCGGACCACCGGCAGGTTGAGGGTCTTCTGGAGTACGACCAGGGCGGCCAGGGCGAAGGGCACCCCCACGTAGAAGCACCAGCGCCAGCCGAGCCAGGGGGTGTCGACGATCACGCCGCCGATCAGCGGGCCGCCGATGGTGCCGACGGCCATCACCGAACCCAGGTAGCCGCTGTAGCGGCCCCGCTCCCGCGGCGAGATCATGGTCGCGATGATCACCTGCACCAGTGCGGTCAGACCACCGGCCCCGATGCCCTGGACCACCCGGCAGGCGATCAGTTGTCCGGTGGACTGCGAGAGCCCGGCCAGAACGGAACCGAGTACGAAGATCGCCAGGGAGGCCTGAACCAGGACCTTCTTGCTGACCAGGTCGGCGAGCTTGCCCCAGAGCGGGGTGGTCGCGGTGGTCGCCAGCAGGGTCGAGGTAACCACCCAGGTGTACGCGGACTGGCTGCCGTTGAGATCGGTGATGATCCTCGGCAGGGCGTTGCCGACGACCGTGCCGGACAGGATCGCGACGAACATGCCCAGCAGCAGGCCGGAGAGGGCCTCCAGGATCTGCCGGTGGCTCATCTGCACGGTGCTCGCTCGGGCGGGCGCGCTCGCCTGAGTCATGGGGAGGGCCTCCAGATGGAGTGGAAGATGTTGCTGAAGGCAACGGTACGACTTGGTTGCCTAAAGCAACAACATGCGCCGGTCCCGGTCTATTTCCGCGTGGCCGGCAGTCTGGATCAGCCCCAGGCGTCGTTGAACCGGCGGATCAGCCGGGCGAACTCCTCGACGTCCTGTTGCGGCCAGCTCTGTAGCGCTCGCCGGATCTGTCCGAGTCGGGGCGCCCGGGCGGCGTCGAAGCGGCGCTGGCCCTCCTCGGTCAGGCTGAGCTGGGCGGCCCGCCGGTCACCCGGATCCGGGTCCCGCCGTACCAGGCCGAGGGTCTCCAGGTTGTGGATCTGACGGCTCAGGGTGCCCTTGCCGACCCCCAGCCGGGCGGCCAGGTCGGTGAGCCGGATCGCGCCGGAGCGACGCAACCAGAGCAGCAGCCCGTACGCGTTCGGCTCCAGATTCGGATGCACCTCGCTGGCGATCTCCCAGGAGATTGCCCTGGCCCGCCGGAGCAGGGCGGCCAGCTCGTCCTCCACCTCGCGCAGGCTCACCGGCAGATCCTCGTCCACGCTCACCGGCAGATCGTCGTCCACAGCGACGAGACTACGGAGCTGGGGTGACGGTCTGCTGGCCGCCCCGCAGCACAGCGTTAACCGGGGGCCCTTCTACTACGCCAGGCGTTAACAAGGTGCCCTTCCTTCAGGGGGTCAGGCGGTGGTGGGCCACCTGGCGCAGGTGGCCGTCGTTGGTGGTGCCCTCGATGATCACGTCGGCGGTGCGTTTGGCGTGCGTCAGGGTGGCCACCGCGTTGCCGAAGTACGGCCCGGCCAGCTTGCGCCAGCGCACCTGCGGCCGGGGCACCCCGGCGGTGCGGGCCAGGGCCCGGGTGGCCGAGGCCGGTCCCCGGGCCCAGCCCAGCCGCATCAGGGGACGCATCCCGGCCGGCACCTGGTTGTGGATCGGCGAGCAGGTCAACTGGTGCACCGGGGTGCGTACGGCCGGATCGGCGAACCGGACCCGGGCCACGTACGAGTGGTGCACATCACCGGAGAGCACGTTGATCGATGCCGGGGGCGGGTACGCCGGACCGGCCCCCTTGCGGTCGCCCGGCTCACCCGGGGTGCCGCCGCCGACCCGGGCGAACAGGGCGCCCATGGCGTCGAAGGAGCGGCGGAAGGCACCCCAGTGCTCCAGGTCCAGTCCTCGGCGGAGCCGCTCGGACACCGCGGCCAGCCAGGGGCGGGGCGAGTCGGCCAGCTTCTCGTTCCAGGCCTCGACGTGGTGGATGCCCGGCGGCAGCAGCCAGGGCAGCGAGGAGCCGACCACCAGGTGGTCGTAGTCGCCGTGCACCCGGTCGACGAACCAGGCCCACTCCCCGGGCGGCAGCATCGCCCGTTGGCCCGGCCGCAGCACCCGGCTGCACCGGGTGTCCAGCATGACCAGGCGGGTACGCCCCAGATCCAGGGAGTAGCTCCACTGGTACTGCACCGCATGCCACCGCTCGGGGTCGTGCGCCAGGTCGGCCTCGGTGTCCACCCGCTGACCGAACTCGCGCAGCACCTCGGTGGCGTCCCCGGCCGTGGTCACCTTGGCGTAGATCGGGTCGGCCGCGATCTCGTCCGGCGAGAGGTTGCCCAGGTGCTGATACACCCAGTAGGTGGCCAGGCCGCTGGCGATCCGCTCGGCCCACCAGGGCTGCTCGCGCATGTCCGCGCGCCAGGAGGCCGAAGTGTTCCAGTCGTCGATGATCTCGTGATCGTCGAAGATCATCACACTGGGCACGGTCGAGAACAGCCAGCGGATCTCCGGATCCCCCCAGGACTCCAGGTAGAGCTTGGTGTATTCGTCGAAGCTGACCACCTGGTCGCTGGGAGCCTTCGCCGGGCGGCGTCGCCGTCGCTTGAGCAGTCGCTTGACCGTCGGTGAGGTCTCGTCTGCGTACACCTGGTCGCCGAGGAGCACCAGCAGGTCCGGCAGGGCCGCCGGGTCCGGGTCGGCCAGGATCCGCCGGGCGTACGCGTCCAGGGCGTCCGGGGGCAGCTTGCGGGTGGTGGCGTGCTGGGTGGTCTCCCGGCAGGAACCGAAGAGCAGCCGTACCGGCTGGTCCCGGTCATCGGCGGCCCGGGTCCGGATCACACTCGGCGGAAACCGCCCCTTGGGCAGCGGCCAGACCACCTGGTCGTCGAGGAACACCTCGTAGGTGGTGGCGCTGTCCGGGATCAGCCCCTCGACCACCACCAGGGCGTAGTGATGGTCGTACGCGGTGAAGGTGTGCGCCGTGCCGGTGGCGCCGGCGGCCGTGCGGACGGTGACCACCGCCGGGGCCGTGGTCTCCACCCAGATCGTGGCCCGCGTACCGATGACCCGGCGCAGCAGTGGGCCGATGAGCAGTTCGGCGGGCATGAGGAACCTCCAGATGAGAGTGGTTCAACCTCTACTACCCGATCGGCGGCCAGGCCAGTGCTGGCTGTGGTGCAGACTATCGCCGTCGGCGCGCCGGGGTGGGGAGCGGTGGCTGAGACGCGGTCGTCGCCATCTGACAGGATTTCGGCATGACGGAATACCTCCTCATCGCTCTGGCCCTGCTCGGTGTGCTGATCCTCGGCGGCATCGGGTTGGTCGTGCCGAGGCTGCGCCGTCGGCCGGCACCGCCGCTGCCGCGCACCGAGGTGGACACGCGGGCGGAGGAGGAGCTGGCCGGGCCGCCGGTGGAGGCCCCGGAGGCCGAGCTGTCCACCGGGGTGCTGGTCGAGCCGCCGCCGGTGGTGGAGGCGCCGGCCCCGACCGTGGAGGTGCCCGAGCCGACGGCCGGTCGGCTGGTCCGGCTGCGGTCCCGCCTGTCCCGTTCGCAGAACGCCTTCGGCAAGGGGCTGCTCGGTCTGCTCAGCCGCGACCGCCTGGACGAGGACGTCTGGGAGGAGATCGAGGACAGCCTGATCACCGCCGACGTGGGGATCGACGCCACCCGGGAGATCGTCGACCGGCTGCGGGAGCGGACCCGGGTGCTCGGCACCCGTTCGGCCGCCGAGCTGCGCGCCCTGCTCGCCGCCGAGCTGGTCAACGCCCTCGACCCGGAGCTGGACCGCTCGCTGCGCACCACCCCCAAGGAGGGGGTGCCGGCGGTGCTGCTGGTGGTCGGGGTCAACGGCGCCGGCAAGACCACCACCTGCGGCAAGATCGCCCGGGTGCTCATCGCCGACGGCCGCACCGTGCTGCTCGGAGCGGCGGACACCTTCCGGGCCGCCGCGGCCGACCAGTTGGAGACCTGGGCCGGGCGGGTCGGGGCGGAGACCGTCCGGGGCCCGGAGGGCGCCGACCCGGCCAGTGTCGCCTTCGACGCGGTCCGACGCGGCATCGACACCGGGGTGGACACCGTGCTCGTGGACACCGCCGGCCGGTTGCAGAACAAGGTCGGCCTGATGGACGAGCTGGGCAAGGTCAAGCGGGTGGTGGAGAAGCACGGCCCGATCGACGAGACCCTGCTCATCCTGGACGCCACCACCGGGCAGAACGGGCTGGAGCAGGCCCGGGTCTTCACCGAGGTGGTCAATGTCACCGGGGTGGTGCTCACCAAGCTCGACGGCACCGCCAAGGGTGGCATCGTGATCGCCGTACAGCGCAAGCTGGGCATTCCGGTGAAGCTGGTCGGGCTCGGCGAGGGTCCGGACGACCTGGCCCCGTTCGACCCGGTGCAGTTCGTCGACGCCTTGCTGGGCACCGAAGCCCCCGGGCCGACCGCGTAACCTCGGGTGACCAGAGACAATCGCGTGTACGCGGGCTGGCGTGACCCGAGCCACCCGTCGCAGCGCCTCGGGAGACCGTACGTGACTTCGCAGGAGATCCCCCTGCACGGCGGGAACGTCAGCACGGTGGTGCGGGTCGGCGACACGGTCCGGCGTAACGCCGGCCCGTGGACCCCGGCGGTGCACGCCCTGCTGCGTCACCTGGAGTACGTCGGGTTCACCGGCGCCCCCCGGGCCCTGGGCATGGACGAGCGCAACCGGGAGGTGCTGTCGTACCTGGAAGGGGAGTGCGGGGAGTACCCGCTGGCCCCGCACTGGGTCACCGACGAGGCACTGGTCACGGTCGCCACCATGCTGCGGATGTTCCACGACGCCCAGTACGGTTTCGTGCCCCCGCCCAACGCGGTGTGGCGCTCCTTCGGGCCCCCGCCCCCGGACACCGAGGTGATCTGTCACCACGACGCCGCGCCGCACAACGTGATCTGGCGGCCGGACGGCACCCTGGGGCTGATCGACTTCGACCTGGCCTCACCGGGTGCCCGGATCTACGACGTGGCGTACGCGGCCTGGACCTGGGTGCCGATCTTCTCCGACCGGGACTCGATCACCCTGGGCTGGAAGCGTCCGGACCGGCCGCGCCGGTTGCGGTTGTTCGCCGACGCGTACGGGTTGATTCCGCGGGACCGGCACCGGCTGATCCGTACCATCCGCAAGCGGATCGTCGACCATGTCGAGGGCATCCGGCGGATGGCCGCGGCCGGGGAGCCGGCCTTCGTGCGGATCGTGCACAAGGGTCACCTGCGTAGGCCGATGCGTGATCTTCGACTGCTCGATTACGAGCGTCATGCCCTGGAGTACGCCCTGCGGTGAACCGTCAGGGGGATAGACCGGCACCAAATGGCTGATTGACCCCCGTCGAAGCGCTGAGGTGTGCGTTTTTCTTCACACGTACGAAACAAGCCGTCACGGTCCGGAAACCAGCCGGGGACCCTCGTCGAAACAGCCGGCGACCAGGCTTCCGGCCAACCGGCGTACGGGCGATGCTGCGCGATGCCGGGAGGGAGGGAAAACAACCCGAGAGGAGGCAGCGTGCCGGAGCTAGATTCTGGTGCCACCGCCTGGATTTTGACTTCTGCCGCCCTGGTGTTGCTCATGACGCCCGGCCTGGCCCTGTTCTACGGCGGCATGACGCGATCCAAGTCCGTGCTCAACATGATGATGATGAGCTTCGGTGCGATCGGCCTGGTCAGCCTGTTGTGGGTGTTCTACGGCTACAGCATCGCATTCGGCGAGGACATCGGCGGGATCACCGGTGATCTCTCCGCCGCCGGTCTGCGGGGCATGTTGGAAAGCGGCACCGAGGGAGGAATCCCCGACCTGCTGTTCGCCGGTTTCCAGTTGATGTTCGCGGTGATCACGGTCGCCCTGATCAGTGGTGCGATCGCCGACCGGGCCAAGTTCGGCCCGTGGCTGCTCTTCGCCGGCCTCTGGGCCACCCTGGTCTACTTCCCGGTCGCCCACTGGGTCTGGGGCGGCGGCTGGATCATGGAGCTCGGCGTGCTCGACTTCGCCGGTGGCACGGCGGTGCACATCAACGCCGGTGCCGCGGCCCTGGCCCTGGCTCTCGTCCTCGGCAAGCGGGTCGGCTGGCCGAAGGACAAGTTCAAGCCGCACAACCTGCCCATGGTGCTGCTCGGTGCGGGTCTGCTGTGGTTCGGCTGGTTCGGCTTCAACGCCGGCTCCGCCGGTGCGGCCAACGGCACCGCCGCCATCTCGCTGATCAACACCCAGGTCGCCACGGCCGCCGCGGTGCTCGGCTGGATCGTGGTCGAGTGGCTCCGTGACGGCAAGCCGACCACCCTGGGTGCGGCCTCCGGTGCGGTCGCCGGTCTGGTCGGTATCACCCCCGCCTGTGCCTTCCTGGAGCCCCTGGGCGCGATCGCCCTCGGTCTGATCGCCGGTGCCATCTGCGCCCTCGCGGTCGGCATGAAGTACAAGCTCAAGTACGACGACTCCCTCGACGTGGTCGCCGTGCACATGGTCGGCGGCATCATCGGCTCGCTGCTCATCGGCTTCCTGGCCATCGAGGTGCTGGCCGGCGAGGGCAACGCGGGTCTGCTCTACGGCGGCGGCATCAAGCTGCTGGGTCTGCAGGCACTCGGCGTGGTCGCCGTGCTGGTCTACTCCTTCGTGGTCGCGTACATCATCGGCCTGGTGATCGAGAAGACCATCGGCTTCCGGGTCAGCGCCGAGGCCGAGGTCGAGGGCATCGACAACGCCGAGCACGCGGAGAGCGCGTACGAGTTCAGCTCCACGAGTGGTGGTGGCGGGGCCTTCGCCGCCGCGGGTATCGCCCCCTCGGCCAAGCCGAAGAGTGAGCCCACCGAGGCGGTAACCGAAAAGGTCGCCAGCTAACGTTCGTGAGATGGAGGGGTTGGACATGAAGCTGGTGACCGCGGTCATCAAGCCGCACCAGTTGGACGCCGTCAAGGAGGCCCTGCACGCCCTGGGCGTGGCCGGACTCACCGTCAGTGAGGTCCAGGGCTACGGACGGCAGAAGGGCCACACCGAGGTCTACCGGGGTGCCGAGTACACCGTCGAGTTCCTGCCCAAGATCCGGGTGGAGGTGCTGACCGACGAGATCGACGTCGAGAAGATCGTCGACGCCGTGGTCGGGGCCGCCCGGACGGGCAAGATCGGTGACGGCAAGGTCTGGGTGACCGGAGTCGAGGAGGTCGTCCGGGTCCGCACCGGTGAGCGCGGCCTGGACGCCCTGTAAGGAGACACCGTCGATGACCTCGTTGACCTCTCGGCAAGCCTCGGCTTCCAGCCCCACGGCAGCACCGAAGGTCAACGAGGTCGTCGGCGTACCGGCCGGGATCGGCGCGGCGGCGCGTCGAGCCCGAGCCGAGGCGTACGACGCCTGGCTGGCCCGGCTGCTGCCGGACCGGCCGGGGGTCGCCCTGCTGACGGTCGGCGGGCTGGGCCGGCAACAGTGCGCCCCCTACGGCGACCTGGACCTGGTGCTGGTGCACTCCGGGGTGGCCGGGATCGACGAGTTGGCCGCGGAGCTGTGGTACCCGATCTGGGACGCCGGCCTGCGGCTGGACCACTCCGTACGTACGGTCGCCGAGGCCCTGTCGGTGGCCCAGGACGACGTCAAGGTGGCCCTGGGGCTGCTGGACGCCCGCCTGGTCGCCGGCGACCCCGAACTGGCCGACACCCTGATCCGCAGCGCCACCGACCACTGGCGGCGCACCGCCGTACGCCAACTGGCCCCGCTGCGGGAGACCACGGTCGCCCGCTGGCAGGCCCACGGCGAGCTGGCCTTCCTGCTGGAGGGCGACCTCAAGGAGGCCGCCGGAGGGTTGCGGGACGTCGGCATCCTGCGGGCCGTGGCGCTGGCTGGGATCACGGATGCGCTGCGTCCCGCCGTACACGCCGCCCACCTTCGCCTGCTGGACACCCGGGACGCCCTGCACCAGCAGGTGGGTCGTCGGGTCGACCGGCTGCTGGCCCAGGAACGCGAAGGGGTGGCCGCCCTGCTCGGCCTGCGCCAGACACCCCCCGGCGACCCCGACACCGATGCCGCGGGCCCGGGTGGATCGGCTACCGCTGCGGGGCCGGCTGGAGCGGCCGGTGACGGGGACGCCCTGCTGCGTCGGGTGGCCGGGGACGCCCGGACGGTCAGCCACGCCCTGGACGACGCCTTCCGGGCCGCCGACCGGCTGCGCACCGGCCGCCGTCGAGGCGCCGACGGGCGTCCGCTGCGTCGCCCGGTGGCCCGGGACGTGGTCGAGCACGACGGGGAGCTGGTGCTGGCCCGCACCGCCATCGGGGCCCGCCCCGACCCCAACCTCTCGCTGCGGGTGGCCGCCGCGGCGGCGGTCACCGGGCTGCCGATAGCCCGGGCCACCTGCGAATGGCTGGCCACCTACTGCCCACCCCTGCCCACCCCCTGGCCGGCGGAGGCCCGAGCCGCCCTGACCACCCTGCTCGGTGCCGGCACCGGGCTGCTGCCCGCCTGGGAGACCTGCGACCGGTACGGGCTGATCGACGGCTGGCTGCCGGAGTGGACCCGGCTGCGCAGCCTGCCCCAGCACAACCCGGTGCACCGCTTCACCCTGGACCGGCACCTGGTGCAGACCGCCTTCGAGGCCAGCCGACACACCCGGGACGTGGACCGCCCCGACCTGCTGCTGCTCGGGGCCTTCCTGCACGACATCGGCAAGGGTCTGCCGGGTGACCATTCCACGGTCGGGGCCCCGATCGCCGAGTCCATCGCCGCCCGGATCGGCCTGCCCGCCGCCGAGGCGAAGCTGATCGGCACCCTGGTCCGGCTGCACCTGCTGCTGCCCGAGGTGGCCACCCGCCGCGATCTGGCCGATCCGGTGACCATCTCCGGGGTGGCCGAGGCGGTCGGCGACGTCACCACCCTCGACCTGCTGCACGCGCTGGCCCGGGCGGATGCCGCCGCCACCGGACCGGGGGCCTGGTCGGACTGGAAGGGCCGGCTGATCGCCGAACTGGTGGCCCGGGTCCGCACCACCCTGGACACCGGGGCGGTACCGGAACCGCCCGCCCCGGACCCGGCCCTGGTGGCGGGGCCGCTGCCGGTCGTACACCTGACCGGGGACCGGGTGGCGGTGGCCGCGGCCGACCGGCGGGGCCTGCTCGCCACGGTGGCCGGTTGCCTGGCCCTGCACCGCCTGGAGGTGCTCGCGGCCGACGCCTCGACGGTGGACGGGCGGGCCCTGGTGGAGTGCCGGGTGCAGCCCCGCTACGGGCTGCCCCCCGAGCCGGTGGCGCTCAGCTCCGACCTGCGTAGGGCGGTCGGTGGCGACGTCTCCGTCACCCAGCGACTGCGTGGACGGGCCCTGGCCGCACGGGGGGCCGGGGCCGAACCACGGGTGGTCTGGCACCGGGACGCCGCCACCGACGCGGTACTGCTGGAGTTGCGGGCCGCGGACGCCGCGGGCCTGCTGTACCGGGTGACCAGCGCCCTGGACGCGGCCGGCGCCCAGGTCCGCGCGGCCCGCATCGCCACCCTGGGCGGAGACGTGGTCGACGTCTTCTACCTCGTCGGCTCCTGGCCCTCCGACGAGGACCGCACCCGCCTCGAAGCCGCCGTCCTAGCCGCCGTGTAACCGCCCCCGGCGGCGTCTCCCGGGAAATCGGACAGCAGTTTCGGGGAAAGTGCTGCCTCACCAGCCGACGAGGCAGCACTTTCCCTGATGTTGCTCGCCGCAGCCGCGCAGTGCGCGGCGCGCAGGGTGGGGGCGCGGGTGTGCGGGTGGGCTGCCGTCGGGAAAGGGGGCGGCTGGGCCGGGCCGGGGAAGCGGGGTCGGGCTAGGCTAGCGGTGGGCTGGACACCACCCGCGTGTCCGTACCGTGCCCGCCGAAGACGACAATCGGGATGTTCGCGTGTTTGACACCTTGAGTGACCGCCTCTCCGGGATCTTCACCAAGCTCCGCGGCAAGGGACGCCTCACCGACGCCGACATCGACGCCACCGCGCGCGAGATCCGCCTCGCGCTGCTGGAGGCCGATGTCGCGCTGCCGGTGGTCAAGGGCTTCATCGCGAACGTCAAGGAACGGGCGCGTGGTGCGGAGGTCTCCCAGGCGCTCAACCCGGCCCAGCAGATCATCAAGATCGTCAACGAGGAGCTGGTCGCCGTCCTCGGTGGCGAGGGGCGTCGGCTCCAGTTCGCCAAGCAGCCGCCGACGGTGATCATGCTCGCCGGCCTCCAGGGTTCCGGTAAGACCACCCTCGCCGGCAAGCTGGCCCGCTGGCTCAAGGCCCAGGGCCACCAGCCCCTGCTGGTCGCCGCCGACCTCCAGCGCCCCAACGCCGTCGGGCAGCTCCAGGTGCTCGGTGGCCGGGCCGGGGTCGAGGTGTACGCCCCGGAGCCCGGCAACGGGGTCGGCGACCCCGTGCAGGTGGCCAAGGCCTCCCTCGAACACGCCCGCCGGGCCGCCCGCGACGTGGTCATCGTCGACACCGCCGGTCGACTCGGCATCGACGCCGAGATGATGCGGCAGGCCGCCGACATCCGGGACGCGGTCGACCCCGACGAGGTCATCTTCGTCATCGACGCGATGGTCGGCCAGGACGCGGTGCGTACCGCCGAGGCCTTCCGTGACGGCGTCGGCATCACCGGCGTGGTGCTCTCCAAGCTCGACGGCGACGCCCGGGGTGGTGCCGCCCTGTCGGTGCGTGAGGTCACCGGGCAGCCGATCCTGTTCGCCTCCACCGGCGAGAAGCTGGAGGACTTCGACGTCTTCCACCCCGACCGGATGGCCAGCCGGATCCTCGGCATGGGCGACGTTCTCACTCTGATCGAGCAGGCCGAGGCGGCCTTCGACACCGATCAGAAGGAGAAGATGACCGCCAAGCTGATGGGCGGCGAGCAGTTCACCCTGGAGGACTTCCTCGACCAGCTCATCGCGGTCCGCCGGATGGGGCCGATCGCCAACGTGCTGGCCATGATGCCCGGCATGGGGCAGGTCAAGGACCAGTTGGCCGAGGTGGACGACAAGCACTTCGACCGGATCACCGCGATCATCCGGTCGATGACCCCGGCCGAGCGGACCAACCCGAAGATCATCAACGGCTCCCGCCGGGCCCGGATCGCCAACGGTTCCGGGGTCACCGTGATGGACGTCAACCAGCTGCTCAACCGCTTCGCCGACGCGCAGAAGATGATGAAGCAGATGGGCGGCATGATGGGCCTGCCGGGCGGGCGGCGCAAGGCCACCAAGAGCCCGAAGAACAAGCGCAAGGGTACGAAGGGCGGCGGTCGGCCGCGTACCGGTGCCGGGCTGCCCGGTGGCTTCCCGGGTGGCATGCCGCAGCTTCCGCCGGGCATGAAGCCGGAGGACCTGGCGGCCGGTCAGGGCCTCCCGCCGGGCTTCAAGCTCCCGAAGATCGACTTCAACAAGCTCGGCAAGGGCGGCCAGCCACCCCGCTGAGCGTGTCGGTGACGGCGGGTGGTGTTGTCGGCGCTTAGGGTGATGCCGCCCCTGGAAGGAGGAGTCATGACCGTGGCGCCCATCCTGCCCGAGCGGTCGGAGTGGACGGTTGACGACCTCGGCGACCTGCCGAAGGACCTTCCGTACGAACTGATCAACGGAAGGTTGATCGTGCCGTCCCCCACTGCCCTGCACCAAGATCTCTGTGTCCGGCTGCTGCTGGCGCTTGAAGTCAACTGCCCGGCGGAATACCTGGTCAGCATCGACCTGTCGATGCGGGTCGACCGCCGCAACGAGCCTCGGCCGGACGTGGTCGCGATCCGTCGTCAGCACGCCGACCGCTCGCCCGTGCCGGTCGAGGACGCCCTGCTGGCCGTCGAGGTGGTCTCGCCCTCCTCGACCTTCCGCGACCTCTACGACAAGGCCCGGGTCTACGCCCGCGCGGGAGTACGCACCTACTGGGTGGTCGACCCCCTGCACGAGAAGATGACCCTGACCGAGTACGTGCTGACCTCCGCCGGTGAGTACGAGGTGGCCGCCCACACGGAGGACCTGTTCGTCACCGAGCGACCCTGGAAGGTGTCGGTCGACCTGCCGGCGTTGACCGTACGGCGGGCGGGGCTCCTCGCCAGCGACGGAGAGTGATCCGGTAGGACTGTGCGCATGGCTCTGCATGTGCGCGGTGTGCTCCTGCCGGACGACGAGGTCCGGGATCTGTGGCTGGTCGGCGACCGGATCACCTTCGAACCGGTGCCCGGTGCCGAGACGATCGCCGACGGCGGCTTCGTCCTGCCGGGGCTGGTGGACGCGCACTGCCACATCGGCATCGCCCGGGGCGCGACCCCGATCACCTCGCTGGACCAGGCGCGGGCCTTGGCGCGGATCGACCGGGACGCGGGTGTGTTGGCGATCCGGGACGCCGGTTCGCCCTTTCCGTACCCGGAGCTTGAGGACGAACCCGACCTGCCCCGGATGATCCGGGCCGGGCGGCACATCGCGCCGCCGAGGCGCTACCTGCGCGACATCGGGGTGGAGGTCGAGGCGGCCCAGGTGGCGGCGACCGTGGCCGAGCAGGCGGCGGCCGGCAGCGGCTGGGTCAAGCTGGTCGGGGACTGGATCGACCGGGGGGTCGGTGACCTGGCGCCGGCCTGGGACGCGGACACCATGGCCGCCGCGGTGGCCGCCGCGCACGCCGCCGGGGTGCGCGCCGCCGTGCACACCTTCAGCGAGTCGGCCGTGGAGATCATGGTGCGGGCCGGGGTGGACTCGGTCGAGCACGGCACCGGGTTGAGCCTGGACGTGATCGACCTGATGGCCCGGCAGGGCACCGCGCTGATCCCCACGATGATCAACATCCGGACCTTCGGCCACATCGCCGACCAGGCCCGACCCAAGTTCCCCGGGTACGCCGACCACATGATCGCCCTGCGGGACCGCTTCCCCGAGGTGGTGCGTTCGGCGTACGAGGCCGGGGTGCCGATCTTCGTGGGTACCGACGCCGGTGGTGGCATCGACCACGGCCTGGCCGCCGAGGAGATGCTGTTGCTGCACGAGCAGGCCGGCATGAGCACCGAGGACGTGCTCGCCGCCGCCACCTGGCGGGCCCGGCAGTGGCTGGGCTTCCCCGGTCTGGTCGACGGTGGCCTGGCCGACCTCGTCGTCTACTCCGAGGACCCGCGCCGGGACCTGCGGGTGGTTCGCGAGCCTGCCCGCATCGTCCTGCGCGGTCGGGTCATCCGCTGACCCGACCTACCAGTGATGCCGCGCCCGATCGCGCTGCCCCGTCCGCCCCTGCATAGGATGTGCGGTTATGGCGCGCGTGCTTACTCCCCGGGCTGAAGACTTCCCCCGGTGGTACCAGGACCTCATCGCTAAGGCGAAGCTGGCCGACAACGGGCCGGTGCGGGGGACCATGGTGATCCGACCGGCCGGCTATGCCATCTGGGAGCGGATGCAGGCCGAGATGGACGACCGGATCAAGGCGGCCGGGGCGGAGAACGCGTACTTCCCGCTGTTCATTCCGGAGAGCTACCTCAAGCGCGAGGCCGAGCACGTCGAGGGCTTCTCGCCGGAGCTGGCGGTGGTCACCCACGGCGGCGGCAAGCAGTTGGCCGAGCCGGTCGTGGTGCGCCCCACCAGCGAGACCGTCATCGGCGAGTTCATGGCCAAGTGGATCGACTCGTACCGGGACCTGCCGCTGCTGCTCAACCAGTGGGCCAACGTGGTCCGCTGGGAGCTGCGCCCCCGGATCTTCCTGCGCACCAGCGAGTTCCTCTGGCAGGAGGGGCACACCGCCCACGCCACCCGCGAGGACGCCCGGGCCTACGCCCGCAAGATCCTGCACGAGGCGTACGAGGACCTGATGGTCAACGTGCTCGGCATCCCGGTGGTGGTCGGGCTCAAGACCGCCCGGGAGCGGTTCGCCGGGGCGACCGCCACCTACACCTGCGAAGGCATGATGGGCGACGGCAAGGCCCTGCAGCTCGGCACCAGCCACGAGCTCGGGCAGAACTTCGCCAAGGCCTTCGACATCAGCTACTCCTCGGCCGAGGGCGGCCGGGAGCACGTCTGGACCACCTCCTGGGGCACCTCGACCCGGATGCTCGGCGGTCTGATCATGTGCCACGGCGACGACAACGGCCTGCGGGTGCCGCCAAGGCTGGCCCCGGTGCAGGCGTACGTCATGGTGGTCAAGGACGGCGAGGGTGTGGGCGAGGCGGCGGCCAAGCTGCGCGACGCCCTGCGCGACGCCGGGGTCCGGGTCCTGCTCGACGACCGCACGGACACCCCCTTCGGCCGCCGGGCCGTCGACGCCGAGCTGCGCGGCTACCCGGTACGTGTCGAGGTCGGCCCCCGTGACCTGGCCGCCGGCAACGCGGTCGTGGTCCGGCGTACGGACGGCTCGAAGGCCCCCACCCCCATCGCGGACGTGGTCGGCGCGGTGCTCGCCGCCCTGGCGGCCGACCAGCAGGCCCTGCACGACCAGGCGCTGGCCTTTCGCCAGTCCCGCACCACCGAGGTCGCCACCCTCGATGAGGCGATCGAGGCGGCGGCCACCGGCTGGGCAAGGGTTCCGTGGTCGGCGGTAGGTGTCGAAGGCGAAGCCAAGGCCAACGCCCAGGGCGTCACCGTCCGCTGCCTGGTCCGCGCCGACAACTCCGTCCCGGACACCGAGGACGAACCCGACCTGACCGCCATCCTCGCCCGCGCCTACTAACCCACCCCAGGCGCTACCCACGCGCCCCCACCCCCGCTCTGCTCGTCGATCTTGCACTTTCTGTCGGGGCGAACCCGCAGCAAAGGTGCATTTCGGCGACCAGAAGTGCAAGATCGCGGGGAATGGGGGGCGGTAGGGTCGGGGGGTGAGGTTTGAGGTGGGGCGGTTGGTGGTGCACCGTAATGTGCGCCGGGGGCGGATCGGGTGGGTTCGGCCCGCCCGGGTGGTCAGTGATGACGAGCGGGGGCTGCTGCTCTGGGTGGCCGAGGGGTCGCCGGTGGCCGGCGAGGTGAACGCCGACGGGCTGGGGATGCGGGCGGTTCCGTTCGCGCAGTGGCTCACTCCGACCTTCCAACTGAAGCAGGGGCGGTGGAACGGGCCGCCGCTGCTGAAGTTCCTGCCTGCCGGGGCGGCGCATTCCGTCTGGTGGTTCCGCGACCCGCAGGGGCGTTTCGCCGGGTGGTACGTCAACCTGGAGGAGCACGGGGTCCGGTGGGACGACGGCGGGCTGGCCGGGGTCGACATCGTGGATCAGGATCTCGATGTGTGGGTGCGCCCGGACCGCAGCTGGGAGTGGAAGGACGAGGGCGAGTTCGTCGAGCGGCTGGCCTTCCCAGAGCACTACTGGGTGACCGACGAGGCGGCCGTACGAGCCGAGGGCAAGCGGGTGATCGCCCTGGCCGAGGCCGGGGAGTTCCCCTTCGACGGCACCTGGTGCGATTTCACCCCACCCCCGCAGTGGGTGCCCCCGGAGCAGTTGCCCACCGGCTGGGACCGCCCACCCGCACGCTGAGCCGGCTGTGTTCTGCGTCACTTCGGGGCCACTGCGGGTGACCCGCCCCGGTCCGATGTGAGGGATCCCGGGTGGATCTGGCAGAATGGCTGGCTGGTATCCGGCGCGCGTCCGGCGCCCTCTAACCCGGGCGTGCCGCCAGTCCACCCGAGCTGTCTCCGGCCCAACCCCACTGTGCCGGTTGGCGCTCACCCGTGCACACCGCCCACCTGGGCCGGTGAGATCGCAACAGGAGCGAAACAACCGTGGCCGTAAAGATCCGGCTCCTGCGGATGGGCAAGATCCGCAACCCGCAGTACCGCATCGTCATCGCCGACTCGCGTACCAAGCGCGACGGCCGGGCGATCGAGTTCGTCGGGATCTACCAGCCGAAGGAAGACCCTTCGGTGATCGAGGTCAAGTCGGAGCGGGTCCAGTACTGGCTGTCCGTCGGCGCCCAGCCGAGCGAGGCGGTGCAGCGGCTGCTGGAGCTGACCGGTGACTGGCAGAAGTTCAAGGGCCTGCCGGCCCCGCCGCCGCTGAAGGTGGCGCCGGAGCGGGTCGACCGCACGGCCGCCTACGAGGCCGAGGCCAAGGCCGCCGCCGGTGTGGCGGACACCCCGGCCAAGCCGGCCAAGAAGGCCGCCAAGGCCGAGGCGGAGGCGCCGAAGGCCGAGGAGCCGGCCGCTGCGGACTCCGGTGAGCAGGCCTGACATGGCACTGCGGCCGGCGTTGGAGCACCTGGTCAAGGGCATCGTCGATCACCCCGATGACGTACGCGTCCGGATGGTCGACTCCCGTCGGGGCAAGCGGCTCGAAGTCCGCGTGCACCCCGAGGACCTGGGCACCGTGATCGGGCGGTCCGGTCGGACCGCCAAGGCACTGCGCCAGGTGATCGGCTCCATCGGTGGGCGCGGCGTGCGCGTCGACATCGTCGACTCGTACTGATGCAGCTCATCGTCGGCAGGATCGGCAAGCCGCACGGCATCCGCGGTGAGGTCACCGTGGAAGTGCGTACGGACGAGCCCGAGACGCGGTTCGCCCCCGGCATGGTGTTGACCACCATGCCGGGGGCGGTTCCCCGTGGCCGCCAGGAGCCGGCCGCCAGTCCGGGAGAGCGCTACGAGGTGCCCGCCGAGCTGACCGTGGAGGCTGCCCGCTGGCACCAGGGTCATCTCCTGGTCGCCTTCGACGGCGTGCTGGACCGCAACGTCGCGGAGGCGTTGCGGGGCACCCTGCTCGCCGTGGACAGCGCCGACGTGGCCCCGCCGGAGGACCCGGAGGAGTTCCACGACCACCAACTGGTCGGGCTGGCCGTGGTCACCCCGGCCGGGGAGCGACTGGGCGAGGTGGCCCGGATCGACCACGCACCCGCCTCGGATCTGCTGGTGCTGCGTCGCCCCGAGGGACGTACCGCGCTGATTCCCTTCATCAAGGTGATGGTCCCCGAGGTCGATCTCGCCGGTGGTCGCGTCGTGGTCGACCTGCCTGACGGCCTGCTCGACCTCTGATCCCGCGGAGCACCCCTGATGCGTGTCGACATCGTGTCGATCTTCCCGGAGTACTTCGCCCCCCTGGATCTGTCCCTGATCGGCAAGGCTCGGGCCAACGGCACCCTGCGGCTGGGCGTACACGATCTGCGTACCTGGACCCACGACGTGCACCGCACGGTCGACGACACCCCGTACGGCGGTGGGCCGGGCATGGTGATGCGGCCCGAGCCCTGGGGTGCGGCCCTGGACGCCCTGGCCCCCGCGGAGTCGGCGGCGACCCCCCGACTGCTGGTGCCCTCCCCGGCCGGGGTGCCCTTCACCCAGGCGTTGGCGTACGAGTGGGCCGCCGAGCCGCACCTGATCTTCGCCTGCGGCCGGTACGAGGGCATCGACCAGCGGGTCCTGGACCACGCGGCCACCCGGATGCCGGTCACCGAGGTCAGTCTGGGCGACTACGTGCTCTTCGGTGGCGAGGTGGCCGTGCTGGTGATCCTGGAGGCGGTCACCCGGCTGCTGCCCGGGGTGCTCGGCAACGCCGGCTCGCTGACCGAGGAGTCACACGCCCACGGGCTGCTGGAAGCGCCGATGTACACCAAGCCGGCGGCCTGGCGGGGGCTGGAGGTGCCGGAGGTGCTGCGCTCCGGCGACCACGGGCGGATCGCCCGCTGGCGCCGCGACGAGGCCCTGCAGCGCACCGGCCGACGTCGGCCGGACATGCTGGCCGCCCTCGACCCTGAGCAGTTGGACAAACGGGACGTGGCGACCCTCGACCGGGCCGGGTTTCCGGTGCCCGGACGGGATATGGCAAAGTAGAGGGGTTGCCGCAGTCGTCTGCGCCGTGGACGGCTGCGAGGATCCCCGACCGGGGTCGGTTCCACCGGCCGCCATCCGGGGATCAGTATCACCCATTCGCGCGCCGATTGACGGTGCGCCGTGAGCCTCACGAGGACGAGCGATGAACATCCTGGACGCTCTTGACGCCCAGTCGAAGCGCACCGACCTTCCCGACTTCCGCGCCGGTGACACCGTGAAGGTGCACGCGCGAGTGGTCGAGGGTAACCGCTCCCGGGTCCAGATCTTCCAGGGCGTGGTCATCCGTCGCCAGGGCGCCGGACTGCGCGAGACCTTCACCGTCCGCAAGCTCAGCTTCGGCGTCGGTGTCGAGCGGACCTACCCGATCAACAGCCCGGCGATCGACCGGATCGAGGTCGTGACCCGTGGTGACGTCCGCCGCGCCAAGCTCTACTACCTGCGCGAGCTGCGGGGCAAGAAGGCCAAGATCAAGGAGCTGCGCGAGAAGCAGCCGAGCTGACCTCGCGCTGCGCCACGCCGCCTCAGCTGCGCGTATGTCGTACCGGCCAGACCGCACTACCCTGGTCGTACGGGCGCAGCGGGGCGGCGACCCGCCATGGCCGGCGGGTGACCTCCACTACCGCCCGGGAAGTCTCGACGAGACTGCCGGGCGGTAGTCGTATCTGCGGACCGGGGAGTGGGCGTGGTACAGGCGCTTGACGACAGCGGCTCGGTTGATCCGTGGCGACGACGGGCCCGGCGTGAGAAACGGCAGATGCCGCTCTGGCAGGAGTTGCCGCTGCTGCTCGTCGTGGCCTTCTGCCTGGCGGTGCTGATCCGTACCTTCCTGCTCCAGGCGTTCTTCATCCCCTCGGGGTCGATGGAGGACACCCTGCTGGTCGGGGACCGGGTCCTGGTCAACAAGGTCGTCTACAACGTGCGGGATCCGCAGCGTGGCGAGGTGGTGGTCTTCCGGGGCACCGACCAGTGGGTCCCGCAGGTGGACGTGGAGCCGGCCGGGGGTTTCACCGACCGGCTAGGCCGCACGGTGGGTGACCTGGTCGGGCTGAGCCGCCCGGGGGAGAAGGACTTCATCAAGCGGGTCATCGGCCTGCCGGGTGACCGGGTCAGCTGCTGCGACGAGCAGGGGCGGGTGCTGGTCAACGGCACCCCGCTGGACGAGTCCGCGTACGTGCTGCGGGACTCCCCCCTGGAGTTGCCCCCCAACCCGCAGGAGTGCCGGTCCCGGCGGTTCGAGGAGATCGTGGTCCCGCCCGGTCAGATGTTCGTGCTCGGCGACCACCGGCTCGTCTCCCAGGACGCCCGCTGCCAGGGCACGGTGCCGATTGACAACGTGGTGGGCCGGGCCTTCGCGGTGGTCTGGCCCTCCAGCCGCTGGCACACTCTGCCGGTGCCGGAGACCTTCGCCGAGGTGCCTCCGGCGGTCACGGCCACCGGCGGGGCGGCCCCACCGGTGCGGCCCACGACCGAAGGAGGGGTGGTCCTGGTGCTTCCGATCGCGGCCACCCTAGCCGTTCTAGCGCGTTCCACGCGGTGGCACCGATCCGGGCAACGTAGGCTCCTCCCGTGATTGACGAGCAGACCGACAAGCCACGCCACTCGTTCTGGAAGGAACTTCCCATCCTGCTGGGGGTGGCGATCCTGGTCGCGGTACTGGTGCGGGCCTTCGTACTGCAGACCTTCTTCATCCCGTCGCCCTCCATGGAGAACACCCTCAAGATCGATGATCGGGTGCTGGTCAACAAGTTGGTGTACAACTTCCGGACCCCGCACCGGGGCGAGGTGATCGTCTTCAAGGCCCCGGTCGAGTGGAGCGGCAACCCCGCGGGCGAGGACTTCATCAAGCGGGTGATCGGGGTCGGCGGGGATCGGCTGGTCTGCTGCGACGCCCAGGACCGTCTGGTGATCAACGGGGTGCCGCTGGACGAGCCGTACATCTTCTCCTTCGACGGCAACCGGGACAAGCCGGCGGACCAGGAGTTCGACGTCGTCATTCCGCAGGGTCGGCTCTGGGTGATGGGTGACCACCGTTCCGCCTCCGGTGACTCCCTGGAGCACTACCAGCAGTCCGGGGAGAACGTCACCGCGGCGACCATCCCGGAGAAGGACGTAGTGGGCCGGGCCTTCACGGTCTTCTGGCCGTTCAACCGGGCCACCCTGCTGACCGTGCCGGAGGAGTTCGAGGCCATTCCCACCCCCTGAGGTGTCGGGGACGGGACGTGGGCGTTGTCGGCCACGTCTGGCAATCTGGTGCGGTGACGCTCTACACCCCGAGGCGCGCCGCCCGGGTGCTCCTGGTCGACCGGGCCGACCGGTTGCTGCTCTTCCGGGGCTTCGATCCCGCCCGTCCGCAGGACGGACGCTGGTGGTTCACCCCGGGTGGCGGACTGGACCCGGGGGAGAGCTACCCCGAGGGCGCGGCGCGGGAGTTGGCGGAGGAGACCGGGTTGCGGTTGGCGATGACCCAGTTCGGTGAGCCGGTGCACGCCGAGGTGACGGAGTTCTCCTTCGACGGGGTGTGGTACCGGCAGGAACAGCGGTTCTTTCTGGTGCGGGTCGCCGCACACGAGGTCGACACGACGGGATTCAGCGAGGTGGAGCGCAACAGCGTGGACGGTCACCGGTGGTGGTCGGCCCAGGAACTGCGCAGCACCGCCGAGCGGTGCTACCCCCTGGACCTCCCCGAGGTCCTGACCCGGGCCCTGGCCTCTACGGCCACGGCTCCCGGTGCGCCATGCTGACCCCGCCGCGCACGGTGGTGCGCCGGGAGGCCGGGCTGTACGCCCTGGAGCGGGCCCTGCAACGGCGTGGCTTCCGGTACGTCGCCGGTGCCGACGAGGCCGGCCGGGGGGCCTGCGCCGGGCCGCTGGTGGCCGCCGCCGCGGTGCTGCCGGAAGGGCGGCGAGGTGAGATCGAGGGCCTGGCCGACTCCAAGCTGCTCACCCCGGCGAGCCGGGAGCGGGTGTACGCCGAGGTCGTCGCGCGTGCCCTGGCATACGCCGTGGTGGTCATCCCGGCCGAGGAGGTCGACGCCCGGGGGCTGCACGTGTGCAACCTGGCCGCGATGCGTCGGGCGCTGGCCTCGCTGACCGTGCGACCGGAGTACGTGTTGACCGACGGGTTCGGGGTCGACGGCCTGGACGTGCCCGGTCTGGCCGTGTGGAAGGGCGACCGGGTGGCGGCCTGCGTAGCGGCGGCCAGCGTCCTGGCCAAGGTGACCCGGGACCGGATCATGGTCGACCTGGAGGCTACCTACCCGGGGTACGGCTTCGCCGAGCACAAGGGGTACATCACCGCCGATCACACGGCGGCCCTGCGCGAGCGGGGTCCGTGCCGGGAACACCGGTTCTCCTACGTCAACGTAGCGGCCGTCTCCGGCCTGGACGGCCGTCCACCCCGCTCCCGTCGACCGCTGGGCGCAAGCTGGGACGAGCCGATGGAGCGCTCAGGCTTCGCAGGGGGTACCGTCGGCGTGGCGTTGGGCGAGCAGCCTCAGCCTCCGGCGTCGGTGGGGGAAGATGTGGTCATGGAAGGCGGAGTGCGATGAGCGCGGAAGATCTCGAAAAGTACGAGACCGAGATGGAGCTACAGCTCTACCGGGAGTACCGCGACATCGTCCGTCAGTTCTCCTACGTGGTGGAGACCGAGCGGCGGTTCTATCTGGCCAACCAGGTCGACCTGCACGTGCGCAACTCCGACGGCGAGGTCTACTTCGAGGTCGAGATGCACGACGCCTGGGTGTGGGACATGTATCGTCCCGCCCGGTTCGTCAAGAACGTGCGGGTGATGACCTTCAAGGACGTCAACGTCGAGGAGCTGGAGAAGCCGGACATCTCCCTGCCGGCCGACTCCGGCTTCGGCGGCTGATCCCTGCTGAACCCCGGCTGATCTCCGGCCGGTTTCCGCGCGGTGGACCCCCACCCGCCGCGATCGGTCCACACTGGCGGTCCGGCCCGGCTGTCGTCAGGCCATAGCAGATCAGCTTCGTCGGCGTGGGTTGTCCACAGGACCCCGCGTCGTCCACAGGCGACCCTTGCCGGGCAGCGAGGCCGCCCCAGGATCGGCACACTCGCCGCCATGGTGACCCGAACCCGGGCGCTCTGCGCCCTCCTGCTGCTGCCCCTCCTCATGCCGACCCTCTCCTCGTCCGGACAGCGGTCGTCCCCCACCATGCTGCCGCTCTCAACGGTGGTGGCTGGTCCGTCGGGGGTGGTGCCGTCGCCCAGCGTCGTGCTGTCGCCAGGGGGCGGGTCTGCCGGGCAGGGGTACCGGTGGCCGGTCGAGGGGGTGCCTCGACCGGGCCGCCGGTTCGATCCTCCGGCTCGGCCCTGGCTGTCCGGCCATCGTGGGGTGGATCTGATCGCCCCGGCGGGCGCGCCGATCCGGGCCGCCGGCAGCGGCACGGTCTCGTACGCCGGTCTGGTCGCCGGCCGGCCGGTGATCTCGGTGACCCACCCCGACGGGCTGCGCACCACCTACGAGCCGGTGGAACCGGTGGTCACGGTCGGCACGGCGGTGGCGGCCGGCACCCTCCTGGGGGTCCTGGCGCCCGGGCACCTGGGCTGCCCCGAGGCGGCCTGCCTGCACTGGGGGCTGCGCCGGGGTACTGACTACCTGGACCCGTTGGCCCTGCTCGGTCTCGGTCGCACCCGGCTGCTGCCGCTGGCCGAGGAGCCGATCAGCCTGGCCGGGAAGCCGGTCAGCGTTGGGCCAGCAGGGCGGGCAGCCGCCCGGCTAGCCGGTCGTACTCGTCGGGCGAGTTGTACACCTGGCCGCACAGCCGCAGCCAGCCCTGCCCGTTCCAGGGGTTGACCGCGACCTGGATGGCGAGCCGCTCGGCGATCCGGGCCCGCAGCGCCAGGGCGCCCTCGACCGTGGTGGCCAGCCCTGGCGGCAACGGGATGATCCGCATGGCGACCGTGGGTCCGCCGGGCTCGGGCAGATCGGCCGGCCGCACCCCCAGGGCATCCCCCACCACCCGCTGGCCGTACGCCGCCAGAGCCGCGTTGTGCGCGCGCACCCGGTCCACCCCGAGGGTACGCAGCAGGTAGAGCCCCACCGGGGCACTCAGCCAGGCGGTGTAGTCCGCGGTCGCCTGCCACTCCACCCGGCTGGGGAAGCCGGCCGCCTGCTCCCAGGAGACCACCAGGGGTTCGATGCGGTCCCGCCAGGACGGGGCGACCACCAGCACGGCCGTGCCACGGGGGGCGTACCCCCACTTGTGCAGGTTGCCGACCCAGAAGTCGGCCCCGATGCTCTGCACGCTCGCCGGCAGCATCCCGGGAGCGTGGGCGGCGTCGACGAGCACGGACACCCCGTGTTCCCGCGCCACCCCGACGATGGCGGCGACCGGCAACAACCGTGCCGTGGCCGAGGTGAGCTGGTCGACCACGAGCAGCCGGGTACGCCCCGGACGCAGCCCGGACCGGACGATCTGCACGATCTCCTCGGTGGTCGCCGACAGTGGCACCGGCAGCACCCGATGGGTCGCTCCGCTGCGGCGGCACTCCCGGGCGATGGCGAAGTCGACCGCACCGTAGCCATGATCGGTGGTGAGCACCTCGTCGGCCGGGCCCAGCCCTAGGGACTGCAACACCACCGCCACCCCGGTGGTGGCGTTGACGGTCAGGGCGGTGCCGTCCGGGTCGGCGCCGAGGAAGCCGGCCAGGTGCCGGCGGGCGTGGGTGATCCGGTCGACCAGGCCGGTGGCGAAGAAGCGCAGCGGGTCGGCCTCCATCTCGTCCCGCAACCGCTGCTGGGCCCGCTGCACGATGATCGGCACTGCGCCGAACGAGCCGTGGTTGAGGTGACTGACCGCCGGGTCGAGGGAGAAGAGCAGGCGGGCGCCCGTCATAGGCTCAGGCGGAGGCGGGACGCTCACCGGATGATCGTAACGCCACCCCCGGGCCCTGGGTGATGGATCTTGATCGGAAAGTGTTCCGCCATTCGGGCGCTGTCGTGGCCGCGACTTAGGCGCGGGGGTGGGCCTGGCGGTACGCCGCACGTAGCCGATCGACCGAGACATGGGTGTAGACCTGCGTACTGGCCAGCGAGGAGTGGCCCAGCAACTCCTGTACCGCCCGCAGGTCCGCCCCGCCTTCGAGCAGGTGGGTGGCGGCCGAGTGGCGCAGCGCGTGCGGTCCGATCCGGGGCAGGTCGGCGGCCTCGGCGTACCCACCGACGATCCGGCGGGCGGTGGTCGGATTCAGCCGGCCACCCCGGGCGCCGAGCAGCAGCGCCTCCCCGGAGGCCGGGACCGCCAGCACGGGCCGCCCGTGTCGCAGCCACTCGTCGAGGGCCCGCTGCGCCGGCAGGCCGTACGGCACGGTCCGTTCCCGGCCACCCTTGCCCCGGACCCGAACCACCCGCCGGCCATGGTCGACATCGGCCAGGTCGATGCCGCACACCTCACTGACCCGCACCCCGGTGCCGTAGAGCAACTCCAGCAGCACCCGGTCACGCCACCGCACCGCCCGAGCCACCCGCTCTCCGTCCTCGGCACCCTCCGCTTCCTCTGTGCCGGTGCCATCGGCGGTGGGAGGGCCAGCCGTGGGGTGGGCGTCGGCCTCGGGGGTGGGATGGGCGCCGGAAGTGGCGCGGCCATCGGCGGTGGATCGGGTGGGTGCCTCGACGAGGAGGGCGGCCTGGTCGGCGCGGAGCACGGTGGGCAGGGTGCGCTGCGGGCGGGGACTGGCCAGGGTGGCGGCCACATCCGTGGGCAGCAGCCCGCCCCGGTGCGCCCAGGCACTGAAGGTGCGCGCCGCCGCCGCGCGTCGGGCCAGCGACGCCCGGGCCGCTCCCATGGTGCGCTGCTTGGCCAGCCAACTGCGTACCGTGTCCAGGTCCAGTTCGGCCACCTCGGCGGCGCCCATCCGATGCGCGTGATCCAACAGGGAGACCAGATCGGCGACGTAGGCCCGTACGGTGTGGGCCGAACGGTTGCGGACCGAGGCCAGGTGCCGGGCGAACTCGTCCACCGCCTCGCGTAGCGGCTCCGGCAGCGCCGCGTGCACGGCCCGGGTGCCACGGGTGCTGCGACCTTCCGTACCCCCCACGGGTCACAGCCTAGGGTCGGGTGCCTCCGCCCGCGACACCGTCAGGGTGGGCGGCTCGGCGGGCGCCTGGGGCCGTCACCAGGGCGTAGCCGTCGCCGCGGCGAACCACCAGGGCCAACTCCTCCAACAGGGACAGCTTGCGCAGCACGGTGCGTACCGCCAGACCGGCGCGACCGGCCAGGTCGTCCACCCCGATCGTGCCCCGTCGGGGCATCACCTCCACGATCGCCCGGGCGTCGTCGTCGATCAGGTCGGTGGGTCGCTGCGGACCTCTTGGCACCGGGGCCAGTTCCCCGATCCGACCCACCTCCTCCAGCACCTGAGCCAGCCCGGTCACCAGGCGGGCGTCCGGTTCCTCCCGCAGGAACTCGTGCGTGCCGACCGACATCGCCGAGGTGACCGGACCGGGCACCACCATCGCCGGTTTGTGCAGCGCCAGGGCCCGTCGGGTGGTCTGGGTGGCGCCGCTGCGGGCCGCCGCCTCCACCAGCACGGTGCCCTTCGTACCGGCCGCGATCACCCGGTTGCGGATCAGGAAACGGGGACGAAGCGGCTCGGCCTCCGGCGGCCATTCGCTGACCAGCAGCCCGGAGTCGGCGATCCGGTCGAACAACGCCGTGTTACCCATCGGGTAGGGGCGGTCCACTCCACAGGCCAGCACCGCGACCGTCCGGCCGCCCGCGCTCAGCGCGCCCCGGTGTGCGGCGGCGTCGATGCCGAAGGCACCGCCGGAGACGACCGTCCAGTCCCGGTCGGCCAGGCCGTAACCCAGGTCCCTGGCGACATGCAGGCCGTACGGGGTGGCGGCCCGTGCCCCGACCACGGCCACCGACCGGTCCAGCGTCTCGGCCAGCGGCAACGGCCCGCGTACCCAGAAGCAGAGGGGTGGGGCGGTCTCCCGGTCGACCCGGCGGCGCGCATCCTGCAGCACGAGGGTGCGCAGTTGCTCGACCGAGGCGGGCCACTCGTCGTCATCCGGCACGATGACGCGGGCACCTAGCCGTTCGCCGCGTTCCAGGGCCTCGGCGGCGATGGCCCGCGCATCCCCGGCCTGGCGGCGGGCCGCCACGCTGTCGCGTAACTCCTCCTGGGGCGCCCCGCCGTCGAGCAGCAGATCCAGGGCGGCCACCGGGCCGAGTTCGTCGACCAGCGCGTACACCGAGCGGGTGCCCGGCTCGGCCAGCCAGGTCAACGCCACCCGGGCCAGTGTGGTCTCGTCGTACGTGCTCATATGCCCTCTCCCGTCCTGAGGTGGATGGCCTCGCCGACGTCGTGTCGGTCCGGGCGGGGGCGCCCGTCGAGGTCGGCGATGGTCCAGGCGAGCCGGATGACCCGGTCGAAGCCGCGCGCGGAGAGCGACCCCGAGTCGAGCCGGGCTCGTAGTTCGGCGGTGTCGGCGGCGGGTAGCTGCCACGGGGGCCGGCGCAGTTGCTGACCGGGCACCTCCGCGTTGAGGCGGCGACCCAACACCGACCAGCGCTCCGCCGCCGCCCTACGAGCGGCCAGCACCCGGGACGCCACCACCGCGGAGGACTCGTGGGTGCCCGCCTCCATCAGGTCGGCGGCGCGCATCGGCAGCAGCCGCACCTGAAGATCGATCCGGTCGAGCAGGGGACCGGAGAGTCGACCCAGGTAGCGGCGGCGGGCCTGCGGGGGACACTCGCACCGGTCGTCGCCGGCCGGACTGGCACACGGGCAGGGATTGGCCGCGATCACCAGCTGTGCCCGGGCGGGGTACTCGGTGCCGCCCCGGCTACGGGCCAACCGCACCCGACCGTGCTCCAGCGGTTGGCGTAACGCCTCCAGGGCGGCGCGGCTGAATTCCGGAGCCTCGTCCAGAAAGAGCACCCCTCGGTGGGCCAGCGAGATCGCGCCGGGCCGGGCCATCCCCGTCCCGCCGCCGACGATGGCCGGGATGGTCGCGGTGTGGTGCGGGGCCTGGAACGGGGGCCGCCGCAGCAGCCCACCCTCCGCCGGCAATAGCCCGGCGATCGAGTGCAGCGCGGTCACCTCCAGGGCGGCGGCGTCGTCCAGCTCCGGCAGAATCGAGGGCAGACGCTCGGCCAGCATCGTCTTGCCGGCCCCCGGCGGGCCGATCAGCGCCAGGTGGTGGCCCCCGGCGGCAGCCACCTCCAGGGCCCGCCGACCGAGCCCCTGCCCGGCCACCTCGGCCAGATCGGGGCCGGGATCGGCCGGCGGCGGCAGGTGGGTCGGGGGCTCGATCAGGGGTACGCCGTCGCGGACGTAGGCGATCAGCCGGTGCAGGTTGTCCACGCCGCGTACCCGCAGGCCGGGCACCACGGCGGCCTCGGCACTGTTGGCGGCCGGCACGATCACCCGCTGGACCCCGGCCCGGGCCGCCGCGGCGGCCATCGGCAGCACCCCCCGGACCGGTCGGACGGTGCCGTCCAGGCCCAGTTCGCCGAGGATCACCACGCCCTCCAGCGGGGCCAGGGGCAGCTCACCGGAGCCGCCGAGCAGCGCCGCCGCGATCGCCAGGTCGAAGGCCGAGCCGAACTTGGGCATGGTGGCCGGTAGCAGGTTCAGGGTGATCCGCCGGTTCGGCCAGCGCTGGCCGGAGTTGACCACGGCGGCGCGGACCCGGTCCCGGGCCTCGTGCAGGGCGGTGTCCGGCAGCCCGGAGATGACCACGGCGGGCAGGCCGGGTGCGAGATCCGCCTCCACCTCCACCAGATGACCGGTGACCCCGACCAGGCCGACACAGAGCACCCGGGCGTAGCTCATCAGAAGGCTCCCTTGAGATGTTCGACCTGGGCCCGGCCGGTGCGCGGCAGCAGGACCGAGACGACGTCGAAGCGGATCTCCTCGGCGGTAGTGCCGGTGGCCGCCAGCCACGCCACGGCGAGCCGACGCAGCCGGCGGGCCTTGCGGCTGACCACCGCCTCGGCCGGGGTGCCGAAGTCGTGGTTGCGGCGGGTCTTCACCTCGCAGATGACGAGCACCGGCCCGTCCCAGGCCACGATGTCGATCTCTCCGGAGGGGCAGCGCCAGTTCCGGGCCACCGGGCGCAGCCCTGCCTCGATCAGGTGCCGGACGGCGCAACGCTCCCCGTACCCGCCGACCGCCTGGTTCCGCTTGCTCATGGCCGGCACCCTGCCGGGACCGGAGCCGTCGAGGTGCCCCCGGTGGTACGACCTGTGGACAACGGGAGGTGTTGTGGACAGCCGGACGATCATGCCCTTGGTGTGCTAAGGCGGGCCTGAGTGACGAATCAGCTTCTTGCTCTGCGTACCCGGTCGAATCGCCCTTCCGGTCCTGGTCAGGGCCGGGGCCGAATGGCGACCGGCCGGTTGGTCGCATACCGTGCCGGACGTGGATGGACGACGTAGCTTTGCCGATGATCAGGAGTCGCGTTGGTACCCCGGCGACCGTGATTACCGCGACCCGGACTGGCTCGGCACGGCGCAGGCGAGACACCTGGACGACCAGCTGTCGGTGGCCCCCGAACAACGGGTCGACGACGAGGACCGGCACGACACCTCGGCGCGGCGCTTCGGCGGTGCGGATCCCCTGGCCGAGACCTCGGCCGAGCCCGAGCGCTACCGGGCCTCGCGCGCCCGGCGAGCCGGGTCGACCGACCCGGACATCTCCGGTGAGCTGCCCACCGAACGGTCGCCCTGGCGGACCGCCCAGGAGACCAGCCCGCCGGTGGCTGGAGATCCCCTGGGTGACCCGACCCGCCCGGCGCCGATGGTGAGCGACCCGGCCCCGCTGGCGTCCGTGGTGGGTGACCCGGCCCGGCCCGTGCCGCTGGCCGGGTATCCGATCGTGGAGGCCAAACGGGGCACGGAGGCGGTGAATCCCCTGGAGCAGCCGACCGGGCCGATGCCGCCGGTGGCCCCTCGGGGTGACCTGTCGGCGGGGGAGGCCGGGACGGACACCGGCTTCCGGCCGGCGGCCGGGGAAGCCGGCTACCAGGTGCCGGGCGTACCGGCCGGGTCGCCCAGCGGCGACGGGGTCTACCGGACCCGCCGACCGGTGCTCGCGGTGCTGTTCGCCGTCCTGTTGGTGATCCTCGAGGTGCCGGCCCTGCGGGTGTTGCTGCACGGGGCGACCGCGGATCCGGTTTCCGCCGCCGATGTGCTGGTGGGTACCTTCCTGGTGGTCGGTCTGCCGATCTTCGCGGCCGGTCTGTACGGGCTGCGGACCACCGGGTTCGCGCTCACCGACGGGGCACGCGGCTGGCTACGCCCGCCCACCGCCTACCTGACCGTCGGCCTGGCGCTCTTCCTCGCCGCGGCGCTGGCCGCCGGCTGACCCACCTGCCGCTCCACCGGCTGACCATCTGGGCGCTCGGAGGTGTTAACAAGGGGCCCTTGCTCTACCGCAGGCGTTAACAGGGGGCCCTTCCTTGCACCCGGGGGCTGGGCGGTGGGGCAGGGGCGTACACTGGTCGACTGGCGACCGCCTCGCGCGGTCGACCTCGCGTGCCCTCCTCACGAAGTCGTCGTGCGGCGGCGGCCTCCCTGGTCCCGACCTGTCGGGCCCATCCTGGCCGACGACCGGGCACCAGGCCACTCGGCCGCCGGCCGAGCGGACGAACCAGGGACCCCAAGGAGTACGAACCATGGCCGTCGTGACCATGCGTCAGCTGCTGGAAAGTGGTGTTCACTTCGGGCACCAGACCCGGCGCTGGAACCCGAAGATGAAGCGCTTCATCTTCACCGAGCGCAATGGCATCTACATCATCGACCTGCGCCAGACCCTCGACTACATCGAGAAGGCGTACGAGTTCGTGCGCAACACGGTGGCCGAGGGCGGCAGCATCCTGTTCGTCGGCACCAAGAAGCAGGCCCAGGAGGCCATCGCCGAGCAGGCGACCCGGGTCGGCCAGCCGTACGTCAACCACCGCTGGCTCGGCGGCATGCTGACCAACTTCCAGACGGTGTACAAGCGGCTGCAGCGGATGAAGGAGCTGGAGGCCCTCGGTGACCTCAGCGGCACCGCTGCCGGCTACACCAAGAAGGAGACCCTTCAGCTCTCCCGCGAGAAGATCAAGCTCACCAAGACCCTCGGTGGTCTGCGGGACATGCAGAAGCTCCCGGCCGCGGTCTGGATCGTCGACACCAAGAAGGAGCACATCGCCGTCGACGAGGCCCGCAAGCTGGGCATCCCGGTGATCGCCGTGCTCGACACCAACTGCGACCCGGACGAGGTCGACTTCCCGATCCCGGGCAACGACGACGCGATCCGCTCGGCCGAGCTGCTGACCCGGGTCGTGGCCGCCGCCGTCGCCGACGGCCTGATCGCCCGTTCCGGCCGTCGCCGTGGTGGCGACGAGAAGCCGGAGGCCGGTGTCGCCACCGACGAGCCGCTGGCCGAGTGGGAGCGCGAGCTGCTCGAGGAGCCCAAGAAGGCTGACGAGGAGCCCGCCGCCGCCACCGAGCCGGCCCCCGAGCAGCCGGCTGCCGTTTCCGGTCAGTGATCCCGCCGCCGTCCGGTCACCGTCGATTCGCTGATGGTGACCGGCGGCGACCAGGTCGGCACGAACTTCCCGAATCCGGGTAACCGGCACCTCAGACCATCCCATCGCAATCTCAACACCGAAGAGAGAGCCATGTCCCAGATCACCGCCGCGGACGTCAAGAAGCTCCGCGACCTGACCGGCGCCGGCATGATGGACAGCAAGAAGGCCCTGACCGAGGCCGAGGGCGACTTCGACAAGGCCGTCGAGATCTTGCGCGTCAAGGGCGCCAAGGATGTCGGCAAGCGGGCCGGTCGTACCGCCGCCAACGGGCTGATCGCCCACGCCGGCCAGGCCCTGCTCGAGTTCAACTGCGAGACCGACTTCGTCGCCAAGAACGACGCCTTCATCGCTCTGGCCCAGCAGTTGGTCGAGCACGGTGAGCGTTCCGGCGTGAGCAACGCCGAGGAACTGCTGGCCAGCGAGATCGACGGCCGTCCGGTCGCCGACCTGGTCCAGGAGCAGTCGGCCAAGATCGGCGAGAAGCTGGTGCTGAACCGCTTCGCCAAGCTCGACGGCACGGTCGCGGTCTACCTGCACCGTAAGGCCCAGGACCTGCCCCCGGCGGTCGGCGTGATGGTGCAGTACACCGGCAAGACCGACGAGGCCGCCGACGCCGACGCCCGCGCCGCTGCCATGCAGATCGCCGCGATGCGTCCGCAGTACCTCACCCGTGACGAGGTGCCGGCCGAGGTCGTCGAGTCCGAGCGGCGCATCGCCGAGCAGACCGCCCGGGAGGAGAACAAGCCCGAGGCGGCCCTGCCGAAGATCGTCGAGGGTCGGGTGAACTCCTTCTTCAAGGACTTCGTCCTGCTGGAGCAGTCCTCGGTCACCGACAACAAGAAGACCGTGAAGCAGGTGCTGGCCGAGGCCGGCATCGAGGTCACCCGCTTCGTGCGGTTCGAGGTCGGCCAGGCCTGAGCCGCCGTCGGGCGCCCTGCGCCCGTGGGCTGAGCAACGACACGACGAGGAGGCCGCCGGTGTACGCGACAGGCACCGCGGCCTCCTCGTCCCATAAGGTCGACAGCGGCAGATATGCACCCGGTGTACCGGTGGGGGAAGGACGGGCGGATGACGCAGGTTGTGAGTGATCGGACGCTGGCGGCGGACGACCCTACGGCGCCACCGCCCGGCCGGTCCCGTCGGGTGGTGTTGAAGCTTTCCGGCGAGGTGTTCGGTGGTGGCGCGATCGGCGTCGACCCGGACGTCGTACAGGCCATCGCCCGGCAGATCGCCACGGTGGTACGGCGCGGGGTGCAGGTTTCCGTGGTGGTCGGCGGCGGCAACTTCTTCCGGGGTGCGGAACTCCAGAAGCGGGGCATGGACCGGGCCCGGGCGGACTACATGGGCATGCTCGGCACCGTGATGAACTGCCTGGCCCTGCAGGACTTCCTGGAGAAGGAAGGCATCGAGACCCGGGTGCAGAGTGCGATCACGATGGCCCAGGTCGCCGAGCCGTACATCCCCCTGCGGGCGATCCGGCACCTGGAGAAGGGCCGGGTGGTCATCTTCGGTGCCGGGGCGGGAATGCCGTACTTCTCCACGGACACGGTGGCCGCCCAGCGCGCGTTGGAGATCCACGCGGACGTGGTGCTGATGAGCAAGAACGGCGTGGACGGGGTCTACACCGCCGACCCGCGGATCGACCCGACCGCCAGCAAGTTCGACTCGATCACCTTCTCCGAGGTGCTGCGCCGCAACCTGCGGGTCGCCGATGCCGCCGCTTTCAGCCTCTGCATGGAGAACGGTCTGCCGATGCTGGTCTTCGGCGCCCAGGGGGACGACACCATCGTCCGAGCGGTGGGCGGCGAGAAGATCGGCACGCTGATCACCACCTGAAGCGACCGTCGATCTGATCTCGACGGCCCCGGTGACCGACAAGCCCCACGACGAGCACAAGAAGGAGGCGAGGAGAACGGTGATCGACGACACCCTCCTCGAGGCCGAGGAGAAGATGGAGCGTGCGGTCGAGCACGCCAAGGAGGAGTTCGGTGCCATCCGCACCGGCCGCGCCACTCCGGCCATGTTCTCCAAGGTCATCATCGACTACTACGGCACCCCGACCCCGCTGACCCAGATGGCGTCGGTGGCCGTCCCGGAGCCGCGGATGGCCATCATCAAGCCGTACGACAACTCGCAGCTCAATGCCATGGAGAAGGCGATCCGCGACTCGGATCTCGGGGTCAACCCGAACAACGAGGGCAACCAGCTGCGCATCCTGCTCCCGCAGATGACCGAGGAGCGCCGCCGCGACATGATCAAGGTCGCCCGGCACAAGGGTGAGGAAGCCAAGGTCGCCATCCGCAACATCCGCCGCAAGGGCAAGGAAGAGCTGGACCGGCTCGTCAAGGACGGCGAGGTCGGCGAGGACGACGGCCGCCGCGCGGAGAAGGAACTGGACGACCTGACCCAGCGGTACGTCGGGCACGTCGATGAACTGGTCAAGCACAAGGAGACCGAACTCCTGGAGGTCTGAGCGCGCACCCGGTCGCTGGTGCCCGGCCCGTCCGCCTGGCCCGCCCCCGCCAGGTTGGTCCGGAGGTTCTCGTCATCGCCGATGGAGGCGACGGCGCCAACCTCATGATCAACCCGGTGGGGGTCGAGGGCGGGTGCGGGCTGCGGAGCGGACAGGTGCAGTAGGCTCGGCAGGATTCCCAGTGATCCGGGCATACCAGGATGGGGATCGGTCAACCGACTGGCCGGCAAATCAGACGGAGCGCCTCGCGCGGGTAGGGGAATGGCAGTGGTTGTGCGGCAAGTGGTGGATTCCGTCCCGCTCTCGTCCGGTGCGTGATGTCCCACCTCGACCCCTACGGTGGTGCCGAGGCCCGTGGCTGGGATCGGCCGGACCAACCCACCCAACTGCCCTGGCCTGAACCGGATCTCGACCCCGGCACCGGCCCCTGGGCCGGTCAGCCGCAGGTCGGCGCCGAACGGTACGCCACCCCGACCGCCCAGTTCGAACCGGTGCCCGGCACCGCCGGCCTCCTCGGTCACGAGGAGGCCCCGACCGGGCAGATCGAGCGGGTCCCGGCCGGTGTCGGCCTCGATCACGAGGACGCGCCGACCGCCCAGTTCGCCCCGGTGCCCGGGGAGGAACCCGCCGCCGAGCAGTCGCCCTCCGGTAAGCGTCATCGGGGTCGGCGCCGCGCAGGCGGCGGACGGCCGCCCGCCGGGCCACCGGCCCCGAGCCCCGGCCAGCCGCCGTCGACCGGCCGCGCCGGACGGAACCTGCCGGCGGCCATCTCGGTCGGCCTCGGCCTGGGGGCCCTGGTCCTGCTGCCGCTGTTCCTCTACACCCCCTCCTTCCTGCTGGTGCTCGCCGGCGCCTTCGGGGTGGGCATCTGGGAGATGTCCCGCGCGGTACGCCGGGCCCGGGCCGTGGTGCCCCTGGTACCCCTGATCGCCGGTGGGGTGCTGACGGTCACCATCGCCTGGTTCGGTGGACTGGACGCCCTGCTGCTCGGGCTGCTGGTCACGATCGCGGGCACCCTCGTCTGGCGGCTCGGGGACGGCCCGGCCAACTTCCGGCGGGACATGACCGCGGCCACCATGATCGCGGTGTACGTGCCCTTCCTCGGCGGCTTCGCCGCCCTGCTGGCGGCCTCCCCGGACGACGGGGCGTTGCGGGTGCTGGTGACCCTGGTAGCCGTGGTGCTCTCCGACACCGGGGGGTACGCCGCCGGCGCCAACTTCGGCAAGCATCCGATGGCCCCGACGATCAGCCCGAAGAAGTCCTGGGAGGGCTTGCTCGGCTCGGTCAGCGCGGCGGCGCTGGGCAGCGCTGTGCTGCTCTGGCTGCTGTTCGACGTGGCCCCGTGGTGGGGAGCGGTGTTCGGGGTGGCGGTCTCCGGTGCCGCCGTCCTCGGTGACCTCGCCGAGTCCATGATCAAGCGGGACCTCGGGGTCAAGGACATGAGCAATCTGCTGCCCGGGCACGGCGGCCTGATGGATCGCCTCGACTCGGTGCTGTTCGCCGTGCCGACGGCGTACCTGCTGCTCGTGGTCCTCGTCCCGGCGGTGAGCTGAGGCATGGCTCACGTCGGACCAGCCTTCACGGGTCCGATCCAGGCCCTCTGGCCGGGTGCGTTCCCGGTCGGGCGTGACAGACTGGACAGGTCATGACGAGTCTGCCCCTGATTCCGGTCGACCCGGACGCGCCCGGTGCGCGCCGGGCCTCGATGCCACCGCAACATCTCGCCGACCTCGATCTGGCCGGCCGAAAAGCCCTGGTCACCGACCTGGGTGAGCCGGCCTTCCGGGCCCGGCAGATCTCCACCCACTACTTCGGCCGGCTGGTACGCGACCCGGCCCAGATGACCGACCTGCCGGCGGCCTCCCGCGAGCGGCTGGCCGACCAGCTGCTGCCCAGGCTGCTCAACCCGGTGCGCGAGCTGGCCTGCGACGACGGAGCGACCCGCAAGGCGCTCTGGCGGCTGCACGACGGGTCGCTGGTGGAGAGTGTGCTGATGGGTTACTCCGATCGGGTGACCGTCTGCATCTCCAGCCAGGCCGGCTGCGGGATGGCCTGCCCCTTCTGCGCCACCGGCCAGGCCGGTCTGACCCGCAACCTCTCCACCGCCGAGATCGTCGACCAGGCGGTCTACCTGGCGGGGGTGGCCGCCTCCGGTGTGGTGGCGGGTTCACCGGCCAGGTTGTCGCATGTCGTCTTCATGGGCATGGGCGAGCCGCTGGCCAACTACAACCGGGTGGTGGCCGCGATCCGTCGGCTGGTCGCACCGGCCCCCGAGGGCCTGGGGTTGTCGCAGCGGCACATCACCGTTTCCACGGTCGGCCTGGTGCCGGCCATCCACCGACTGGCCAGCGAAGACCTCTCGGTGACTCTTGCGTTGTCGCTGCACGCCCCCGATGATGAGCTGCGCGACGAACTTGTGCCGGTCAACCAGCGCTGGAAGGTGTCCGAGGTGCTGGACGCCGCCTGGACGTACGCGGCTCGCACGGGGCGTCGTGTGTCGATCGAATACGCGATGATCAAGGACGTGAACGACCAGCCGTGGCGAGCCGACCTGCTCGGGCGGTTGCTGGCCGGCAAGCTGGCCCACGTGAACCTGATCCCACTCAATCCGACTCCGGGCAGCCGCTGGGACGCCAGCCCGAAGCCGGTGGAGCGGGAGTTCGTCCGGCGGTTGCGCGACGCCGGGGTGTCCACCACCGTTCGGGACACCCGAGGTCGCGAGATCGACGGGGCGTGTGGGCAGCTGGCCGCCGCGGAGGACATGGGCACGGACCCGGCCGGGAACCTGCCGGCATGACCGGGCGTGGCGAACGAGACCAGGAGACATAGTGGCGAGTCAGGGTCAGCGTTTCCGGCGTAAGGCGCTCCGCCGGGGATACAAGGTTGACGAGGTGGACACTTTCCTGGACCGGGTCGAGGCGACCCTCGCCGGCCAGCCGGTGGGGGCACCGGTGACCTCGCAGGAAGTCCACGACGTCGTCTTCCGGGTTCGCTTCAACGGCTACGACGAGTGGCAGGTCGACCTGCACCTCGACCGGGTCGAGCGACAGCTGGCCGAGCTTGAGGAACGGGGCACCGGCCGGGCCGGTGGCGAGGCCCGGATGAGCCCGCCGGACCGGATGGGTCCGCCCATACGCGAGGACCGGGGCATGGCCGCGATGCCCCAGCCGCCGATGCCACCCCGACCGATGCCGGCCCAGGCCGGCCCGTACAACCGCTATGACGAGCCCACCGGTGCGTTCGCCGGAGGGTACGACGCACCTCGCGGCGGCTACGACGCGCCGCGCGGCCCGGGTGGGCCGATGGGACCGGGTGCCCCCGGGGGTCCCGGCCCGATGGGTCACGGCGCCCCGCCTCGCGGCCTGCCGGCCGGGCCGGGCGGCTACGGCCCACCGGATCGGGCGGACAGCTACGGCCCCCCGGACAGCTACGGGCCGCCGGATCGGGCGGAGAAGTACGGTCTGCCGGAGCGGCCGGGCGGCTACGGGCCCCCGGACGGGCCGGGCGGTTACGGTCCGCCGGACGAGCCGCGCTTCGACGGCTTCGAAGCGGGCCGACGCGCCCGTACGGACATGACCGCGGAGATCCGTATGTCGGACCGTGACCTGCGGCGCGGCCCGGCAGGCCCCCCTGCGGTGCCGCAACAGGCCCTGGGTGGCCCCTCGATGGCGGGACCCTCGGGACCCCCGGCGGGCGGCCCGCCGATGGCCGGCCCTCCCGGCAGCGATCTCTACCAGGTGGACCAGATCCGGCGCAGTTTCCAGGTGCGTCGCTTCGGCAGCGGGTACGACCCCGACCAGGTCGACCGCTTCTTCGACACCCTCCTGGGCGGGATGGCCGGACGTAACCCGATGCCGATCAACCCGAAGGACCTGGACACGCTGCGCTTCGGCCTGGTGCAGGGTGGCTACTTCGAGGCGGAGGTCGACGCCGCCCTCAAGGACGTGCAGAACATCCTGTTCGGCCGCTGAACCGGTACCGACGAATCGGGCCCGCCCTCCGATCTCGGAGGCGGGCCCAACTCGTGTCTGCATAAGGCGGCCGTACCGGCCTGGGTCACCCGGTCGCCCCACTCCCGCAGCAGCCGACGGCACCCGGCAGCGCCTCGACGGGCGGCGCCGGGTGGTGCCGGCGGGCGGCTGGGGTCAGGAACGCAGGCCGTTGCGGCGCAGTACGGCGTCGCCGGCCACGATGAGCAGCAGGAGGGCGGCCAGGCCGATCAGCCACAGGTCCTCGACCCTGCCCTCGTGGTTGCCGCAGAGCATCGCCAGCAGCGCGAACGCGGTGAGGATCGCGCCGATCCGCCCGGCCTTGCGGTGCCCAGGCTTGTGCTGGTCTGGCGACGTTACCGGCTCGCTTCCTGCCACTGGTCGGTCCTTCCCTCGCGATCGGATCTCCGGTTAGTCTGGCACGCCCGCTGGCGGCCCTGGCGCAGGGTCCGGCCGATAGAGAAAAGATCACCCGGGACGGCCCGGCGTGGCGCACCGAACGGGCCGGTCCGAAAGCGAGCGCACGGGCCGAAGGGCCCGTCTTCGGTGGGTCGGGGGGGACTACCGGTGTCGAGGGACGGGGAGCACGCTACCTCCGGTAGCGTTTCGGCGTACGCCTTGATTTGTCTTCTTGAGGGGGAACTGCGGTGCGAGTGACCGGTACCGGGCACGCGAGCATGCGGATCGACACGGGGGCGGGCAGCATCCTGTGCGACCCGTGGGTCAATCCGGCCTACTTCGCCTCCTGGTTCCCGTTCCCGGACAACTCCCAGCTCGACTGGGAGACCCTCGGCGACGTCGACTACCTGTACGTCTCCCACCTGCACCGGGACCACTTCGACGCGGCCCACCTCAAGCGGTACGTGTCGAAGAAGGCGACCGTGCTGCTGCCGGAGTTCCCCACCTCGGAGATGGAGGACGAGTTCCGCGAGCTGGGCTTCACGAAGTTCCTGAAGACCCGCAACGAAGAGGTCGTCGAGCTGGACGGCGGCCTGAAGATCATGATCCAGGCGCTGACCAGCCCGACCGACGGCCCGATCGGTGACTCGTCGCTGTGGGTGGAGTACGACGGGGTCCGGCTGCTCAACCAGAACGACGCCCGCCCCACCGACCTGAGCACCTTCGCCGAGCTGGGCCACGTGCACGCCCACATGCTCCAGTTCTCCGGGGCGATCTGGTACCCGATGGTCTACGAGCTGCCGCAGTCGGCGAAGACCGCCTTCGGCAAGCAGAAGCGGGACCGGCAGTTCGACCGCACCTGGCGCTACATCGACGACCTGAAGGCCGACCATGTCTTCCCGATCGCCGGCCCGCCCTGCTTCCTCGACGACGAACTGTGGCAGTTCAACGACATCTTCGGCGACGAGGGGAACATCTTCCCCGACCAGTCGGTCTTCCTGACCGAGTACGCCAAGGTCGGCGGCACCAACGGCATCGTGCTGCTGCCGGGCAGCGTCTCCGAGGTCACCACCTCCGGGGCGAGCACGACCCACCCGGTGCCGGTGGAGGAGTTCTTCGCCAACAAGGTGGCCCACCTGGAGGAGATGCGCGAGCGCAAGCGCCCGATCATCGAGGGGGAGAAGGCCTCCTGGCGGCACCCCGAGATCGACGTGCTCAAGGAGCTGAAGCAGCGCATCGAGCCGCTGCTCGACGAGTCGATCTACCTGGCCAAGGGGGTGGGCGGCCCGGTCCGCTTCGACCTGGTCGGCTACGACGGCGAAAGCGTCGAGTCCATCGTGGTGGACTTCCCGGGCAAGCAGGTGCGGCCGTACGCCGACGAGAAGGTGCGCTACCGGTTCCGTACCGAGCGGGCGCTGGTCGAGCACCTGCTGCACATCGGCGAGGTGGACTGGGTCAACTCCCTCTTCCTGTCCTGCCGGTTCTCCGCCGCCCGCATCGGCCAGTACAACGAGTTCGTGTACGCCTTCTTCAAGTGCCTGTCCACCGAGCGCCTCCAGTACGCCGAGGGCTGGTACGACGAGCACGAGCGGGCAGTCGACGCCGAGGACATCACCCTGGGCGACTGGGTGGTGCAGCGCCGCTGCCCGCACCTGAAGGCGGACCTGAGCCGGTTCGGCATCGTCGACGGCGACCAGTTGACCTGCCAGCTGCACGGCTGGCGCTTCGACCTGCCCAGCGGCCGGTGCCTGACCAGTGTCGGCCACAAGGTCCGGGCCCACCGGGTAGGCGAGGAGACCGAGGTGGCCCAGCCGACGAGCTGAGCCGCCTGCCTGAGGTGTTAAGAAGGGGCCCCTTTACTACGCGAGACGTTAATAAGGTGCCCTTCCTTGCACCCGGCCGTTCAGCGGCCGAGGTCGGCGAGGATGCGGCGGGCGGCGTTGTGTCCGGCGGCGCCGATCACGCTGCCCGCCGGGTGACAACCGGCGCTGCCCGCGTACAGGCCGTCGACCCCGGTGGCGTACGGCATCCGGTCGGTGAATGAGACCGTGTTGTCGACATGGTGGATGTGTCCGCCGGTGATACCGAAATGTTCCTCGATGCCGGGCGGGGGCAGCGGCACCGCATCGGCGATCAGGTCACCGGTGCCGGGGGCGTACCGCTCGCAGATGCTCACCAGTTGGTCGACGTACCCGGGCAGCGCCGCCTCCCAGGTGGTGCCGGTCAACTCGTACGGCACCGACTGGACGAACAGGGCCGAGGAGTGGTGCCCGGCTGGGTCGGCCAGCGAGGGGTCGACCGTGGTGTGCAGGTACCACTCGATGGTCGGCTCCGCCGGCAGCCGTCCGGCCCGCACCTCGGCCCACATCGCCCGCAGCGCTGCCATCGGGGACTCGCCGCCGCCTGCGGTCAGTGACGCCGAGCCGGGCAGCAGGTGGATGGTGGAGCCGAAAGGGCTCGGGGCCTCCGGTGGCAGGCAGGAGAACCGGGGCAGGTCGCGCAGGGCCAGGTTGAGCTTGAGGGTGGTGCCGGTGCGCCGGACCGCCGTCATCCGTTCGGTCAGCTCGGTCGGCAGCGCCCCGTCGGGCACCAGCTCCATCAGCCGGTACGGGTCGCAGGCGCCGAGCACCACCTCGGCGGCGATCTCGCGGCCGTCGGCGAGCACCACCCCGCTGGCGGCACCGCCGTCCAGGGTGATCGCGGTGACCGGGGCGCCGGTGAGGATCCGGGCACCGGCCGCACGGGCCGCCTCGGCGAAGGTGCCCGAGACCGTACCCATGCCGCCCTCGACGATCATCCAGGTGCCGTCGGCATCGGGCAGCCGGCACATGTTGTGCACCAGGAAGTTGTGCCCGGTGCCGGGGTCGTCCGGGCCGGCGTTGAGCCCGGACAGGCCGTCGGTGACCGCGTACATGCTGACCAGCAGTTCGGAGCGGAACTCGAAGCGGGCCAGGTAGTCGGCGACCGAACCACGCACCAGGTCGACGAAGACCTGCTGAAGTTCGGGGCGGACGTAGCGCTGTGCGGTCTCCTCGACGGCGAGCGGCTCGGCCAGCCAGGCCGGCGCGAGATCGGCTCGCAGCGCGGCCAGTTCGGCCTGCAGCGCGTCGTCGGCGGCCACATCGGCCGGGGAGAAGAACTCGGCCAACTGCGCCCGAGTGGCCGCCGCGTCCGTGCCGAACAGCAGGTACGGCGACCCGACCCCACCCGGAGTAGGCAGAAGATAGTGCGGATCCCGCCGCAACACCGGCAGTCGCACGTCAAGCGCCGCCAACAACTCCGGCGGCATCAACCCCAGCAAGTAGGACCCAGTGGAATGCCGCAACCCCGGCACCCGGGGAAACGGGTTCTCCGTACGAGTAGCCCCACCCACCACCCCAGCACCCTCAACCACCACCACATCCAGCCCCGCCCGCGCCAACAAGATCGCGGAAACCAACCCGTTGTGCCCCGCCCCCACCACCACCACATCAACCCGCATCACCATCCCCCCACCCTAACCACCCCACCCCCACCCCTGCCCTGACCTGCGTTGATCATGAGGTTGGCGGCACTTGTGGATCTTCAGAGTGCCGCCAACCTCATGATCAACAGGGCTCAGGGGCGCGCCTCACGGCGGGTGCGCCAGGTGGAGAGGGCGAGGGTGGCGGAGTAGCCGGCCAGGACTATGACGTGGAAGAGGTAGAGCCAGAGGAGGACGGCTACGGCGGCGCCTACCTCGTCCAGGCCACCGAAGGGGAGGCCCAGGTCGAGGGGGAGGGAGGCGAACAGGACGAAGCCGTGCAGGAAGCCGGAGAGGTTCGCCGCGGTGAACGAACCCACCAGCAGGGTGGAGAGCCAGTCCGGGGAGGCGGGACCGACCACCCGGAAGACCCAGAGCAGCACCGGGGTGAGCACCAGCCACACGGCCAGGAAGGAGAGCACCACCCCTAGGGCACCGGCCCAGCCGCCCCGGCGGACCAGGCCGGTGGTGGTCGGCAGGGCCAGCAGGATGGCCAGCAGCAGCGCCGGGGCCGGCGCGAGCAGGGGCAGCAGCAACAGTCGTCCCCGCCAGCCGACCAGGTGTTCGTCCGAGCGGGGGGCGGCGACCGACACGAAGGCCCGGCGCAGCCCTTCGCCGTACAGCGAGGCGGGCAGCACCGCGGCCAGGGCCAGCCACGGGGTCAGGCCCACCCCGGCCTCGACCAGGGCGGCCACCGCGTGCGGGGCACCGATCGCGTCCGGCAGCGCCTCCACGGCGTACCCGGTGAGTCGCCGGACCTGGTCGGCTCCCGCCAGCAGGCTGGTCAGCCAGATGGCCAGCAGGGCCACCGGCACCACGGCGATCGCACCGTAGAAGGTGATCGCGGCGGCGTGCAGTGACAGGTCCCGTCCGCGTACCGGCCGGAAGGCGGCCTGGGTGATCCGCCTCGTCCGTCGCCATGCTGCACCCATCACACCTCTGTTCCCCGTACCGACTGCGGCCACGCTTCCCGGCCCGGCCGGCGATTCTGGGGGTGGGCGCGACGTAGGATCGCCAGCCATGACCGTAGCCAGCACCGACCGGCTGGTCCTGCGAGAGTGGACCGACGCGCCGACCGACCTAGCCCGGATCTACGAGATCTACTCCCGGGAAGACGTGATGCGTTGGCTGGGCGGGGGAGCGGGACGGCTGCTCGAACCGGAACAGGCCGCCGAGCGGCTGGCCACCTGGCGGCAGCGCTTCGCCCCGTACCACGGGCGGTACGGCTTCTGGGCGATCGAGGTACGCGACACCGGCAAGGTGGCGGGCAGCGTACTGCTCAAGCCGTTGCCCGGCGCGGACGGCCATACCCCGACCGAGGACATCGAGGTGGGGTGGCATCTGCACCCCGACTCCTGGGGTTACGGCTACGCCACCGAGGCGGCCCGGGCCGTGCTGGCCCGCGAGTTCGCCACCGGCAACCCCCAGGTGTACGCGGTGGTCATGCCGGGCAACGAGCGATCCATGGCGGTCTGTCGACGACTCGGCATGACCTATGTGGGCCGACGCTCCGACTGGTACGGCGGCACCGAGGTGGAGACCTTCCTCCTGACCGCTGAGTAGGTAACCAGCACCCCTCAGGCTATCGACTTGAGCTGTCGTCGCTGGTAGAACAGCCATTCAACGGCGTTGGCGATCAAGAGTCGCCACCTGCCCCCTCCTCGAAGCGAGGTATCTGCGTGGCTGTACGACGACCATTGATGGCCCTGCTCGCCGCGACGCTCCTGATCGGACCGGCATCCGCCGCCGTGGCAGCACCCCCTGACCCGGGAGAGCGCGGCCCGGCCGCTGCCTCGCCGCGCGGCCAGTCCGACACCGAACTGCCCTTCGGCGTCGGGCCTGGCAAGCGCGGACGCTCCGCCGACGCTCCCGGCCGGAAGCCCAGCCAGCCGGCCGCATCGGCGAAACTGCCCGGCAAACCGCGTAACGATGTCATCGCCGACGTGCCGGTGGAGCTGACCGACGCGTCGATCCCGCTCAACCTCATCCCGTACCACGACATCCCGGCTGCCCTGCGCAACCTGCAGCGCAGCAACCGGATCAACGTGGAGGTGATCGGCCAGTCCGTGCTCGGCCGGGACCTGCACCTGGTGGTGGCCACCGCACCGATGAGCGACGCCCAGTGGAAGACCTGGCAGCAGCTGTCGGACCTGCGGATCAGCGACCCGCACGCGGCCCAGGCCAAGCTGGCCGCCGGTGGGTACGCCAACTGGCGCACCCCGCTGTTCGTCAACAACAACATCCACGGCAACGAGTGGGAAGGCACCGACGCCAGCCTCCAGATCCTGCAGGACCTGGCCTTCTCCTCCGACCCGGCGATCGTGGACATGCTCAACAAGCACGTCTTCGCCTTCGTGGTCACCAACAACCCGGATGGGCGGGTGGCCGCTACCCGGGCCAACGCCAACGGCTTCGACATGAACCGTGACTACATCACGGCCTCGCAGCCGGAGGTCCGCGCGGTGCGGGCCCAGCTGGTCCGCTACAGCCCGTTGACCATGTTGGACATCCACGGGTACGTCAACTGCACCCTGATCGAGCCGACCACCGGTCCGCACGGTGACAACTACGAGTACGACCTGTACATCAAGCACGCCCTGCGCAACGCCCTGTCCATGGAGCGGGCCGTGCTGGCCACCGGGGAGAACCGGGCCAGCTGCACCAACTCCGACGGCACCCGGCGCAACGACATTCCGTTCCGGGACCGCACCCAGGGCTGGGACGACTGGCCGCCGATCTTCACCCCGATGTACGCGATGTACCACGGCGCCATCGGCCACACCATCGAGGTGCCGCTGAACCCCCGGGGCAACCTGACGGTCGCCGAGCGCCACGAGCGCACCCGGATCAACACCGCCGTTGCCGCCGCCACCATCCGGGGCAACTTCGAGTACGCCACCCAGAACCGCGAGGAGCTGCTCGCCAACCAGCTGGAGTGGTTCCGCCGTGGGGTGGACGGTGAGTCGACCCGGCCGATCGACGACCCGCTGGCCATCTCCCTGGCCCGCGGCGACAACATCAAGACCCACCTGCAGGACTTCGCCCGGGCGTACGTCATCCCGGCCGGTAAGGACCAGCGCAGCGCCACTGCGGCGGCCCGGCTGGTGCAGTTCATGCTCGACAACGACCTTGAGGTGCAGCGCGCCAGTCGGCCGTTCAAGCTGGGCCGTACGCACTACGAGGCCGGCACCTACGTCGTCGACATGCGTCAGGCCAAGCGGGGACTGGCCAGCACCCTGCTCGGGGTCGGGCGGGACGTGACCAACGACTTCAACGCGATGTACGACATCTCGGCCTGGAGTCACGGTCACCTGTGGGGCGCCACCGTGCAGCAGGTGGACGGCAACATCAAGCTGGACGACAAGGCGCTGCGTCCGGTGACCGAGGCCCACGCCACCGGTTCCGTGCCGCCGGGCAAGCAGTCCCACTACGGGCTGGTCGTCGACTCCGTGGCCGGCATCCAGGCCGTCAACAAGCTGCTCAACGACGGGGTACGGCTGTCCCGGACCGCCGACGGCACCTTCGTGGTGCCCGGTGACCTGTCCGTGGTCCGTCAGGTCGCCGAGGCGTACGGGGTGGAGTTCATCCGGATGACCCCGCCGCAGGTCCGCAACACCACCGGAGTGTCGAAGACCCGCCTGGGTGTCGCGGCCAACGGTGGTGAGATCTTCGCCCTGCAGCAGATGGGCTTCGAGCCGATCTCGGTGACCCACACCGCCTTCAACAACGGCACCCTGTCCTTCGCCGACTTCGACGCCTTCTTCGTCTCGACGACGTCGTTCAACCCGCTGAGCCTCAACGCCACCCAGGCCGCCGCCTTCAACCAGTGGCTGGCGAACGGCGGCACCATCGTCGGGCGCGGGTCCAGCGGCAAGCAGTTCAACGACCGCGCCGGTCTGCTCGACGTGACCATCGCGGCGGGACGCAGCGACGCCAACGGCATCGTGAAGGTGGTCAACGACCCGGCTTCGCCGATCACGGGTAACGCGCTGCCGACCGCCTTCGTCGACGCGCCGCAGTACTTCACCCGCGTCGGTGACGGCGTACGTGTCGACCAGCGCCTGGCTGCGGAGGGCTTCTTCCTCGCCGGGCACTGGGGTGGCCAGGAGGCCGCCGCCGGTCACGCGGTAGTGGTCAGTGGCGTGGCGAAGGGGGCGAACGTGACCCTGTTCGGCACGGAGCCGCTGTTCCGGGCCCACCCCGAGGGCCTCTACCCGCAGGTCGCCGCCGCCCTCTGGCAGTAAGCGATCATCCTGGGCAGTTCCCGCCGGCCTCCCGTGTCGGCGGGAACTGCCAGAGTAAATCTTGGACAGTTCCCGTTAGTCGCTAACGAGAACTGTCCAAGATTCGTTTAGAGCTGTCGGCGGGAGAGCAGGGTCCGCGCCACCCCAGCCCGGTTGATCGTGGGCGGCATGATCGATGGTGGCCCCGCCCCCGACCTTGGAAATGCCAGTTCGCGGCGAAGGCGAGACGGCTCCGTTACCTGCTGAGTCGACTGTGGAGGACGGCAGCTCACTGGACCACGGGGGAGTGGAACATGGCGGGGTTCCGGCGGGAGGGCACGACTGATGCAGCCTGGGCGGAGAACTTCCTGCGCTGGTTGATCCATCCGGTGACGGTGGCGGCCACCGCCTTGCTGATCGTCAACGACCATCTGCTGAAGGCGGTCTTTCCGGGCTGGTTGACCGGCAAGCTCAGTGATGTGGCCGGGATGGTGATGACGCCACCCCTGCTGGCCCTGGTGCTGGTCGGTGCCGTTCGACTGTGGGGGTGGTGCAGACCTGCCCTCCGGCGTACGACCGGGGAATCGGGTCTGCTGGGCGAGGTGCTCGCCGTCGGCGCGATCCTGCTGGTGGGGGTGGGGTTCACGGTGGTGAAGGCCACCGCGACGGGGGCTGCGGTGGCCTCGGCGTGGTGGAGCGTGGTCAACGGCCCGTCCGTGATCCGGGCTGATCTGACGGATCTGCTGGCTCTGCCGGCGCTGGGGCTCGCCTGGTGGACGTGGCGGTCCGCGGCGGCCCGGCCGACCCTTGCCGGTTGGCTGCGGATGGTCGCGGTGCTCGTGGTGTTGCCGATCGCCGGGCTGGGCGTCGCGGGCACCTCCGCCCCGCAGCACGACGACGCGATCGCCCTGTACGAGTGGCGCGGTGGGGTGGTCGGCGGGAACGGTAACGCCTACCACGGTGACCGGGAGCCCGACTGGTGGGACATCAGCCCGGATGACGGACTGACCTTCACGGCCCTCAAAGGTGACGATCTCGAACTGTTCCGTAGGCAGGCCCCGCCCGCAGCCTCCGGGCTGGACTGCTCGGCACGAGAGCCCACGCACTGCTTCCGGGTCGTACCGGGTCGGTTGGCGGTGCAGGATAGCCGGGACGGTGGGGCGACCTGGCGGCTGGCCTGGCAGGTCGACGAGGACGCGCGGGCGCGACTCGGCCTGCGGATGCGCGGCTTGAAGAACCCCGATGAGTACCTGTCGTCCCGTGCCCTGCTGGTGCGGGACCAGGCCGACGACGGGGTGGTGGTGCTGGTGGCGAACGGCCGGGACGGCTACGCCCGCCGCGACTCCGCCGGCCGCTGGGAACGGATCGGCTTCGGCACCACTGTCGGTGACACCTACCGGATCGAAGCCTCCGCGACGGCGATCCCGAGCGTCACCGAGGCGACCGCGATCGCCGGTCGGCGGGTGGCCCTTCCCGTGTCGGCAGCCGTGGGCAGCTTCGTGGCTCTGGTCGGCTGCGCCGCCCTGCTGGTGCGACGCGCCGGCCGACAGCGGGCCGCGCTGGTCGTCGTCGCCGGCCTGATGAGCCTGACGGGACTTGTCATGTTCGTGGAGTACGCGCTGACCGGAACGAACTCGGGTGATCCCCTGGGAACGGTCTTCACCCTGGGCGCAGCTTCCGGTTTGTCGGTGCTGCCGGCCGCTGCCCTGGTGTACGCCGTCGCCGTCGGCAGGATGGCGCCGGGCCTGGCCAGGCGGTCCTGCCTGGCGGGTCTGCTCGCCGGTGGACTGATCTGGCTGCCGTACCTGCTGCGGCTGCTGACGAACTGGCCGCAGCAGCAGGTGCTCACCGAACTCGTGGTGCTCCTGGCGGCGGGTATGGCGTTGCTCAGCATTCCGGTGGGGATTCGCCACAGCGCCCGTTTCCTCGACCAGCCGGTGCCTGCGACAGACGGCGGAGCGGAGCAGGGCGGGGGCTAGTCGTACCAGTGGTGGCCGCTCTGCACTGGCCAGGAAATGGTGTTGCGGCCAGGTCGGCGGTAATTACGATCATGGTTCATGACGATCGTGACCACCGAGCGGCTACTCGTGCGGGACTGGACCGATGGGCCGGCGGATCTGGCCCGGCTGTTCGAGATCTACTCCCGGCCGGAGATCGCTCAGTGGCTCGGTGCCGCATCGAGGTTCCCGTTGACGGACCCGACACAGGCGGCGGAGTTGTTGGCGAGGTGGCAACGGCGACACGCGGCGTACGGCGACCGGTACGGCCTCTGGGCGATCGAGGTGCGGGAGACCGGCGTGCTGGTCGGCACGGTGATGATCAAGCTGTTGCCGGGGCGCGACGAGCAGGTGCTCACCGATGACATCGAGGTGGGCTGGCACCTGCACCCGCAGGCCTGGGGCAACGGGTACGCCACCGAAGCCGCTCGCGCCTGCCTGGACCGGGAATTCGCCACCGGGACACCGCTGATCCACGCGGTGGTCGCCCCGGGCAACACCGCCTCGGTGGCGGTGGCCCGTCGGCTCGGCATGACACCCGTCGGTCGCCGCAGCGACTGGTACGGCGGCGCGGAGTTGGAGACCTTCGTCCTGGCCCGCCCGGCGTGACCCGACCACCCGACCCCGGTGAGCCGTTCGCGGCCCCTGTGTCGATGGCTCCTGTGTCGATGGCTTCTGGCTCGGTGGCTCCTGGCTCGGTGGCTGCGGCCGAGGGCATCCAGGAGCAGTTGCGGCAGCGTCTCGACCTGCACGAACACCTGACCACCGCGCCACGACTCGTGGCTGGCATCGACGTCTCGTACGACAAATCGTCGCCGCGTGTCACGGCCGCCGCGGTGGTCTTCGACCTGGCCACCGGCGTCGAGGTGGAGTCGGCCGTCGTGCCCGGCGAGGTGACCTTTCCGTACGTCCCCGGGCTGCTGGCGTTTCGCGAGGTGCCGATCCTGCTGACGGCGCTCGACCGGCTCGCTACCCCTCCCGACCTGGTGGTGTGCGACGGGTACGGCATCGCCCATCCTCGACGCTTCGGCCTGGCCTGTCACCTGGGTGTGGTCACCGGGCTGCCGACCTTCGGGGTGGCGAAGACCCCCTTCGTCGCCGGGTACGACGAGCCGGGCAGGAGCCGGGGCGACTGGTCGCCGCTGCGGGCCGACGGCGAGGTGCTGGGCCGGGTGCTGCGTACCCAGACCGGGGTCAAGCCGGTGTTCGTGTCGGTGGGCCACCGCACCACCCTCGACCAGGCGACCACCCTGACCCTCGACCTGAGCCCGCGCTACCGCCTTCCGGAGGTCATCCGCCGAGCCGACTTCCTCTCCCGCGAAGCCCTCCGCAGGGTCCGTCGTGGTCGTTAGGGCGGTGGCAGCGGCCAGGCTCGTCGAGTGGGGCGTCGCACCAGATTCGGGTACGCAGGCTTTGGTGGTCTTCTTCGCTGAGGGTGGTTTCGCCGAAGTCGATGACCGTCAGGTGGCCGAGTGAGTCGCGCAGCGCGACGGCTAGGGCGGTGGCCTGGTCGAGGCTGGTCAGGGTGGTGGGCAGGTGGATGATCCAGCGGGCTGCACTCATCACGACTCCCGGCGGTGGTGGCGGTGGGCGGCCTGGCGGGACTGCCACTGTCGTAGTGCCTGCCGGATGCGTTCGGCTTCGGTGTTGGCGGTGGTCAGTTCGCGGTGCAGACGTTCCATCTCCTCGGCGAGCCGGTCGAGGTAGGCGTACACCTGGGTGGGGTCGAGGCCGCGTAGCCGGGTGTCGAAACTGGCGGCGCGGACGTGCTGGGGGAGTGGGCGCTCCCCGGACAGGTAGATCATGGGCGGGCGGCTTCCTGCTCGGCGAGCATCGTGGTGATCTGCTGGTCGGTGAGGCCGCGTTGGGTGAGGACGCGGCGGCCCCAGCGGTGCAGTCGGCAGGGATGTGGTGCCCGGTCGTTGCGGCAGCGCGGGCCGTCGGGCCATTCTTGTGCGGCGTGCACGGTGATCGCGCGGAGCGCAAAGGTCACGTCTTCGGCGGTGATGTAGGGCGGTAGCGGAATGTCGCCGAGGACATCATCGAGCGATTCCATGATCCTCCCTTTCGTGATTACGGCACCGGGGCGGGCGCCGGGATGAGGATTCGGGGAAGGGCGCCCGCCCCGGTGTGACCTGCCAGGGGGATCGGCTGGTCATCCACGATGCTCATTTCACTCGTGGTCTTCCGCAATGTTTTGCGGAAGAATGCGGACCAAGGGATGAGGAGCCTTACGCGACAACAGCAGAGGAGATGACGTGGACGACTCGGGCAGCACCGTCCCGCGTAGGCAACTCGGCAGATATTTGAGAGAACTTCGCGAAAACGCGCATGTAACGGTGGTCGCGGCCGCGAAGGAACTGGAATGGTCGACGCCGCGAATTTGGCGGTACGAAACCGGCCAGGTCCCCATGCACCCGAACGACGTGGAGGCGATGTGCCGGGTGTATCGCGCGACCCCGGAGACCATCCAGACCATGCGTGCCCTGGCCCGGGAAACCAAGGCACACGGCTGGTGGCACAGCTACGGGGAGGTAATCAAGGACTGGTTCAAGCTCTATGTCGGCCTGGAGGCCGCCGCGACCAGAATCCGGAAGTACGAGGGCAACCTGATTCCCGGCCTGTTGCAGACGGTCGAGTACATGGCCGAGGTCATCGCGACGGACCATCCGGACCTGTCCCCGGCGGAGCAGCAGGCCAGGGTGGATGTCCGGCTGCGCCGACAGCGGTTGTTGGCTCGGGCGGTGCCCCGGGCGCCCTACTACGACGTGATTCTCAGCGAGGCGGTGCTGCGTCGGCCGCTGCGTGACCTGTCAGCCATGGCCCGGCAACTCGACGCGCTGATGGTGGCGGGTCGACAGCACAACATCAAGATCCGGGTGCTCCCGTTGGCCGCCGGGCTGTTCCGCTGGGTTGAGACAGGCACCTTCACCATGCTCGACTTCCCGACCGACGTGCGGGAGCCGGAGCCGACCACGATCTACATGGACGGTCCGTGCGGCGCGGTTTACCTTGACAAGCCGCACGAGATCCAGACCTACGAGGATGCTTGGCGTTCGCTCGGCCAGCGGGCGCTCGATGTCGATGACTCCCGTGAGCTGATCACGGCGATCGCGAAGGAGATGACCCATGAAGCGTGACGGGATGTGGCGCACGTCGTCCCGGTCCGGCGGCAACGGTGAATGCGTGGAGGTGGCGGGGTTCGCTGATGCCGTCGGCGTACGCGACAGCAAGGATCGGCAGGGCGCGGAGCTGAGCTTCGGCCCCGAGAGCTGGACCCGGTTCGTCGCCGCCGCCCGCGAGGGCCGATTCGGCGTGCGCGGCTGAGCCCGACGTGACCGAGAGCTGTGGGTGCGTTTCTTGCTGCCCCAACGACAAGAAACGTACCCACAGTCGGCGGCTGACCTGCCGACCGGCTCGGCACCAGGCGTCTGGCCTGGTCAGGCGACCGGAAGACCGAGCTGTTGCGCAACCGCCCTGCCGTCGCGTCCGGTGAACGGATCGTAGGGGTGCTGCCAACGGCCGACGAACTTGATCAGGGCCGCCCGGATCTCCTCACCACTGCGCATGGTCAAAAGAGCTTAGGCGAATCCGCAGAGAAGTAGGCACCCTGAAACAGGTCCTTGCGAGCAATCTCCAGATTCCGGGCCGCCGTATCCAACATCCGAGCCAGATCATCGCAGCCAACCGTCATGGAGACGGTGCGCTTCGCCCGCTCAGTCCGTTTGATGGCCTGCTCGATGTTGAGTAGCGCCTCGGAGACCTCGCGGAGCCCCGCCTCCCGGGCAGCCTGTTCAGGAGTGTGGTCAAGATCAGACATGTGTGGTCCTTTCGGCGGCCGGGCAGACCCAGCGTACGGCCTGGTCGGGCCGCTCCGCGATCGCAGCCCGCCGAGGTGCGGGGTGCCACAGGCTTGGTCGACATCACTCTGCCCGGCTGCGTCGGACAGGTTGTGCGATGGCGTGCGCTGCGGGCTGTGCTGGCTAGGCTGAGTTGAGCAAGATGTTCCGCTGAGGGGGTGAGCCCGGATGGCCCAGGCCGCGTACGCGCCCGAACCCGCGCCGGACGCCGATGACCGGCCCGCCGGGCCGTCGTTCGACGTGCTGCGGTGGCACGACGAGCCGTGGACCGCTCAGCTCGCCCTCGACCTGTTGCCGGAGACCAACGGCCCCAAGGTTGAGGTCCTGAGCGGAAGCGTGATCGTGACACCCCACGCCGGATATGACCACCAGGATGCCGAGCTTGATCTCGCGTACCTGTTGAAGCAGGCTGCCCGGAAGGCCAAGCTGTGGCTCTACGCGGAGGCGAACGTCGTCTCCGGGCAGGATCTGTTCATCCCCGACCTCGTCGTGCTGCGCGTTCCCGGAGGGGGGCGCACGACCATGGACATCAGGCATGCCGTTCTGCTCGGTGAGGTCGTGTCGCCCGGCAATCGGCGTAAGGACATCATCGATCGTCCCCGCGAGTACGGTACGGCCGGCGTACCCTTCTTCCTCCGGGTCGACCTGCGTAACCGAGTCCCCACCATCGCACTGTTCGAGCTGATCGACGGCGAGTACCGACCGGTGGCCGCCGCTGCGGCCGGAAATACCTTCGTGATGCGGGAGCCGTTCGAGTTCTCGATCGATCCGGCTGACCTGCTCGGCGAGGAAGCTCCGTTGGAAGAGGAGAACCCTCCGAGCGAGGAGAGCTGACGGTAGCTCCTCCGGTTAACAAGGGGCCCTTCCTCTACCGCAGGCGTTAATAAGGTGCCCTTCCTTCTCGCCCAGCGGGCGTGGGGAAGAATGGCGGCGTGAGTTCCCCCCGTGATCTTGTGCTGTTGGGTTGTACCGGGTCGATCGGTACCCAGGCCATCGACATCGTGCGGCGCAACCCGGACCGGTTCCGGGTGGTGGCGCTGGGTGCCGGTGGCGGCAATGTAGGGCTGCTCGCCGCCCAGGCCCTGGAACTCGGCGTCGAGGCGGTCGGGGTGGCCAAGGCCTCTGCCGCGCAGGATCTTCAGTTGGCCTTCTACGCCGAGGCGAGCCGGCGGGGCTGGGCCTCCGGGGAGTTCAAGCTGCCCAAGATCGTGGCCGGGCCGGACGCGATGACCGAGTTGGCGCAGTGGCCGTGTGACGTCGTACTCAACGGGGTGGTGGGGTCCCTCGGGCTCGCGCCGACCCTGGCCGCGCTGCGCGCCGGGCGTACCCTCGCGTTGGCCAACAAGGAGTCCCTGGTGGCCGGCGGCTCGCTGGTCAAGGCCGCGGTGACCCGGCCGGAGCAGATCGTCCCGGTGGACTCGGAGCACTCGGCGCTGGCGCAGTGCCTGCGCGGCGGCACCCGGGGTGAGGTACGCCGGCTGATCGTCACCGCCAGTGGTGGGCCGTTCCGGGGTAGGCGGCGCGACGAGTTGACAGCCGTCACGCCCGAGCAGGCCCTGGCGCACCCGACCTGGAACATGGGGCCGGTGGTCACGATCAACTCGGCGACCATGGTCAACAAGGCGTTGGAGGTGATCGAGGCGCACGAGCTGTTCGACGTGCCGTACGCCGACATCACCGTGATGGTGCACCCCCAGTCGGTGATCCACTCGATGGTGGAGTTCGTCGACGGGTCCACGATCGCCCAGGCCAGCCCGCCGGACATGCGGCTGCCGATCGCCCTGGGACTCGGCTGGCCGGACCGGGTGCCGGACGCCGCCGGAGCCGTGGACTGGAGCAAGAGTCACACCTGGGAGTTCGCGCCGCTGGACGACACCGCGTTCCCGGCGGTGGCGCTGGCCAAGGCGGCCGGCGAGGCGGGGCGCTGCCGGCCGGCGATCTACAACGCGGCCAACGAGGAGTGCGTCGCGGCGTTCGTCGCCGGGCGACTGCCCTTCCTCGGCATCGTCGACACGTTACAGCGGGTGTTGGAGGGGGCTCCCGATTTCGGTGAACCGGGTACCGTCGAGGACGTACTCGAAGCCGAGTCGTGGGCCCGCGCGCACGCGCAGGAGATCATCGCTGCTGCGGTGGAAGGAGCTTGATGTCGTTCGCGTTCGGGGTGGCGCTGTTCGCCCTCGGCATCCTCGTTTCGGTCAGCCTGCACGAGGCCGGCCACATGCTCACCGCCAAGGCCTTCGGCATGAAGGTCACCCGCTACTTCGTCGGCTTCGGTCCGACGATCTTCTCCTTCAAGCGGGGCGAGACCGAGTACGGCCTCAAGGGCATCCCCCTCGGTGGCTTCTGCAAGATCGTCGGCATGACCCCGCAGGACGACGACGTCGAGCCGGGTGACGAGAAGCGGGCCATGTGGCGCTACCCGGTGTGGAAGCGGACCATCGTTATGTCCGCCGGGTCGATCACCCACTTCGGGTTGGCGATCTTCGCGGCCTGGCTGGCGGCGATGACCTTCGGCCTGCCCAACCCGGACTTCCCCCGGGACGAGCAGCAGATCCGGGCCGAGCCCGCGGTGATCGCCATCCAGGACTGTGTCCTGCCGGACACCACCTACCGGGAGTGCGCCGCGGGCGACGCGGCCAGCCCCGCCGGGGCGGCCGGGCTGCGCAACGGCGATCGGATCACCTCGATCAACGGCACCCCGATCAACAACTACGGCGAGCTGCTGACCACCCTGCGGGCCACCACCCCGGGCAGCACCGCCACCATCGGGTACGAGCGGGACGGCCAGCCGGCCACCACGGAGACCACCCTGGCGACCACCAAGCGCCCGCCGATCGACAACCCGGAGGGCCCGGTCACCGAGGTCTCCGCGCTCGGCGTCGGCCTGGTCCTGAGCACCCCGGGCCTGGTCTCCTACGGCCCGGTGGAGGCCGTCGGCGCCACCAGCACCTTCATCGGCGACATGGCGGTGGCCACCGCCCAGGCCCTGCAGCGCCTCCCGGAGAAGGTCCCCGCCCTGTGGACCGCCATCACCGGTGGGGAACGTGACATCGACACCCCGATCAGCGTGGTCGGCGCCAGCGTGCTCGGCGGCGAGGCCGTCGCCAACAACGCCTGGGAAATCTTCATCATGCTGTTCATCTCGCTGAACTTCTTCATCGGGGTGTTCAACCTGCTGCCGCTGCTGCCCCTGGACGGCGGCCACATCGCCATCGCCTGGTTCGAACGGGCCCGCTCCTGGGTGTACGCGCGGCTGCGCCGCCCCGACCCGGGCCGTGTCGACTACTTCAAACTGATGCCCTTCACGTACGTGGTGATCCTGATCGGTGGGGTGTTCACCCTGCTCACGATCACTGCGGACGTCGTCAACCCGATCACCCTCTTCCCAAGGTGAGTGCCTGAAGTGACCGCTGTCCGCCTCGGTATGCCCGCCGTACCGCCGCCGCCGCTGGCCCCCCGCCGGGCCAGTCGCCAGATCATGGTCGGTTCGGTGCCGGTCGGTGGGGGTGCCCCGGTCTCCGTGCAGTCGATGACCACCACCCTGACCGCCGACGTCAACGCCACTCTCCAGCAGATCGCCGAGCTGACCGCCTCCGGCTGCCAGATCGTCCGGGTGGCGGTGCCCAGCCAGGACGACGTGGAGGCCCTGCCGGCGATCGCCCGCAAGTCGCAGATCCCGGTCATCGCCGACATCCACTTCCAGCCGAAGTACGTCTTCGCCGCGATCGACGCCGGCTGCGCGGCGGTACGGGTCAACCCGGGCAACATCCGGCAGTTCGACGACAAGGTCAAGGAGATCGCGGCAGCGGCCTCCGCCGCCGGTACCCCGATCCGGATCGGGGTCAACGCCGGTTCCCTGGACAAGCGGCTGCTCGCCAAGTACGGCAAGGCCACCGCCGAGGCCCTGGTCGAGTCGGCGCTGTGGGAGTGCTCCCTGTTCGAGGAGCACGGCTTCCGGGACATCAAGATCTCGGTCAAGCACAACGACCCCGTGGTGATGATCCGGGCGTACCGGCAGCTCGCCGCGCAGTGCGACTACCCCCTGCACCTGGGGGTCACCGAGGCCGGCCCGGCCTTCCAGGGCACCATCAAGTCGGCGGTCGCCTTCGGCGCCCTGCTGGCCGAGGGGATCGGCGACACCATCCGGGTGTCCCTGTCCGCGCCGCCGGTCGAGGAGATCAAGGTCGGCAACCAGATCCTGGAGTCCCTGGGGCTGCGTGAGCGCGGCCTGGAGATCGTCTCCTGCCCCTCCTGCGGGCGGGCCCAGGTGGACGTCTACAAGCTCGCCGAGGAGGTCACCGCCGGCCTGGAGGGGCTGCCGGTGCCGCTGCGGGTGGCCGTGATGGGCTGTGTCGTCAACGGTCCCGGTGAGGCCCGTGAGGCCGACCTGGGGGTGGCCTCCGGCAACGGCAAGGGCCAGATCTTCGTCAAGGGCCAGGTCATCAAGACCGTGCCCGAGGGGCAGATCGTGGAGACCCTCATCGAGGAGGCGCTACGGCTGGCCGACGAGATGGGCGCCGAACTGCCCGAGGACCTGCGCGGCCTGCTCCCCGGCGCCACCGTCAGCGTCCACTGACCCACCCACTGATGCCCTCGCGCTCCGCGGGGGCCCCATGATCGTGCTCGATGTGGGATCGAGTGGCTATTCGTCGAGACGAGGCCACTCGATCCCACATCGAGGGTGATGTTGCGCCTGGAGTGCAGCACCTCCCGGGTCACTCGGATTCGGCGAGGATGGCGTACAGCTTGCGGCGGGTCTCGTCCAGCACCGTGGCGGCGCGTTCCCGCTGGTCGTCGGTGCCGGTCAGCATCACCTGCCGGAGGGCCTGCATGGCCTGCGCGCCCGCGTGCCGGATGTCGTGCCAACTGTTGACGGTGTCCTCGGCGACCTCCGCCCAGGGTGGTGTCTGAGCCGCCGTCTCGGCCTCGGCGCGCCCCTGCTCGGTCAGGGTGAACCGTTTCCGGCCGCCACCGGACTCCTCGGTGGCGATGACGACCCCCTCGTCCTCCAGGAGCTGCAGGGTCGGGTAGATCGACCCGGGGCTGGGCCGCCAGGCCCCGCCGGTGCGGGAGTCGATCTCCTGGATCATCTCGTAACCGTGCATCGGCCGCTCCACCAGCAGGGCCAGCACGGCGTTGCGGACGTTCGGCCGGCGTCCCCGGCCACGTCCCCGTCCACCCCGGCCGTGCCCGTGCCCGTGACCAGGCGAGCCGGGCGGAAAGGGCGGAAAGGGCGGAAAGGCCGAGCCGGGCGGGAAGCCGAAGCCCCGCATCCGAGCCTCGGCTGACCAGGGTCCACGTCGATGGAATCTCATCAGGATCACCTCTCGTTGAACTATCACTGATGCATCGACGATATATCGGCAACGCAACGCCGACAACTCAGAAGACAGGAGCGGGGACGTTCCGTGCTCGCAGTGCTGCCGAGGGTGCTCATGACGGTTACCGTCCGCCAACACGACTCGGACCGATCTGGCAGGCTGGTAACCGTGCTGACGGCGCCGGTGCGGCAACTGGGGGAGTCGGAGCGTCGTGCGGTCGAACGGCTGCTCGACCTCGACCCGTACGCGGGAGCGCAGGTCGCCGAGCGGGTCGCCGCGCGTGGGCTGGCCTGGTGGCGGGCCGAGGGGCGGGTGCTCGGGTACGGCTCCCGTCGGCAGCTCGAATCGGTCTGCTGGCTGGGCGGCAACCTGACCCCGGTGCTGGCCACCCGACAGGCCACGGCCGCCTTCGCCGACCTGCTGGCCGGTGAGGACCGGATCTGCTCCTCCATCGTGGGGCGGGCCGACGCGGTGCTGGAGTTGTGGGACCGCCTCTGCGACACCTGGGGACCGGCCCGGGACGTACGCCCCAACCAGCCGTTGCTGGTCACGGAGGCCCTGCCGACCGTCCCGGCCGACCCGCACGTACGCCTGGTCCGGGGTGCCGAACTAGACCTGCTCTTCCCGGCGGCGGTGGCGATGTACACCGAGGAGGTCGGGGTCTCACCGCTGACCGAGGACGCCGGGCGCGGGTACCGCCGCCGGGTCACCGACCTGATCCGAGCCAATCGGGCGTACGCCCGGTTCGTCGACGGTCGGGTGGTCTTCAAGGCCGAACTCGCGGTCGTCACCCGGCACACCGCGCAGATCCAGGGGGTCTGGGTGGCGCCGGAGTGGCGCGGCCGGGGCATCGCCACGGCGGCGATGGCGGCGGTGGTACGCGACGCGCTCCACCGGGTGGCCCCGACGGTCAGCCTGTACGTCAACGACTTCAACCAGCCCGCCCGGCGGGTCTACGAGCGGTGCGGGTTCCGCCCGGTCGGCACCCTGGCCACCGTGTTGTTCTGACGCGCGGCGAGAGTTGCCCAGCTCACCTGGGCCGCTGTGAGGTGGCCCGGATAACGCAAAAATGGGTTGAATCGGCTGGTCGCCCACCGCAGGCTGGAGCCTTCGTACAGCACACCGGAGGACCTGACCCGTGCGACTGCTTCGTGATCTGTGGGTCACCTCTCCCCGCCGGATGACCCTGGTGGTCGTCCTGATCGTGCTCGGCGGCATCGGTCAGGCGGTCACGGCCGCGCTGGCCGGGCCGGTGCTGGTGAACCGGTCCGTCGGCTTCTTCCTGGTGCTGTCGATCGCCCTGGTGGTCGCCGTCCTCAGCGACCTGGTGGTCAGCCTGGTGATGGCCGGGGTGACCGCCGACTGGTCCGCCGACCTGCGGCGTCGGCTGTGTCGGGTGGCGCTGGGGCAACCCGTGCCCGCCCTGGAGACCACCCCGGTGGGCGAGATGCTCGACCGCATCGACGGTGACGTCTACGACGTGGCCTCCGGGGTACGCGGCCCCGGCATCCGGTTGGCCCAGGCGCTGGCGGTGGGCCTGGTCTCCACAGTGGTCGGGCTGACCGTCTGGTGGCCGGCCGGGCTCGGCATGCTGCTGCTGACCATCCTGCTGGCGGTCACCCTGCGGCGTCCCGCGAGCCGGATCGCCCCGGCCCGGATGAAGGAGGAGGCGGCCTGGTCCGACCTGGCGGCGGTGATGGAGGAGTCCATCCACGGCCAGGACGACGTACGCACCACCCTGGCCCGCCCGTACGTGCTGCGCCTGTACGCCCGCCGGGCCTCCGAGGTGCTCCGCCGGGGCCTGCTGGTCTGGCGGATGGGTGCCCAGGTGAACACGATCGCCGCCGGGGTCACCCGGGTCGGCATCGCCCTGGTGGTGCTGGGCGGGGTGTGGGCGCTGAGCACCGGCCGGGTGGATGCCGCCCGGCTGACGGCGATCTGGCTGCTGGCCCTCTCCCTGGGCATGACTGTCGAACACGTCAGCCGGATGGTGCCCGAGGTGCAGTACGCCCTGGGCGCCTGGGGACGGGTGCAGCTGCTCCAGAACGCCGAACAGGAGCCCACCGGCGGCGACCCTCCGGTCGACGGGGACCTGACCATCCGCGACCTGACCTTCCACTATCCGGCCGGGGCGGACACCGGCCGGGGCCCGGCCCTGCGCGACATCGACCTGACCTTCACCCGGGGCCGGTCGTACGCGCTGGTCGGGCGGACCGGTTCGGGCAAGTCGACATTGGCCAAGGTGCTGACCCGGGCGGTCGAGGTGCCACCGGGCACGGTGCTGCTCGGCGGGCGGGACGTGCTCGACCTGGATGTGGAACAGCTTCGCCGGTGGATAGCGGTGGTGCCGCAGCGCACCGAGATCCTGGCCGGCACCCTCGCCGAGAACGTGGCCCTGTTCGACCCGGAACTGCTCGACGCCGCCGGGCGGGCCCTGCACGAGTTGGGCCTGGCCGGGTGGATCGCCGAACTGCCCGCCGGCCTGGACACCCGGCTCGGTGAGGGTGGGCATGTGCTGTCCGCCGGGCAGGAACAACTGGTCGCCTTCGCCCGCATCCTGGTCCGCGACCCCCATGTGGTGATCCTCGACGAGGCCACCGCCCGACTGGACCCGGTCACCGAGGCCCGGGTGCAGCAGGCCACCGCGCGGCTGCTGCGGGACCGGATCGGCATCGTCATCGCCCACCGGCTCTCCTCCGTACGGGAGTGCGACGAGGTGGTGGTGCTGGCCGACGGCGCGGTGGTGGAGGCCGCCCCGCTGGCCAGCTCCCGCCGCTTCGCCGAACTGCTGGCCGCCAGCAATACGGACGGGTACGGCGACGCCGCCGCCCTGCTCGGCGAAGCCGAAGCCGATGCCGCTCGGGTGCTCGGGGAACCGGCACTGGTCGGGGCCGTGGCGACGGAGTCGGCGGGCCGGGTGCTCACTCCGGCACCCTCCGGTGGTGCCGGGCCGTCGGCCCCGGGAGTCGAGCGCTCCGCCGACGATCCGGGGCCGACCCTGACAGCCGAACCGATCGCGCCGGTCGCGGGGGACCAGGTCGACGGGGGTACGACCGGGTCGGGTGTCGACCGGCGACCGGCCTCCCGGACCCAGACCCTGCGGGAGGTCCTGCGCCTCTGCCTCAACGATCCCCGTTACGGGGTGGCCGTCATCGGGGTCTTCGCCGTACTGGCCATTCTCGGCCTGGACGGCCCGATCCTGGCCTGGCTCTGGGCCGACGTGGTCGACGGCACCGGGGACCCCTGGCTGCCCGCGTTGGGCATCGCGGTCGGCCTGATCGTCGCCATCCCGACCAACTACTGGACCCACCTGTGGTTCCCGGCCTGGTTCGTGCGGCAGATGCTGCGGATCAGCGCCCGCCTGGTGCACGGTCAGACCGGTCCGCGCCGGATCAGCCGACACACCCCGGCCGAGGTGGTGGCCCAGGGCGGTGACACCGAACGGGTCGTCCAACTGGCCGACAACATGCTGGACCAGACCGTAGCGGTGATCCTGCTGACCGTGATGACCCTGGTCACCGGCAGCGTGGTGCCGGGGCTGTTCTTCCTCGGCACGATGGTGCTGTCCGGGCTGGCCGCCACCGGGTTCGGGCCGCGACTGGAGCGGGCGGCCCGCGACACCGTGGCCGCGCGGGCGGCCTTCGCCACCGCCCTGGTGTCCAGCCTGTCGGCGGCCCGGACGATCAAGCTGGCCGGGGCCACCCGTCCGGTGCTGACCCACCTGGCCGACCTCGACACGGTACGCAGCGACCGGCAACGCCGGGAGATCGCCGTGCAGGTGTGGGCCAGATCCACTCCGGCACTGGCCAGCGGCCTGCTGCCGATCGGGGTCTGGGCGCTGTACCTGGCCGGGAGCATCTCCTCCGGAGCGGCGCTGGTCGCGGTCGCCACCCTGGGCGCGGCGCGCTGGTTCGCGTGGACCACCGCATCCCTGGTCTCCCAGGTGCCGTCAGCCCGGGTGTGGACCCGCCGGACGATCGAGATGGCCGGGGTCGAGGCGTACTCAGCGGGGATTCCCGGGGTCGATCTCACGGCGGGCACCGCCCCGGCCCCACCGCAGGCACCGCGTACCCCGCTGCGTCGGCTGGAGTTGACCGGCTTCGGGGTACGGCACACCGACGGCACCGTGGCGGTACGCGATGTCGACCTGACCGTGGCGCGTGGTCAACTCGTGCTGGTCGTCGGACCGGTCGGCTCGGGCAAGTCCTCCCTGCTGCGGGCCCTGGCCGGGATCGCCCCGCACATCGGGCAGTTGACCTGGAACGGGGATCCGGTCACCGAGCCGGAGGTGTTCCTGCGCCCCAACCAGGTCGGTTATGTCGGCCAGGTGCCCCGGGTGCTCTCCGGCACGGTCGCCGACAACATCACCCTGGGGCATCCGGTCGACCCCGAGCACGCCGTGACCACCGCTCAACTGGAACACGACCTGGCGGCCACCGGCAGCGGGCTGGGGCTGCTCATCGGGCACAAGGGCACCCGGCTCTCCGGCGGGCAACTCCAGCGCCTGGCCCTGGCTCGGGCGTTGGCACCGCGTACCGAACTGCTGATCGCCGACGACATCTCCAGCGCCCTGGACGTCACCACGGAACTGGACCTGTGGCAGGCCCTGCGCGAGCACGGGGTGACCGTCGTGGGTTCCACCTCGAAGCGGGCCGCCCTGGTGCGGGCCGACCATGTGCTGGTGCTGATCGGCGGCACGGTGGCGGCCCAGGGCCCGTGGCGCGACCTGGAACAACGTTGGGGGCACCTGGCCGGCTGAGCCCGGCGGCAGCACGGCCGGGCCCGGCTCCCGCCCTGAGACCGCCTGCCGGGCCCGGCCCTGTCGCCCTGAGACCGCCCGCAGGTACGGCCTCTCGTGCTCAGACCGCCCGCAGGTACTGCCGGGGCCAGGCGGCCTCGGCGCCCAGCTTGGCGGCGGCCTGGTGCGGCCAGTACGGGTTGCGCAGCAGTTCCCGACCGAGCAGCACCAGGTCGGCCGCACCCTCGGCGATGATCGCCTCGGCCTGCTCCGGCTCGACGATCAGGCCGACCGCTCCGGTGGGCACCTGGGCCTCCCGGCGGACCTGGGCGGCCAGCGGCACCTGGTAGCCCCGGCCGACCGGGATGCTGGCGTCCGGCGAGGCACCGCCGGAGGAACAGTCGACCAGGTCCACTCCGGCGGCGGCCAACTCGGTGGCGAGCGCCACGCTGTCGTCCACGGTCCAGCCGCCCGCCACCCAGTCGGTGGCCGAGATCCGTACCAGCACCGGCAGGTCCTCGCCGACGGCGGCCCGGACCGCCCGGGTGACCTCCAGGGTCAGCCGCATCCGCCCGGCCCGGTCCCCACCCCAGCCGTCGGTGCGGTGATTGGTCAACGGCGACAGGAACTCGTGCAGCAGGTAGCCGTGCGCGGCGTGCACCTCCACGGCGGCGAAGCCCGCGGCCACCGCCCGGTCGGCCGCCACCGCGAAGGCCCGCACCACGGCGGCGATGCCGGCCTCGTCCAGGGCGGTCGGCACCCGGTACTCCGGCAGGAAGGGCTCCTCGGTGGGCCCCATCGGAGTCCATCCGCCCTCGGCGTCCGGTACCCCACCTCGGCGCGGATCCCCGGGCCGGTAGGTGGAGGCCTTGAAACCGGCGTGCGCCAGTTGCACGACCGGCACCGCCCCGTGGGCGGCCACGAACCGGGTCACCGGACGCCAGGCGTCGACCTGTCGGTCGGACCAGATCCCGGTGTCCTGCGGGCTGATCCGTCCCTCCGGCAGCACCGCGGTCGCCTCGGTCATCACCAGGCCGGCCCCACCGACCGCCCGGGTGCCCAGGTGCACCAGGTGCCAGTCGTGGGGCAGGCCGTCGGGACCGGCACTGTACTGGCACATGGGTGCCAGGGCGATCCGGTTGGGCAGGGTCACCGCGCGCAGGGTCAGGGGTGTGAACAACGCACTCATCAGCCCATCCTCTCCCGGAGCAGGTGCTATCCGGGCGGGCGGCCATGGTGTGCTGAAGCACCCGCCAAGGGGTCCCGGCGGTCGGCGGCTGCGGACCCGGTGGCGAGGATCAGAGCGGATACCGCCCCCCAGGAGACGATCACCAGCAGCAGTAGGCGTTCCAGCACCCCGGCCAGCGGTCCCCGGCCGATGAACAGCATGGCCAGGGCTAGGGCGCCGGCCAGGGGGAGAGCCGCCGCCAGGCTGATCCCGGCGGTTCGGCGCAGCGGGTCCGTCGCCACCCGGGACAGCACGATCGCGATCATGGCGAGGACGGTGGCGCCGGCCGCGACGATGCTGACCGCCCCGTGCACCAGATCCGCCACGGTCGCCGCCTCGAACGGCGGCAGTGGGCAGCCGGTGCTACAGGGCACCGCAGCGGACAGGCCGGTGGCCAGCGCACCCGCGACGAGCAGCAGCACCCCCACCCGCAACGCCTTGTCCGGCTGCCGCCCGGGATGGTCACGCCGGGCCAGGTGGTCGCGTAGGGCGGAGGCGAGGAGCAGCAGTGCGGCGCCGAGGGTGAACAATCCCAGCCGGTAGGTCCAGGCGTACCGGTTGCCGGTCACCCCGGCCTCGCTGACGTACCCGGCCAGGCTCGGACCGGGACCGACGACCACGGCGAGGGTCGCCGCGATCGCGCCGGCGAGTACGCAGACGGCCGCACCGGTCGCGCGGGGCTCAGCCACGTCCGTGCGGCGTCATCCAGCCGTGCAGGTCCGGGCCGAGCGGTACGACACCACTCGGGTTGATCTCGTCGTGGGTGGCGTAGTAGTGCCGCTTGATGTGATCGAAGTCGACGGTCTCCCCGAAACCGGGGGTGGTGAACAGATCCCGGGCGTACGCCCACAGCACCGGCATCTCGGTCAGCTTCTGTCGGTTGCACTTGAAGTGCCCGTGGTACGCCACATCGAAGCGGACCAGGGTGGTGAACAGCCGGATGTCCGCCTCGGTGATCGTGTCGCCCATCAGGTACCGCTGGTCGGCCAGCCGCTGCGACAGCGCGTCCAACCGGTCGAACAGGGCCCGGTACGCCTCGTCGTACGCCTGCTGGGAGGTGGCGAAACCGCAGCGGTACACCCCGTTGTTGACGTCCCGGTGGATCTCGGCCATCAGCCGGTCCATCTCCGGCCGCAGCGCCACCGGGTAGAGGTCCGGGGCGTCCGGTGCGTGCAGCCGTCGCCACTCGGTGGACAGATCCAGGGTGAGCTGCGGGTAGTCGTTGGTGACCACCCGCCCGGTGCGGGTGTCGATCAGGGCCGGCACGGTGACCCGGCCGGTGTAGTCGGGGTCGGTGGCGAGGTACGCCTCGGAGAGGAAACCGACGCCCAGCACGGGGTCGAAGCCGTCCGGGTCGAGGGTGAACCGCCAGCCCCGCTCGTCCCGGATCGGGTCGACCGTGCCCAGGGAGATGACCTCGTCCAGCCCCAGCAGATCGCGCACGATCAGGGCCCGGTGTGCCCAGGGGCAGGCCCGGCACCAGATCAGCCGGTACCGGCCGGGTTCCAGGGGCCAGCGGCCCTGCTCGTCCGGGCCGCCACCGGGGGGTGAAGTGGAATGCGGGGTGACCCGCCCGGTGAACCGGTTGGGTTGGCGGACGAAGGCACCGGCCTGGCTGGTCTCCGCGTCGAACTGGGCTCTTGCCATGCCGACAAACCTATCCGGCCCGGTCGGCGATATCCTGGCGGTCGAAGCTTCCCTTGATCCAATGGCTGCTTCCTACCCCCGCCTTCCCACCCCCGAAGGATCTGCGATGACGGTGGCATACCTGGTGGCCGGTGTCCGCACCCCGATCGGCCGGTACGCCGGCGCGCTAGCGGGCGTACGCCCCGACGACCTGGCCGCGCACGTTATCCGGGAACTGGTCGCCCGGCACCCGTCGGTGGACTGGTCCCGGACCGATGACGTGGTCTTCGGCTGCGCCAACCAGGCCGGCGAGGACAACCGCAACGTGGCCCGGATGGCGGCGCTGCTCGGCGGGCTGCCGGAGCAGGTGTCCGGCAGCACGGTCAACCGGCTCTGCGGCTCCGGCCTAGACGCCCTGGCCTCGGCCGCGCGGGCGATCGTCGCCGGGGAGGCCGATCTGGTCGTGGCCGGCGGGGTGGAGAGCATGAGCCGGGCCCCCTTCGTCATGCCGAAGGCCACCAGCGCCTTCTCCCGGGCCGCCGAGGTGTACGACACCACGATCGGTTGGCGGCTGGTCAACCCCCTGATGGAGCAGGGCTGGGGGGTCGACTCGATGCCGGAGACGGCGGAGAACGTCGCCGTCGAGTTCGGGGTGGACCGGCTGGCCCAGGACGAGTTCGCGTACCGCTCGCAGGTGCGTGCCGCCAAGGCGCAGGCCGACGGGCGGCTGGCCGAGGAGATCGTGCCGGTGACCGTACCGGCGGGTCGGCGGGAGACCCGGCTGGTCGAGCACGACGAGCATCCCCGGCAGACCTCGATGGAGAAGCTGGGCGCCCTGCCCACCCCCTTCCGTACCGGCGGCACGGTGACCGCCGGCAACTCCTCCGGGGTCAACGACGGTGCGGTGGCGCTGCTGGTCGCCTCGCAGCGGGCCGTCGAGGAGTACGATCTCACCCCGCTGGCCCGGGTGGTCGGGACGGCGACCGCCGGGGTGCCCCCACGGATCATGGGTATCGGTCCGGTGCCGGCGACCCAGCGGCTGCTTGAGCGCCAGGGCCTGACCGTGGCCGACCTGGACGTGATCGAGTTGAACGAGGCGTTCGCCGCCCAGGCCGTGGCGGTGCTGCGGGAGCTGGGGCTGCCCGAGGACGCCGAGCACGTCAACCCCAACGGTGGCGCCATCGCGCTGGGACACCCCCTGGGTGCCAGCGGGGCCCGGCTCGCGCTGACGGCCGCCCTGGAGCTGCGTCGTCGCGGCGGCCGGCGGGCCCTGGCCACCATGTGCGTGGGCGTGGGGCAGGGCATCGCCCTGCTGCTGGAAGCCGCCTGACCCGCCGCCTGACCCCGCCCGGGGGTAGCCCGGGCGGGTGCGGGGTCGGCTGTCGACAAAGAGCCTTGTGGATCTCCCAGGGTGTGCCGCGCGGGCCTAGAGTAGTCAGCGTCACTTGATCTGTGGCGAGGACTTGGGGTGACCAGTGCAGCAGCCGGACGGACCACCAATCGAGATCGACCTTTCCCGGCCCAGCGCGGCCCGGGTGTACGACTACTTCCTGGGCGGCGCCCACAATTTCGAGATCGACCGACAGTTGGCCGATCAGATAGCGGCCATGACCCCGAACCTGCCGGCCACCATGCGGGCGGGTCGGGAGTTCCTGCGCCGGGCGGTACGGGTGCTGCTCGACGCCGGCATCGACCAGTTCCTCGACATCGGCTCCGGCATCCCCACCGTCGGCAACGTGCACGAGGTCGCCCAGGCCGCCGACCCGAAGGCCCGGGTGGTGTACGTCGACATCGACCCGGTGGCGGTGGCCCACAGTCGGGAGCTGCTGGCCGGCAACGAGCTGACCGCTGTCATCCACGCCGACCTGCGCGAGCCGGAGCGGATCCTGGCCGAGGCCGAGAGGTTGCAGCTGCTCGACTTCGGTCGGCCGATGGGCATCCTGCTGGCAGGGGTGGTGCACTTCGTTCCGGACGCCGACCGTCCCGCCGACATTCTGGCCACCTTGCGTGCCGCCGCCGCACCCGGCAGTCACCTGGTGATCTCGCACTCCACCTTCGAGGACCAGCCCCAGGAGATGCTGGACGCGCAGCGGCTCTCCGCGCGGACCAGCACCGAGATCACCCTCCGCTCCCGGGCGGAGATCACCGACTTCTTCGGTGACTGGACGATCCTCGAACCGGGTGTGGTGCACATGGAGCTGTGGCGTCCGGACTCACCCGCTGAGGTGGCGGCCGAGGCGCAGCGTTTCGGCGCCTTCGGTGCGGTGGCTCGCCACGACCGCACCGCGGAGTGATCTGATGTCGGCCGTCGACGCCGGCGGGGGGCGTGCCGTCGACCCGGTCGGTGCGCAGAGCTACGCGAGTGAGTGGGCACAGGCGGTACGCCGCCTGGGCTTCATGCCGATGAGCGCGGCCGACACCCAGCGGCTGCTGCTGTCGTACACCCTGCGGTTGGCCGAGGCGTTGCTGGACGCCGAGGAGGTGGCCTCGGCGGCAGCGGAGGAGGTCGGCCAGGCCCTGGTCGAGGCGCACCTGACCGAGCCGGGGGTCATCGAGTGGGCGGTGCGTTCGGTCGCGGACCGGCTGCCCGACCAGGTGCTGGGCGGGGCGGCCGGGCTCGACGACCGGATCGCGGCGATGCAGGGTGGCCTGGCGGCCGGGTTCGCCCGGGCCCTGCGCAACCGCACCTTCGTCCAGCAGGAGCGGATCGCCCGGTCGGCCTGGCAGGCCCGGGACAACGTCGAGCAGGCGTTGCGGGACAGCGAGGCCCGATTCCGGGCGGTGTTCCGGGGTGCGGCCATCGGCATCGGCATCGCCGACGTGGACGGGCAGATCATCGACGTCAACCAGCCCTTCGCCGACATGCTCGGCTACTCCATCGAGGAACTGCGGCACCTCAACGTGGCGGAACTGTTCCACCGCGACGACGTGCCCGGCATGTGGGAGTTGTACCGGGAACTGGTCGAGGGCAAGCATGACGCCGTCCGGGTGGAGAAGCGCTACCACCGCAAGGACGGCAGCTCCGTCTGGACGGACCTGGCGGTCTCCCTGATCCGGCACGAGGACGGTCGTCCCCGGTTCACCGTCGCGGTGGCGGAGGACATCACCCAGCGCTACGAACTGCAAAATCGACTGCGCTTCCAGGCGCTGCACGATCCCCTCACCGAGCTTCCCAACCGGACCCTGTTCTTCGAGACCCTCAGCCGCCTGCTGGCCACCTCGGGCCGGGTCGGGGTCTGCTTCCTCGACCTGGACGGCTTCAAGGCGATCAACGACAGCCTCGGGCACGATCTCGGCGACCGGCTGCTCATGACGATCGCCCGGCGGCTGGCCGGCTGTGTGGCCGAGCACGGCTACCTGGTCGCCCGGATGGGCGGGGACGAATTCGTCATCCTGGTCGACGGGGACGCCGGTGTCGAGGACATGATCGCGGTGGCCGAACTGGCACTGGCCGCAGTAGCCGCCCCGGTGTTCATCGACGACCAGCAGCTGATGGTCTCGGCCAGCGTCGGCATCGTCGGCTCGGACCTGGTCGGCACCAGCCCCTCCGAGCTGATGAAGGCCGCCGACACCACCCTGTACTGGGCCAAGGAGCAGGGCCGGGGCCGCTGGGCGGTGTACGACCCGGAGCGCAGCGCCCGGGACATCGCCCGCTCGGCCCTGGTCGCCGGGCTTCCGGTGGCTCTGGACCGGGACGAGTTCGTGGTGCACTACCAGCCGATCGTGTCGCTGCTGGACGGTCGGATGCTGGCGGTCGAGGCGCTGGTCCGCTGGCAGCACCCCGAGCTGGGCCTGATCGGCCCGGACATGTTCATCGGGTTGGCCGAGGAGACCGGCCTGATCGTGCGGCTGGGGGAGTGGGTGCTGCGGCAGGCCTGCCGGGACGCCCACCGGTGGCATGTCGACTTCCCCGAGGCACGGCTGGTGGTCAGCGTCAATCTGGCGGCCCGGCAGGCCGACGCTCCGGTGATCGTGGACACGGTGGCGGACGCCCTGGCCAGCAGCGGACTGCCGGCGGATCTGCTGCAACTGGAGTTGACCGAGAGCGCCGTGATGGGCTCCGGCGGTGAGCCGCTGCGCACCCTGCACCGGTTGGCCGCCCTAGGGGTCCGGCTGGCCGTCGACGACTTCGGCACCGGTTACTCGAATCTGGCGTACCTGCGGCGGCTGCCGATCACCTGCCTGAAACTGGCCGCCCCCTTCGTCGAGGGCATCCGGGGCGACGAGCCGGACCTCGCCGACCACCGGGACGAACGCATCGTCGACGCCCTGGTGCGGTTGGCCCACGCCCTGGAACTCTGGGTGACCGCCGAGGCGGTGGAGACCGAGGCCCAGGCCGAACGGCTGCGGGCGCTACGCTGCGACTCCGCGCAGGGCCGCCTGTTCGGCTGTGCAGCACCCGCCGAAACCATCTCCACCCGCCTGGCCGGCGGGTAAGGAAGGGCACCTTGTTAACGCCTGCGGTAGAGAAAGGGCCCCTTCTTAACAGATGAAGCAATCGGATGGGGAGTCGGCGTGAGCCTGACAGAGACCGGTGCGCTGATATCGGTGATCACCGCGTTGGCCATCCTCGCCGGGCTGGCCGGCGTGGTGGTGCCCGGCCTGCCGGCCCTGCCGCTGTGCTGGGGCGGCGTCCTCGTGTGGGCGCTGTTCGGGGAGGCCGGCACCGGCCGCTGGCTGGTGCTCGCGGCGGCCACCGTCGTCGCCCTGGGCGGCACCGTGGTCAAGTACGCCTGGCCGGGCCGCAACCTCAAGCGGGCCGGGGTACCCACGGCCACCCTGCTGGTCGGGGCCCTGCTCGGTCTGGTCGGCTTCTTCGTCATCCCGGTCGTCGGGCTGGTCATCGGCTTCGTCGGCGGCATCTTCCTGATGGAACGACTGCGGCTGGGCGACACCGGACTGGCCTGGCCCGCCACCAAGCAGGCCGTCGCCGCCGCCGGCCTGGCGATGCTGATCGAGTTCCTGGCCGGGGTGGTGATCGGCGCACTCTGGGTGGCCGGTCTGGTGCTGACCTGACCGTCGGACCAGGACCGAGGCGGCGCGGGGCGGGTGTCAGGGTAGGGCGTCACGCCGTACCCGAGAGAGAGGTGACGTTTCCCCGCGCCGCCGCGGCTGCCGGGCGTGCCGAGGGCCCGGGTCGGCCCGTCGCGATCGGGCCTGGTCACAAGCCCAAGAATGGGGTACGCCGTAGCTCTCGGCAACACAATTGTGGGCTCGAGCGGTGGGCGCTCCTCGGGTGGCCCCAGGCGAGGTCAGTGCGCGGTCTCGGGGAAGTAGTGCTGTACCGCGAATGCGGTGGCCGCCGCGAGGTCGTCGTCGCTGGTTCCCCAGGTGGCCTGGACGGCAGGCGCCCAGGCGCGGCAGCTGGCCGCGGCGAACTTCTTCGCTTCGGGGGTGTCCTCCCAGGTGGCGCAGTCGAAGCTCACGCCGTTGAGGAACATGTCGAGAGCGACGAGGGTGAGGTCCCAGCCGCCGCCGATTCCGATGGTGCCACCGGGACCGTACGTGCGCACCAGCTCATCGACGATCTCGGCGGGCGAGGCATGCTCCAACTCGAAGAGGGTGCGTCCGTCGTCATCGGGCGTCAGGCGTACCTCGACCTCGGTCGGCATGCCTTCGCCCAGTACCCAGGTCACCTTGATCAGACGGGGTTCCTCGCAGCGAAGGATCTCGCCACCGGCGTTGTCCTTGAGCTGGAACCTGCCGCCGACCCGCAGGTCGCCCTCGATTGGCCCCAGCCAACGGCTGAGCCGTTCCGGGTCGGTGCAGGCACTCCAGACGTCTTCGATCGGGAAGCTGTAGGTCCGTCGTAGCAACAGCGATCGCCCGGCCCCGGTGGCTACCGACTGATCGCCGATCTTCCGATGAGTGGCGTTGATCTGGTTGACGATGTCGATCATTTCATCTCCTCGCTCGATCGCGGCTCGCTTGTTGGCGGTGAAACGGTGTTCCTACGGGTTGCCGCGCTGTTCGCGGCGTTGGTGTCTGCCGCGGGCCAACTCGGTGGCCAACGCGTCCAGGCGCTGATCCCAGAACTGTCGGAAGCGCTCCAGCCAGACGTCGATTTCCCGTAGAGGCGCCGCCTCCACGCTGTAGAGGCGGCGCGTGCCGTCTGGGCGGACGGTGACGAACCCCGACTCCCTCAGCACTCGCAGGTGTTGCGACACCGCAGGTGGCGAGATGCCGAACTCGGCCCGGATGACCTCGCTGACGGAGCCGGCAGCCTGTTCGCCGTCGGCGAGCAGTTCCAGTATCCGGCGTCTCACCGGGTCGCCGAGGATGTCGAACGCGTGCACGATCGAACTATTTCAGCTTCAGGTTAATTAAGTCAATGCTGAATCTATCGTGTCGGTGTCACCTGCTCCTGGCTGGTGTGGCGGGCAGCGGGAACCTCACGCCGGTCAGGTCTTCGGAGATCAGCCAGAGGCGGCGGGCGGTGGCGGCGTCCCGGGCGGCCTTGGAGCGGCCGACCAGCTTCGGTGCGCCACGTCCCTGCAGCAGCCCACCGGGGCCGGCGTAACTGCCACTCGGGAGGTCGGCGACGGCCGCGTACAGGGTGGGCAGCGCGCCGTCCTCCTCGCTCTGGGCCAGGAAGTGACCGCAATCGTGTGCACCAGACGCCTCCGCAGGGGGTCACCGTCGAGGTGCCCGAGCAGGTTGGTGGCCGCCAGGCCGGGGTGGGCGGCGAGGGCGCGCACCGGTGACGCGACCTCGGTGAGTCGGCGTTGCAACTCGGCGGTGAAGAGCAGATTCGCCAACTTCGACTGGGCGTACGCCCGGAAGGCCCGGTAGGGCTTGCGCTCTCAGTTGAGGTCGTCGAAGTCGATCGCGCCGGCCCGGTGCCCGCTGGAGGAGACCGTGACCACCCGGCCGGTGATCTGCGGCAGCAGCAGGTTGGTCAGCGCGAAGTGCGCCAGGTGGTTGGTGCCGAGTTGAAGCTCGAAGCCGTCGGCGGTGCGGCCGAGGGGCGGGATCATCAGGCCGGCGTTGTTGATCAGCACATCGATCGGGTCGCTGAACCCCTCCGCGAAGGTACGCACCGAGGCGAGGTCGGCCAGGTCGAGTCGGCGTACGACGACATCGCCGGCCATGGTCGCGGCGGCGGCCTGCCCCTTCGCGGGGTCGCGGACGGCGAGCACGACGCGGGCGCCCTTGGCGGCGAGCGCGTGGGCGGCGGTGCGGCCGATGCCGCTGTTTCCGCCGGTGATGACGACGGTCCGGCTGTTCATGGCGGGGATGTGGCCAGTCGTGAATGTGTTCATGGAAAACAATGTATGCAGTGGCAACAATGATGTCAGCGACTACATTCCGTTAGAGTGGAGCCCATGTCCGGGTACCACCACGGGAACCTCCGTGCGGCACTGCTCGCCGCCGCCGAGCGCAGCCTGCGCCAACACGGCGCGGAGCAGCTCTCCCTGCGCGAGCTGGCCCGGGAGGCAGGGGTCAGCCACGCCGCGCCGCGCCGGCACTTCGCCGACCGCCAGGCGTTGCTGGACGCGCTCGCGGAGGCCGGTTTCGCCCGACTGGACACGGAGCTGCGCGCGGCGCTCGCCGTCGCCGGGCCGGAGTTCGAACCTCGCCTACACGGTGTGGCAACGGCCTACCTGCGGTTCGCCACCGAGGACGCCGCGCTGCTGGATCTGATGTTCGCCGGCAAACACCGCGAAGGCGCCGACCGGCTCGTCGCCGCCGCGGCGGCGGCGTTCGGGTTGCTGAACGATTTGATCGTGCAGGGGCAGGAGCAGGGCGTACTCGCCCCCGGCGACCCGCAGCAGGTGGGCATCGTGCTGTTCGCGACCCTCCACGGCATCGCCACGCTGACCAACGGCAACCTGGTCCCGCCGGACCTGGTCGACGGTCTCGTGCCGACAGCCGTCGACCAGTTCATCCGAGGATCGCGACCCGACTAGTCAGTCGGCGGCCGCGCCAGCTGTGGATCCCGGGACCTACCTCACCGTCGAAAGGCTGCCACCCAGGTGAGCGCTCGGTCGACATCCGCTCGGGTCCGTCCGATCGCAGGATCGACCGACACAAGGAGGGTGGGGGCCAACCTTGAGTTCTGGGGGCAGCCTGGTGCTGACCCTGACACCTGACCGGGATCAGGTTGTCAGCTCATCGACCTGGCCTGCTCCTCAAGCCGCTCCAGGAGTTGCCGAGAGCCTTCAACGGCCTGGAATTCCTCCACATGCCTGCGCTTGTCTTCCTCCGTGGTGAAGCGTGCCTTCAAGGTCACCTGCGTCGTGTCGCCGGTCCCCACCATGTCGAAAACAGACTGGAAGGCGGCCAAGCCGAATTCGGCTGAGCCCACGTTGGTGTAGACGAGCTGCCGGTAGGGTTCGACGGAATCGAAGACGTACACATTCTGGTAGTCAGTCCCGTCGGGCCCGTGCATCGTCACGTCGAAACGTCCGCCCTCGTGGACATCGAGTTCCTTGACGGTGCTGCGGAAGCCTGCCGGGCCCCACCATCTCGCGATCTTCTCGGAGTCGTTCCAGGCATCCCAGACGTTGGCGACAGGTGCCGCTATCTCCCTGGTCGCGACGATTGTGTAAGAGTCATCCACTCCGCTTCTCCCGTTCAGTGAAGGGCCCCGAGCGCCCTGGGACGTCGAGCGGGCATCGTTCAGGCGCATCGCGCAATACCCGGGTGCGGTGAAACGACTTCGAGATCATGCGCTCGCCTTCATTGGCCGCAGCCAAAGTATCCGACAGGAGAGTCACCGATCGGAGCGTAGGCGCGCGGAATTTCGATGGTGCGGCCGAGTGCCGATCGGTGAGGATCTCAGGATGTCCGTTCCCGCTCGTCAGATCCGCGCCCTCTTCGCAACCGACACCATCACCGTCTACCAGGCGTATCCTCCGCAGATTGCGGTGCCGGCGGTGGTGGCCGGCCGTTTCGTGGCCCCCTTCAAGCGGGAGCGGATGACGTGGATCAAGCCGTCCTTCCTGTGGATGATGTACCGCTGTGGCTGGGCCACCAAGTCGGGGCAGGAACGGGTACTGGCCATCGAGATCACGCGGGAAGGATTCGAGTGGGCGCTCGCCCGGGCCTGCCTGAGCCACTACGACCGGGACCTGCACGGTGACCAGGCGACCTGGTCACGGCAGCTGAAGACCAGTCCGGTGCGGGTGCAGTGGGATCCGGAACGGTCCCTGCGTCTTCAGCCGCTGCCGTACCGGTCGCTACAGGTCGGCCTCTCCGGCGAAGCGGTCGACAGGTACGTCGACGACTGGATCGTCGCCGTCACCGACATCACCCCCACCGTGCACCGGGTTCGGGACCTGCTGCGCGGCGACGACCGGGCGGCCGTCGTTCACCTGCCGGTCGAGCAGGTCTACCCGATCCCGGATCAGATCGCCGCCAGCCTCAACGCCAGCCCGTACGTCCCCATCGGTGCCTGAGCGGCATGGACCGTGACGGCCGTCCCTGCCGGTGTTGGCCGGCTTGTCCCGTCTCCGCCTACCGAACGGGTTCCAGAATGATCACCGGGATCTTGCGGGTGGTCTTGCGCTCGTAGTCGGCGAAGATGGGGTACGCGGTCTTCTGCGCGTTCCAGATCCGCTCCCGCTCCTCCTCGGTGGCCACCCGGGCGACCAGCTCGACCGTGTCGGTGCCGATCTCCGCCTGGACCCGGGGCTGAGCGAGCAGGTTGTGGTACCAGTCGGGATTGGTGGGCGCCCCGGCCTTGGAGGCGAACACCGCGTAGCCGCCGTCCACCTTCTGATAAGTCATCGGGTTGACGCGGGGCTGGCCGCTCCGGGCGCCGACCGTGTGCAACAGCAGTAGCGGCTCACCGGCGAAGTGGCCGCCCACCTGCCCGCCGTTGGCGCGGAACTCCGCGATGACCTTGTCGTTCCAGTCACTCATGTCTTCTCCCCGCCTTGCGCGATCCTGGCTGGACAGTCCACCCATTCTGCACTCTTGCCGGGCCCAGAGGGCGGTCGAGCGCCGGGCCTTCACGAGAGCTTCGACGCCTTGTCAGCGGCACGGACCTCGCCCGCGAGGTGGAACGGGAGATCTATCTGCCCGTCGGCGAGGCCGGTGCCCAGGCCCTCGTCAGGTACAGCGAGGACCAGCTCGCCACGATCCTCGACTTCCTGACCACCGCCCGCCAGGTGCAGGAAACCCAGATTGCCCGGGTGAACGGAAGCCCCGCACCACCGTCGGACCGCTGATCGGCACAGCGCCGGTGGTCAGGCCACCAGCAGGCGGAGGCCGAGTTCCGCCGCGTCGAGGGCGAGAATCTCCCGGTTGCGCTCCGCCCACCGGCCGGAAGCCAGGTCTTCGCGGAGGGTCTCGACCGCCCGTCGCTGCGCCTGCGGGCCGACCCTGGTCCATACCGACACCGCCCCACGGACCCGCTCGTCCAGGTACGCCTCAGGCCGGCGCCAGTGTGCCTCGAAGAAGCCGTCCGCACAGTCCCACGGGATGAGCACCGGCTCGATGTGGGCCCCGATCGCGCCGGCCACCTGGTCCACCGGCGGACGGTCGGCCACCAGGTCGGCGACCTCGGGCAGGTAGTCGCGGGTCAGCCAGAACCGGTGACGCCAGCCGGTGTCACTGGCGTCATGGGTGAACACCACCACCCGGCGGGCCACCCGCCGCATCTCGCGCAGCCCGGCGATCGGGTCGTGCCAGTGGTGAATGGTGCTGAAGGCCATCGCGGCGTCGAAGGACTGGTCCTCGAAGGGCAGGCTTTCCGCAGCGGCTGCCACACACGGTGCCGCCCCGGGGGGACGCTGGGCCCGCATGACCGCCGACGGTTCCACCGCCGTCACCTCACGGTCGGGCGGTTCATAGGAGCCGGTGCCCGCCCCGACGTTCAGGACCGTCCGCGCGTCACCCAGCGCCGCCCAGACCCGCGCGGCGATCCGGGGCTCGGTGCGCCGAGTCGCGGGGTACGCCGACCCGATGACGTCGTACAGCCGGGCTCCGAAGGCTTTCAGCGGCTCCTGCGGGGTCGTACCGATGCCCATCGCCCGCGCCGCCAACTCCCGGTCGATGGCCGCCACCATGGCGGCGGCCCGGTCCTGCCGGTCCACCAGCAGGCCACGCAACCGGCGCAGGTGGGCGACCGGGTCGGTGGCCGGGTCGCCCACCAGATCGGCGATCTCCCGCAACCCGAAACCCAGCCGCCGGTACGCGAGCACCTCCCGGAGCCGCTCCACATCGGCTGCGGAGTACGCCCGGTGCCCCGAGATGGTCCGGGCGGACGGCACCAGCAGGCCGACCTCGTCATAGTGATGCAGGGTGCGGACGCTGACGCCGGTCAACCGCGCCACCCGCCCGACGGTCAGTAGCTCATCCACACCATCGACTATGTGACCTGACGCCACGTTAGGAGCAAGGGCTCCGCTGTCGGTCTGATCGGGCTACGCCTCGGCCCAGACGCCCAGTTCGTTTCCGCTCGGATCGGTGAAGTGGAAGCGCCGACCGCCGGGGAAGTCGTACGGCCCCGCCACCACCACGCCACCGGCATTCTCGACCGCCTCGACGCTCTGCTCCAGGTCGGCCGAGTAGAGCAGCACCAGTGGACCTCCGCCCGTGCGTGCCCGCTGGTCCTGGCGCAGGCCGCCCACCTCAGAGCCGGACCCGCCCTGGATGCCGGCGTACGCCGGGCCGTAGTCGGTGAACTGCCAGCCGAACGCATCGGCGTAGAAACGCTTGGCGTCGGCCAGGTCGGTGACCGTCAGCTCGATGTAGTCGATGGAATGGTGCCGGTGCGAGGTTGGCGGCGACATGCCCACCATTCTTCAGGCGGGGTACGACGTTCAGCGGTCAGCCCACGGGGCCGATCTGCTTGGCGAGGTCGACGAAGGACTGCCACGACGCCGGCGTGAGGTGCAGGGTGCCGCCTGCAGACGGTGGGTGCGCTGATGGGGCGGCGGGTGATTCCCCACGTGGCGATGCGTCCGCTCTGGCAGTGCCGCAACTGCGGCGCGGAGTGGCCCTGTCAGCCGGCCCGGCTGGCCCTGCTGATGGAGTACCGGAAGGACCGGCTCGGATTGCTGCTCTACCTGGGTGGGCTGATGGTCCAGGCCCGGGACCAACTCTCCCAACTGAACCCCGAGCACACCCCGGATCTGTACGACCGCTTTCTCGGCTGGGCGCGGCGCCGCGACCGGAGGTGAGCGGTGGTCGGTTTGTCGGGGCAGGGGATCGGGGTACGAGCGGAGCGGCCCATTGACGGTCTTCGGCTAGGCCGGTAGACCTTGGTGATGGAGGCGCGCGGATGAGGAGAGCTCCGCTCACGCTGGAACAACTGCGGGTCGCCGTCGCCGAGGGCGAGATCGACACGGTGGCCCTGGCGCTCGTCGACATGCAGGGGCGTTTGCAGGGCAAACGGTTCCACGCCCCGTACTTCCTCGATCAGGTGGTGGCCCACGGCAGCGAGGGGTGCAACTACCTGCTGGCCGTGGACGTCGACATGAACACGGTCGACGGGTACGCGATGTCGAGCTGGGAACGCGGGTACGGCGACTTCGTGATGAAGCCGGACTTCGACACCCTGCGCCGGGTGCCCTGGCAGCCCGGCACCGCCATGCTCCTGGCCGACCTGGAGTGGCCCGACGGGGCCGGTCCGGTTGTCGCCTCGCCCCGGCAGATCCTGCGCGGTCAACTGGACCGCCTGGCCGCGCACGGGCTGACCGCGTACGCCGGCACGGAGTTGGAGTTTGTGCTGTTCCGTGACTCGTACGAGCAGGCGCTGGCGCGGGGCTACCGGGACCTGACCCCGGCCAACCAGTACAACGTGGACTATTCGCTGCTGGGTACCGCCCGGGTCGAGCCGCTGCTGCGGCGCATCCGCAACCAGATGGCCGGGGCCGGGCTGACCCCGGAGAGCGCCAAGGGCGAGTGCAACCTGGGCCAGCACGAGATCGCCTTCCGGTACGACGAGGCGGTGGCCTGCGCCGACCACCATGTGATCTACAAGAACGGGGCCAAGGAGATCGCCGCCCAGGAGGGCATGTCGATCACCTTCATGGCCAAGGCGAACGCCCGGGAGGGCAACTCCTGCCACATCCACTTCTCGCTGCGGGACGCCTCCGGCGGCTCGGCGATGCTCGGCGACGGCCCGGCGTACCTGAGTGTCACCGGGCAGCGGGTGCTGGCCGGGCTGCTCGCCACCATGCGTGAGCTGAGCCTGTTCTTCGCCCCGAACATCAACTCCTACAAGCGGTACCAGCCGGGCTCGTTCGCCCCGACCGCCCTGCGCTGGGGTACGGACAATCGCACCTGCGCCCTGCGGCTGGTGGGGCACGGCCAGGGGATGCGGGTGGAGAACCGGGTGCCCGGTGCCGACGTGAACCCCTATCTGGCGATCGCGGCGCTGGTGGCGGGGGCGGTGCACGGCATCGAGCAGGAGTTGGACCTGGAGCAGGAGTGCACCGGCAACGCCTACGACGACGCCGATGCCGAGCGGGTCCCCGGCACCCTGCGCGACGCCCTCACCCTCTGGGAGTCCTCCACCGTGGCCCGCGAAGCCTTCGGCGCCGAGGTGGTGGCCCACTACGCCAACATGGCCCGCGTCGAACTGTCCGCCTTCGACGCCGCCGTCACTGACTGGGAACTCGCCCGTGGCTTCGAACGCCTCTGACCCGCCCCTTCTTCTCTCCGCCGCGATCTTGCACTTGTGGTCGCTGATTTGCAGTGGTTAGCGGCTTTTGTCCCGACCAAAAGTGCAAGATCGACGGGGCGGGCGAGGGCGGGCGAGGGCGGGTTAGGGAGAGGGAGGGGTAGGCGTGGGGGTGGTTTGGGATCCGGCGCGGGGGGTGGTGTTGGGGGAGGTTGCGCAGTGTTCGGTGGGGGAGGTGGATGCGGCGGTTGAGCGGGCGGTGCGGGCCTTCGAGGGGTGGCGGGGGGTGGCGCCGGGGGAGCGGGGGCGGATTCTTCGGCGGTTCGCAGCGGTGGTGGATGCGCATCTGGAGGAGCTTGCGGGGCTGGAGGTGCGCAATGCCGGGCACACCATCGGCAATGCTCGCTGGGAGGCGGGCAATGTGCGGGACGTGCTCGACTACTACGCCGGTGCCCCGGAGCGGCTGACCGGGCGGCAGATCCCGGTGCCGGGTGGGCTCGATGTCACCTTCCACGAGCCGCTGGGGGTGGTCGGGGTGATCGTGCCGTGGAACTTCCCGATGCCCATCGCCGCCTGGGGCTTCGCCCCGGCCCTGGCCGCCGGCAACACGGTCGTGCTCAAGCCCGCCGAGTGGACCCCGTTGACCGCGCTGCGGCTGGCCGATTTGGCACTGGAGGCGGGCCTGCCCGAGGGGGTGTTCACCGTACTGCCCGGTCGGGGTGAGGTGGTCGGCGAACGGTTCGTCACCCACCCCGCCGTACGCAAGATCGTCTTTACCGGTTCCACCGAGGTCGGCACCAGGATCATGGCCGGTTGTGCGGCCCAGGTGAAGCGGCTGACCCTGGAGCTGGGCGGCAAGTCCGCGAACGTGATCTTCGCCGACGCGGACCTGGAACGGGCGGCGGCCACCGCGCCGTACGCCGTCTTCGACAACGCCGGCCAGGACTGCTGCGCCCGCTCCCGGCTGCTGGTGCAGCGGTCGGTCCACGACCGCTTCCTCGAACTGCTCGAACCGGCGGTACGGGCCTTCCGGGTCGGTGACCCGGCCGCCGAGGACACCGAGATGGGCCCCCTGGTCTCGGCGGGACACCGGGACCGGGTCGCCGGGCATGTCGAGGGCGCCCGGGTCGCCTTCACCGGCGGATGCCCCAGCGGCCCCGGCTACTGGTACCCCCCGACGGTGCTGTTCGCCGACTCGCCGGCCGACCCGCACTGGCGGGCGGAGATCTTCGGTCCGGTGGTCTCCGTGCTCCCCTTCGACGACGAGGCGGAGGCGATCCGGCTGGCCAACGACACCGAGTACGGCCTGTCCGGCTCGATCTGGACCCGGGAGGTGGGCCGGGCGTTGCGGGTGGCCCGGGGGATCGAGGCCGGCAACCTCAGCGTCAACTCGCACTCCTCGGTGCGGTACTGGACCCCCTTCGGCGGGATGAAGCGTTCCGGGCTGGGGCGGGAGTTGGGACCGGACGCCCTGCACGCCTTCACCGAGGTCAAGAACGTGTTCATCAGTACGGAGGAGTGAGTATGCCGGGACGCTTGCAGGATCGGGTCGCCGTGGTCACCGGAGCGGCCAGCGGGATCGGGCTGGCCACGGTACGCCGGTTCGCCGCCGAGGGGGCGAAGGTGGTCTGTGTCGACATCGACGCCGAGGCCGGTAGCCGGGCCGCCGAGGAGGTCGACGGCAGCTTCGTGGCGGCCGACGTGGCCGACGAGGCGGCGGTGCGGGCCCTCTTCGACGGAGTGGTCGAGCGGTACGGTCGGGTGGACATCGCCTTCAACAACGCCGGCATCTCCCCGCCGGAGGACGACTCGATCCTGGAGACCGGCCTCCAGGCATGGGAACGGGTGCTGCGGGTCAACACCACGAGCGTCTACCTCTGCTGCAAGTACGTGATCCCGCACATGCGTCGGCAGGGCCGGGGGTCGATCATCAACACGGCCTCCTTCGTGGCCCTGATGGGTGCGGCGACCTCGCAGATCGCCTACACCGCCAGCAAGGGCGGGGTGCTGGCGCTGACCCGGGAGTTGGGCGTGCAGTTCGCCCGGGAGGGCATCCGGGTCAACGCCCTGTGCCCCGGGCCGGTGGCCACCCCCCTGCTGCGGGAACTGTTCGCGGCCGACCCGGAACGCGCCGCCCGTCGGCTGGTGCACGTGCCGATGGGGCGTTTCGGCGAGCCCAGCGAGATCGCCGCCGCGGTGGCCTTCCTGGCCAGCGACGACGCCTCGTTCATGACCGCCGCCCAGTTCGTGGTCGACGGCGGGATCACCGGAGCGTACGTCACCCCGCTGTGATCTCCCCGGTGCCGACGGTGATCGGTCCCGGTGGTGTCGGAGGTGCGACGACGCTCCGCAGCGTCCAATGGCTCTGATGCGTTACGTTGCTGGTCCTTCGGGGTAGAAGCGGAACGCGGCAGGATGATCGGAGCGCATGTGGACGGCCGGGAGGCTGCATGAACTCGGCCCAGGGGGGTGTGGGGGGCGGGAGTCATCCGTCCGGTACGGACGGCGGGATCCCGCCTCTGCTCGCGGCGGCCTTCGCCGGTGGCGGCGAGATGGGCAGGCTGCTACGTGACCATGACTGGTCGGCCAGCCCGCTGGGCGGCCCGCACCAGTGGCCGGACACGCTGCACAACGCCCTGAGCACCATGCTCGCCTCCAAGGCCCAGATCGTCGTGTTCTGGGGCGAGGAACTGCGCGCCTTCTACAACGACGCCTACCGGCCGACCATCGGCGACAAGCATCCCGCCGTGCTCGGGCAACCGGCCCGGGAGCACTGGGCGGAGACCTGGGAGGTGCTGGGGCCGCTGCTGGCCGGGGTGCTGCGCGACGGCGAGGCGTACCAGGCACAGGACCACCACTTCCTGCTCAACCGGCACGGCTTCGTCGAGGACGTCTACTTCGACGTCTCCTACGACCCGATCCGCGGCGCGGACGGGGCGATCCACGGCGTGCTGTGCATCTGTAGTGAGACCACCGGCCGGGTGCTCGGTGAGCGGCGGCTGCGGACCCTGGCCGAACTCGGGTCGGAACTGGCCGACCCGGGCAGCATCGAGGATCTCGGTCGGGCCGTCACCGCCGTACTCGACCGGCATCGGGCCGACGTACCCTTCGGGCTGCTCTATCTCGACGCCGGCGACGGGCGCCTGCAACAGGCCGGGGTAGCCGGGTTGGACGACGCACCCCTGGACCCACCCAGCCGGCTGGTCGAGGTGGCGAAGACCGGGGTCGCCGCCACGGTGCCCACCGTCGACCTGCTCGGCCGGGTGCCCGCCGGGGCCGCCGACCAGATGGTGGTGCTGCCCATCAGTGCGACGAACGAGCCCGCCGGGGTGCTGGTGCTCGGGGTGGCCCGCCGGCTGCCCTTCACCGACGACTACCTGGACTTCTTCGAGTTGGTGGCCGCCCAGATCTCGCGGGCGGCCGGCAAACAGCGGGCGTACGAGCAGGAGCGGGCCCGCGCCGCCGAACTGGCCGCCCTGGACCTGGCCAAGACCAACTTCTTCGCCAATGTCAGCCACGAGTTCCGTACCCCGCTGACCCTGGTGCTGGGGCCGCTGGAGGAGATGCTCGCCGATCCGGCGTTGCCCTCGGCGTACACCCAGCGGCTCACCATGATGCACCGCAACGGACTGCGCCTGCTGAAGCTGGTCAACACCGTGCTGGACTTCTCCCGGCTGGAGTCCGGTCGGCTGGCCGCCCACTACGAGCCGACCGACCTGGCCGACTACACCAGCCGGTTGGTCAGCACCTTCCGGTCGGCCACCGAGCGCACCGGCATCCGCCTGGTGGTGGACTGTCCGCCGTTGGCCGAGCCGGTCTACGTCGACCAGGACATGTGGGAGAAGGTCGTCCTCAACCTGGTCTCCAACGCGGTGAAGTTCACCTTCGAGGGCGAGATCCAGGTCCGGGTCCGGGCGGTCGACGGGGTGGCCCGCCTGGAGGTCAGCGACACCGGTGTGGGCATCCACCCGGATGAACTGCCGCACGTCTTCGAGCGCTTCCACCGGGTGCCGGGAGTGCGCTCCCGCAGCCACGAGGGCACCGGGATCGGGCTGGCCCTGGTCCGCGAGTTGGCCGAGATGCACGGCGGGCAGGTCAGCGCGAGCAGCCAGGTGGACAAGGGCAGCACCTTCGCGGTCACCATCCCGTTCGGCACCGCCCACCTGCCCGCCGACCGGGTGGCCGAGACCGAGGACGCCGAGCGGGAGCCGCGTCAGGCCCCCCTCTTCGAGGCCGAGTCGGCGCGGTGGACCAGTGACACCACCCCCACCCTCCCGGCACCGGCCACCGTCGAACCCCAGGGCCGCATCCTGGTCGTCGACGACAACCCCGACCTGCGCGAACATGTGGCCCGGCTGCTCGCGACCTGGGAGGTGACGACGGCCGCCGACGGTGTCGAGGCCCTGCGGCTGGCCACCGAGGTCACCTTCGACCTGGTGCTCACCGACGTGATGATGCCCCGGATGGACGGATTCGGCCTGGTCGCCGCCCTGCGGGCGGACCCCCGCACCCGGTACGTCCCGATCGTCCTGCTCTCCGCCCGGGCCGGCTCGGCGGAGGAGGTGGCCGGGCTGTCGGTCGGGGCGGACGACTACCTGACCAAGCCCTTCTCCGGGCAGGAGTTGATCGCCCGGGTCCGCGCCAATGTGGAACTGGGCCAGTTGCGTGGCCAGATCATCCGAGGGTTGCGGGCCCTCGCCGACGCCGCGGTGGCGGTGAACACCGCCCGCTCCACGGCCGAGGTGCTCCAGGTCGCGGCCCGGCACGCCCTCAGCCTCGCCGAGGCCGTCCGGGTGGTGGTCGACGCCGGCGGGGCACGGTACGAGGCCGACGGCGGGGGTGCCGCCCCGACCGAGCCCTCCTTCGTACTGCCGTTGACCGGAGCCGCCAACCGGCAACTGGGGGAACTGCGGGTGTGGCGGCCCTCCGTGGACGGCGTCGGCACGGACGAGGCCGCCCTGACCCAACTGGCCCGGCTGGTCGGGGTACGACTGGAGAACGCCCAGCTCTACGAGGCCGAGCACCGTATCGCCACCACCCTGCAGCACAGCCTGCTGCCCCGTACCCTGCCGCACCTGCCCGGCACGGTGGTGGCCAGCCGGTACCTGCCCGGCAGCGCCGATGTCGAGGTCGGCGGCGACTGGTACGACGTGGTCGCCCGGGACGAGGACGAACTGGTCCTGGTGATCGGTGACGTGGTCGGCAAGGGGGTACCGGCCGCGGCGGCGATGGGCCAACTGCGTAACGCGCTGCGGGCGTACGTCCTGGAGGGTTTCGATCCGGGGGAGTCGCTGACCCGGCTGAACCGGCTGGTGGACTCCACCGAGTCGCGTACCTTCGCCACGGTCTTCTGTCTCTGGTTCAGCCCCCGCACCGGTCAGGTGCGCTACGCCAACGCCGGGCATCCCTCCCCGCTGATCATCCGGGGCGGGGAGGTGGAGTTCCTGCACGACCGGGCGCTAGGGCCCCCGATCGGGGCCATCCCCGGTGCCGGGTACGAGACGGTCTCCGGTGAACTGCGGGCCGGTGAGCGGCTGCTGCTCTACACCGACGGGCTGATCGAGGATCGGCACGTCGCCATCGACCTGGCCCTGGCCCAACTGCGGGCCGACGCCGCCCGACCGGGCGAACACGTCGCGGACCTGGTGGACGCGGTGGTTGAGCGGGTCGCCGACCGGCCGCGCCGGGACGATGTGGCCGTGCTCGCTCTGGAGGCGACCGAACTGAACCGGTTCGCCCTGCGGTTGCCGGCCGACCCGACCCGGCTGAGTGTGCTGCGTAAGCGGCTGGAGGACTTCCTGGTCGGGCACAAGGTCAGCGAGAACGACCTGTTCGACCTGACCGTCGCGGTCTCCGAGGCGGCGGCGAACGCGATCGAGCATCCGGTCGACCCGGTGGAGCCGGTGATCGAGATCACCGTGTCGGTGGAGAACCGGGAGGTCGTGGCGACCGTGCGGGACACCGGCCAGTGGCGCGAGTCGACCGGGGCGGGTTTCCGGGGCCGGGGACTGTCCCTGATCCGGGCCCTGGGTGAGCTGTCGGTAGAGCACACCCCGAACGGCACCCAGGTCACCCTGCGCCGACGGTTGACCGACTGAGCGGTGGGGCTGTCCGGCCGGTCAGCCTGGGGTGAGCCAGGGCTGGCCGCTCAGGCCGGCGATCTCCAGCACCCGGGTCACCTGGCGGGAGGGCAACACCCTCAGGGCCTGCGGGTAGTGGCCGGCGAGCCGGACCACCGCATGGATGGCCGCCGAGTCGAAGAAGGTGACCGCCCGCAGGTCCAGGGTCATCCGCCCGGCCGGCTCCCGCAGCGCGGTCTGGAGCATGGTGTCGGCGGTCGCCATGTCCACCTCGCCGGTGACCACCACCATGAGGTGATCACCGTCGGTCTCCGCCACGGCGGAGAAGACGGGAGGTGTGCCCCCTTGATCCACGCTGACACCTTGACACAGCCGAACTGGTGTGGCAACAACTCATGGCCCTGGACGGTGGTGGGGGTCACCGAGCGCGCGGCGATAGGCTTGCGGGCATGACCGTCCGTGCGCCGCTGACCCCAGGCAGGCTCTCCCCGTGGCGGCCGGTACCCGCCCACATCACCCGGCCCGAGTACGTCGGTAAGAAGGCACCCCAGCCCTGGCAGGGCTCCCACGTGCAGACCCCGGAGACCATCGAGAAGATGCGGATCGCCGGCCGGATCGCCGCCCAGGCGGTGCAGCTAGCCGGGGAGCACTGCAAGCCCGGAGTCACCACCGACGAGATCGACCGGGTGGTGCACGAGTTCCTCGTCGACAACGACGCCTACCCCTCGACCCTGGGCTACCGGGGCTTCCCGAAGTCCTGCTGCACCAGCCTCAACGAGGTGATCTGCCACGGCATCCCCGACTCCACCGTGCTGGCCGACGGCGACATCATCAATGTCGACGTCACCGCGTACATCGGCGGGGTGCACGGCGACACGGACGCCACCTTCTGCGTCGGTGAGGTCAGCGAGGAGGCTCGACTGCTGGTCGAGCGGACCCACGAGGCGATGATGCGGGGCATCCGGGCGGTCGCCCCGGGCCGCCAGATCAACGTCATCGGTCGGGTCATCGAGTCGTACGCGAAGCGGTTCGGTTACGGGGTGGTCCGCGACTTCACCGGTCACGGCATCGGTGAGGCCTTCCACAGCGGGCTGTACGTCCCGCACTACGACAGTCCCCGGCCCACCGACGTGATGGAGCCGGGCATGACCTTCACCATCGAGCCGATGATCACTCTCGGCACCCACCAGTACGACCTCTGGGAGGACGGCTGGACGGTGGTCACCAAGGATCGCAAGTGGACCGCCCAATTCGAGCACACCATCCTGGTGACCGAGGATGGTCACGAGATCCTGACCCTGCCGTGACCGAGACCCCGGCGGCGTTGAGGGAGTCGCATCACGCGGACGTCTCCGGCGGCTGGCTACGGCCGGCCGTGTTCGGGGCGATGGACGGACTGGTCACCAACATCGCCCTGATCGCGGGCGTCGGCGGCGGCGGGGTGTCGCCGCGCAACATCGTGCTGACCGGCACCGCCGGTCTGGTGGCCGGCGCGATCTCGATGGCCCTGGGTGAGTACACCAGCGTCCGGTCCGCCAACGAGCAGATCGCCGCCGAGGTGGCCAAGGAACGTCGCGAACTGGAACGCCATCCCGAGGCCGAGGCCAAGGAACTGGCCGACATCTGGGTGGGCCGAGGCCTGCCGCCCGAGTTGGCCCAGCAGATGGCCGAGGCGATCCGCCAAAACCCGGAGATCGCCCTGCGGGTGCACGTACAGGAGGAACTGGGCGTCAACCCGGACGAACAGCCCAACCCCTGGACGGCCGCCTTCTCCTCCTTCCTCTGCTTCTCCGTCGGCGCGCTGGTGCCGCTGCTGCCGTACCTGCTCGGTGCGACCAGCCTGGCCCTGGCCCTGGTGGTCGGCGGGTTGGGTCTGTTCATCGCCGGTGCGGTCGTCGCCCGGTTCACCGCCCGCCGCTGGTGGACCGGCGGCCTGCGCCAACTGCTCCTGGGCGCCGCCGCAGCAGCCGCCACCTACGCCATCGGCGCCCTGATCGGCGTCCAAGGCGGCCTGGGCTAACCCCTCCTTCCCTCCCCATCCCGCCCTCGTCGCACCCGCCCCGCGCGCCCTGCCCCCGCCGATCTTGCACTTTGTGTCGGGGAATAAGCCGCGAAAGCCGCATTTCGGCGACCAAAAGTGCAAGATCGGCGCGAAAAGGGCGCTGCGGGGTGGCGCGGCAGCGCGAGGGGGTGGGGGTTAGGGGGTGGGGGTTAGGCGGAAGATGCGGATCTGGCGGTCGCCGGCTCGTTCCACGTAGGCCTGGTAGGCGGGCCATTCGTCGAGGAGCAGTTGCCACAGGCGGTCGCGTTCGGCGCCGGTGGCCAACTCGGCGCGTACCGGGATGCGGCGTCCCGCCACGTCGACCTCGGCCTCGGGGTTGGCCAGCAGGTTGAGCGACCAGGCCGGTTGTTGCTTCTGCCCCCAGTTGGAACCGATCACCACGTACCCCGTGCCGTCGGGTATGTACAGCAGGGGGTTGCTGCGGGGCTTGCCGGAGCGGCGGCCGGTCGTCGTGATCACCAGGGACGGTACGAGCCCGAGCGCCACCACCCGGCCCCGGGTCAGTCGCCCGACGATTCGGTCGGCGGGGACGAGCAGGCGCATGGCGGCACCGAACCAGCGGTACCGCCCGAGTCGGCGGGCCAGGGAACCCAGTGTGGACATCCGCACAGTGTGCCGTACTTCAGTCCAGCCGTCGTTCCACCGGTAGTCGGGAACGGGTGAACAGGGCCGCCCCGAGCATCGCCACCAGCGGCACCACCACCAGTACGCCCAGGGTGAGCCAGGGGACGACGAACGGATAGGGCGGCTCGATCGGCCAGGCCTGCGCGTACTGCCGGTTGGTGAAGAACAGGATGATCAACGCAGCGCCGAGGCCGGCGATGATGCCCAGCAGGGAACCCAGCACGGCGATCACGCCGGCCTGACACAGGGAGAGCAGTCGGCGTACGCCTGGACTGGCGCCGACCGCGGCGAGGGTGGACAGGTCGGCGCGGCCCTCGGCCGCAGCCAGGCCGGTGGCTATTCCGGCGGCCCCCACCGTCACCACCGCGGAGACCCCGGCCAGCAGGAGCAGCATCCCTACGGTGCCGCTGTGCCGGCTGTCGTCCGGGGTCTCCACGCTGAGGGGCCCGAGTGGACGGATCGCGGCGGTGAACTGCTCGTGGCGGTCTCGATCGGTCGTCCCGTCCATCGCCCAGCCGGCGTGGCGGGTGACCACCCCCAGCCGGTCGGCCACCGCCTGCGAGAGCAGGACCCAGTCGCTGTCGAGGTCGTTGTCCACGGCGTGGCCGGGAACGATCACCGACCGGGTGTGGCCGCTCAGCGAGCCATCGGAGCTCTCCTGGTAGCGCAGCTCCACGTGGCCGTCCAGCAGGTACCGGGGGTCGGTCACCACCACCCCGCCGGCCCGCAGCACCGCAGTGGCCGCGGCCGTCTCCTCCGCCCCGGTGCCGGTGAGGATCGGCAACGCCGCACCGTCGTCCACGGCGACCTGGAAGTACGGGCCGTAGTAGGCGTCCGGGGGGCCCTGGCAGCGGTCGTCGGCCCGGGCCCGACGCTGGTCGGCTTCGCTCAGGGTCTGCTCCGTCTGCCAGGGGCAGGCACGCTCGGCCGGCAGCACCGGGCTGAACTGACACTCCTCGTGTTCGGGCAGGCAGCCGGCCGTGACCAGCGGGGCGACCGTCCGGGCGCCGAGGTGCTCCCGGGCCGGTCCGGTGATCTCGGCGCGGGTGGGCGGGGAGGGGGTCTCGGGCCATTGGTCGACCCAGACCAGGATGCTGCCCTCCGGCAGCATCGGCCGGAACCGCTCCTCGTCGCGGGCCTGTTCACTGGCGAGGAAGAGACCCAGGGCGACACTGCCGGCGACAGCGGCCATCACCGCGGAGATGGCCGGGGCGGCAGAGGAACGGTTGCGGCTGGCGTCCCGTAGCGCGATCCGGGGGGCGAGCGGCAGGAACCGGCCGGCCCGGGCCACCATTCCGACCAGTGTCGGGGTGGCGAAGACCAGCCCGAGTTCACCGAGCAGCAGCCCGGCCAGGATGATCGCCTGTGAGGTCAGCACCGCACCGAGGGCGGCCACGCCCACCCCGCCGACGGACAGCAGTACCCCGATGACCAGCCAACGGCGTGGACGCGCCGGCGGGGTTCCCCGGCCGGCCAGCCCGGCCACCACGTCCTGTCGGGCGGCCGTCCAGGCCGGGGCCAGTGCCGCCAGCACCCCGGCGAGTACCGCCACCAGCCCGATCACGACCAGGGCAGCGGGCCAGACCCGGTACCCCCCGAAACGGTGCTGGACGATGAACTCCTCGACCAACGGGCGGGTGGCGAAGGCCACGGCCACCCCGAGGGCGATGCCGATCGCGGCGCCGATGCAGCCGAGGATCACCCCGTCGGCGAGCACCACCCGACGGAGCTGGGCGGCATCACCCCCGGCCACCGAGACCAGCGCCAGGTCCCGCCGCCGTCGGCGTACCCCGACGGCGAAGGCCGGGCCGACCAGCAGCACCACCTCCAGCAGACCCAGCCCGGCGACCAGCAGGCCGCTACCGATCTCCTCGCCTGACGTGGCCAGGTCGAACCGTCCGTCGGCGACGACGGTGGGCGGCGTCGCGGTGATACGGGCGGTGACCACGACCCCCTGCTCATTGAGCTGGCGGAACAACTCGGCGGTCATCGGGGTGGGCAGGTCCACCAGGAAGTTCGGGTCGGCGCCCCCCGCGGTCGTCGGTGACCCGGTGGGATGCAGGGCGACCCCGGGGCTCAACTGTCCGGGGAACTCGACCACTCCGACGACGGTCCAGCTGCGGCTGTTGTTGCCGGCGGCGATCTGGTCACCGAGGTCGAGGTCGAGTTGACGCCGGGTGGCCGGGTTCACCGCGACCTCGTCGGCAGCGGCCGGAACCCGACCGGCGTGCACCCGGGCCAGTCCGTGCCCCAGCGGGTCGGTCAGGTCGACCACGGTGGCGTTCAGATGATCGCGGACCCGGTCACCGTCGCGGACGGGGAAGGGCACCCAGTGGGTGATCGGCAGGACCCGGCTGCCGGCGGGCAGCAGCGCGGCCACCTGGTCCGCGCTGACCTTCGCCAGGGCCTCGCTCTCCTCGACCTCTTCGCCGGCCGGCCACCAGTCGTTGCCGTCGGCGCTCTGTCTGATCGGGACGCGGCTGACCACCCGCAGTTGGGCGTCCGCGTCGGCCAGGGTGCGGTCCAGCCTCTCGGCGGGAGTCAGCCGCGACATGTCCACGCTGACCGCTACGAAGGTGAGCGCCAGCACCGGCAAAATGATCATGCCGAGCACCAGGGCGGTCCGCCCACGTGCCCGTCTCGTCTCCCGGCGGGCGATGCGCAGGGCGGTCCGCCACGACCCGATGAACTCCGCCGTCCGCGCCTTGCCGAGCCTCGAGTCGACCTGGTCGCTCACCGGCCGCTGCCGGAGAGCAGGGCCTCGATGCCGACCAGCGGGGCGGTCGAGTCGACCGCCACACCGTCGCGCAGGAACACCACCCGGTCCGCCCAGCCGGCGTGTCGGGCCTCATGGGTGACCAGCACCCCGGCGGCGCCCGCGTCGACCCGGCGGCGCAGCAGCCGCAGCACGGCCTCCCCGGTCTGTGAGTCCAACGCCCCGGTCGGCTCGTCGGCGAGGACCAGGCGGCGCTCACCGACCAGCGCGCGGGCGATGGCCAACCGCTGCTGCTGGCCGCCGGAGAGCTGATCCGGAAAGCGGTCGCCCAACTCCGTCATGCCCACCTCGGTCAGGGCTTCCAGCGCCAATCGACGAGCCCGACGTACCCCCGTACCGTCCAGTTCCAGGGGGAGTGCGACATTCTCCACCGCGGTCAGGCTGCCGATCAGGTTGAGGTTCTGGAAGATGTAGCCGATCCGGCGGCGCCGCAGTCGCGCCAGGCCGCTGCGATCCAGCGCGTGCAGCGGCTGGCCCTCCACCCGCACCTCACCGGAGGTCGGGCTGTCCAGCCCGCCGGCCAGGGTGAGCAGGGTGGACTTGCCGGAGCCGGAGGGGCCCATCACGGCGACCAGTTCGCCGGGTCGGACGACCAGACTGACTCCGCGTAGCGCGTACACGGCGGCCGGACCGGTGCCGTGGGTGCGGTGCACCTCCCGCAGCTCCAGCACGGCCTCGGTGGCGTCATCCCCGCCGGATCCGCCGTCCACCGGCGGGACACCCTGGTCGGAAAGGGTGGGTCTCGGGTCGTTCGCCGCACTCACCGTCGGGCCTCCTCACCCGTGTGGCCCACCGCCTCCGAGTGGGACGCTGGGCCGGAGACCGGGGGGCGGTGCCGGGCCAGGCTGGTCTCGCAGTGGTCGAGCCAGCGCACCTCGGCTTCGGCCTGGAACATCATCGCGTCGAGCACCAGTCGCCAGGGCAGATCCTCCGGCCGGTCGCTGGCGTATTTCAACCGGGTCAACTCCTGGAGGGTACGCATGGTGGCGGTGCGTTGGTTCTGCACCACGGCGCGGACGTCGACCCCCGGTGTGGTCAACGCCAGGGCCAGCTTGATCGCCAGCTCGTCACGGGGGCGGTCGGTGCGGCTGATCGGGGTGGCGAACCACAGCGCCAGGTCCGCCCGCCCGGCGTCGGTGATCTCGTACGGCCGCTGTCCGGTCTCGCTCTCCGGCAGGGATCTGACGAGTCCGTCGCGCTCCAGCCTCGACAGGGTCGTGTAGACCTGACCGATGTTCAGCGGCCAGGTAGACCCGGTCGACTCCTCGAACGCCGCCCGGAGTTGGTAGCCGTACATCTGGCCGCGTTCGAGCAGGGCGAGCAGGCCGTGGCGGATGGACATGTAGCGGAGTATGCATACCAGGTATGCCGGACCGCAACCGCAAAGCCGCCCCGACCACTACGGATGTTCATATTTTCGCCCCCGGGCGGGGTCGGTTCAGCCGGGACGGCCGGGAAAGGCCACCGTCACCGGGGTGATCCCGGCCGCCCGCCGCCAGCGGGTCGCCCGCACCGAGTAGTCGATCAGGGCGGTCAGGGCCCGGTCCCGTTGCTCTCCCGTGCTGGCCGGCAGCACCGCCCGCCAGAAGGCCGCAGCGCGCTCCTCCACCTCGACCGCCAGCCGCAGGGCGCTGGCCCGGTCGGTCACCGGGAAGGGCAGGGCGTAACCGGGTCGGTCCGGTGGGACAGCCCCGCCGCCGGTGGTCAACTGCATGATCAGGGCGTCGCGTCGGCCGCGGTGGGCGGCCTCCGCCTCGACGGCGGCCTTGCGTTCGGCGTCGGCCAGCCGTACCCCGATCGGGCCGTACGCCCAGATCGCGGCGTATTCGGCGGCCAGCGCGGCGACCAGGGGGTCCTCGGTGCCGGTGGGTGCGGTCACTTGAGCGCCTCCAGGTGGGTGGCCCGCGCGGCGGCGATCGAGCCGAGCAGGGCGGCCCGCTCGGCCGGGGCGGCGGCGCAGGCTGCGGTCGCCGAGTCCCGGCCGGACCGTTCGGCCTTGCGCAGCGCGGACAGGGCGGCTGCCCGGTCCGCCGGAGGCTCGGGTGACGGTGGTGCGGCCGATCCGGACGGCGCGGCCGACGGAAGGGCCGTACCGGTCAGTCGGGCCAGTTCGTCGGCGTGGGCCTCGTGGGTCTCGGCCAGGGGGACCAGCCGGGCGGCCAGGTCGGGATGGGCCTCGGCGGTGGTGCGGAGCCCGGCCGCTAGGCGCAACGACTCCTCGATCAGGGGGGCCAGGGGGTCCGGCCGTGGCGGGTCCTCGCGGTCCAGGAGGCCGCAGCCGGTCAGCGGGGCGGCGGCTGCGCCGAGCACCAGCAAGGCCCCCGCCCGCAGCACGGTGCGCCGGGGAGGCGGGGAGGATCCCTCCCGCCGAGTCGTTCTGCCCATCACCACCGGACAAGTCAACACCATCGACACGGTCGGTGTACGGCGGTGGGCGTCGGTGCGCCGCTCGGGTCCTCCTCCGGTGGGCGCGTTACGCTCTGCGCAGCCACCGGCGCGTCCGCACCGGTGGCGTGCCGGCATGGCAGTCGGCGAGCAGTGAAAGGGTCGGACAGATGACGCAGCGTGGCCGTGCCACCAGAACGACGGGACGACCCCGTGGCGGCGGCCCGGCTCCGCGAGGCGGCCAGGGTCCCCGAGGAGACCTCGCCGCCCGTCGGGAGCGACTGCGTGCGGTGATCGCACCGGTCGTCGACGGCGCCGGCTACGACCTGGAGGACCTGTCCGTGTCCCGGGCCGGTCGACGACACGTGGTTCGGGTGATCGTCGACGCGGACGGCGGGATCAACCTGGACGCGGTGGCGGAGATCTCCCGGGCGGTCTCGGCGGCGCTGGACGCGGCCGAGGAGACCGGCGGTGACATCGTCGCCGGGGAGTACCAGCTTGAGGTCAGCTCACCGGGGGTGGACCGGCCGTTGACCCTGCCCCGGCACTGGCGGCGCAACATCGGCCGGTTGGTCCGGGTGACCGTCCGAGGGGCGGGGGAATCCAGCGACCGGCAGGTCACCGGCCGGGTGGTGGCCGCGGACGAGGAGTCCGTGGAGTTGGAGGTCGACGGCGAGGGGGCCTCGTGGCCGTACGCCGACCTCGGCCCGGGGCGGGTGCAGATCGAGTTCAGCCGCCTGGACGAACTGCCCGATTCAGAAGACGTCGACGACGATGACGATGACGATGACGATGTGGAGGACGAGGAGAGGTGAATATCGACCTCGCGGCGCTGCGCGCACTCGAGCGCGAGCGGGAGATCCCGTTCGACACGATCCTCGCGGCGATCGAGACCGCACTGCTGACCGCGTACCGGCACACCGAGGGTGCCCAGTCGCACGCTCGGGTGGAGATCGACCGCAAGAGCGGCGCGGCCCTGGTCTACGCCCAGGAGATGGACCCGGAGGGTGGCGTCGCCCGGGAGTGGGACGACACCCCGCACGACTTCGGTCGGATCGCCGCCATGACCGCCAAGCAGGTGATCCTCCAGCGGTTGCGGGAGGCCACCGACGAGGTGCACTTCGGTGAGTACGTCGGCCGTGACGGCGACCTGGTGACCGGGGTGGTCCAGGCGCACGAGGCGCGGGCCGAGAAGGGCATCGTCACGGTCGACCTGGGCAAGCTGGAAGGTGTCCTGCCGCAGTCGGAGCAGGTGCCCGGGGAGCGGTACGCCCACGGCGAGCGGATCCGGTGCGTGGTGGTGCACGTGTCCAAGGGGATGCGCGGCCCGCAGATCACCCTGTCGCGTACCCATCCGAACCTGGTGAAGAAGCTGTTCGCCCTGGAGGTGCCGGAGATCGCCGACGGCACGGTGGAGATCAGCGCGATCGCCCGTGAGGCAGGTCACCGTACGAAGATCGCGGTGCGTTCCGCCGTGTCCGGTGTCAACGCCAAGGGCGCCTGCATCGGCCCGATGGGCCAGCGGGTCCGGGCGGTGATGAGCGAGCTGCACGGCGAGAAGATCGACATCATCGACTGGTCGGAGGATCCGGCCACCTTCGTCGGCAACGCCCTCTCCCCGGCCAAGGCCCTGCGGGTGGAGGTGGTCGACCTGGCGAACCGGGCGGCCCGGGTCACCGTTCCGGATTTCCAGTTGTCGCTCGCCATCGGGCGGGAAGGGCAGAACGCCCGGCTTGCTGCCCGCTTGACCGGATGGCGGATCGACATCCGGTCCGACGCCGAGCAGAGTGGCTCTGCCGGCCGCCCCGGAGCCGATCAGGTCCGGGAACCGGGCGGCGCGGTCTCGGGCAGCTAGGGGTAGACTTCCACCAGTGGCACGACGCGCGCGGCCGGAGCGCACCTGTGTGGGTTGCCGACGGCGTGCGCCGGCCAATGAGTTACTGCGGATCGTCGCGATCGATGACGAGGCTGGCTACAGCCTCCGGCCCGATCCGACCCGCAGACTGCCGGGTCGGGGAGCGAACATGCACCCGGATCCGGCCTGCTTCGCGCAGGCAGTGCGGCGCCGCGCCTTCGGGCGTGCGCTGCGCCTCGCCGGGGCTCCCGATGACGGAGCCCTCGCGGAGTACCTGACGCGTCAACCACCACGTCCGGTCACCCGACCGGGCGAGGGTCGCTAGCAAGGTAGGACGACCAGCATGAGCACACGATGAAGTCCCAGAAATGACCAGGCTTCAAGTGCACGAGTGAGGTCGCTGCGGGTGCTGCCCGCACGACCTCGGAGTGAGGAGTGCAGTGGCAGGTAAGGCCCGCGTACACGAGCTTGCAAAAGAGCTCGGGGTCGAAAGCAAGACCGTTCTCGCCAAGTTGAAGGAAATGGGCGAGTTCGTGAAGTCCGCGTCGAGCACCGTCGAGGCGCCGGTCGCCCGGCGGCTGCGCAGCGCCTTCGTCGCCTCCGGCGGCGCCGGCGCTCCGACGGCTGCGCCGTCGGCCGCGCCAGCTCCGGCGGCACCGACCCCGTCCTCGCCGACCCCCGGCGAGCCCCGGATCACCGCCAAGCCGACGCCGCCGCGGCGTCCGGCGGCGCCCGGGCCCAAGCCGAAGGCCCCGGTGCCCGGTCCGCCGCCCGCGGCGGCCCCGGTCGCCAAGCCGGCGAGTGCTCATGACATCGAGGTGGCCGCCGCGGAGGCGCGCGCGGCCGCGCTGAAGGCGGAGCAGGAGGCTGCGGTCAAGGCCGCCCAGGCCGCCCGCCAGCAGCAGCGCGACAACGTCCGCCGGGAGCCCCCGGCGGAAGGGGGCGCCCGTCCGGGTCCCCGTCCCGGCCCCAGCAACATGCCGCCGCGTCCGGGTTCCCCGGCCGCCGGTCGCACTGGCGGCCCGACCCCCGGCCCGGGTGGCCGGCAGGGCCGTCCGCCGGCGCGGGGTGCCGGTAACAACCCCTTCGGCATCCAGGGCAGCCAGCAGCAGCGTCCGCCGGCCGCCGGTGCCGGTGGACCTCGTCCCAGCCCGTCCTCGATGCCGCCGCGGCCGAGCCCGGCCTCCATGCCGCCTCGGCCCAGCCCGGCCTCCATGCCGAGCCAGCGGCCCGGTCGTCCGGGTGGTCCCGGTGCCGGTCGTCCCGGTGGTGGCGGCGGTGCCGGTCGTCCCGGTGGTGGCGGCGGTGCCGGTGGCGGCTACCGCGGCGGTCCCGGTGGTGGCGGCGGTGCCGGTGGCGGTGGCTACCGCGGTGGCCCCGGTGGTGGCGGCGGTGGCGGTGGCTACCGTGGCGGCCCCGGCGGTGGTGCCGGTGCCGGTGGCGGTTTCCGCCCGGGTGCGCCGGCCGGTGGCGGTGGGCGTCCGGGTGGCGGCGGCCGTGGCCGTGGCGGCGGCGCCGCCGGTGCCTTCGGGCGTCCGGGTGGCAAGCCGACCCGTGGTCGCAAGTCCAAGAAGCAGCGCAGACAGGAGTTCGACAACCTGTCGGCTCCGACCATGAGCTCGGGTGCTCCCCGGGGTCAGGGGCAGACGGTCCGGCTCTCCCGGGGCGCCTCGCTGTCGGACTTCGCCGACAAGATCAACGCCAACCCGGGTTCGCTGGTCCAGGAGATGTTCAACCTGGGCGAGATGGTCACCGCGACCCAGTCCTGCTCTGACGACACCCTGCTGCTGCTGGGTGAGCACCTCGGCTTCAACGTGCAGATCGTCAGCCCGGAGGACGAGGATCGCGAGCTGCTCGCGCAGTTCAACATCGACCTCGACGCCGAGGTCGCGGAGGACCGCCTGGTCAGCCGTGCGCCGGTGGTGACCGTCATGGGTCACGTCGACCACGGTAAGACCAAGCTGCTCGACGCGATCCGTAAGGCGAACGTGGTGGCCGGCGAGGCCGGTGGCATCACCCAGCACATCGGCGCCTACCAGGTCCACGTCCCGCACGAGGGCGAGGACCGGGCGGTCACCTTCATCGACACCCCGGGTCACGAGGCGTTCACCGCCATGCGTGCCCGTGGTGCCCAGGTCACGGACATCGTGATCCTGGTGGTGGCGGCCGACGACGGCGTGATGCCGCAGACCATCGAGGCGCTCAACCACGCCAAGGCGGCGGAAGTGCCGATCGTGGTCGCGGTCAACAAGGTCGACAAGCCGGAGGCCAACCCGGACAAGGTCCGCCAGCAGCTGACCGAGTACGGCCTGGTCGCCGAGGAGTACGGCGGCGACACCATGTTCGTCAACGTGGCCGCGAAGCCCGGCATCGGCATCGAGGAACTCCTCGAAGCGGTGCTGCTCACCGCCGACGCGTCGCTGGAGCTGACCGCTCCGATCGACGGGCCAGCGCAGGGTGTGGCCATCGAGGCGCACCTGGACAAGGGCCGTGGTGCGGTGGCTACCGTGCTGGTGCAGAAGGGCACCCTGCGGGCGGGCGACTCGATCGTCGCCGGTGGGGCGCACGGCCGGGTCCGGGCGATGCTCGACGAGAACGGCAACCAGCTCACCGAGGCCGGTCCGGCGCGTCCGGTCATGGTTCTCGGCCTGACCGCGGTGCCGGGTGCGGGCGACACCTTCCTGGCTGCGGCGGACGACCGTACGGTGCGGCAGATCGCCGAGCAGCGCCAGGCGCGGCGGCGGGCGGCGTCCTTCGCCAACTCCCGTGGCCGGGCCACCCTCGAGACGCTCATGGAGCAGCTCAAGGAGGGCGAGAAGACCTCGCTCAACCTCATCCTCAAGGGTGACGTCTCCGGTTCGGTGGAGGCCCTGGAGGACGCGCTGTTCAACCTCGACATCCCCGAGGAGGTCCAGCTCAAGGTCCTCGACCGGGGCGTCGGCGCGATCACGGAGAGCAATGTCATGCTCGCCAGCGCCTCGTCCGAGCCGGTCACGATCATCGGCTTCAACGTGCGGGCCTCGAACAAGGTCCGCGAGATGGCCGACCGCGAGGGCGTGGAGATCCGGTACTACACCGTCATCTACCAGGCCATCGAGGAGATCGAGGCGGCGCTCAAGGGCCTGCTCAAGCCGGAGTACGAGGAGGTCGAGCTGGGCACCGCGGAGATCCGCGACGTCTTCCGCTCGTCCAAGATCGGCAACATCTCCGGTTGCATCGTCCGGTCGGGTGTCATCCGGCGCAACGCGAAGGCGCGCCTGCTGCGCGACGGCGCGGTCGTGGCGGACAACCTCACGATCAGCTCGCTCAAGCGGTTCAAGGACGACGCGACCGAGGTCCGCGAGGGCTTCGAGTGCGGTCTGACTCTGGGTGGTTACAACAACGTCCAGGTCGGCGACGTGATCGAGACCTTCGAGATGCGGGAGAAGGTTCGCGCCTGATCCTGCGGTGACGCACTGATCAAGGGGTTTACGCCGGGCGGCGTAAACCCCTTGATCATGTGGGGTGGGATGCGGGTAGTGTCCGCAGACGATGTATACCGCTACCGCAGTATTCGACCTGCTGCTGCCGGGGGACTCCCGGTCGCTGAAGGCCAAGAGATCCTACGTACGGCCGATCGTGGCGGCGCTGCGCCGCTTCGAGGTCTCGGCCGCCGAGGTGGGCGCGCTCGACCTGCACGGGCGAGCGGAGATAGGGGTGGCCGTGGTGGCCGCCGAGCCGGCCCACGCCCGTGAGGTGCTCGACTCCTGCGAACGGCTGGTGGCCGGTCGGCCGGAGATCGAACTGCTGTCGGTGCGTCGCCGACTACACGGCGAGGAGGACTGACCGTCAGTGGTCCGGGCCGTCGGCCGCCCGCGCGGGCCCGGGTGCCCCGCGGGTAGGGTTCGAGGTGTTAAGGGCCGACCCGGGCCCGGTGACGTAGGCGTCAACCGGCCCGGTCGGTAGCGGCACGCCGTGGAGGTGGCGAGATGACGGATCCGGCCAAGGTACGCCGGCACGCGGAGCGGGTGCGTGAACTGGTCGCGTCGGTGGTGCGGAGCCAGATCAAGGACCCCCGGCTCGGGATGATCACCATCACGGACGCCCGGATCACGGCCGATCTCCGCGATGCCACGGTCTTCTACACCGTGCTCGGCGACGCGGCTGCCCAGGCCGGCACCGCCGCCGCCCTGGACAGCGCCAAGGGCATGCTGCGCAGCACGGTCGGCAAGGCCCTGGGTCTGCGCCACTCGCCGACTCTGACCTTCGTCCTGGACAACGTGCAGGATCAGGTCAAGCACATCGACGACCTGCTGGCGGCGGCCCGTAACGCCGACGCCGAGGTGCAGCGCCTGGCGGCGCGGGCCGAGTACGCCGGTGACGCCCAGCCGTACCGCCTGGAGGACGACGAGGACGACGAGGACTCCGGCGAGCCCGAGGCCGGCGACGTCGACGAGGCCCGGGGCGGGGACCGGCGGTGACCGCCCCGACCGGCGGCGCCACGACCGAGACGGCCGCGCCGCCGGGACCGGCCGGGGTCGGCGGTTCGGCCCCGTACCGGCCGGCTTCCGCCGGTGCGGTCCTGGCGGCTTCGGCGGTCGGTACGGCCTCGACCGGCCCGGTGGAGGCCGACTGGGCGGCGGCGGTGGCGGCCGTGCGGCAGTTGCCCCCCGATGGTCGGGTGCTGCTGATCTGCCACATCAACCCGGACGGCGACGCGCTGGGCAGCATGCTCGGCTTCGGGCTAGGGCTGCGTCAGCTAGGGGTGGGGCTGCTCCAGGCGACCTTTCCCGGCCCGCTGGAGATACCGGAGCCGTTGCTAGGGCTGCCCGGTCAGGAGCTGCTGGTGCCGGCGACGGAGGCCGACCCGGAGCCGGATCTGGTCATCTGCTTCGACGCGGCCAGTGAGTCCCGGCTGGGCGAGCTGGCCGGTCGGCTGACCGGCCCGGGCACCGCCCTGGTCCTCGACCATCACGCCTCGAACCCGGGCTTCGGTGATGTCAACCTGATCGACCCGGGCGCCGCGGCGACCTCCGTGGTCGCGGAGGAGTTGCTGGCCCGGCTCGGGGTCTCCCTGGATCCCGGCATCGCCGAGTGTCTGTACGTGGCGTTGAGCACGGACACCGGCTCCTTCCGGTTCGAGGCGACGACCGTGGCGGTGCACGAGATGGCGGCCCGCCTGTTGGCCACCGGCATCCGTCCCGGCGAGATCTCCCGGCGGATCTTCGACAACCGCCCCTTCGGCGCGGTGCGTCTCTTCGGTGAGGTGCTGGGCCGGGCCCGGTTGGAGCCTGCCGCCGCCGGCGGCCACGGCCTGGTCTGGACCTACGCCACCCTGGACGACCTGGCGCGACACGACCAGCGACCGTACGTGTTGGAAGCCCTGATCGATCCGGTCCGGTGCACCGCGGAGGCGGACGTCAGCTGTGTGGTCAAGCAGACCGGGGTGGCCGAGTGGGCGGTGTCCCTGCGCAGCAAGGGGGCGATCGACGTGAGTCGGGTGGCCCTGGCGCTGGGTGGCGGCGGCCATCGCCTCGCCGCCGGCTTCACCGGACGGGGAACGGTCGACGAGGTGATCGCGCGTATCCGGACGGAACTGGACGTACCAGATGGGGAGGGTCGTATTAATCGGCAAGGGTGATATCCGGGTCGATATCAGGGGGTGTTGACCTTTCCGTACCTGGACGGGATCGGGAGAATCGGATGATGGAGCAGCCCCGCGACCTCACCCTAGAGGCCCCTCGAACCTGGGAGCGCCCGGTCGTCAGTGTGCCGGTGCTCGTCGCTCTCTCCCTGGTCGGTGGTCGTTTTCCGTCCTTCTCGACGGAGGCAAATCTCTATGTGTTCGGGGCCGGCGGGATGCTGATCTGGCTCGGGATGTCGAATCGGGTGCCGCGTCGACCGGCTCCGCAGCGGCTGAACTCGGGTGCCCTCTGGTGGACCCTGCCGGTGCTGGTGTTCGGCGTCTTCGAGGGTGCGACCTTCTTCTCGGCGGCCGGTGACGACTTCCCCACCTTCTCCCGGCTGGCGGACCCGCTGCTGGAGGACCGGCTGGTGCGGTCCGCCGGCTGGCTGGTGTGGCTGTCGGCCTTCTGGGGTTTGGTGCGGCGATGATGCGGGCCCTGGCGATCGGTGGATTCCTGGTCGGGCTGGCGCTGTTCGGCCTGGTCGAGTGGCTGGCCCGCCGGGAGGGATCGCGGATTCCGACCCTCGGCGAGGTCTGCGCGTACGTGATGCGCTACGAGGTGGGCCCGGTCCCGGTCGGGCGGATCGGGTTGTTCGGCTTCTGGTGGTGGGTGGGCTGGCATTTCCTGGCGCGGTGATCGGGTTCGATCGGTCCAGATGTCGGGAACCGTGGGCGACATGTGGACCTGAACGATAACTTGGGTATCGGCCGACGCCGTTATGGCGCAGGTCAGGATGGCGGAGCCATACCCTGCGCCGCTTTCCTCCAGGGTCGACCGACCCGGGCCGTAAAGGTCGTCCACCCGCCGCTCCGGCGACCCCGGAGCCTGGGCTGGGCGCCGTCAGCGACATCGCCCGTGACGCGCCGCCGTGCTCGGCGACGCGCGCCCTGGAAGGGACTCACCATGGCCGCCAAGCCCAAGCCCGAGACCACCGACGAGGCCCGCGAGCAGGCCCGCCGCGCCCTGCAGACCTCCATGGACACCCGTCAGTGAACGTACCCGACCGGCGGTGACGCCGAGACCGCCTGGCACGTACGGCGTCACCGTCCGGTAGTTCCACCGCTCCACCACCGCCCGCCATGGTGTGACGTGACCGCCATTGGTAAGCAGCACACTTCTCTTGTCTCCTTACACCTCGCGTGCCAGTATCGGCGGCGATGAGCCAGCCCACCCCGACCGTCGACCGGGTCGCCTCGCCCCGCCGGATCGCCGCGCTAGCCCTGCCGGCCCTCGTGGTGCTGGCCGCCGAGCCGCTCTACGTCCTGGTGGACACCGCCGTCGTCGGGCATCTGGGTCAGGTTCCGTTGGCGGCGGTCGCCGTCGGCGGCACCGTGATGACCCTCACCGCCTGGGTGGGCACGGTCGTCGCGTACGGCACCACCGGGCGCGCCGCCCGCCGCTTCGGTTCCGGGGACCGGGCCGCCGCGGTGGCCGAGGGGGTGCAGGCCTCCTGGCTGGCCCTGGCCCTTGGGGTGCTGGTCGCCATCGGGATGCAGGTCGGGGGCCCGGCGCTGACCGGTGCCCTGGCCGGCGGGGGAGAGGTCGGCAGGGCCGCCGGTGAGTGGCTGCGCATCGCCTCCCTCGGGGCCCCCGGGCTGCTGCTGGCCGCCGCCGGCAACGGCTGGCTGCGCGGTGTGCAGGACACCCGTCGGCCGTTGTGGTTCGTGGTCGGGCCCAACCTGCTCTCGGCGGTGCTCTGCCCGGTGCTGGTCTATCCGGTGGGGATGGGCCTGAACGGTTCCGCGGTGGCGAACGTGATCGCGCAGACCCTCTCCGGGGTCCTGTTCGCCGGGGCCCTGGTGGCCGAGCGGGTGGCCCTGCGCCCGCACCTGCGGGTCATCGGCCAGCAACTGGTCCTCAGCCGGGACCTGTTGATCCGTGGGGTGGCCTTCCAGGCCAGCTTCCTGTCCGCGACGGCGGTCGCCGCCCGGTTCGGCGCCGCCGCGGTCGGTGCTCACCAGATCGCGGTACAACTCTGGTTCTTCGCGGCCCTGGTGCTCGACGCGCTGGCCATCGCCGCGCAGGCCCTGGTCGGTGCCGCCCTGGGGGCCGGCGACGATCAGGCGGCCCGCGCCCTGGCCAAGCGGATCGGTCGGTTCGGTGCGGTGTGCGGGGCGGCGTTCGCCGTGCTGGCCGCAGCCGGGGCGGGGGTGGTGCCGACCTGGTTCAGCGCCGAGCCGGCGGTACACGAGCAGGCCCTGGTGGCCTGGCCCTGGTTCGTCGTCATGCTGCCCCTGGCCGGGGTGGTGTTCGCCCTGGACGGGGTCCTGATCGGTGCCGGTGACATTCGGTATCTGCGTAATCTGACCGTGGTCGGCGCCCTCGGCGGATTCCTCCCCGCGATCTGGCTCTCCCACGCCTTCACCCTCGGCCTCGGCGGCATCTGGGCGGGTCTGCTGCTGTTCACCGTGATCCGGCTGATCGGCCTGGTGCTGCGCCTGCGCAGCGGAGCCTGGGCGGTCACCGGGGCGGTCCGCACCGAATCCCGGGCGACACCCGCCGCCTGATCCCGGCCGGAACAGGGTCAGATCTGGGCGTAGAGGGCGTAGAGCAGCGACACCAGGGCCATCACCACGATCCAGGAGACGACCATGGCGACCATCTTGAAGGTGGTCGGGTAGCGCTGGTAGAGGCGGTCCCGGTCCTGCCAGGCCCACCAGCGGCGGCGCAGCCGGCCCACGCCGGGCAGGGCGGCGAACGCCTGGGCGACCCGCACCCCCAGGGTGCGCCTGGGAGGTGGCGGATCGAGCATCCAGGCGGGCAGGGTGCTCGCCGGTCGGGGCGTACGCAGGCGGATAGTCTCATCGGGCCGCTCGGTGGATGTGCCGCCGGTGGTCATTTCGGTCTCCCCGTGGTCGGCGGCACCGGATCGGCCGACGCCGCTGTGAGTTCATCGTCACAGTCGTGTTCCACGCCGTAAATCCGGTTTCGGCGGCCGGTCGTCCGCTGCCGGGCCCGCCGGGTCGATCTGGCAGGCTTGCACGTCGTGAGCACAGACGGTCTGATCGTGGTGGACAAGCCGGGCGGCATGACGTCGCATGATGTGGTGGCGCGCATCCGCCGATTCGCGCGTACCCGCCGGGTGGGCCACGGCGGCACCCTGGATCCGATGGCCACCGGGGTGCTGGTGATCGGGGTGGGTCGGGCCACCCGCCTGCTGACCTACGTGATCGGCGCCGACAAGACCTACGCCGCCACCATCCGGTTGGGCCAGTCCACCGTCACGGACGACGCGGAGGGCGAGGTGATCGCCACCGCATCCGCCGGTGCGCTGACCGACGAGGCGATCCATGCCGCCCTGGCCGCCTTGACCGGCGAGATCGACCAGGTGCCGAGCGCGGTCAGCGCCGTCAAGATCAACGGGCAGCGGGCGTACAAGCGGGTCCGGGACGGCGAGACCGTCGACCTGCCGGCCCGGCGGGTCACCGTGTCCCGGCTGGAGGTGCTGGCCATCCGCCGGGACCAGCCCGAGGTGGTGGACGTAGACGTGGAGGTGGCCTGCTCGACCGGCACCTACATCCGGGCGATCGCCCGGGACGCCGGCCTGGCGCTGGGGGTCGGCGGACATCTCACCGCCCTGCGGCGTACCGCCGTGGGGGGTTTCACCCTGGCCGAGGCCGCCACCCTGGATGAGCTGGAACAACGCGCCCCCGAGGTGGTCGACCTTCCGCTGGCGGCCGCCGCCGCCCGGTTCTTCACCACCCGGGTGGCCAGCCCGGAGGAGGCGAAGGTGCTCTCCCACGGCGGCCCGCTCGACCCGATCGGCCACCTCGGGCCGTACGCGGTCTTCGATCCGGCCGGCCAGTTGATCGCTATCGTCAGCGAGCGGGCCGGCCGGGCCCGCGCGGAGATCGTGCTCGCCCCGGCGTGACGGCGGCCGACACCCGAGTGGAAGACCTGGCAGTACCGGCTACAGGAAGGACGAGCATGCAGCGGTGGCGGGGGTACGACGCGGCGCCGGGGGGTTGGGGACGTTCGGTGGTCACCATCGGGGTCTTCGACGGCGTGCACAAGGGCCACCAGGCCACCATCGGGCACGCGGTGGCGCGCGCCCGGGAGTGGGGAGTGCAGTCCGTCGTGGTCACCTTCGACCCGCATCCGGCCGAGGTGGTGCGGCCGGGTTCCCATCCGGCGGTGCTCACCGAGCCGGCCCGCAAGGCGGAGCTGATCGAGGCCCTCGGTGTCGATGTGCTCTGTGTGGTGCCGTTCACCTCCGAGTTCTCCCGGCTGCCGGCGGAGGCCTTCGTCCACGACGTGCTGGTCGAGCACCTGCACGCCGCCCTGGTGGTGGTGGGGGACAACTTCCGGTTCGGGCACCGGGCCGCCGGGGACGTGGCGCTGTTGGAGCAGTTGGGGCGTACCTTCGGCTTCGCCGTCGAGGGGGCACCCCTGGTGGCCGAGGCCGGCACGGTCTTCTCCTCGACGTACATCCGCTCCTGCGTGGATGCCGGTGACGTGACCGCGGCGGCCAGCGCCCTGGGGCGTCCGCACCGGCTGGAGGGGGTCGTGGTCCGGGGTGACCAGCGCGGCCGGGAGTTGGGCTTCCCGACCGCCAACCTGCTCTGCCACCGCTACGCCGCGATCCCGGCCGACGGCATCTACGCCGCCCGGCTGATCCGTCGGGGTCAGCGTGAGCCGCTGGGCGCGGCCGTCTCGATCGGCACCAACCCGACCTTCGCCGGCCGGGAACGCCGGGTCGAGGCGTACGCGCTGGATTTCGACGGCGACCTGTACGGCGAGCGACTGGCCCTGGATTTCGTGGCCCACCTGCGGGGACAGGTCCGCTTCGACGGCGTCGAGCCACTGGTGGCCCAGATCGCCCAGGACGTCGAACGGACCCGCCGGGCGCTGGCCTGACGGCCTCATTCGGGCGATGGTCACGAGGTGCTGGTAGGCTGACGAAGACGTCGGCTGACCGACGTGGGTCCTCGCATGTCTGCTCGACGCCGCGGATGCGAGGACGTCCGGTAGCGATGCCCAGCCTGCAGAGATTCAGCCTGGCTCGCACGGACACCATCGACAACCCACTGAAACAGGGAGAACATGGCGCTCGACCAGCAGGCAAAGGCCAAGATCCGCGAGGAGTACGCGACCGTCGAGGGCGACACCGGTTCGCCGGAGGTGCAGGTCGCGGTCCTCACCAAGCGGATCGCTGACCTCACCGAGCACCTGAAGGTGCACAAGCACGACCACCACAGCCGCCGTGGGCTGCTGCTGCTGGTCGGCCGCCGCCGTCGGCTGCTCAACTACGTGCAGAAGAAGGACATCAACCGCTACCGGTCGCTCATCGAGCGGCTCGGCCTGCGCCGGTGACGTGAGACGGGGGAGTGGCCACCGGGCCGCTCCCCCGTCGGCGTAACCACCTCGAGACACGGGCTGCGAGCACCCAGACAGGGGAGCCGTCGGCGTACCGGTCTCCGGTAGTGGCCTCCGGGTGTCTCCGGCTTTCGCCGGTGGTCCCGGGCGCTTCGATCGAAGACCGGCCGTCGGTACAGCTCCCGCTCGTGGCCCCCGATGCGAAGGAGCATTGCCGCACCATGACCGAGACCAAACTCGGCACCGAATCCCGCACCGCCGTGATCGACAACGGGTCCTTCGGCACCCGTGAGATCACCTTCTCCACCGGCCGGCTGGCCCGTCAGGCCGCCGGCTCCGTCGTCGCCCAGCTCGGCGAGACGGTCGTGCTGTCCGCCACCACCGCCGGCAAGCAGCCGAAGGAGCAGTTCGACTTCTTCCCGCTGACCGTCGACGTCGAGGAGCGGATGTACGCCGCGGGCCGGATCCCCGGCTCGTTCTTCCGCCGGGAGGGCCGTCCCAGCGAGGACGCCATCCTCACCTGCCGCCTGATCGACCGGCCGCTGCGCCCGTCGTTCGTCAAGGGCCTGCGTAACGAGGTCCAGGTCGTCGAGACCATCCTCGCGCTCGACCCGCAGCACCCGTACGACGTGGTGGCGATCAACGCCGCCTCGATGTCGACCAAGCTGTCCGGCCTGCCGTTCTCCGGCCCGATCGGGGCCACCCGGATGGCGCACGTCGACGGCCAGTGGGTCGCCTTCCCGACCCACGACGAGCTCAGCCGGGCCACCTTCGACATGGTGGTTGCCGGTCGGGCCCTGGCCGACGGCGACGTCGCGATCATGATGGTCGAGGCCGAGGCCACCGAGCACACCGTCAAGCTGGTCGCCGACGGCGCCCCGGCCCCGACCGAGGAGGTCGTGGCCAGCGGCCTGGAGGCCGCCAAGCCGGCCATCCGTGAGCTGTGCCGGGCGCAGAGCGAGCTGGCCGAGGTCGCCGCCAAGCCGGTCGCCGAGTTCCCCGTGTTCCTGGACTACCAGAACGACGCGTACGACGCGGTCGCCGAGTTCGCTCGCGGCGATGTCGCCGAGGCTCTCCAGATCGCCGGCAAGGCGGATCGCGAGGAGGCCCTGGACGCGGTCAAGTCCCGCCTGGTGGAGGAGCTCGGCCCGCGCTTCGAGGGTCGGGAGAAGGAGCTGTCGGCTGCCTTCCGCTCGCTGACCAAGTCCGAGGTGCGCAACCGGGTGCTGCGGGAGCAGGTCCGCATCGACGGGCGTGGCCCGCGCGACATCCGGCCGCTGAACGCCGAGGTCGGGGTGCTGCCCCGGGTGCACGGCTCGGCGCTGTTCGAGCGCGGCGAGACCCAGATCCTGGGCGTCACCACCCTCAACATGCTGCGCATGGAGCAGGCCCTGGACACCCTCTCCCCGGAGAAGTCCAAGCGCTACATGCACAACTACAACTTCCCGCCGTACTCCACCGGTGAGACCGGCCGGGTCGGTTCGCCGAAGCGCCGCGAGATCGGCCACGGCGCCCTCGCGGAGCGGGCCCTGATCCCGGTGCTGCCCTCGCGCGAGGAGTTCCCGTACGCCATCCGGCAGGTCTCCGAGGCCCTGGGCTCCAACGGCTCCACCTCGATGGGCTCGGTCTGCGCCTCGACCCTGGGCCTGCTCAGCGCCGGTGTGCCGCTGAAGGCCCCGGTGGCCGGCATCGCCATGGGCCTCATCTCCGACGAGGTCGACGGCAAGACCCAGTACGTGACGCTGACCGACATCCTCGGTGCCGAGGACGCCTTCGGCGACATGGACTTCAAGGTCGCCGGCACCCGGGACTTCGTGACCGCCCTGCAGCTCGACACCAAGCTCGACGGCATCCCGTCCGACGTGCTGGCCGCCGCGCTCCAGCAGGCCCACGAGGCCCGGCAGACCATCCTCGACGTGATGCAGCGGGCCATCGAGTCCCCGGCCGAGATGTCCGACTACGCGCCGCGGGTCACCACGGTGAAGATCCCGGTCGACAAGATCGGCATGGTGATCGGCCCGAAGGGTCAGACCATCAACGCCATCCAGGACGAGACCGGCGCCGAGATCTCCATCGAGGACGACGGCACGATCTACGTCGGTGCCACCAACGGCCCCTCGGCCCAGGCGGCGGTCGAGCGGATCAACGCGATCGCCAACCCGACCATGCCGAAGGCCGGGGACCGGTTCCTCGGCACCGTGGTCAAGACGGCCCCCTTCGGCGCGTTCATCTCGCTGCTGCCGGGTCGTGACGGCCTGCTGCACATCTCCAAGGTGGGCGACGGCAAGCGGGTCGAGAAGGTCGAGGACTTCCTCAACGTCGGCGACCGGGTCGAGGTCGAGATCGCCGACATCGACCAGCGGGGCAAGATCTACCTGGACAAGGTCCGTCCCGAGGGTGCTGAGGCACCGGCTCCCGCCGAGGCGGGCGGCGAGCGGCCGGCCGGCCGTGGTGACCGGGGTGACCGTGCCCCGCGTGACCGGGGTGACCGCGAGCGCGGCGGTGACCGGGGCGGCCGTGGCCCGGAGCGGGGCGAGGGCGGAGAGGGCGGCGAAGGCGGCGACTCCCGGCCGCGTCGGCGTACCCGGCACAGCTGATCTTCGACCAACCGCAGTGAATCGCTGACCGGCCGGGCGACCATGTCGCCCGGCCGGTTCGTCACCGTCAACCCCCTCGTCGCACCGGAAGCAGGTTGCCGTGAGTCGTACCCGGCGAACGTCTCTGTCCGTGACTCGCCCGCCGGCGACGCCACCCGGCCCCGGCCGGCAGGCAGTCGGTACCGTGCGGTCCGCCGGCGGCGCCACCCGGGCCGTCACCCGCACCCTCAGTGAGGACCCCTTGGGGGGTACGGTGCGCCGCACCGTGCTGCCCAGCGGGCTGCGGGTACTGACCGAGGCCATCCCGGCGATGCGCAGCGTCTCCTTCGGCATCTGGGTCGCGGTCGGTTCCCGGGACGAGACCGGGTCCACGGCCGGTGCCGCGCACTTCCTGGAGCACCTGCTGTTCAAGGGCACCCACAAGCGGGGTGCGATGGAGATCTCCTCCTCGATCGAGGCGGTGGGCGGCGAGACCAACGCCTTCACCACGAAGGAGTACACCTGCTACTACGCCCGGGTGCTCGACGAGGATCTGCCGCTGGCCATCGACGTGATGTGTGACCTGGTAGCCGACTCGGTGCTGGAACCGGCCGACGTGGAGACCGAGCGGGGCGTGATCCTCGAGGAGATCGCCATGCACGACGACGAGCCCGGCGACGAGGTGCACGACCTGTTCGCCCGGGCCGTCTACGGCGACCATCCCCTGGGCCGGCTGATCTCCGGTACCTCGGACACGGTCACCCCGATGACCCGCCGCCAGATCCAGACCTTCTACCGGCGCCGGTACGTCGCCCCGCAGATCGTCATCGCCGCCGCCGGCAACCTCGACCACGCCGCCGTGGTCCGGCTGGTCCGGCAGGCGCTGCGCGGCACCCCCCTGGACACCGACCCGGCCCCGCCCGCGCCGCACCGCCCGGCCAGCCCGGCGGTACGCACCCGGTCCGCCCGTACGGTGGTGGAGGTCAAGGAGACCGAGCAGGCGCACATCGTGCTCGGCTGCCCGGCCATCGACCGGCTGGACGATCGGCGTTTCGCGCTGGGTGTGCTCAACAACGTGCTCGGCGGCGGCATGTCCAGCCGGCTGTTCCAGGAGATCCGGGAGCAGCGGGGGCTGGCCTACTCGGTCTACTCCTACGCCAGCCAGTACGCCGACAGTGGGGTGTTCGGCGTCTACGCCGGGTGTGCCCCCGGCCGGGTGGACGAGGTGCTGGCGCTGACCCGGGCCGAGTTGGCGCGTACCGCCGCCCACGGCATCACCGAGGCCGAACTGGCCCGGGGCAAGGGGATGAGCAAGGGGGCCTTCGTGCTGGGGCTGGAGGACACCGGCTCGCGGATGAGTCGGCTGGCCAAGGGCGAACTGCTCTACGGCAACCTGATGCCGGTGAACGAACTGCTCGACCGGGTGGACGCGGTCACCCTGGAGGACGTCAACACCCTCGCCGCCGACCTGCTGGCCCGACCGATGTCCCTGGCAGTCGTCGGCCCCTTCGCCGACCGCGACTTCCCCGCCTGACCCCTCGGCTGTCCGGCTGTCCGGCGGGGTGATCGCCGCATCACGCCGGATCTCCCGCCTCTGCGGCTGGCGGCGGACCTGTTGGGATAGGTTGTGCCGCGTGACTGACGAGCGGGAAAAGGCCGGGCTGATCCGGGTCGGCGTACTGGGTGCGCGGGGTCGGATGGGCGCCGAGGTGTGCAAGGCCGTCGAGGCCGCTACCGATACGACGCTGGTGGCGGCGGTCGACCAGGGCGACGAACTGTCCACGGTGGCCCAGGCCGGGGCGCAGGTGGTCGTCGACTTCACCACCCCCGGCGCGGTCATGGACAACCTGCGCTGGTGCATCGAGCAGGGCATCCACGCGGTGGTCGGCACCACCGGCTTCACCGAGCAGCGCCTCGACCAGGTGCGCGACTGGTTGGCCGGCAAGCCCGGGGTGGGTGTGGTGATCGCCCCGAACTTCGGCATCGGCGCCGTACTGATGATGCAGTTCGCGGCCCGCGCCGCCCGGCACTTCGAGTCCGTGGAGATCATCGAGCAGCATCATCCGCGCAAGCTCGACGCCCCCAGCGGCACGGCCACCCACACCGCCCGTCTGATCGCCGCGGCCCGCGCCGAGGCCGGGCTGGGCCCGGTGCCGGACGCCACCGCCGACGAGGTGGCCGGTGCCCGGGGCGCCGACATCGACGGGGTACGGGTGCACGCCGTCCGCGCCACCGGGCTGCTGGCCCACCAGGAGGTGCTGTTCGGCACCGCCGGTGAGACGCTGACCATCCGGCACGACTCGTACGACCGGGTGTCCTTCATGCCCGGGGTGCTGGTCGCGGTCCGCGCGGTCGGCGACCGCCCCGGCCTGACCCTCGGCCTGGACCCCCTGCTCGACTGACCGCCCCCCGGGGGGCCTAGGTGCGGGTCAGCCCGCGTCGGTCGGCTCGGTGGGGAGGGCCACGTGCAGGCGGAGTTGGGGGACCAGCATGTCGTCCACGTCCAGTGCGCGGCCCGCACCGTCCGGTTGCCACCCGGCGGCGGTGAGGAACTTGCGGGAGGCCTGATCGCCTTCGAAGACCCAGGCCAGCGCCGTGGTGAAGCCGGACTCCCGCCACAGGTCGACACTGGCGGCCAGCAGCCGGCTGCCGTGCCCCCGACGGCCCCACCGGGGCTCCACCAGCAGGTCGGTCACCGCGACCACCTCCGGGCCGAGGGCCTCGGCGGGCTCGTTCGGGGCCAACGCCTCGGCGTCCACCGGACCGGAGGCGGCGAAGCCCACCAGATACGATTGCTCGGCCTGTTCGACCGCGACCAGGACCCGGTGGTGTTCGCTGGGCGGGCGGCGTACCGCAGCCTCCCAGCGTTGGGCGAGCAACCCCTCGTCGAGCTCGGCCAGCACATGCCGGGGCAGCAGTCGCCGATAGGCGACCCGCCAGGTGGCGAGCTGGATGCGTGCGATCTCGCCGGCGTCCTCGGGACGCGCCGGGCGGACAAACCCGAGAGCCATGGGACGACAGCCTACGCAGGGTGAGGGAGGCGACGGTGGCGCAGGGTGCCAGGCGGACGGTCGGACAGATCGTCTTCGTGGTCGTACTCGCCGTCGCGGTGGCCGCCTTCCTGTCCGTGGCGGCGGCCCGGCACGGCTTCTTCGACCTTCAGGTCTACCGGGGGGCACTCATCTGGTGGGCCCGCGAGGGCGGGGAACTCTACGACCACCTGCGCCCCGGCACCCAGTACGGCTTCACCTACCCGCCGTTCGCGGCGCTGCTGATGCTGCCGATGGCGTACCTGCCCTGGCACGCGGCGATCGTGGTGAGCGTGGCCGCCGGGGTGGCTACCAGCGCGGTGTTGATCTGGTGGCTGCTGGACCCGGTGTCCCGGCGGGCCGGGTGGACCCGCTGGTTCGCCTTCGCGGTGGCGTTCTGCCTGGCCGCCGCCTTCGAACCGATGCGCGAGACCATCAACTTCGGCCAGGTCAACACCCTGCTGCTGTTCCTGGTGGCGGTGGACCTGATGCGGCTGCTGCCGGGCGGCAGCCGGTGGGCCGGCATCGGCATCGGCCTGGCCACCGCGATCAAGCTAACCCCGGGCATCTTCATCGTGTACCTGCTGGTGACCGGTCGCATCCGGGCCGCGGTAACCGCCGTGGCCGCCGCTACCGGGGCCACCGTGCTGGCCGCGGCACTGTTCCCGGACGCCTCCCGGGAGTTCTGGACCACCGCGCTGTGGAACACCGGTCGGGTCGGTGAGCTGGCGTTCGTCTCCAACCAGTCGCTCCGCGGTGTGGTGGCCCGACTGGACCCGACCAACCCCAGCACCCTGGCCTGGCTGGGCCTGGTGGCCGTGACCGTGGCGCTGTGGGTGTGGCGGTCCCGTGCCGCCGTACGCGCCGGGAACGAGACCGCCGGGCTGGCCCTGACCGGCGCGGTGATGTGCCTGGTCAGCCCGGTCACCTGGGTACACCACCTGGTCTGGCTGCTGCCGGGTCTGCTGCTGCTGGTCGAGGGGGCCGTCGCCGCGCCGTCGGGCAGCCGCCGACGCCGTGGCCTGCTGGCCGCCGCGATCGTCGGGTACGGCTTCCTGATCAGTCGGATCGTCTGGGCCTGGGAGAAGGACTTCACCGGGTTGGACGGGTTCGTGTTCAGCAACACCTATGTCTGGATCAGCCTGGCGTTGCTGGCCTTCCTGCCGGTACGCCGGCCGGGCTGGGCCGACGAGCCACCGGCCTCAGCGGTCGAGTCGTCCGGCGTACCGCAGCTCGACCAGGTGCAGCGGCGCACGCCCGCCGGACAGTGGCACCGGATAGGTCGACCGCTCACCGTCCGGTGACAGCCCGGCCCGCTGATAGAACCGGCGGGCCCGGTGGTTGTCCGCCAACACCCAGATCCGGTACTCGGCCAGGCCCCGCTCGCGCAGACCGGCCTGAGCCGCCGCCAGCAGGGCGGGTGCCGTGCCGTCACCCCAGTGCTCCGGCACCACGTACATCGCCACCACCTCGCCGTAGGCCGGGTCGAGGTCGCCCCGGTCCTGATTGTTGCGGTACGGGCCGAAGGTGGTGAATCCGGCCAGCGTGCCGTCGATCTCGGCCAGCAGGGTGGTGAAGGGGTGCTCCGGATCGGCGGTACCCAGATCCCGGCGCCGTTGGGCCCAGGCCACCGGGTTGAGCCGAGCCAGCACCTCGTCCGGCATGATCCCGGCGTACCCGGCCCGCCACCCGCTGATGTGCACCCGGGCGATCGCCTCGGCGTCGGCGGCCTGTTCACGACGGATGGTCGGCATGACTGCCGTTCTACGCGGCCGACGACGGCAGGTCCAGCGTGGCACACCTGTGTCGTACCGCTGGCGTAGCCTGCCCGCGATGGCCATCAAGGAATCGCTCTCCCTCACCCAGGCTCGGCGGATCGCGCTGGCCGCCCAGGGGTTCGCCGACCCCGCGCCCACCGGGGCCCCCACCCGTCGTCACCTGCGTCGGGTGCTCGACCGGGTCGGCCTGATCCAGATGGATTCGGTCAACGTGCTGCAACGGGCGCACTACCTGCCGCTCTACAGCCGGATCGGGCCCTACCCGACCTCGCTGCTCGAATCGGCCGCCTACCGCAGCCCTCGTGAGCTGTTCGAGTACTGGGGGCATGAGGCGTCGCTGGTGCCGGTCGGCCTGCATTCCGTGTTTCGCTGGCGGATGGCCCGGGCCAAGGCCGAGGCATGGGGTGGCATGCGCCACATCGCTGCGGAGCAGCCTGATCTGGTGGCCTGGGTCCGCGACGAGGTGGCCGCCCGAGGGCCGCTGACCGCGGCCGAGATCGAGCACGACGCACCCCGGGCGACCGGCAACTGGGGGTGGAACTGGTCGGCGGTCAAGCAGGCCCTGGAGTTCCTCTTCTGGGCCGGTGAGGTCTGCGCCGCCGAGCGCACCACCTCCTTCGCCCGCCGCTACGACCTGCCCGAACGGGTGCTGCCGGCCGAGGTGCTGGCCGCCCCGACGCCTACGGACGGCGAGGCGTACCGCACCCTGGTCGGCATCGCCGCCCGGTCGCTGGGGGTGGCGGCGGAGCCGGAGCTGCGCGACTACTTCCGGCTGCCGGTGGCCGGAGCCCGACAGGCCATCGCCGAGCTGGTCGAGGCGGGGGAGCTGCAACCGGTCACGGTGCAGGGCTGGCGGCACCCGGCCTGGCTGCACCACCAGGCCCGGCTACCCCGGTGGGTACGCGGCAACACCCTGGTCAGCCCGTTCGACCCGCTGGTCTGGGAACGGGGCCGCACCGAGCGGCTGTTCGACTTCAGCTACCGCATCGAGATCTACGTGCCGGCGGCCAAGCGGCTGTACGGCTACTACGTGCTGCCCTTCCGGCAGGGGGAACGCTTCACCGCCCGGGTCGACCTCAAGGCCGACCGCAAGGCCGGGGTGCTGCTGGTGCCGGCGGCCTGGGCGGAGCCGGGGGCCGACCCCGGGGAGACCGCGGTGGCGCTGGCCGCCGAGCTGTACCGCCTGGCCGGCTGGCTGGGACTGGACGCGGTGGCGCCGCCGGCCGCCGGAGACCTGGCCGCCCCGCTGGCCGCAGCCCTGGTGGGCCTGTCCGGTGTACGGTGAGGCTCGTGACGAGCGTTGACCGATCGCCCGCCCAGCCGCACCCGTCGAGCGGGGAACCGACCTCCCCCGGCACACCGACCGAAGCCGTGCCGACCGAGGCCGGGGCGGCTGTTGGCGGGCAGACCCTTGGCGCGCCCGGGGGTGCCGGGCCGGTTGCCGGGATGCCAGGCGGGATGCCGGCGGGTGAGGTGGGTCCGGGCGGATGGCCGGCGGGTCATCCGGGCGGCTATCCGGTGGTCGAGTCGGATCGACTGACCCGGTTCGTGGCGCGGATGTACGAGCGCACCCCCCGTTGGGTGGTGCCCTTGGCCGCGCTCGGCTGCGTCGGCGCCGGCATCGGTTACACCCTGCTCAGTGACCCCACCCGGTCGGCGCCGGACGCCCTGCCGAGCTGCCTGCTCAAGATGACCACCGGGCTGGACTGTCCTGGCTGCGGCGGCACCCGTGCCCTGTGGTACGTGCTGCACGCCGACCTGCCGGCTGCCGCCCGGCACCACTTCCTCTTCGTCTTCGCGTTGCCGTTCCTGGCGTACTTCTTCATCGCCTGGGCCGGCCGGCAGGCGTTCGGCTGGCGGCTACCCGAGCTGCGGGTGGGCCCGAAACTGGTGGGTGGCTTCCTGGCCGCCTGGATGGCCTTCTCGGTGGCCCGCAACCTCCCCTGGCCCCCCTTCACCGCCCTCTACGTCTAGCCCCACCCTCGCGCGCCCCCTCCCCACGCCCCCCTCTCTCTGCTCGCCGATCTTGCACTTTCTGTCGGGACAGAAGTGGTCAAGGGGTGTATTTCGGCGACCAAAAGTGCAAGATCGACGGGGCTGTCAGCGGGGTGGCGCGGGGGAGTCAGCGGGGTGAGGGTGGGGTGTGTGCGGTGGGGGTGCAGGGGTGGGGAGGGTGGGGGTGGGGTTAGAGTCGCGGCATGCCGGAGATGGTGCAACCCCAGGTCAGGTTGATCGCGTGGACTCATTTCGAGCCACCGCAGGATGTGCCGTGGTCGACGGACGCCGACGGGGGGCAGGCGCTCGCGGAGTTCGCCGGGCGGGCCTGTTACCAGAGCTGGAAGAAGCCGAACCCGGCCACCGCCACCAACGCCGGTTACCTGGCACACATTCTGGAGGTCGGGCACCTCTCCGTGCTGGAGCACGGTTCGGTCAGCTTCTACTTCACCGGGGTGTCCCGGTCCTTCACCCATGAGCTGATCCGGCACCGGCACTTCTCGTACTCGCAGCTGTCCCAGCGGTACGTCCCGGAGCGGGACGCGGCGATGGTCGAGCCGCGGGTGATCGCCGAGGACCCCGAGCTGCACAAGCGCTTCGTGGAGGCCGCAGAGGCCAGCGTGCGGGCCTACAACGAGCTGTTGGAGGGGCTGGAGCGGCACTTCGTCGACGAGCCCAACCCGACGCTGCGGCGCAAGCAGGCCCGTCAGGCGGCCCGTGCGGTGCTGCCGAACGCCACCGAGACCCGCATCGTGGTCAGCGGCAACTACCGCGCCTGGCGGCACTTCATCGCGATGCGGGCCACCGAGCACGCCGATGTGGAGATCCGCGAGCTGGCGGTGGAGTGCCTGCGGCAGTTGCAGGGGGTCGCCCCGAACGTCTTCGCCGACTTCGTCATCTCGACCCTGCCCGACGGTACCGAGGTCGCGGCGAGCCCGCTCGCCGAACAGTCCTGAGCGGTGGGGCTGCCCCGCCCGGCGAGCATGCCACCCTTCCCCGGCAGCCCTCCCTCCGCTGTCCGATAGGTTGTCACCATGACGCACGACCACGTTGACGCCCCGGCACGGGCGGTGTCCCGCCCCTTCGGTCGGCTGATCACAGCCATGGTGACCCCGTTCACCGCTGAGGGTGTGCTCGACCTGGACGGCGCCGCACGGCTGGCGAACCATCTCGTCGTGGAGCAGCGCAACGACGCGCTGGTGATCAACGGCACCACCGGTGAGTCGCCGACCACGACGGACGCCGAGAAGGAACAGCTGATCCGGACCGTGGTGGAAGCCGTCGGGGACCGGGCGCGGGTGCTGGCCGGGGTGGGCACCAACGACACCCGGCACACCATCGAGCTGGCCGCCTCGGCGGAGAAGGCCGGTGCCCACGGACTGCTGGTGGTCACCCCGTACTACAACAAGCCGCCCCAGGCCGGGTTGCTGCGACACTTCACCGCGGTGGCGGACGCCACCGGCCTGCCGGTGATGTTGTACGACATTCCGCACCGCTCCGGGGTGCCGATCGAGACCGAGACCCTGGTCCGGCTCGCCGAGCACGGCCGGATCGTCGCGGTGAAGGACGCCAAGGGTGACCTGACCGCCACCAGTTGGGTGACCAGCCGGACGGATCTGGCGTACTACAGTGGTGAGGACTCCCTGACGCTGCCCGCGTTGGCCGTCGGCTCGGTCGGCGTGGTCGGCACCTCCACGCACTTCACCGGCGCGGAGACCAAGCGGATGATCGAGGCGTACGACGCGGGCGACACCTCCACCGCCTTGGCTCTGCACCACAGGTTGCTGCCGCTGTTCACCGGAATCTTCCGTACTCAGGGCACGATTCTGGTCAAGGCCGGTCTGAACGTCCAGGGCCTGCCGGCAGGCCCGGTCCGGTCGCCGTTGGTGACGGCGACCGAGGACCAGGTGGCCCAGTTGCGCGCCGACTGCGCGGCAGCGGGCCTACCACTTCCCGAATGATCAAACGAATGCACGGACGCCGGGTGACGGCGCCGCAGAATGAGGTGAGCGCGTGACCGAGGCGCACAACGAGGAGGCTCAACTTCCCCCGCCGCTGCCGGAGGGCGGATTGCGGATCATCCCGCTCGGTGGGCTCGGCGCCATCGGTCGGAACATGACCGTCTTCGAGTACGACGGGAAGTTGCTGGTCGTCGACTGTGGGGTGCTCTTTCCCGATGTGGAGCAGCCCGGGGTCGACCTGATCCTGCCGGACTTCGGGCCCATCCTCGACCGGCTCGACGACATCCAGGCGATCGTGCTGACCCACGGCCACGAGGACCACATCGGCGCCGTGCCGTACCTACTGGCCCACAAGTCCGACATCCCGCTGGTCGGCTCGCAGTTCACCCTGGCCCTGGTCGAGGCGAAGCTGGCCGAGCGGCGGATCCAGCCGTACACCTTGACCGTCCGGGAGGGCGGCCGGGAACGGCTCGGCCCGTTCGAGTGTGAGTTCTTCGCGGTCAACCACTCCATCCCGGACGCTCTGGCGGTGGCCATCCGCACCCCGGCCGGGCTGGTGCTGCACACCGGCGACTTCAAGATGGACCAGCTTCCGCTGGACGGCCGGATCACCGACCTGGCCGGTTTCGCGCGGCTCGGCGCTGAGGGCGTGGACCTGCTGCTGTCGGACTCCACGAACGCGGAGATCCCCGGCTTCGTCACCCCGGAGCGGGAGATCGGCCCGGTCCTGGACTCGATTTTCGCGAAGGCGCGGGGCCGGATCATCGTGGCCTCCTTCGCCTCGCATGTGCACCGGGTGCAGCAGGTCTTCGACTCGGCGCTCGAGCATGGCCGCAAGGTGGCCCTGATCGGCCGGTCGATGGTGCGCAACATGGGCATCGCCCGCGACCTGGGCCTGCTGAACATCCCCGCCGGCCTGGTGGTCGGCCTGGACGAGGCGACCTCCATGCCGCCGGAGCAGATCGTGCTGATGTCCACCGGCTCGCAGGGGGAGCCGATGAGCGCCCTGGGCCGGATGGCCAGCGGTGATCACCGGCACATCACCATCGCCCCCGGGGACACCGTGGTGCTGGCCTCCTCGCTGGTGCCCGGCAACGAGACCTCGGTCTACCGGGTGATCAACCGCCTGGCCCGGGCCGGTGCGGTCGTGGTGCACAAGGACGTGGCCAAGGTGCACGTCTCCGGGCACGCCCCGGCCGGTGAGCTGCTCTACCTGCTCAATGTCGTACGCCCGAGCAATCTGATGCCGGTGCACGGCGAGTGGCGGCACCTGCGGGCGCACGCCCGACTGGGCATCGAGTCCGGGGTGGCCCCGGACCGGGTGGTGCTCTGCGAGGACGGCGACGTGGTCGACCTGGTGGAGGGCCGGGCCAGCCTGGTCGGCCGGGTCAAGAGCCGGTACGTCTACGTCGACGGCCTGGCCGTCGGCGACGTCAGCGAGTCCCTGCTCACCGAGCGGCGCATCCTGGGCGACGGCGGGTTCATCGCGGCCACCGTGGTGGTCGACTCGGTCACCGGCAAGGTGGTCGCCGGTCCCACCGTCTCCGCCAAGGGCTTCTCGGAGGACGCCGCGGCGTTCAACGCGGTGATCCCGCTGGTGACCGAGGCCCTGAACCGGGCCGCGGCGGACGGGATCACCGATCCCCACCAGCTCCAGCAGATCGTCCGTCGGACGGTGGGCCGCTGGGTCAACGACGCCTACCGGCGCCGACCGATGATCGTGCCCACCGTCGTCGAGGTCTGAACCGTTCAGAGCTCGGAGCCGTACTCCGACCCGGCAGGCGTGCCCGCGCCTGCCGGGAGGAGCGTGGCGGATGGACCGCAGGAGATGGACAGCCCTCGGTGTCGTGGTGGCGGCGGTGGGCGCGGCGGCGGCGGTGACGCTGCCGTCCTTCGCCGGTGAGGGTGGCACGGCACCCAGTGCCTCTACCGCGCCGACGGTGCCGGGTGCCGACCCGGAACTGGTCGAGGCGATGGGTCGTGACCTGGGGCTGAACCAGTCCCAGGTGGCGGCCCGACTCAAGACGGAACGCTGGGCCGGCGGGGTGGTCGAGCAGCTTCGGGCCGAACTCGGCACCGACTACGGGGGCAGTTGGCTCAGCGCCGACGGCGGCCAGTTGAACGTGGCGGTGGCCGACCCGGCCGAAGCGGCACGGGTCCGGGCCACCGGGGCGGTGCCGAAGGTGGTCGAGCGTGGGGTCGGGCAGCTCGACGCGCTCAAGACCAGGATGGACCGCAACGCCGCCCACGCCCAGCAGGTCTCCGGCTGGTACGTCGACGTGGCCTCGAACAGTCTGGTGGTGCTGGCCCAGCCGGGTGCCGAGGCGGCCGGCTGGCGGTTCGTCGCCCGCGCCGGGGTGGCCCGCCAGGCGGTCCGGATGGCCACCGAGGAGCAGCCGCGCCTCTTCGCCGATGTCCGGGGCGGGGAGCCGTTCTTCGTCGGCGCGGGACGCTGCTCGGTCGGGTTCGCGGTGGTCGGCGGCTACGTCACCGCCGGACACTGTGGCCGGGTCGGTGCCCGCACCTCCGGGCCGGACGGGGAGTTGCAGGGGGTCTTCCGGTCCTCCTCCTTCCCCGGCGACGACTGGGCCTTCGTGCAGGTGAACAGCAACACCAGGGTGTTGCCGGAGGTCACCGACTTCCGGGGCGGCATCGCCCGGGTCGCCGGCTCCCGGGAGGTGGCCGTCGGCTCGTCGATCTGCCGTTCCGGCTCCACCACCGGGGTGCGCTGCGGCACCGTGCAGGCCCGCAACGCCACCGTCCGCTACCCGGAGGGGCTGGTCAGCGGGCTGGTCCGGACCAATGTCTGCGCCGAACCGGGTGACTCCGGCGGCTCGTGGATCTCGGGCAACCAGGCCCAGGGGGTCACCTCCGGCGGTTCGGGTGACTGCGTACGCGGCGGCACCACCTTCTACCAGCCGGTCAACGAGATCCTGCAACGCAACAACCTGACCCTGCTCACCACGCAGAACTTCCGCACCCTGGGCGGCCGGCGCTGATCGGCCGGGCCCGGCCGGCCGCGCGCCGGTCGGGCCCGCCGCACAGGGTGCGTCGGCGTCGGGTCAGGGCAGGGCGGCGACCGCCTCGGCGTATGCGACCCCGGTCCGTACCGCCGCCTCCACCAGCACGGTGACCTGGGCCGGGGCCACCCCGTACGCCAGGTCGGTGGCCACCTCACCGGCCAGCACCAGCTCACCGTCACCGGGATCGTGCACGTACGCCTTGGGCAGCAGCCGGTCGCGGTTCCACCCGTTGCAGAAGGCGTACGCCTCGGCCCGGCGGTCCGCCGGCAGCCGGCGGTCGGCGACCACCCGGGCGTGCAGCACCTCGCCGCGTTCCCCGGCCCGCCGGAACTGGATCACCGCCTCCCCCCAGCGCCCCCGCACCGTGCCGGCGCTGTCCAGGGCGTACCGGTCGCCCCGCCGGTCCAGCGCGGCCGTGATCATCCCCACGGAGAGGGCGGCCAACTCCTCCTCGCCCGCCGGGTCGGGTGCCCCGGAGAAGAACCCCTCGTCGGCCTCGTCCGGCTCCTCGGCGGGCAGCGGCACCGGCGCGGCCAACGGTCGTTCGGCCAGCCAGGCGGCCATCCGACCGGACTGGTGGCCGGTGCCGTTGCGGGCGTCGAAGCTGCCGGCCAGCTCGGTGGCGACCGCGAGCAGGTCGGCGCCGAGGGCCGCCACCGGGACGGTCCCGGCGGGCCGCCCCTGATAGGCCGGTCGGGGTACGGTCCGATCGCCGCCCTCCTCGGCGGCCAGGGTGCAGACCAGGGCCCCGGCCGCGGCGAACTCCATCACGGCCAGATCCTCGTGCGGCTGGTCGAGCCGGGGCAACTGCTCGACCAGGATCGCCAGCCCTCGGTCCAGGTGCCCGCCCAGGGCGCAGTAACGCAGGTGGGTGGCGAGGTGGTCGAACCCCTCCGGCGCCACCCGGTGCCGCCGGTAGGCCCGTACGTGCGCCTGCGCCGCCTGCTGCGCCGCCCCCGCCCGCAACCAGGGCAGCAGGGCCCCCGTCAGGGCGGCCTCGGGTTGGGCGGTGCACCCCAGCGGACCGTCCAGCAGGGGTGCCACCAGGGCGATCGCCTCAGCCCAGTCGCCCCAACCGGCGAGCAGTTCGGCCTGGCGGACCGGCAGGCAGTCGGGACATCCGGCGGCCGGGTCCGGATCGGCGGCCTGCCAACGCCGCAGCCAGTGCCGGGCGGTGGGCTCGTCACCGACATGATCGGCGATGCGGCAGCGTAGCTGGGCGACCAGAGCCGACCCGGTGTCGGCCGGGTCGTCCAAATCGGCCAGCACGGACCGGGCCTGGTCGATGCCGACCCGGGGGGTGCCGAGCAGGGCCTCCACGGCGTACCGCTGGTAGCGGCGCAGGGTCTCGGCGTCCGGCCGCGCAAGGGGTGTGCCGTCCTCGGGGCGGTGCGGCCGGCGAGCCGCCTCCAGACAGCGCCGGACGGGTTCGAAGAGCCGCCACCGTTGGCCGCCGCGCACCTGGGCCTCGACCAGTTCGGACCAGGCGGCCAGCGCCGTGCCGGGATCGCCGGTGGCCTCCGCTAGGGCGGCCACCCGTTCCAGTTCGGCCGTACGCGCCTCACCGTCCGGCATGTCCCGCGCCTCGGCCAGCAGCTCGGCCGGTCGGCGCTCGGCCGGTGCCGACATCCGGGGCCGGTGGCGGCGACCGGCGGCCCACCCGCTCACCGGTGGGCCGTCCCGAACAGCCGGCCCACCTCGGCGGCCAACCGGCAACCGGTGCCGATGCCCCGGTCCAGCAGCCGGTCCAGTTGGTGGGGGGTGACCCCCCGTTCCAGGTCGGTGATGACCTCGCCGCAGACCCGGGCCTGCCCGGCGTCGTCGACATGGACGAACGCCTTGGGCCAGAACCGGTCCCGGTTCCACCCGTTGCAGAAGTCGTGCAGCCGGGGCACGGCCTGCGTCGGGAAAGGGTGAATGGCGACCGTGCGGACCTGGAGCAGCTCTCCGGCGTCACCGGCGCGCAGGAACCAGATGTGCGCCTGCGCCCATCGTCCTACCAGGTCACCCCCGGATTCGGTGGTGACCGGGTGGCCCCGGTGGGCGAGCACCGTGGCGATCAGGTCGTGGGTCAGGGGCCGCAGGGTGCCCGGATGCCCGGCCAGCGGGTCGTCCAGACCGTCGTCGTACTCCGGCGACGCCATAGACATCCCTTCGCAGGCGAATATCACGACAGGTGGCGGGGACCGCGTTGCGACACGCGGAGCCGACTGGAAGACCGGCGTATCGCGGGACCCGCCGTTACGGTGATGCTATGGCGGGCCGTACCTCTCAGGCGAGCCGGCGACGCGGCGCGTCGCCGCGTGCTGGCGCGAACAGTCGTGCCCGTCAACCGGCGAAGAAGGCCGCACCGGCCCGCCGCCGTACCGCCTCGCGGGGTCCCGGCCCGGCCGCCTACATCGGTCGGGCGGTCCGTGCGGTGTGGATGGGGCTGGCCCACGGCGTCGGCTGGGCGGTACGCGCCGCCTCGGGCCGTGACCTGGAGCCGGAGCACCGCCGCGACGGCGCCGGGCTGCTGATGATCGGCCTGGCCCTGCTCAGCGCGGCAGCCCTCTGGTTCTCCGCCGCCGGGCCGGTCGGCGCCCGCCTGGCCGACACCGTCCGGCTGTTCCTCGGCGCCATCTCCGTGGTGGTGCCGGTGCTGCTGGGCATCGGGGCCTGGCGGCTGATGCGTCAGCCCGGCGACCCCGAGCACCGGGGCCGGGGCTGGGTCGGCTGGGGTTCCATGCTGATCGCCACGGCCGCGATGCTGCACATCGGGCAGCAGCCGGGCGACCCGGGGGAGCGGGACTTCGCCGGGGGCCTGATCGGCGCGGGGGTGGGCAGCCTGCTGGAACGGGCCGTCACCGCCTGGGTCGCGGTGCCCCTGCTGATCCTGCTGCTGGTCTTCGGCCTGCTGGTGGTCACGGCGACCCCGATCAACAAGATCCCCGAACGGCTCGGTCTGCTGGCCGGCAGCATGGTCGGCCAGACCGGGCAGGAGACGGAGGAGGCCCCGGCCCCGCCGGCCCGGCGTCGCCCCGCCAAACGCACCCCGCCGCCGGTCGACCCGGAGGACTTCGACGACCTGGACGATGTGGATCTCCAGGAGACCATCGTCCTGCCCCGCAAGGCGCCCTCCCGGGTGCCGGCCAGCCGCAAGCCGGCCGAGCCGCCGGAGCACTCCCCGGCACCCACCCGCGCCGAGCAGTTGGCGCTGACCGGGCTGGCCGGTGACTACACCCTGCCGCCGGCGAACATGCTCGGCAGCGGGGCTGCGCCGAAGACCCGCAGTAAGGCCAACGACGAGGTGATCGCCGCCCTGACCGGGGTCTTCGAACAGTTCGACGTGGACGCCGCGGTGACCGGCTTCACCCGGGGGCCGACGGTCACCCGCTACGAGGTCGAGCTGGGCCACGGGGTCAAGGTCGAGCGGATCACCCAGCTGTCCCGCAACATCGCCTACGCGGTCAAGTCCCCGGACGTACGCATCCTCAGCCCGATCCCGGGCAAGAGCGCCGTCGGGGTGGAGATCCCGAACACCGACCCGGAGAACGTGGCCCTCGGTGACGTGCTGCGCTCCCGCGCCGCCACCAGCGACCACCACCCGATGGTGGTCGCCCTGGGTAAGGACATCGAGGGTGGCTATGTGGTGGCCAACCTGGCGAAGATGCCGCACATCCTGATCGCGGGAGCCACCGGCGCCGGGAAGTCCAGCTGCCTCAACTCCCTGCTCATGTCCGTCCTGACCCGGGCCACCCCGGACGAGGTGCGGCTGCTGCTGATCGACCCCAAGCGGGTCGAGATGACCGGCTACGAGGGCATCCCGCACCTGGTCACCCCGATCGTGACCAACGCGAAGAAGGCCGCCGACTCGTTGGAGTGGGTGGTCCGCGAGATGGACATGCGCTACGACGACCTGGCGGCCAACGGGGTCCGGCACATCGACGACTTCAACCGCAAGGTCCGCAACGGCGAGATCAAGGCGCCCCCGGGCAGTGAGCGGGAGATCCGGCCGTACCCGTACCTCCTGGTGATCGTGGACGAGCTGGCCGACCTGATGATGGTCGCCCCCCGCGACGTGGAGGACTCCATCGTCCGGATCACCCAGCTGGCCCGGGCCGCCGGCATCCACCTGGTGCTGGCCACCCAGCGGCCGAGTGTGGACGTGGTGACCGGTCTGATCAAGGCCAATGTGCCCTCCCGGCTGGCCTTCGCCACCTCCTCGCTGGCCGACTCGCGGGTCATCCTCGACCAGCCGGGTGCGGAGAAGCTGCTGGGTCGGGGCGACGGGCTGTTCCTGCCGATGGGCGCCTCCAAGCCGATCCGCATCCAGGGCGCCTGGGTAACCGAGCGTGAGATCAACGACGTGGTGAAGTTCTGCAAGGACCAGCGCGAGCCGGAGTTCCGTCCGGACGTGCTGGCCCCCGCGCAGGACAGCAAGAAGAAGATCGACGAGGACATCGGCGACGACCTGGACCTGCTGGTGCAGGCGGTCGAGTTGGTGGTCACCTCGCAGTTCGGGTCGACCTCGATGCTCCAGCGCAAGCTGCGGGTCGGCTTCGCCAAGGCCGGCCGCCTGATGGACCTGATGGAGACCCGGGGGGTGGTCGGCCCCTCGGAGGGCTCCAAGGCCCGCGAGGTGCTGGTCAAACCGGACGAGCTGGAAGAGGTCCTGGCGGGCCTGCGCGGCGACGAGGACTGACCGCCGCCGAAAGCACCGATGGGCATACGTCACGGGCCCGCCGCGTGTCGCGGCGGGCCCGTGGCGGGTCGGTGGCTCAGAGGGCGCCGAGGATCAACATGCTGAGCAGCATGGCGACCACGTTGGCGCCGGCGGCGTACCAGCCCAGTGGCTTGTCGCCGAGCACCGCGCCGACGATGCCGAGGACCAGACCGATGACTCCGAAGAGAATCGGATTGAGCAGCAACGCGAGAACCGCGCACACGAAGCCCACGATGGTGCAGATGCGGGCGGCGCTGGTCGAACGAACGGTGCTGGTGGCCATGTCTGCCTCCGGATGGTGAGTCTTCCTCTGCCGTCCGGTCTCTACCCACTGGTGCGGGCCGTCACGCCCACCCCCTGGGATGAAGGTCAGTGGAAGACCTTCAGGCCGACCACCCCGGCCACCACCAGCAGCAGACACAGGATCCGGGGCAGGCTGGTCGACTCACCGAGGGCGAACATCCCCACCAGGGCGGTGCCGGTCGCCCCGATGCCCACCCAGACGGCGTACCCGGTGCCGACCGGGATCTCCCGCAGCGCGTACGCCAGGCCACCCATGCTCAGCACCAGGGTGACCGCGAAGATCGCGGAGGGGAGGGGCCGGGTGAAGCCGGCGCTGCGGTCCAGGGCGATCGCCCACGCTGTTTCCAGCAGTCCGGAGAGCACCAGCACGATCCAGGCCATCGGGTCACCTCTTCACGGTCGCCCGGGCCACCTGGCACGGGACGAGTCGGGTCCAGTTCCGGGGCGTCTTGACCTGACCGGGTACGCCCACGACTCGTCCGGGGGGCCGCAGGGGCCACCGGGATCGACCGTAGCACCGTCCCCGGTCCCCAGGCCCAGGTGAGACCGATCACCTGAGGTGGACCTCAACCTCGCTTGACGTTGCACGATGGAAGGCATGACCCTCCTCATCTCCGATCCGGAGGTCGCCGCCGCCCTGGACGCTCCGACCACCGTGGAGGCGATGCGCCACGCCCTGCTGGCCGCGTACGAGGGGCGGCTGGTGGCGCCGCCCCGGGCCGCCGCGCCGCTGGGCGCCGGCCGGATGGTGCTCACCGCCGGGCACCTGACCGGGCAGTGGTACGGCTACCGGTCGTACGACACCTTCGGTCATCCGGGAGCCGAGCAGGTGGTGGTGCTGCACGACGGGCGGACCGGCGCGGTGCGGGCGGTGGCGGTGGGGGAGGAGTTGGGGTCCCGGCGTACCGGTGGGCTGGGCGGGGTCGCGGTGGACGCGCTGGCCCGCCCGGACACCACCACCCTGGGGGTGATCGGCTCCGGCGGGCAGGCCTGGACCCAGGTCTGGGCGGCCGCCGCCGTACGCCCGTTGCGGGAGGTGACCGTGTTCAGCCGGTCGGCGGCCCGTCGGAGCGCCTTCGCCGACCGGGTGCGGGCCGAACTGGGTATCCCGGCCCGCGCGGTGGACACCGCCCGCGCCGCGGTGCACGAGCGGGACGTGGTGGTGCTCGCCACCACCAGCCCGACCCCGGTGCTGGACGCCGCCGACCTGACCCCGGGCACCCATGTCAACGCGGTCGGCTTCAAACAGCGGGACCGTACGGAGTTCGGCCCGGATCTTCTCGACGCCGCCGCTGTGCTGGTCACCGACTCCCCGGCGCAGGCCGGGGCGTACGTGCCGCCGATGCTGGCCGCCGAAGCGCCGTACGCCTCGCGGTTGCGTGACCTGGGCGCGGTGCTGGCCGGGGCGGCACCGGGTCGCGCCACCGCGGACCAGATCTCGGTCTTCTGCTCGGTCGGCCTGGCCGGCACGGAGGTGTTCCTGCTCGACCAGTTGGTCCGGACCCTCGCCCCGGTCGTCCCGAGCTGATCCGCCCGACCCGTTGGACACCGCGCCCGCCCCGCCGGGGAAGGCGCGGCGGCCCGGTACCCTCGGATGGTGTCTGCCACCTCTTCTGACGGTCGTCGTGTAGCCCTGCTGACCCTGGGCTGTGCCCGTAACGAGGTCGACTCGGAGGAGTTGGCCGCCCGACTGCACGCCGACGGCTGGCAGGTGACCACGGACGGCGAGGGCGCCGACGTGGTGGTGGTCAACACCTGCGGTTTCGTGGAGAAGGCCAAGCAGGACTCGATCCAGACCCTGCTGGCCGCCGCCGACACCGGCGCCAAGGTGGTGGCCGCGGGCTGCATGGCCGAGCGGTACGGCCGGGAGTTGGCCGACAGCCTGCCCGAGGCCCAGGCGGTGCTCAGCTTCGACGACTACCCGCAGATCGCCGCCCGGCTGGACGCGGTGGTCGAGGGCCGCGAGTTCACCGCCCACACCCCCCGCGACCGGCGGGAACTGCTGCCGCTGACCCCGGTGGCCCGGCGGGACAGCGCGGTGTCGCTGCCCGGGCACGGTCGGGGCGCGGACGTCGACGAGCACACCCCGGCGCATCTGCGTCCGGTGCTGCGGCGTCGGCTCGACAGCGGGCCGGTGGCCTCCCTCAAGCTGGCCAGCGGCTGCGACCGCCGGTGCGCCTTCTGCGCCATCCCGGCCTTCCGGGGCGCCTTCGTCTCCCGTACCCCGGACGAGTTGCTGGCCGAGGCCGAGTGGCTGGCCAAGAGCGGTGTCCGCGAGCTGGTCCTGGTCAGCGAGAACTCCACCTCCTACGGCAAGGACCTGGGCGACCCCCGCGCCCTGGAGAAGCTGCTGCCGCAACTGGCCGCGATCGAGGGCATCGTCCGGGTCCGGGCCAGCTACCTCCAGCCGGCCGAGACCCGACCCGGCCTGATCGAGGCGATCGCCACCACCCCGGGGGTAGCGCCCTACTTCGACCTGTCGTTCCAGCACTCCAGCGAGCCCGTGCTGCGCCGGATGCGACGTTTCGGCTCCACCGACCGATTCCTGGAGCTGCTGGCCTCGGCGCGGGAGTTGGCCCCCCAGGCCGGGGCCCGGAGCAACTTCATCGTCGGGTTCCCGGGCGAGACCCGGGCCGACGTCGATGAACTGGTCCGATTCCTGACCGAGGCCCGGCTGGACGCGATCGGCATGTTCGACTACAGCGACGAGGACGGCACCGAGGCCGCCGGGTTGCCCGGCAAGGTCTCCGCCGCCACCATCAAGCGCCGGTACGACAAGCTCAGCGCGTTGGCCGACGAACTGTGCTCGCAGCGCGCCGAGGACCGGCTCGGTACGACCGTCGAGGTGCTGGTCGACTCGATCGACGGGGATCTCGTCGAGGGACGGGCCGCCCACCAGGCGCCGGAGGTGGACGGTTCGACCACCCTCGTCGCCCCGGACGGCGGTGGGGTCGACCTGGCCGCACTCCGCCCGGGTGACCTGGTCCGGGCCACGGTGACCGGCACGGAGGGAGTGGACCTGCTGGCGGTGCCGGATGAGATGATCTCGGCGGCGCCCGGCGCGACACGGTGACGGCGGGGCGAGACGAGAGGGAACGACAGCATGGGGTGCCCGAGCGTGGGCCGATGACCGGCGCTACCGAGTCGACACCGGCTCCGGTGGCGGCCGGGGTGCCGGTGGTGAACGCCGCCAACGCGCTGACCGCCCTGCGGCTGCTGCTCGTACCGGTCTTCGCGGTCTCCGTGGTCTTCGCCGGCATGACCCACCCCGGTTGGCAGATCACCGCCTGCCTGATCTTCGCGGTCGCCTCGGCCACGGATCTGGTCGACGGCTGGATCGCCCGCCGGTTCGGGTTGATCACCGCGGTCGGCAAGGTGGCCGACCCGATCGCCGACAAGGCCCTCACCGGCGCCGCCCTGCTGCTGCTGTCCTTCTACGACCGGCTGCCCTGGTGGGTGACCGGGCTCATCCTCGCCCGCGAACTCGGCATCACCGCCCTGCGGTTCTGGGTGATCCGGCGCGGGGTGATCGCGGCCAGCCGCGGCGGCAAGGTCAAGACCGCCCTGCAGATCCTGGCCATCGTCTGGTACCTGTGGCCGATGCCGGCCGGGCTGGCCGGTGTGGGTCCCTGGATCATGGGGGCGGCGGTGGTGGTGACCGTCGTCACCGGCTTCGACTACATCGCCCAGGCCCTGCGCCTTCGCCGCTCCCGTAGCTGACCCGTCCCGCTCCCGCTGGGCGGCCGAACCGCGCGGCGGCGAGTAGAACCCCGGCTGGTCGGGAAGGATGTCAGGCGTGGGTGTCAGAGAAGCCGAAGGATCGATGGGTCGCGCGGCGGCCGCCGTGGTGCACCGTCTCACCGAGCGACGGGAGACCCTGGCCACGGTCGAGTCGCTGACCGGAGGGCTGCTGGCCGCCACGATCGTGGAGATCGCCGGGGCCAGTGTCGTCTACCGGGGCGGCCTGGTGGTGTACGCGACCGAGCTGAAGGAATGGCTGGCCGGGGTGCCGGGACAGCTGTTGGCCGAGCGCGGCCCGGTCGACGCCGAGGTGGCGGTGGCGCTGGCCGAGGGGGGACGCCGCCGCTGCGGGGCCGACTGGGGGTTGGCCACCACCGGAGTGGCTGGCCCGGAGCCGCAGGACGGCAAGCCGGTCGGGCTGGTCTTCGTCGCGGTCGCCGGCCCGGACGGTACCCAGGTGCGTGAGCTTGACCTCGACGGCGGACGCGACCAGATCCGGGGTGCCACCGTGACCGAGGCGTTGCGGCTGCTCACCGAGCACGCCCAGCTCGCCGAAGGCGCGGAAGTGGCCGTCGGGAGCAGATTTCAGAATGGCCACGCGGCTCGTTAGCCGGGCGGGGAGGGATGTCGCAGCGGCCTACAGCGGGTACGGTTGCGGGAAGGCTCCGTCGATCGGAGCCGGTGCCGCCGCCGGGCCGCACGGTCAGGCGTACTCTGTCCCCCAGGGGAGGTGCGATGGTCCTGCTACGCCGGGTGATCGGTGACGCACTACGGGCGCGCCGGCAGGGGCAGCACCGCACGCTGCGCGAGGTCTCGTCCGCCGCCAATGTCAGCCTGGGCTACCTGTCCGAGATCGAACGCGGCCAGAAGGAGCCCTCCAGCGAGCTGCTGGCCGCGATCTGCCACGCCCTGGGCGCCCGCCTCTCCGAGTTGCTGCGTGAGGTCAGTGACACGGTAGCGCTGGCCGAGCAGTTGCCGGAGGTGCTCGTGCCCGTCTCGAACGAGACGGTCGAGTCGACCCCGGTGGGTGCGGCATCGAGCCGCGCCGTACGCCAGGTCAGCGCGGACGGGGTGGCCGTCTCGGTGCACCAGGAGTCCCCACTCAAGGCGACCCTGCGCAGCACCCGGGTCCGGGCCGCCGACCGCACCGACCGGGACGTGGTCTGCGCCGCCTGAGCCCCGGGTGGCTCGTCGGCGGATGGTCCCGGTGGCAACCGCCGCGTAGGGTTGATCGCGTACGTTCCCTCGTCGCCGGTACGGATGTCTTGCTGGCGCTCGACTGGGACGATGGACCCACCATCGCCGGTGGCCGCGCCGGGCCATCCGAGGTGGGGCTGGCGCAGCAACGCTACTGAGGGGATACCGCGGAGATGGCGAACCCGTTCGTCAAGGGTTGGAAGTACCTGATGGCGCTCTTCGGCGCCCGCATCGACGAGCACGCCGATCCCAAGGTGCAGCTCCAGCAGGCCATCGATGAGGCGCACCGGCAGCACCAGGCCCTGGTCCAGCAGGCCGCCGCGGTGATCGGCAACCAGCGTCAGCTGGAGATGAAGCTGTCCCGGCAGATGTCCGACGTCGAGCGGTTGCAGTCCAACGCCCGTCAGGCCCTGGTCCTGGCCGACCAGGCCCGGGCCAAGGGGGACGAGGCCGAGGCCGGGCGCTACGAGCAGTCCGCGCAGACCCTGGCCACCCAGCTGGTCTCCGCCGAGCAGGCCGCCGAGGACCTGAAGACCCTGCACGACCAGGCCCTCGCGGCGGCCGGGCAGGCCCGCCGGGCGGTGGAGAACAATTCCATGATCCTCCAGCAGAAGCTGGCCGAGCGCGCCAAGCTGCTCAGCCAGCTGGAGCAGGCCAAGATGCAGGAGAGCGTGGCCGCCTCGTTGGAGTCGATGTCCGCCCTCACCGCCCCCGGCAGCACCCCCAGCCTCGACGAGGTCCGGGACCGCATCGAGCGGCGCTACGCCAACGCCATGGGCCGCGCCGAACTGGCCAGCAACTCGGCCGAGGGGCGGATGCTGGAGATCCAGAAGGCCACTCTGGATGTCGCCGGCACGGCCCGGCTGGACCAGATCCGGGCCAGCATGGCCGGTGAGCAGCTCGGTGCCGGTGCCGCCCAGGGCGGTGCCGCGCAGCCGGCGACCGCCGACCCGGCCGTGGCCCGGCTGGACGAGATCAGGGCGACCATGAACCGGGACCGGGGCACCGGCGACGCCAGCGCCGCCGGCTGAGCGGGGGATCTAGGAGGCGACGGTGGCAGCAGACGAACGCACCCGCTACTTCCGGCGGCTGGGCAGGCTGCGACGCTCTGCCCGGCGGTGGAGCGTACTGGCGGGTGGGTTCGGGGGTGCGGCCGTCATTCTGACCCCGTACGCCGGGATCGGGCTGGCCGACGCGGCCTGGGCCGCCGCCGCGGGCGCCACCACCGCCCTGGCCGCCTGGCGGTGGGTGGACCTGCGGGCCCTGGCCGCCCAGCCGGCCCCGCCCGCCCTGGACCCGGCCCAGGCCGCCGCCCGCAGCCGGGCCCGCCTGGTCGCCGCGGTGGAACGACTGCCGGTCGGTGCCGGGGTGGTGGCCGAGGTACGCCGGGCCCGGGCCCGCACCGCCCTGCGGGGCACCAGCGCCGCCGGGCCCTGGGAACGGCTGGACCGGGCCGCCGCGACCATGGCCGGGATGACCGGTCGGCTGACCGGCCTGGCCGAGCCGGCCGTCGCCGAGGCCAGCGCCGCCGAGCAGTCCCTGCGGGAGTTGGCCAACCGGGTGGCCAGTGTGGAGCGGGCCGCCCGCCTGGCCCCCGCCGAGGCCCGGGCACCCCTGGCGGAGGCGCACCAGGCGCTCACCGGCCAACTGGAGGCCGGGGTGGCGGCGTACGAGCGGCTGGTGGTGGCCGCCGCCGGCTACCTGGCCGAGGAGTACCGTCCCCAACTCGAACACCCGGCCGCCGCCCGCCTGACCGAGGCCACAGACCTGCTGCACGGCTTCGCCTCGGCCCTGTCCGAGCTGCGCCCCCACCCCACCCCCGACCTGCCCCGTTGATCAAGAGGTTCTGGTCGTCGGGGCGACGGATCCAGACCGAAACTTCTTGATCAACACCGCAGGGGTCAGTCCGGGGTGGTGATGGGGATGGGGGCGGTGAAGGGGGAGGCGCCGACCACGTTGAAGGAGCGGATCCGGTAGTGGTAGGTGACGCCCCGGGCCAGGCCGGTGTTGGTGAAGCCCCGGCCGGTGACGGTGAAGGTGGACAGTTCGCGGGTGAAGGCCACATCCAGGGCCCGCTGCACGGTGAAACCGGCCCCCTGGCCGGCGGGAGTGCTGGCCGCCCAGCTCAACACCACCACGGCGGTGTCCGGGCCGGGTGAGCTGGTGGCCACGCTCACCGAGGTGGGCACCCCCGGCGCCGGCGGACTGGTCACCGTGACCACGGTCGACCAGGGCGAGGCGGCACCCAGGTAGGTGGTGCGTACCCGGTAGTAGTAGGTGGTGTCCGGGGCGACCGCGGGATCCAGGTGGTGGTCGCCGACCCCGATGGCAGTGGTGCCCGGCCCGCTGGTGAAGGTCGGGTTGGTGGCCCGCTGGACGTCCACACCGGTCGCGAAGGACCGGTTGATCCAGCGCAGCGCCACCCGCAGCGGCGCGGCCGGTGGTATCGCCGCGGTCAGCTTCGTCGGCGCCGCCAACTGCACCGAGGCCGGGACGCTGTTCGACCAGGCGGAGCAGCCCACGGTGTTCTCCGCCCGGATGCGGTAGTGGTAGGTGACCCCGGGGGTGACGGTGGCGTCGGTGTACCGGGTGGCGGTGGCCGCCACGGTCAACTCGGTCAACCCGTCGGTGAAGGTCGGGTCGGTGGCGCGTTGCAGCAGGTGACTGGTGGCCGGTGGGCGGCTGCCGTTACCGGTCCAGGTCAGGTTGATCGCCGGTAGGGCGGTGGCCGAACCGGGCGCGGCGGTGGCGGTCAGCCCGCTGGGTGCCCGGGGCGACACCCGCACCACCAGGGGGCGGCTCATGCCCTGGTCGCGGTGCCCGCCCGCACCGCTGCACCAGCGGTACTCCCAGCCCAGGTTGACCAGCTGGTTGACCACCGAGGCCGGGCGCCCGTCCAGCGGACTGACCGGGGTGGACCCGACCGGTACGCCGACCGGCCGGGTCGGGTCGAGCAGCCGTACGCTGTCGCCGATCTTGAACGGCAGTGCCGGCGGCTCCGGGCGCAGCGCCAGGATCACGTCCTCGCCGGGGTCCACCCGGACGATCTGTTTCCAGCCCAGTTCCCCCGGATCCGGTGGGCGGATCGTGCCGTCGCGGCCTACCCGGCCGACCACCTGCACGTCCAGCCCGTCGAAGCGCACCGGATGGCTCTGCCGGCCGGTGCCGCACACCCGCCACAGCTGGGTGCCGTCGCCGGGCGCCCCGACCGGCACCGCCGGGTCGCTGACGTGCAGCAACTCGGTGGCCGGGTCGGTCGGCCCCAGCGGCAGGAGGGTCTCGGCGCGGGGCCCGGCGTGCGGATGCGCCACCCCCAGTCGCCCGGTGAGTCGGCCGTGTTCGGCCTCGAAGACCTGCCGCACCGCCTTGACGGTCAGCGGCAGGGTGACCGGGCCGGGGGCACCGGTGGGGACGAACTCGACCCCGGTGGCGTGCACCGGGATCCGGGTCGTCCCGGCGGTGACCGTGCCGAAGCAGGGGTCGTACGCCGGGTCCGGCACGATCGGGGGGCGTTGGCTGGCCGCGTACGCCGTCGGTAGTCGCTCGCGCAGCCGGTCCAGGTCGTACGGCTGCGCGGGGGTGCCGGTGACCCGGATCTGCACCAGGGTCCGGGTGTTCGGACCGTAACCGGGCAGGGTGGGTGGCGGGCCCCCCTCGGCGGTCCGGTCGGCCGCACCGGTGTGCTGGTCGTAGCGGGGGTCGAAGGCGGGAAACGGGGCGGGACAGTCGTTGTAGAGGATCAGGGTGCTGCCCGGGGTCACCGTGGCGAAGTCCACCAGCACGTCGGCCCGCTCGCCGGGGGCCAGCAGCAGGGCGTGCCCGTCGACATTGAGCACCCCCGGATCGCGCCGGTCGTAGCGGAACCCCACCGGCCGGTTGGGGATCACCACGGGGGCCGGCAGCAGCCCGCACTCGTTGCCGATCCGGATCAGTGGTGGGCCGCTGGCCCCCGGGTCGGGGACACCGCCGGGACGACCGTCCGTGGGCCAGCCCGCCGGCCGCCCCGGTGCCCGTACCGCCTCGACCATCGGCACCTCACCGGCCTGGGCGTCGGCCAGCCGGTCGTCCGGGTGCCACATCGGCTCGTCCGAGCCGGCCCGGTAGAGCTGGAGGTTCAGCCAGCGGTCGGTGCAGGCGTTGAGGATGCGCCACCGGTACACCCGGGGTTCGACCTCCAGGTAGGGGTAGGCGGCGCCGTTGACCAGCACGGTGTCGCCGTAGACGGCCGGTACCGCGCTGGGGTGGGGGACCCCGGGCACCTCCGGGGGCTCCGCCGGATCGCCGTCCGGGTCGTGGCGCGGGTTCGGCACCGGCCCGGCCTGCGGTCCGGCCGCCGGCACGGTACGAGACCAGGGGCCGTAGTCCCATCGGCCGGTGGGGTTGCCCCCGTCGGGTTGGTACGGGTTCTGCCGGGGCTGGTAGACGTGCGGGTGCCACAGGTTGCCCCGGGCTCCCCAGCGGTGCCGGTCCCAGGTCGGATCCTGCTCGGCGAGCTGGGCGTCGTCCGGTACGAAGGTCTTGTCCTCGAAGACCAGGGGCAGTTGATCGTCGGGCAGTACCCCCTCGGCCACCAGCCGGTCCTGCGCCTCGTCGGCTAGCAGACAGAGCGCGGACTGTCCGGAGTAGACAGTCAGCCGGGACATTCCGATGGTGTTGTCGTGGAACCAGAGCAGCCGTCCGCTCTGCTCGTTCGGGAAGTACAGGGTCGTGGCCCCCGGCCCGGGAGGCGGCATGTCCGGTACGTGGCGCAGGCCCACCCCGGTCGGATAGGGGGTGATCTCACCGGCCGGGGTGATCCACTGGTGGGGGTTGCCGGCGCTGATCCAGCCGGTGTGCGCCCCGGCCAGGTGCAGCACCGCCCGGTTCTGCGGGTAGGGGGCCGGCCCGCCGAGGGGTCCCGGGCCGGTGGCGGGCACTGTCGGATCCACCGGGAGGAAGAGTTCGCCGGCCGGTCCGGTGGGCAGTTGGTTGATGAACTTGATCCGTACCGGTCGGCCCCGGCGGGCCAGGATGACCGGGCCCAGGTACCAGGCCCGGGGCGGCGGGGCGAGGGTGTTGTGTCCGTCGGCGTCGGTGCCCAGGTTCAGTTGCCGGTAGCCGCGCAGCCGGGTCGCCGGCAGGTCCCGGTGCAGCCGCTGGGTGTACTCCGTCAGCCCGATCTCGTAGTAGTCGCAGCCGGGATGGCTGATGGTGTCCGGCAGCGCCACCGGAAGTCCGGCCCCCAGCGGGGTGCGTCCCGCCAGGCCCAGACCGGGCAGGGGGTCCAGGAACTTGCGGATCCCCGTGCCGGCCAGCACCGCCCCGGTGTCGTCTAGCACCGGCAGGGGGCTGTGGGCGTGGTTGGGCACCGGGCCGAAACAACGGGGCGCCGCCGCCGGGTCCAGGCTGGCCGGGGCCGGGCTGCCGGCGGATTCGGGGCCGGCCAGGGCGTCCGGCGCCGAATCGGTACGGGCGGCGGGCAGGGTGGCGGGCGGAGCCGGTTGATCGCTGCGGGTGGTCCGGTCGAGCCAGGTCGACCGGAGTCTACGGAAGACGGCCATGGCTCTCCCGGTGATCGGGGCGCGGCGGTCACCACCCCGACGTGGTCGGCCGCATCACGCTGCATTGACTATCCGTGAGCGCTCAACCGCAGCATGCGACCTGACCGGCCGGCAAGGAAGTACCCAATCGTGTCAATTTGCTGCTCATTCGGCGTGTTGTCGCCCGCCACCCCGCCGCGGTCAGGTTGGGGCGGGCTGGCAGCGGGGGCACCAGTAGGTGACCCGTTCGCCCAGTTCCTCCTTGCGGATGGCGGTGCCGCACCGCCGGCACGGCTGGGCCCGCCGCCCGTACACGTAGCTGGTCTTGCCCCGACGAAGTGACCCGGTGGTGCTCTGGGTCCATCGGCCCCGGTTGGCGGCCAGCAAATCGTGCGCCAGGGCTACCAGGCCCGGAAGGTCCGGCACGGCCTCCACCCGGGTACGCGGGTTGACTCCGCGCAGGAACAGCAGCTCGCACTTGTAGAGGTTGCCGACACCGGCCAGGTTGCGCTGGTCCAGCAGGGCCTCCGCGATGCTCTCGGCCGGTCGGTCGGCCAACCGGCGGACCGCCTCGGCCGGGTCCCAGTCCGGCCCCAGCAGGTCGGGGCCGAGGTGCCCGACCAGCCGGTGCTCCTCGGCGGTCGGCACCAGCGTCACCTCGTGCAGGTGGTAGCCGACCGCGGTGGCGGTGGCCGTGGTCAGCACCACCCGGATCAGGTGGGTCGGGCGGGCGGTCCAGCGTTGCCCCGGGGCGTACACCCGCCAGGTGCCGTCCATCCGCAGGTGGGAGTGCAGGGTCCAGGGTGCCCCGCCGGTCGGCTCCGCCAGCCGGAGCAGCAGGTGCTTGCCGCGGCTGGCGCAGTCGGTCACCCGCCAGTCGGTCAGGTCGGTGGTGGCCAACCGGGGCACCCGGAAGTCGCTGCCGGTCAGCCGAGCTCCGGTGAGGGTGCGAGCCAGGAGACGGGCGGTGTTCCACACGGTGTCACCCTCGGGCATCCCGCCATTATCCCCCCTTTCGAGCGCAATTCACGTGTATCGCTATCTGTAGCGCACTTCTCATCGCTGTGCCGATCTGGGCAGGATTAGCCAACTACATGGAGGATTGACATGAATTCTCTCCGTATTCCGTTCCTCTCGATGGCCCTGGCCACCCTGCTGGCGGTGACCCTGCACCCGACACCCGCCTCCGCCGCCCGTACCGACCGGTGGCAGGTGGACCTGTCCGTCGTGGACGCCGACGACGTCAACGTCCGGCACACCCGGGCCGGTCTGCGACTGGCCGATGCCCGCCCACCCACGGCCCCGGGGCGGCACAGCCTCGTCGCCGAGGGAATGCTGGTGACCCCCGCCCGTACCCTGGCCGCCCCGGCCACCCGGGTCCGGGCCGAGGTCACCGCCACGGTCAGGCCGGGGGCCGCCGCTACGGTCCAGGTCCGAGGGTGGCGGACCGGCGGCTGGACCGAGTGGCGTGCGGCCGGCCCGGCCGCCGTCTTCGACGGCCCGGTCACTCGGGTGCAGACCCGGGTGACGCTCACCGCCAGCCGGTCCGGCGCGAGCGCCCAGGTCCGGTCCGTCCGGCTCACCGCCGACGAGGTCCCCACCATCACCGCGGCCACCCCCGGCCTCACCTTCCGGGTGTTCGCCACCCGGATCGGTCTGGTCGGCAACACGACCGCGAACGGGCACGTCATCGTGCCCGGTGACCACTTCGTGGCCCTGCCCTCCGGGCGCAGCCTGTCGCCCCGCAACAGCGGGGACTACACCGTCCGGGTCTGCACCACTCCCGGCAGCCGATGCGAGTACGCCCCGGTCTGGGACATCGGCCCGTGGAACACCCGCGACGACTACTGGAACATCAGCGGGGTGCGGGAGAACTGGAAGGATCTGCCGCAGGGTCGACCGGAGGCCCAGGCCGCCTACCAGTCCGGCTACAACGGCGGGCGGGACCAGTTCGGACGGGTGGTGCTCAACCCGGCCGGCATCGACCTGGCCGACGGGACCTTCTTCGACGGGCTGCAACTGACCACGAACGCCTGGGTCGACGTGGCCTACCTGTGGACGGGTACCGGCACCCGGGGGGTGGTCGGAGACGGTCCGCTGAACATCCGCACCGGCCCGGGCACCAACTACGCCACCCGGGGCCTGGCGGCCCAGTACGCCAGCGTGCCGATCGAGTGTTACGTGACCGGGCAGACCGTGACCGGCCCGTACCGCACCACCAACCGGTGGAATCGACTGGCCAGCGGGCAGTTCGTCAGCCACGCGTACATCTCGGCGGTCTGGGGCGGCGCGGTGCCGGTCTGCTGAGGGCCGGATCGGGTCGGGGTCGGAGCACCCCGGCCCGGCCGGGTCAGGGCAGTTCCTCGGGCCGAGGGGGGCGTACCGAATCCTGGTAGCGGGGGTGGCAGGCGCCGTAGACGGCGAAGTTGAGCCGGGCCATGGTCAGGCTCAGCTCCCCGTTGGGACCGCCCCGCACCACCTCGGCGTCGGCGTCGGCCTGGCCGTCGTCGGTCCAGAAACACACCGGACAGGTGCCGCCGCCGGTACGCGACGCGCAGCAGGGACAGGCGGCAGGCACCCAGCGATCTTCCACTCCGACAGCCTTCCACAATGGAGGTTTCGTGCGTGTGGCGCCGGACCGGTCAGCAGTCGGCGAGCCCATCGACCCGCAGCAGCGTACCGGCAGCGACACCGAGCACCTCGGCCGCCCGGCCACCGTTGGTCGACAGGGCGACCCGACCGGCCGAGTCCGGGTGCGCCACCAGGGCACCGGGCGAAGCGTCCCCAAAGGTACGACCATGCACCGCGACCCGCTCCCAGGTCTGCTCGCCGACCGGGCGGATCCGGACCCGGGCCGGCAGGGCCAGCAGCAGGTCGGCCGGGGCGGCCAGTTGGAGGTTGCCGAAGTGGTCGACCGTCAACACCTCGGCGGTGAAGCCGTCCGGACGTACCTCGACCACCGGCTCGGGCAGCCGGATCAGGGTAGACACCTCGACGGCCGGACCGGCCTCGGACAACGGGGCGCCGGAGGCCAACCGGGCCGCGACCGGAGCGAAGACGTCCCGCCCGTGGAAGGTGGCCGACACCCGCTGCGCCAGCCACCGCGGGTTGGTCAACTCCACCGCCTCGGTGACCCCGCCGAGCGCGGTGGCCGCGTCGATCAGCAGCCCGTTGTCCGGCCCGACCAGCAGGCCACCGGGGGTGGCCAGGGCGATGCCCCGGCGGGCCGTGCCCACCCCCGGGTCGACCACCGCCACGTGCACCCCGACCGGCAGGTACGGCACGGTCTGCGCGAGCACGGCCGCACCCCGACGGATGTCGCCCGGTGGCACCAGGTGGGTCACGTCGATCACCCGGAGGCTCGGGGCCAGCCGGGCGATCACCCCGTGGCAGGCCGCCACGAAGCCGTCGGCCAGGCCGTAGTCGGTGGTCAGGGAGACGATCTGGGTCGACCCGGTGAGGTGCGCACTGCTGGTCACGGCATCGGATGGTACGTCCGCCCACCGGCACCGGTGCCAGGACGGCCACCTGCCGGATAGGTGACAGGTGCACTGGCCGACCGGCCACTGCACGGTCTGGGCCGAGTTGGGCAGACTGCCAGGAGTGACCCAACGGATGATCCTCCCCGCCGTCGTCCTGCTCACGGCCGCTGTCGCGCTGACCGGCTGCGGCGGTGACCCGGATCGGCCGTCCACGGCCGCCCCGGCGCCGTCCACCTCCCTACCGGCGGCCACCCCGGCCGTACCGACGCCCTCCTCGGCCGAACCGGCCACCTCGGCCGCCGCCCCGGAGCCCGCCACCACAGCGAGCGCCGCCGTCCCACCGGCCCCGCCCGCGCCGCCGGAGGCCAAGCCCGGGCCGGACAGCACCTCCCCCCGGCTGCCGCTGAGCCCACCGCCGGTGGAGCTGCCGCCCCGCCAGCCGGGGGCACCCAGCGCCCGGGAGGTCGTAGCGGCCTTCCGCAAGGCCGGCCTGAAGGTCGCCAACTCGCGCAACCGCTCGGTCGAGTGCGGGCCGGACGGTCTGGGACTGGGCTGCTCCGAGCTGATCGTCACGGACAACATCGGGGTGTACGTCTTCCCCGACGAGGGCAGCGCCATCGACATGGCCGAACTGTGGAGCGGGGCCTCCCACCGCCGGGGCACCATCGTGCTCAACTACCTGGAGGGGCCGACCCCGAAGGCCGACCGACCCCGCTACGAGAAGGTCCTAGCCGACCTGCACTGAGCGAGCGGCGCGGTCGGGCACCGTGCGGGGTGGTCGGCAGGATCAGGCGCGCAGGCGCAGACCGCGGGGGGTGGCCCGGAAACCGGCGGCGGTGAGGGCGTCGCTCAGCGCGGAGGAGCGCACCGACTGGCCGTCGGCCCGCTCCACCGAGATCGGCCCCAACGCGCCGGAGGCCACCGCACCGGCCAGGGCCTTACCGGCGGCGGCCAGGGCCTCCGGGTCGTCGGTGTAGGAGAGCAGGGTCCGCCCGCCCCGCTCCACGTAGAGCACCAGGTCACCGGCGACCAGCACGACCAGGGCGCCGGCCTTGCGCCCGGCCCGGTGGCCGGTGCCCGGTGTGGCCGCGTCGCCGGAGTCGACCACCCGGTCCGGCCAGGGCAACGCCGCGCCGTACGGGTTGGCCGGATCGGTGGCGGCCAGCACCAGGGCCGGGCCACCGGGAGTCTTCGGGGCGTCCAGCGGCTCGGCCAGGGCGCGGATCCGGTCCACCGCCCCGGGCACGGCGAACTGTGCCGCGCCCAGCCCGTCGACGAAGTAGCCACGTCGGGCGGCGCCGCGTTCCTCCATGGCGGCCAGCACCGGATAGACCGCCGCGAAGCCGCCGGCCACCTGCTCGGCCACGACCGCCCCCCGGGTCAGCACACCGTGTCGTTCCAGCAGCACGTCGGCCAGGGCCGCGGCCCGTCGGGTCGGATCGGTGTCCCGTTCGGGCAACCGGGACCAGCGGCCGGCCACCGTCGGCGGGCCGCCCCGGCTGGGCAGGGCCACCCGCCCCGGACGCCGGTAGCGACTGCGGGCCGCGGTAGGTCGGGCCCGGTGCGCGCCGCCCCCACCGAGGGCCGCCCGCAGGGGGGCCAGGGTGTCGTTGGTCAGGTGCCCGGCCCAGACCAGATCCCAGAGGACTCCGGTCAGCTCGGCGTCGTCGGTGGCACCGACCCGGTCGGCCAGCGCCCGGAAGAACAACGCCTGCCCCTCGCCGAGGGCGTCCAGCACGGCCTCGTGCAAGGGGGTACGGGCCAGAGTCTCGTCCGGCATCGGGAGCAGCAGCGGTGCCAGGTCGGCGTAGGCCAGGCTGACCCAGCCGTCCCCGCCGGAGATCGCCCCGGCACCGGCCCACAGCACCTCGCCGCTGGCGCAGAGTTCGTCGAGCAGGGCGGGGGAGTAGTCGGCCACCCGGGCCGGGAGCACCAACCGTTCCAGTGCCGAGGCGGGCACGGACATCCCCTGCAACTGCTCCACGACGGCGGCCACCGCCTCCACCCCCCGGGCCGAGGAGCCGACCTGCTGCCACCGGGGCAGGAAGGTGGCCAGCGCCCGGGGCGGCACCGGCTCGATCTCCCGGCGCAGCGCGGCCAGGGATCGGCGGCGCAGCAGCCGCAGCACCTCGGCGTCACACCACTGGGTGCCGACGCTTTCCGGGGTGAACTCGCCGGAGACCACCCGCCCGGTGGCGGCCAGGCGGCGCAGCGCCTGCTCCACCACGAAGACCCCCAACCCGAACCGGGCCGCGCAGCTGGCCGCCGCGAACGGGCCGTGGGTCCGGGCGTACCGGGCCACCAGGTCGCCCAGCGGGTCGGCCACCGGTTCGAGGTACGCCTGGGCCACCCCCACCGGCAGGGCCACCCCCAGGGCGTCGCGCAGCCGACCGGCGTCCTCCACGACCACCCAACGGTCCTGCCCGGCGATGCGTACCGGCAGCACCCGGCGGCTGGCCGTCAGCTCGGTAAGCCAGTCCAGCGGCACCCCACGCTCGGCCAGCTCCCCGGTGCTCAGGTCGCCGAGCTGGCGCAGCAACTCGACCACGTCCTCCGCGTCGCGGGGCCGGCGCTGGGGAGTCAACCAGCGCAGTTGCCGCTCGGACTCGGCCAGCACCACCGGGTCCAGCAACTCGCGCAGGTCCACCCGGCCCAGCAGCTCACCCAGCAGGGCGGAGTCCAGGGCCAGGGCGGCGGCCCGCCGCTCGGCCAGCGGGGCGTCGCCCTCGTAGAGGAAGGCGCCGACGTACCCGAAGAGCAGGGACCGGGCGAACGGTGAGGGCCGGGGGGTCTCCACCTCGACCAGCCGGACCCGGCGGCCGGCCAGGTCGCGCATCACCTCAACCAGGGCGGGTACGTCGAACACATCCTGCAGGCACTCCCGGGCCGCCTCCAGGGTGACCGGGAAATCGGCGTACTCGCGGGCCACGTCGAGCAGTTGGGCGGCGCGTTGCCGCTGCTGCCACAGCGGCTGCCGGCGGCGGGGGTCACGGCGGGGCAGCAACAGCGAGCGGGCGGCGCACTCCCGGAACCGGGCGGCGAACAGTGCCGAGGAGCCGACGGACTCCTCCACCAGCTGGGCGATCTCCTCGGGGTCGAAGGCCACCACGTCGGCGCCGGGCGGGCTGTCGGCGGTGTCCGGCAGCCGTACGACGATCCCGTCGTCGGAGGGCAGGACCTGGGCGTCCATCCCGTAGCGTTCGGCGAGTCGACGGGCTAGGGCCAGGGCCCAGGGCGCGTTGACCCGGGCCCCGAGCACACTGTGCACGGCCAGTCGCCAGTCGCCCAGCTCGTCGCGGAACCGCTCGACCACGACCGTCCGGTCATCCGGCAGGGAGCGGGTGGCGGCCTGCTGTTCGCGCAGGTAGGCCAGTAGGTTCCCGGCAGCCCAGTCGTCCAGCCCGGCGGCCCGCAGCGCGGCGGTGGCCTCCTCGTCGCCCTTGCGCAGCAGGGTCCGGATCCGCGCCCCGATCGCCCGGCCCAGTTCCACCGGGCGGCCCGGCTGGTCGCCCTTCCAGAACGGCATCTTGGCGGCCTGCCCGGGGGCGGGGGAGACCAGCACCCGATCCGGGGTGATCTCCTCGATCCGCCAGGAGGAGGAGCCGAGCAGGAAGACGTCGCCCACCCGGGACTCGTAGACCATCTCCTCGTCCAGTTCGCCGACCCGGGCGGCGCGTTCCGCCCCGGCCAGGAAGACGCCGAACAGTCCCCGGTCCGGAATGGTGCCGCCGCTGGTCACCGCCAGCCGCTGGGCCCCCGGGCGGCCGGTCAGCACATCGGTGGCGCGATCCCAGACCAGCCGGGGACGCAACTCCGCGAAGGCGGTAGAGGGATAGCGCCCGGAGAGCATGTCCAGTACGGCGTGCAGGGCCGAGTCGGGCAACTCGGCGAAGGGCGCCGCCCGGCGGACCACGGCCGCCAGGTCCTCGACCCGCCACTCGTCCAGGGCGACCATCGCGACGATCTGCTGGGCGAGCACGTCCAGCGGGTTGCGGGGATGGTGCAGTTCCTCGATCCGGGCCTCGCTCATCCGCTCGGCCACCACCGCGCAGGAGAGCAGATCCCCCCGGTGCTTGGGCAGCACCACCCCCCGCGACACCGCGCCTACCTGGTGCCCGGCCCGGCCCACCCGCTGGAGACCGGCGGCCACGCTCGGCGGTGCCTCGATCTGCACCACCAGGTCGACCGAGCCCATGTCGATGCCGAGTTCCAGGCTGGAGGTGGCCACCACCGCGGGCAGTTGACCTGCCTTGAGTGACTCCTCGATGTGCCGGCGTTCCTCCCGGGAGACACTGCCGTGGTGGGCCCGGGCGATCACCGGCAGGGCCCCGGCCATCGCACCGGCCTGAGCCATGATCCGCGCCGGGGTGGCGGTGACCCCGGTGGGCCGTGCCGTCGGCGACTCCTGGGGGGACTCCTCGGCGGCCAGCTCGTTGAGGCGGGCGCAGAGTCGCTCGGCGCTGCGCCGGGAGTTGGTGAACACGATCGTGGAACGGTGTGCCTGGATCAGGGCGTACACCCGTTCCTCCAGGGCGGGCCAGATCGAGGCGGTGCGCGGGCCGTCCAGCCCCTCCTCGGGGCCGGGTTGCTCGTCCAGGCGGGTCATGTCCTCCACCGGCACCTGGACGCTGACCTCGATGGTCTTGGCGGTGGTCGGGGCGACCACCTCGACCGGTCGGGAACCGCCGAGGAACCGGGCGCACTCCTCGATCGGTCGAACGGTCGCGGAGAGCCCGATCCGCTGCGCCGCCGCCGGCAACAGTTCGTCCAGCCGCTCCAGGGAGAGCGCCAGGTGGGCCCCGCGCTTGGTGCCGGCCACCGCGTGCACCTCGTCCAGGATCACCGTCTGCACCCCGCGCAGCGAGTCGCGGGCCGCGGAGGTCAACAACAGGAACAGCGATTCCGGGGTGGTGATCAGGATGTCCGGTGGGGTACGGGCGAAGGCCCGGCGCTCGTCCGCCGGGGTGTCGCCGGTACGCATCCCTACGGTGATCTCCGGCGGGGGCAGCCCGAGCCGGCTGGCGGCCTGTCGGATGCCGGCCAGGGGGGCCCGGAGATTACGTTCGACGTCCACCGCCAGGGCCTTCAGGGGGCTGACGTAGAGCACCCGGCACCGGTGCCGGGGTTCGGCCGGGGCGGGGTCGCGGGCCAGCCGGTCCAGGGACCAGAGGAAGGCGGCCAGGGTCTTGCCGGAGCCGGTCGGCGCCACCACCAGGGCGTTGCGTCCGGCGGCGACCGCGGCCCAGGCACCGGCCTGGGCTGCCGTAGGTGCCTCGAAGGCGGCGCTGAACCATTCCCGGGTGGCCGCACCGAACCGGGAGAGGGTCGCCCCACCGGTCGGGGCCGCACTTGATGGTGCCACCAGCCCATCCTGCCCCGGACCCTGGAGGTCCGCCGACCCGAACCCCTGGTGGGTTATTGGGCAGTTAAGGCTTTAGTCGCTGTCTGAGCGCTTAATCCGTTAAGTCTTACTTAACTGCTTGCTTAGGTCAGGCAACATAAAGTAACTTCACCCGCGGTGTGCTGATGGGTGAGGAGATCGGATGGCCGTCGAGCAGCGGGGCCCAGGGACCTCCGGCACCGATGTCCTGATTCGCAAGGTCGACAGTCGGGTGGTGGCCCTGCGCGCCGGGCTGCGCGGAGCCGACCTGGAGTTGGCCGAGCGGCTGGCCGACTGCCTGCGGGAGTTGGTCCTCGTCACCGCACAGGCCAGCGCGGCCGACCGGGCCCAGGTGCGGGTCGCCGTGCACTACTTCGTACTGCGCCGGGAGAGCCGGGGCCGACTGCTGTCCGTGCGCTCCCTGACCGCCACCCAGCGGCTGGTCAACAAGGTGGCCCGGCGGATCGGCCGACCGGACCTGATGGTGGACCCCCGTCCCGGGCGCGACCCGGTCCCACCGGCCCCTCACCGCTGATCCGGCACCGACCCGGGGGCCGGGGTGATGCCCTGGCCAGACCGAAGGTGAATATGGGGCTTTTTCGGCGAACTAGCCCATTGGTGTCCTGAACTGTCGTCTGATCCTTATCAGGCGCCAGGCACCCGACACGGGCGCCGCTGCCCCACCTCGACCGGGAGCGCGCGTGCTCGTACTGCTGACCCTGCACCTCGCGGCGGCCATCACGGCGCCGCTGCTGGTGCGCCGCTGGGGTCCCCGCGCCTGCTACCCCCTGGCCCTGGCCCCGGCCACCGCCTTCGGCTGGGCGCTGGTGCAGACCCCGCAGGTGGCGCACGGCGGGGCGGTCGTCGAGACGTACCGGTGGATTCCGCAGTTGGGGTTGGAGCTGGCCTTTCGGATCACCACCCTGTCCTGGCTGATGGCCCTGCTGGTCGGCGGGGTCGGGGCGATGGTGCTGATCTACAGCGCCCGCTACCTGCCACCGGAGGCCGTGGGCACCGCCCAGTACGCCGGCGTCATGGTCGGCTTCGCCGGGGCGATGCTGGGCCTGGTCTTCGCGGACGACCTGCTGCTGCTCTATGTCTGCTGGGAACTGACCACGGTCCTGTCGTACCTGCTGATCGGGCACAGCACCGAGCGGCGCTCCGCCCGCTGGGCGGCCGGTCAGGCGCTGATGGTGACCAGCCTGGGCGGCCTGGCCATGCTCGTCGGATTCATCATGCTCGGCCACCACGGCGGCACCTACCGGTGGTCCGAGCTGGCCGAGCGGCCGTTGCCCGGTGGCGCGTACCTGGTCGTCGCCGTGCTGCTGATCCTGCTGGGCGCCCTGTCCAAGTCGGCGCTGCTGCCGTTCACCTCGTGGCTGCCGGTGGCGATGGCGGCACCGACCCCGGTGAGCGCGTACCTGCACGCGGCGGCCATGGTGAAGGCGGGCATCTATCTGCTCGGTCTGCTGGCCCCGGTGCTGGCCGGGGTGGGGCCCTGGCGCCCGGTGGTGCTGATCTGCGGCCTGGCCACCATGGTGCTCGGCGGCTGGGCGGCGCTGCGCCAGAACGACCTGAAACTGCTGCTGGCGTACGGCACGGTGAGCCAACTGGGTCTGCTTGCGGTGGCCGTCGGGGTGGGCACCGCGGACGCCGCCCTGGCCGGTCTGGCGATGCTGGCCGCGCACGCGTTGTTCAAGGCGACCCTGTTCCTCGTGGTCGGGGTGATCGACCACGGCGCGGGCACCCGGGACCTGCGGCGCCTGTCCGGGCTGGGAAGGTCCGCACCGGTGCTGGCCGGGGTGGCCCTGCTCGCGGCCGCCTCGATGGCCGGGGTGCCACCCCTGCTCGGCTACGTGGCCAAGGAGGCGATCTTCGCCGCCTTCACCGACCGCCCGGTGGTGCTGACCGTGCTGGTCCTCGGCACGGTCCTCACGGTCGCCTACAGCCTGCGCTTCCTCTGGGGGGCCTTCGGCACCCGCCCGCAGACCCCGCCGACCACCCTGGGGCCGATCCCCTCGGCGATGCTGCTGCCCCCGGCCGCCCTGGCCCTGGCCGGGCTGGTCGCCGGTACGGCTGCCGGTCCGGTCGACCACCTGCTGCGGCCGTACGCGGAAATCCTGGGGCCTCTGCACGGGCACCTGGCCCTGTGGCCGGGCCTCAACCTGGCCCTCGGGCTCTCCGCGCTGGCCCTGGCCGGCGGGGCGGTGCTGTTCCTCGCGCGCCGTCCGCTGGCCCCCGTGCTGGCCTGGCTCCGCGCCCCGGTCGGCGGCCGACAGGGGTACGAGTGGGTCACCCACCGCTTCGACCGGATCGCCGTCGACGTCACCAGCGTCACCCAGCGGGGTTCCCTGCCCCAGTACCTGGGCCTGATCCTGCTGGTGTTGGCCGCCGTCCCCGGTGGTGTGCTGCTGACGATCCGGCCCTGGCAGCAGCCGATCGCGCCGTGGGTTACCCCGGTCCAGCCGGTGGTCCTGCTGGTGATCAGTGTGGCCGCCCTGCTGGCCGTGGGGGCTCGTCGCCGGATGACCGCGATGCTGCTGGTCGGGGTGACCGGCTACGGCACCGCGATGCTCTTCGTCCTCCACGGGGCACCCGACCTGGCACTGACCCAGTTCCTGGTGGAGACCGTGACCATCGCGGTCTTCGTGCTGGTGCTGCGCCGCCTGCCGCGCCGGTTCTCCGTCCGGCCACTGTGGAGCAGTCGGTGGCTGCGACGGACGGTCGGGGTGATCGTGGGGGTGACCGTCGCCGGACTGGCCGTCGCCGCCGCCACCGCCCGCCAGGCCCGCAGCATCTCGGAGGACTTCGCCCAACTCGCCGTCGAGCAGGGACACGGTCGCAACGTGGTGAACGTGACCCTGGTCGACATCCGGGCCTGGGACACCCTGGGTGAGCTGTCCGTGCTGGTGGTCGCCGCGACCGGGGTGGCCAGTCTGGTCTTCGAACGCTCCCGCACCGGTCCCCGCCCCCGTCGGCTGGACCTCGACCGTCGGGAGGTGGTCGCCGGGCGGCCGGTCTGGCTGCGCGGGGGTGTCACCCTGCGGGAACGCAACCGCTCCCTGGTGCTGGAGGTGATCACCCGGCTGATCTTCCACACCGCGGTGCTGTTCTCGTTCTATCTGCTGTTCTCCGGCCACAACGCGCCCGGTGGCGGCTTCGCCGGCGGGTTGGTCGCCAGCCTGGCCCTGACCATGCGGTATCTGGCCGGTGGGCGGTACGAACTGGCCGAGGCCGCCCCGGTCAGCGCCGGCACCGTGCTCGGGGCCGGACTGGCCGTGGCGGTCGGCTCCGCGATGGTCACCCTGCTGGACGGGGGAGCCGCGCTGAGCAGCGCCAAGGTCGACTTCTGGCTGCCGCTGGTCGGCGACTTCTACCTGGTCACCTCGCTCTTCTTCGACATCGGGGTCTACCTGGTGGTGATCGGGTTGGCGTTGGACGTGCTGCGCAGTCTCGGCGCCGAGGTCGACCGCAACATCGAGGCGTCCGGCGGGTTCACCGGTGGGCTGGCCGTCCAACGTCGGGGAGGGCCCAGGTGACCGGTACCGGCGCCAACCTGGTGTCCTTCATCGCGATCGGGATCCTCGTGGGTTGCGGGGTGACCCTGCTGCTGGAACGCAGCCTGAGTCGCATCCTGCTCGGGGTCATCATGATCAGCAACGGGATCAACCTGCTCATCATCTTCGGTGGCCGCCCCGGCGGGGCCCCGGTGGTCGGGGTCACCGACCCGGCCGCGATGAGCGACCCCCTGCCGCAGGCCATGGTGCTGACCGCCATCGTGATCACCTTCGGGTTCACCGCCTTCCTGCTGGCCGTCAGCTACCGCAGCTGGTACCTGGACGGCGACGACGAGGTGCCCGACGACATCGAGGACCAGCGGATCAAGCACCGCGCCGCCCGCAAGGAGGTCTCGACCGTCGACCTCAGCGAGGAACCGCCGGAGGCCGACCCCGAACAACTCGACGCGCCGGCACCCCGGCGACGCCGGAAGGGGCCCGGATGAACCGACCCCTGCCGGGCGAGAGCGAGGGCCGGCGATGAACACCCTCGTACCGCTGCCGGTGCTGCTGCCGTTGCTGGGGGCGGCCCTGACCCTGCTGCTGGCGAACCGGCCGGTGCCGCAGCGCCTGGTCAGCGTCAACTGCCTGGGCGCCACCCTGCTGGTGGCGGTACTGCTGCTGGTGCGGTCCTACCGGCACGGACCACTGGTCGTCGAGATCGGTGCCTGGCCCGCACCGGTCGGCATCGTGCTGGTGGCCGACCAACTGGCCGCGCTGATGCTCGTCGTCTCCTCCGCGGTGACCCTGTGCGTCCTGCTCTACTCCATCGGCCAGGGACAGGGGGAGACCGGCGAGAGCGCCCCGCTGGCCATCTTCCACCCCACCTATCTGGTGCTGACCGCAGGCGTGACCAACGCCTTCCTCGCCGGTGACCTGTTCAACCTGTACGTCGGCTTCGAGATGCTGCTCGCCGCGAGCTTCGTCCTGATCACCCTGAACGGCACCCGGCTGCGCATCCGTACCGGCTCCACCTACGTGGTGGTCAACGTCCTGGCCTCGATGATCTTCCTGATCTCGGTGGGTCTGGTGTACGCGGCGACCGGCACCCTCAACCTGGCCCAGCTCGCCGCCCGACTGGACGCCCTGCCCGACGGGGTCCGACTGAGCCTGCAACTGATGCTGCTGCTGGCCTTCGGCATCAAGGCGGCGGTCTTCCCCCTGTCGGCCTGGTTGCCCGACAGCTACCCCACCGCCCCGGCCCCGGTCACCGCCGTCTTCGCCGGACTGCTCACCAAGGTCGGGGTGTACGCGATCATCCGGACCCAGACCCTGCTCTTCCCCGGCGACCAGGCGGGCACCCTGCTGCTGGTGGTGGCCGGGCTGACCATGCTGGTCGGCATCCTCGGCGCGGTGGCCCAGTCGGACATGAAACGACTCTTCTCCTTCACCCTGGTCAGCCACATCGGGTACATGATCTTCGGGGTCGGGCTCAGCACGGTCGCCGGACTCGTCGGGGCGATCTTCTACGTGGTGCACCACATCACCATCCAGACCACCCTCTTCCTGGTCGCCGGCCTGGTCGAACAACGCACCGGCAGTACCGATCTGCGTCGGCTCGGGGGAGTGGCCCGGGTGGCGCCCCTGCTCGGGCTGCTCTTCTTCGTCTCGGCCATGAACCTCGCCGGCATCCCGCCCTTCTCCGGCTTCCTCGGCAAACTCGGGCTGCTCCAGGCCGGGGTGGCCGTCGGCGGGGCGCTGCCCTGGACCCTGGTCGCGGTCGGCACGGTGACCAGCCTGCTGACCCTCTATGTGGCCAGCCGGGTGTGGAGCCTGGCGTTCTGGCGGGCCCCCTGCGAGACCGTCCACCCGAGCGGCCCGCTGCCCGGTCTGACGGTCGGTGCCACCACCGCCCTGGTGGTCCTGGGAGTGGCCCTGACCGTGGTCGCGGGACCCCTGTTCGAGGTGACCCGGGGGGCGGCGGTCGACCTGCGGGAACGGACCCCGTACATCCAGGCCGTCCTGCCGGGTGGGCCGCCGTGACCGGGCCGGGGGCGGCGAGGCCGCAGGGGGCACCGGCCGGGCGGGGGCGCCGACGGGACCGACTGATCGCGGTGGGCTGGCTGGTGCTGGCCTGGAACCTGTTCTGGGGCGACTTCAGCTGGGGGAACCTGCTGGGCGGCCTGCTGGTGGCCGCCGCGGTGCTGCTGTTCTTCCCGTTGCCGCCGGTGACCTTCGGTGGCCGGCTGCGGCTGCCCGGCCTGCTGGTGTTCGGGGTGCGGTTCGTCGCCGAACTGGTCCGGGCCAGCCTGCATGTGGCCCGGATCGCGGTGCAGCCCGGCTATGTGCCCCGGTCGGCCATCGTGGCGGTCCGGCTGCGGGTGCCCACCGACCTCAACCTGGCGCTCACCGCCGAGGTGCTTTCTCTCGTACCGGGCACCTTGATCGTGGAGACGGACCGGGAGGCCGCCGTTCTCTACGTGCACGTGCTCGACGTGCACGGCCCGGCGGACCTCGTCGCCGCCCGCAAGCAGATCCGCATCGTGGAGCGGCGGATCGTCGCGGCGGTCGGTTCGGACGCCGAACTGCGTCAGGTGCGCTCCGTTCCCGTAGACAAGGAGTCCTGGTGAACTTCGTCCTGGTCCTGGTGATCGCCGGTCTGCTGTCAGTGACCGCCCTGCTAGCCCTGGTGCGGCTCTACCGGGGGCCCTCACTGCTGGACCGGGTGGTCGCCGCCGACATGCTGCTGGCCACGATGGTCAGCGCGGTGGGCGCGGAGGCGGCGCTCAACCGACATGCCAGCACCCTGCCCGTACTGGTGGTGCTGGGGCTGCTCGGCTTCGTCGGCTCGGTCTCCCTGGCCCGCTTCGCCGTCCGGGACCAGCCGTGACACCGCCACTCGCCGGTCCAACCGAAGCGGTGTCCGGCCCGGTCGGGGCGGTGCCGGCCCTCGACTGGAGCCCCACCCTGGCGGAGGTGGCCGACTGGCTGGGTGCCGCCAGCCTGGTCGCCGGGGCCCTGCTGAGCCTGGCCGCCGCCATCGGGGTGCTGCGGTTTCCCGACACCCTCAGCCGGATGCACGCCGCCACCAAGCCGCAGGTGCTGGGGGTGCTGTTGCTGCTGCTCGGGGTGGCGCTGCGGTTGCGTACCCCCGCTGATCTCGGCATGGTCGCCCTGGTCGGAGTCTTCCAACTGGCCACCGCCCCGGTCGCCGCCCAGATGGTGGGTCGGGCGGCCTACCGCACCGGCCGGCTGAATCGGGACCTGCTCGACGCCGACGAACTGGCCGACCGGTGAGGTGACCGGAGGGGCTACTGAGCAAGCTGACACCTGCGGTGACGACGCCTGCGGAGGTGGCGACGATGGGGCGCGCGCCACACCGCCGCGAGGCACGCGGTGCAGCCTCAGCTACCGGCCGGATTCGGCCGGTAGAATGGCTCGCATGATCGACTCTTCTGCCCAGGAGGGCAGCAGTAGCCAGCCGGGTAAGCCCCGGCATTCCCCTGACCCGACGACCCCGGGAGCCCTGAGCGTCCCGTGTTGATCCTCGTTGGGCTTCTTCTGATCATCGTTCTGACCGTCGCGACGGGTTACTTCGTCGCGCAGGAATTCGGCTATGTCGCCGTGGACCGGGGCAAGCTCAAGCAACGCGCCGCCGAGGGGGACCAGGCTTCCGCCCGGGCCCTGGAGGTGACCGCGCGGCTGTCGTTCATGCTCTCCGGTGCCCAGCTCGGCATCACCGTCACCGCCCTGCTGGTCGGTTACGTCGCCGAACCGTTCCTCGGTGCCGGCCTGGCCGAGCTGCTCGGGCTGGCCGGGGTCTCCAGCAGCGTGACCCTGCCGCTCTCCGTCGTACTGGCCCTGGTCATCGCTACCGTGGTGCAGATGGTGGTGGGCGAGTTGGCCCCGAAGAACCTGGCCATCGCCGAGCCCGAGCCGGTCGCCCGAGCCCTGGCCCGGTCGACCCTGGTCTACATGACCCTCGCCGGGCCGCTGATCAAACTGTTCGACCGGGCCGCGGTGCGGCTGCTGCGGCGCCTCGGTATCGAGCCGATCGAGGAACTGCCCAGCGGCGCCACCCCGGAGGACCTGGAACAGATCATCGCCGAGTCCCGCCTGGAAGGTCACCTGGACGCCGAGACCTCCGCACTGCTCGACCGAGGGCTCGACTTCCGTGAGCTGACCGCGGGCGAGGTCATGGTGCCCCGGGTCGACGTGCACACCGTACGCGCCGACGAGACCATCAGCCGGGTGGTCGAACTGCTCGACACCGGCCGCTCCCGGTTCCCGGTACGGGGTGCCGAGGGGGTGGACGACCTGGTCGGAGTGGTCGGCATCTCCGACGTGCTCCGGGTGCCTCCGGCGCAGCGGGCCACCACCCCGATCAGCGCGGTCGCCGGAGCACCGTTGCTGGTGCCGGAGACCCTGCCCCTGCCGATCGTCCTGGACCGGCTGCGTTCCGGACACCGGCAGTTGGCCTGCGTGGTCGACGAGTACGGCGGCTTCGCCGGGGTGATCACCCTGGAGGACATCGCCGAGGAGCTGGTCGGCCCGATCCGCGACGAGGACGACCCGCCGGAGCGGGCCCCGGCCCGACAGGACGACGGTTCCTGGGTGGTACCGGCGCGCTGGCGCATCGACGAGGTCGCCGACAGCACCGGCATCGCGTTGCCCGAACACCCTGAGTACGACACCCTCTCCGGGCTGGTCATGCGGGAGCTGGGCCGGGTGCCGGAGGTCGGCGATCGACTGGAGATCGGCCTGCCGACCGAGGGTGACAACACCGAGGAGGGCCCGCGGGCCCTGGTCGAGGTGCTCGCGGTCGACCGGCACGTGGCCGACTCGGTCCGCCTGCAACTCGCCGGTGGGCGTGAGGAGGTGAGCGCGTGAGCACCGGATTCGCGCTGATCACCTCGGTGATCCTGCTGGCGCTCAACGGATTCTTCGTCGCCGCCGAGTTCGCGCTGGTGGCCAGCAAGCGCTACCGCCTGGAGCAGGCGGCAGCCGGCGGTGGTCGGGCGGCCAAGGCCGCGCTCGACGGGGTACGCGAACTGTCGCTGATGCTGGCCGGCGCGCAGCTGGGCATCACCCTGTGCACCCTGGGGCTCGGTGCCCTGGCCGAGCCGGCGATCGAACGGCTGTTGGGGCCGCTGCTGCACGCCGTCGGCCTGCCCTCGGGGGCCAGCCACGTGATCGCTCTGATCTTCGCCCTGAGCCTGGTCACCTTCCTGCACCTGGTGGTCGGCGAGATGGCACCGAAGTCCTGGGCGATCACCCATCCGGAGCGGTCCGCGCTGCTGCTGGCCCTGCCCTTCCGGGCCTTCGCCCGGGTGGCCCGGCCGGTGCTGTCCGCGCTCAACGCGGTGGCCAACGCGATGCTGCGGCTGGTCAAGGTCAACCCGCAGGACCAGCTCGCTCAGGTGCACGGCCCGGACGAGCTGCGGATGCTGCTGGAGCAGTCCCGGGAGCACGGCCTGCTCGGTGCCGCCCAGCACGAACTGCTGACCAGCATGCTGGCGTTGCAGGGGACCACGGTGGCCCAGGTGATGGAGCCCTTCGACCGGATGGTGACGGTCCGCCACAACGACCCGGTGGACCGGATCGAGCGGGTCAGCCAGGACAGTGGCCGGTCGCGGCTGGCGGTGCTGGACTCCGCCGGTCAGGTGGTCGGCCTGGTGCACGTACGGGAGGCGGTGCGAGCCGCCGCCGTCCGGCCGGAGGCGACCGCGTCGGATCTGATGAACGAGGCGATCACCCTGCCCGACACGGCGACGGTGAACGAGGCGGTGGCCGTGATGCGGGCCCGCCAGTCGCAGTTGGCCATGGTCCGCAACGGTGCCGGTCCTACCCGGCCGGTCGGGTTCGTCGCCTTGGAGGACCTGCTGGAGGAGGTCATCGGGGAGTTCGACGACGAGACCGACCCGATCCCGCGCGCGATGCGCCGACTCAGGTAAGAGCGGCACGGATGCGGCTGACGGGGGTGTCGCCGGGCGGTACAGGCCTGACGGTGCAGACCACGTTGGCCAATCCGAGCACCCGCCCCGGCCTACGACTGCCGGGGCGGGTGAACCTGATCGCCGGTTCCGTCGACGTGCCGGTCTACCACGTCCGGCTCGGCCTGGTCAGCACGGTCGAGCCGGACGACCCGGAGGCCCCCCGCCGCCTGGTGCAGTTCCACCAGGCGCAGGTCTCCGACGCCCTGGTGCTGCGGGCGGGGCGGGCCCGCACCATCCCCTTCGAGTTCCCACTGCCCTGGGAGACCCCGCTGACCACCCTCGGCGGCGTACCCCTGCTCAGCCTGCGGATGGGGCTGCGTACCGAGGTGGCCGTCGAACCGGCGCTGGACCAGGGCGCGATGGTGCCGGTCTTCGTCCATCCCCTGCCCACCCAGCAGCATGTCCTGGCGGCCCTGGACACCCTGGGTTTCAGCGCCCGTCAGGCCGGGCTGATCGACGGTCGGCTGCCCGGGGTGACGCAGACCCTGCCCCTGCACCAGCGCTGGGGTTTCTGGGTGGGCCCCCTCTACGCCGGGCCGATCACCGAACTGGAGGTGATCTTCGTGGCCGACTCCGCCGGCCTCGAGGTGATCTTCTGGTGCGATCGCCGGCTGGCGCTGGCCGGCATCACCCACACCAGCATCAGCCGGTTCCGGGTCTGGCATGTCGGCGCGGACGAACGAGACTGGATCTCCACGGTCGACGGCTGGCTGCGCCAGACCATCAACCGACACGCCGCCGCGGCGGCCCACGCGGACTGGTCGGCGACCGTCAACGAGTCCGCCCATGTCAGCCGCCCACCCGACGAGCCGATCCCGCCCGGCTACGGCCTGGGTGGCACGGCCGGTGGCTCCGGCACCGGCGGCGACGGCACCTGAGCCTTCCCTCAGCCTTGGGCGAGCACCTCAGCCTTGGGCGAGCTTGAGGCCGAAGCCGATGAAGAGGGCCCCGACGGCCGAGGTGGCACCGGCGGACAGCCGGCGCCGCTGCCGGAACTGGGCGGCCAGAAAAGTCCCAGCGAAGATCAACGCCGTCAGGTACAGCGCGCTGGTCACCTGGGCGATCAGGCCGAGCAGCAGGAACGACAACGCCGGCCAGGGGTAGGTCGGGTCGACGAACTGGATGAAGAACGAGACGAAGAACAGGATCGCCTTCGGGTTCAGCAGGCTGATCACCAGCGCCTTGCGGAAGGGGCTGCGCATCTCCGCCGGCTGGGCGGCGTCGATCAGGCGCGGGGTGGCGGGATCGTTGCGGTCCCGCCAGCGCCGCCAGGCCGCGAGCAGCATGGTCAACCCGACATAGCCCAGGTACGCCGCACCCACGTACTTGATCACGAGGAAGATCGGCGGGTACGCCTTGAGCAGCGAGGCCACCCCGGCGGCGGAGAGGAACATCAGCACCCCGTCGCCGACGAACACCCCACCCGCCGCCCGGTAGCCGGCGCCCACCCCGCGTCGCGCGGCGGTGGAGAGTACGAACAGCGAATTGGGTCCGGGCAGCAGCACGATGGCCACGGTGCCCAGCACGTACGTCCAGATGTCGGTGATCCCCAGCACGCTGGACATCATCAGGCCACGGGTGCCTGCGCGCGAAGCATTTCCCGCAGCCTGACCTGTGCATTCGGCCACTCTTCGACAGTCATCGAATATTGCACGGTGTCCCGCCAGGAGCCGTCCGGACGCAGCCGGTGCTTACGCAGCACCCCCTCCCGGGTCGCGCCGAGCCGTTCGATGGCGCGCTGGGATCGCTCGTTGCGGATGTCGGTGTGCCACACCACCCGCACCGCCGCCAACTCGCCGAAGGCCCGTTCCAGCAGCAGCAGCTTGGCCTCGGTGTTGATCCCGGTACGCCACCAGGGCCGGCCGAGGATGGTGTGCCCGATGGCCACCGACCGCCGCTCGGGATCGATCTCGTAGTACGAGGTGGTGCCGACCACCGCGCCGGTCACCGCGCAGCGCTGTACCCAGGGCACCTGCTCACCCCGTAGCCCGGCGGCCAGGTAGGCCCCGATGGCAGCGCTCAACTCGTCCACGGTCGCCGGCTGAGGGGCGCCGAGATGCTGCCACACCTGCGGGTCGGCGGTGGCGGCGAACAGGCCCTCGGCGTGAGTCAGGTCCAGGGGCTCCAGCAGTACGTGCTCGCCGCCCAGCACCACGGGCTCATGCCAAGAGGTGCGGGCAGGTCGCAGATAGGGCGGCACCGGCACGGTGACCCCGAGGTCCGGCTCCGGTAGCCCGGCGGTCAACCGCAGCGGAAGCACCCCGGCCCAGTGCGGCAGCGCATGGTCGGCCGGGTCCTCGTTGACGCCACCGGCGCGGGAGCGTACGGAGACCTCCGTCAACGGCAAGGCCAGCACCGCGGTCTCGGCCAGCTCCCGGCGGTTCGGCGGCCGACTCTCCGCCGCGCGGCCGGGGCCGACCTTGTCGACCAGGGCGGTCAGCACCTCGGCCTTCTCGGCGGGGTCGGTGACCAGCCGGGCGGTGCCGTGCGCGATCACCGAGCGGTAGTTGGCGCTGTGGTGGAACTGCGAACGGGCGTAGACCAGGCCGTCCAACAGGGTGACGGCCACGCAGACCGGCAACCCCGCACCCCGGGCCGCCAGCAGGGGCCGGCTGCCGGTGGAGCCGTGCAGGTAGAGGGTGTCACCCAGGCGTACGTGCAGGGTGGGCAGCACCCGGGGCTCACCGTCCACGGTGAAGCCGAGGGCACAGTGGTACGCCTCGTCCAGCACGGCGTGGGCGGCGGCGCGGTCGTAGCTCATCCGCTCCCGGGAGCGGCTGGCGGTGGTTCGGGCAGTCGGCGCGTACATGCTCCCGCCTTTGTTCTAGTACAATACCGAATTTGTGTCAGCACGATATCAGGTGACCGGTACGACAGCCGCCGAGATCTCCGCCAGCATCGAGTCCGGCATCCGCGACGCCGCCCTGGCCCCCGGCGACCCCCTGCCCCCGGTGCGCGTCCTCGCCGCCGACCTGGCCGTCAGCCCGGCCACGGTCTCCCGCGCCTACGCCGAACTACGCCAACGTGGACTCATCGTCACCGCCGGTCGGCACGGCACCCGGGTCCGCCCCCGTCCGCCGGTGGCCGCCCGCCGGTCCGCCCTGCACCCACCATCCGCCGCCGGACTGCGCGACCTGTCCCGAGGCGAACCGGAGGCCGGACTGCTCCCACCGCTCGGCCCTCACCTGGCCGCGCTGGCCGACACCATCGGCCCGGCGATCAGCTACTCCGACGCCGGCACCCTGCCCGAGTTCGCCGAGGCGGCGCGCGAACGGCTGGCCGCCGACGGCGTACCCGCCGCCGACCTGACCCTCAGCGGCGGGGCCCTCGACGGCATCGAACGACTCCTCACCACCTGGCTGCGCCCCGGAGACGCGGTGGCCGTGGAGGATCCCGGGTGGGCCAACCAACTCGACCTCATCGCCGCCCTGGGCCTACGCCCGATCGGGGTACCGGTCGACGACGACGGCCCACTGGTCGCCGGGGTGGCCGCCGCCCTCGCCGCCGGGGCCCGGGCGCTCATCGTGACCAGTCGCGCCCAGAACCCCACCGGTGCGGCCGTCTCCGCCGACCGCGCTGCCGCCCTGCGTGACCTGCTGGCCGGCCGCGCCGACGTACTGCTGATCGAGGACGACCACGCCGCCGAACTGGCCCGGGTGCCGCTGCATCCCCTGGCCGGGGCGACCGCCCACTGGGCCTTCCTCCGCTCGGTGAGCAAACCCTTCGGCCCCGACCTGCGCCTGGCCGTGCTGGCCGGAGACGAGACCACGGTGGCCCGGGTGGCCGGCCGTACCCGGGTCGGCGCCGGCTGGGTCTCCACCGTGGCGCAGCGGCTGGTGCTCTCCCTGTGGCGCGACCCGGCGGTGACCGCCCTGATCGAACGGGCCGCCGACAGCTACGAACGCCGCCGCCGCGGACTCGTCGAGGCCCTGGCCGAACGCGGCCTGACCGCACACGGCCGCAGCGGGCTCAACGTCTGGGTGCCGGTGCCCGACGAGACCGTCGCCTCCACCGTGCTGCGCGACGCCGGCTGGCTGGCCGCCCCCGGCGCCCTCTTCCGCATCGCCAGCCCGCCCGCCCTACGCCTCACCGTCAGCCCCCTCACCGACCCGGACCTCCACCCCCTAACCCAAACCCTCACCCAGGCCGCCCACCCCACCCCACCCCCCCACTTCACCACCTAACCCACCCCACCCCCACCGTCCCACGCCCCGCCGCGCGCCCGCCCCACCCCCGCGATCTTGCACCTTTGGTCGGGGCATACCTCGTATTCGTGTGCAAAAGGGAGACCAAAAGTGCATGATCGGCGCGGGTGGCGCGGGTGGCGCGGGTGGCGCGGGTGGCGCGGGTGGCGCGGGTGGCCGGGTCGGGGTGGCTTGGCGGGGTGGTGGGGGGCTGGGGTGGGTGGGGCGGGTAGAAAGGTGGGTATGGTCGATATTGCGCCCGGGGCGCAGCAGTTCATTCCACCGCAGGCGGAGACCCTCGACGACCTGCGCGCGGCCGCTGCCGGCTGTCGGGGCTGCGAGCTGTACCGGGACGCCTCGCAGACCGTCTTCGGTCGGGGTGACGCCACCGCCCGGCTGGTCTTCGTCGGTGAGCAACCCGGCGACATGGAGGACCAGAAGGGACTGCCCTTCGTCGGCCCCGCGGGCCGGCTGCTGCGTCGCGCGGTCGATGACGCGGGGCTCGACCCCGGCCACATCTACCTCACCAACGCGGTCAAGCACTTCCGGTTTGAACTGCGTGGCAGGCGACGCATCCACCAGACCCCGGACCAGGTGCACATCACCGCCTGCCGACCCTGGTTGGTCGCCGAGTTCACCAAGCTGAGCCCGGAGGTCATCGTGGTGCTCGGCGCCACCGCTGCGAAGGCCCTGCTGGGTCCGGGTTTTCGGGTCACCCGCCAGCGTGGCGAACTGCTGCCCTGGCCGGCCGCCGCCCAGCACCCCGAGGACTTCCAACGGGTACCGGTGGACAGCGCCGGAGACACCACGGACGCGCCGTCGGCCCGCCTGCTGGCCACCATCCACCCCTCCGCCGTGCTCCGCGCAGACAACCAGGACAAGGCGTACGAAGGACTGGTCGCCGACCTGACCGTCGCCGCACGAGCCCTGACCTGACCGTGCCGCACCCGGCTCCGCCGGCTACCCGGATCACCACCAGACAGCGGAATCCGGCAGGTCAGTGACACACTTGCCGCCAGCAGGCCACGGCGGCACCACCGGGATCACGAAGGAGATCATCGGGCGCGGCCGGGAATCGTGACGGAAGCCGAGGACGAGCGTTGACCACCGATCTGACCACCACGGCATCCGCGCCGCCCGACATCGTGCCGATCCAGCGGCGTACCCTGCGCCTGCTGTTCAGCACCCAGATCATCGGTGGCATCGGGGTGACCATCGGCATCGCCGTCGGTGGGCTGCTCGCTGCCGAGATCGCCGGCACCGCGGTCTCCGGCCTGGTGCTGAGCGCCTCCGTGGTCGGCGGTGCCCTGCTCGCCATCCCGGTCACCCGGATCATCACCCGACACGGCCGTCGGCCCGGCCTGGCCTTCGCGTACGGCGTCGGGGCCGTGGGCGGGGCCCTGGTGGTGCTCGCCGCGGCGAGCGGGTCGATCCCGCTGCTCTTCCTCGGCATGCTCATGTTCGGTGGCGGCTCTGCGGCCAATCTCCAGGCCCGCTACGCCGCGGTGGATCTCGCCGCGCCGGACCGTCGGGCCCGGCAGCTGTCCCTGATCGTCTGGGCCACCACGGTCGGCGCGGTGGCGGCACCGAACTTCGCCGCGCTAGCCGACCGGGCCGGCGGGGGTTGGGGACTGCCACCACTGTCCGGTCCCTTCGCCTTCAGCACGGTGGCGTTCCTGCTGGCTGCCGGCGTACTGCTGCTGTGGTTGCGGCCGGACCCGCTGCTCACGGCCCGCCGGTTCGCGGCGGCCCGGACCGGCCCGGACCCCGCCACCGAACCGGCCGGGACCGGTGCGGGGACGCCGGTCAAGTTGCCCACCGCGCCGTCGGCCGGGCGCGGCGCGGGTCTGCGGGCCGGCTGGCTGGTGGTACGCGCCCAGCCCGCCGCCCGACTCGGGGTCGCCGCCGTGGCGGTCGGCCACCTGGTGATGGTGGCGGTGATGGCGATGGCCCCGGTGCACTTGCGGGACCACTATCCCGTCGAGGAGGTGCTCCCGGTGGTCGGCCTGGTGCTCAGCCTGCACATCGCCGGCATGTACGCGTTGGCGCCGCTGGTCGGCTGGCTGGCCGACCGGCTCGGCCGGCGCGGGGTCATCCTCGGCGGGGTCGGCATGCTGCTGGCCGCCTGCGCGGTCGCCGGTACCGCCGGGCACAGCACTTTCCGGCTGGCCGTCGGGCTGGTGCTGCTCGGGCTGGGCTGGTCGGCGACCATGGTGGCCGGTTCCACCCTGCTGTCGGAGTCGGTGCCGGACGCGGTACGACCGCACGCCCAGGGCCTGTCCGACCTGCTGATGGGGTTGGCCGGTGCCCTGGCCGGGGCGGTCAGCGGTTTCGTCATGGAGTGGGCGGGCTATCCGGTGCTGAGCCTGCTCGCCGCGGTCGCGGTGGCACCGCTGCTGGCACTAGCGTTGCGTCCGGTGCGGCCGGGCGTACCGGAGCAGGAGGGGCGGGCACAGTGCGGCTGACGGACTTCTGGACGCGGCTGGAGGAGGCGTTCGGGCCGGGCTACGCGGCAAGTATCGCCCGCGACCAGGTGCTGTCGCAGTTGGGCGGGCGGACCATCGAGCAGGCCCTGGCCGAGGGTGAGCAGACCCACGTGGTGTGGCGTGCGGTGGTCGCCGCCTATCCCGACCGGGTCCCCGCCCGGCTACGCTGAGCAGCCGATTCGTTACTTCCGCGCGTCTGTTGCCGACTCGTACACCTGTTCGGCTATTGTCCACAGGCAGGTGCTCGTCCACAGGCCACGGCAGGTCGGCTGGTTTTCTGTCGGACCCAGCGCCTAGCGTGTGTCGCGTGACGCGAAGCTCAGGAAAGACGCCGGCGAAGGCAGGGGTGGCAACGATGGCGGCAGGGCCTGACCGGGAGAAGGCGCTTGACCTTGCTCTCGCTCAGATCGACAAACAGTTCGGCAAGGGCTCGGTGATGCGGCTGGGGGAGCGGCCGGTCGTGCAGACCGCGATCATCCCCACCGGCTCCATCGCGCTCGATGTGGCTCTCGGCGTGGGGGGTCTGCCCCGGGGGCGGGTCATCGAGATCTACGGCCCGGAGAGCAGCGGTAAGACCACGGTCGCCCTGCACGCGGTGGCCAACGCCCAGCGCAACGGCGGCATCGCCGCCTTCATCGACGCCGAACACGCACTCGACCCGGAGTACGCCAGGGCCCTCGGTGTCGACACCGACGCCCTGCTGGTCTCCCAGCCGGACACCGGCGAGCAGGCGCTGGAGATCGCGGACATGCTGGTCCGCTCCGGCGCGCTGGACATCATCGTGATCGACTCGGTGGCCGCGCTGGTGCCGCGGGCCGAGATCGAGGGTGAGATGGGCGACAGCCACGTGGGTCTGCAGGCCCGGTTGATGAGCCAGGCGCTGCGGAAGATCACCGGTGTGCTCAACAACACCGGCACCACCGCGATCTTCATCAACCAGCTCCGCGAGAAGATCGGGGTCATGTTCGGGAGTCCCGAGACGACCACGGGTGGTCGGGCGTTGAAGTTCTACGCCTCGGTCCGGCTCGACGTGCGGCGCATCGAGAGCCTGAAGGACGGCACCGACGTGGTCGGTAACCGCACCCGGGTCAAGGTCGTGAAGAACAAGGTCGCCTCTCCGTTCAAGCAGGCCGAGTTCGACATCATGTACGGCAAGGGCATCTCCCGCGAGGGTTCGCTGATCGATGTCGGTGTCGAGCAGGCGATCATCCGGAAGTCCGGCGCCTGGTACACCTACGAAGGCGACCAGCTCGGCCAGGGCAAGGAGAAGGCCCGCGAGTTCCTCCGGGAGAACCCGGACGTGGCCGCCGAGATCGAGAAGAAGATTCTGGAGAAGCTCGGTGTCGGGGTCGGCTCGGGCGATGCCGCCGGTGGCCCGGAGCTGCCGCCGGTCGACTTCTGATCGATCTGATCAGTGGCTGGACGACGTGCCCGTACGGGGCGGGGCTGGGATGCCAGTCCGCCCCGCACGGGTGACTCCACACCGCGTCCGCGCCGGGGCCGCCGCACCTCCGGCGACGAGTCCACACCGGGCCCTGGTGCCGCCGGGCGGGACGATGCCGACCAGGTGGCTGCCGCCGGGCGGGACGAGGCCGAGGTGGCCCGGGAGATCTGCCTGCGGCAACTGGCGGTGCGCCCCCGCACCCGCGCCGAGTTGGCCACCGCCCTGGCCCGGCGGGGCATCTCCGAGGAGACCGCCGGCGAGGTTCTCGACCGGTACGACGAGGTAGGCATCATCGACGACGCCGCGTTCGCCCGGGCCTGGGTGAGCAGTCGGCACTCCGGTCGTGGGCTGGCCCGCCGGGCCCTGGCCAACGAGCTACGGCAGCGCGGGGTGGACGGGGACACCGCCAGCGCGGCCCTGGAGGAGTTGGACGAGAGCACGGAGGCGGAGACGGCCCGGGCTCTGGTGCAGCGGAAGCTGCGTACCGTCCGGGGTGAGCCGGAGGCGGTGTTCCGGCGGCTGGTGGGCATGTTGGCCCGCAAGGGCTACCCGCCGGGGGTGGCGATCCGGGCGGTCAAGGAGGCCCTGGCGGCGCAGAGCGCCGAGGCGGCCGAGTTCGCCGAGCAGATCGACGCGGACGCCCTGGCCGACACCGAGGGGTGACCGCCGGGCCGACAGGAGGCGCGAGGATGTTGCAGGGGTGCCTCAACGGGAACCGTGCCCGCGACAGCCATCCTGCCCTACCGTTGAGCCCTGCCGAGTTGGCGGCCGACGCGGCCCGGTGCGCCGGGCTGGGGGTCGCTGCGGTGCATGTTCATCCGCGTACCGCCGAGGGGGTGGAGTCCCTGCGGCCGGAGGTCGTCGCCGATGCCCTGGTGGCGATCCGCGCGGCGGTGCCAGGCCTGCCGGTGGGGGTGAGCACCGGGGCGTGGATGGAACCGGATCCGCAGGCCCGGGTGGCGGCGGTGCAGTCCTGGCCGGTGCTGCCCGACTTCGCCTCGGTCAACGCGCACGAGCCCGGGGCGGAGGCGGTGGCGCGGGCCCTGCATGAGCGGGGGGTCATGGTGGAGGCCGGGCTCTGGACATCCCCGGCGGTCGAGGCCTACCTCGGCTGGCGGGTGCCGGTCGGCCGGGTGCTGGTGGAGTGCATGGCGCCCGCGCCGGACGATGCCCTGGCCGAGGCGGCCGCTATGCTCGACGCGCTCCCGCCGGGAGGGCCTGGGGTGCTGTTGCACGCCGAGGGTGCCGGGGTCTGGGCGGTGTTGGCGGAGGCGGTCCGGCGGGGCCTGGCCACCCGGATCGGGCTGGAGGACACCCTGTGGCTGCCGGACGGGTCGCCGGCGCCGGACAACGCCGCTCTGGTGGCTGCCGCCACGGCACTGGGGGCCGGTTGACCGGGCCGCTGGGCCGGGGGCCGGGGATCCGGGTCGATAATCGTCTCGATTGTGTCGCTCTGACCGACTCGTGATCAGCGCAGCGTCACGACGCAACTTCGCTCCGTCCGGGTGGTTTGATCATGACTTCTTGACCGGAGGCCCTCGGAGACCTAGCCTCGCCATAAAGGCTCACATTGCCCGACCAAGCGCAGGCTAAGCGCACAACATAGATCGCGTAACAGAACAGCATCACTTTGGCCAGCGTCAACGGCCACTGACGCCAGCTTCGGACAGGCCGGTCCGGGGCCGAGGCGACAACTGCACCTGGCCTGCCGAGGGTCCCCACGGACCGTCGGCAGGGAGAGCTATCCGCGGCCTGCGCTCCGGTCGGGCGTCCAGAGCCGTAGGAGCACGCCCACCGGCGGCTCCTACGGCGCGACGTTCAGGGGAGGCGCGCCATGGCGGGGCGACAGAGGTTCACCGGATGGCCGGCATGAGCGAGCGTGGCGGGCGGGCCGGCGCGGACTCCGGCGCCGCCGACGAGGATGAGCAGAGCTCCGGGCACCCGGATGATCCGGTATTGCGGCCGGGTGCTGACCGGTGTGGCTCTGCGGCCCTTCGACAGGGCGGGGTGCCGGCATGAGGGCCCTGGACGTCGTACTCCTGATCGTCGTGCTGGTGCTGACCGTGGTGGTGCTCGCCGCGGCGGTCTTCGGGGCGCGAGTGCTGCGCGGGCTACAGACGCGACCGGTGCCGGAGGATCCGGCGTACATCGCCGAGAAGGACCGCCAGGAGCAGTCCCTGGCCGCGCTCCGGACGGCCGCCGACGAGGCGAACAGCACCATCGATGTGGCGAAGTCCGCGGCGGCGGCGGCCCGGGCCGAGGCGGCGGCGGCCCGGGCTGAGGCCAAGGCGGCCAGGGCGGAGGCGCGGCGGGTCCTCGACGACGCCCGGGCCGAGGCGGACACCGTGCTGGAACGGGCGCACAAGCAGGCCGAGGCGGACGCCGAGCAGTTGCGGGCGGCGGCCCGGCGCAGCGGTGAGCGGGAGGTGGCGGTGCTCGCCGCGACCACCCGGGAGCAGGCGGCCGAGGTGGAGCGGCGGGCGGCCCGGATGGACGAGCGGGAGCGGATGCACACCGAGGAGGTGGAGCGACTGGCCGAGCGGGAGCGGCAGCTGACCGCGGCCAGTGCCACGCTCGCCGCCCGGGAGGCCGCCCTGACCGTCCGGGAGGCGGAACTGGCCGAGGCGGAGAGCCAGCGGCGGCGCGAGTTGGAGCGGGTGGCGGGGTTGACCGCCGACACCGCCCGGGCCGAGCTGGTGGAGTCCATCGAGAGCCAGGCCAAGCGGGAGGCCGCGCTGCTGGTGCGGGAGATCGAGTCGGATGCCCGCTCGACCGCGGAACAGCGGGCCCGGCACATCGTGGTCGACGCCATCCAGCGGGTGGCCAGTGAGCAGACCGCCGAGAGCGTGGTCAGTGTGCTGCACCTGCCGGGTGACGAGATGAAGGGCCGGATCATCGGCCGGGAGGGCCGCAACATCCGGGCCTTCGAGTCGGTGACCGGGGTCAACCTGATCATCGACGACACTCCCGAGGCGGTGTTGCTGTCCTGCTTCGACCCGGTACGCCGGGAGGTGGGTCGACTGACCCTGGAGAAGCTGGTGCTGGACGGGCGGATCCACCCGCACCGCATCGAGGAGGTGCACGAGCTGGCCCGGCAGGAGGTGGACCAGCTGTGCCAGCGGGCCGCCGAGGACGCCCTGGTGGAGGTCGGCATCACCGAGATCCACCCGGAGCTGGTGACCCTGTTGGGGCGGCTGCGTTACCGCACCTCGTACGGGCAGAACGTGCTCAAGCATCTGGTGGAGACCGCGCACATCGCCGGCATCATGGCCGCCGAGCTGCGCCTGGACGTGCCACTGATCAAGCGGTCGGCCTTCCTGCACGACATCGGCAAGGCACTCACCCATGAGGTGGAGGGCAGCCACGCCATCATCGGCGCCGACATGGCCCGCAAGTACGGCGAGAGCGAGGACGTGGTGCACGCCATCGAGGCGCACCACAACGAGGTGCCGCCGCAGACCGTCGAGGCGGTGCTGACCCAGGCCTCGGACGCCTGCTCGGGGGGTCGGCCGGGGGCCCGGCGGGAGAGCCTGGAGGCGTACGTGAAGCGGCTGGAGCGGATCGAGGAGATCGCGGCCGGCAAGCTCGGGGTGGAGAAGGTCTTCGCCATGCAGGCCGGCCGGGAGATCCGGGTGATGGTCAAGCCGGACGACGTGGACGACATCGGCGCGGCGGTGCTGGCCCGGGACGTGGCCAAGCAGATCGAGGAGGAGCTGACCTATCCCGGTCAGATCCGGGTGACCGTGGTCCGCGAGTCCCGGGTAACCGAGATCGCCCGCTGATCGAGGGGCCCGGCCGCCGCAGCGCTGCGGCGGGGCACACCCCCACAGACTAGAAACGACAGGGCCGGCCCGAATGGGCCGGCCCTGTCGCGTACGTCGAGGTTCGCTCAGCCTTGCGGCTCGACCGTGGTGGCGTTGGTCGGGGCCTGGTTGTTACGCGGTTTGCGCGCCCGGCGGGTGGCGGTGCGGCGCTCCAGCCAACCGGCGAAGGCGGTCAGCAGGGAGTTGATGATGATGTAGATCACCGCGATGACGATCGCCGCCGGGATGATGTTGCCGTAGTTGGCGGCGAGGTCGTTGACACCCCGCTGGAGCAGCTCGGGGTAGGCCACGATGTAGCCCAGTGCGGTGTCCTTGAGCAGCACCACCAGCTGGCTGACGATGATCGGCAGCATGGCCCGGGCCGCCTGCGGGATCAGGATCAGCTGCATGACCTGGGTCTTGCGCATACCGATCGCGTACGCCGCCTCGGCCTGGCCGCCCGGCAGGGACCGGATGCCGGCGCGGAAGGCCTCGGCCAGCACCGACCCGTTGTAGAGGGTCAGACCGATCACCACGGCCCAGAAGGCGGTCACCGGCCCGTCGATCACATACGGGAGGCCGTAGAAGATGAAGAAGATCATCAACAGCAGGGGTACGGCCCGGAAGAACTCCACGATCGCACCGGCCGGAATGCTGATCCACCGGTGGTCGGAGAGCCGGGCGACCGCGAAGATGATGCCGAAGGCCAGGGAGAGCAACATGCCCAGCCCGGCCGCCTTCAGGGTGGCCCACAGGCCCGGCACGATGAACTGGGTCCAGGTCTTCGGCTCGGTGAACGGCTTCCACAGCCAGGCTTCCAACTGGTTCGCCTGGTCGAACTTGGTGTAGATCCAGTAGACCAGCCCGAGCAGGGCGACACCGAAGACCACGCTGAGCACGGTGTTGCGCACCTTGGCGCGTGGCCCCGGGTGGTCGTAGAGGACGCTGCTGGTGCTCATCAGCGCTTCACCGCCAGTTTGTTGGCCAGCCAGCCGAAGAAGTAGCCGGTGGGGATGAGGAGCGCGGCGAACGTGCCGGCGAAGACCAGGAAGATCTGGATGACGGCGTCACCGTTGAAGTTGATCAGGTCCTTCATCACGTTGGAGGACTCCATCAACCCGATGGTGCCGACGATCGTGGCGTTCTTGCAGAGCGCGATCAGAATGCTGCCGAACGGCGCGATCACCGAACGCGCGGCCTGCGGCAGGACCACGATCCGCAGGGTCTGCCCGAAGGTCAGCCCGATGGCCCGGGCCGCTTCGGCCTGCCCGGTCGGCACGGTGTTGATGCCGGAGCGGACCGCCTCACAGACGAACGCGGAGGTGTAGGTCGACAGGCCGATCACGCCGAGCCAGAAGACGTTGAGGTCCAGATCCTGCGACAGGCTCAGCCCGAGGGTGACGAACAGGCCGAAGTAGCAGAAGAAGACGACCAGGGTGAGCGGGGTGTTACGGAAGATGTTGACCCAGGCTGCGCCGAAGCCGCGCAGTACGGGTACGGGGGAGACCCGCATCGCGGCCAGCAACACGCCGAGCACCAGCGCGGTGGCCGCTGACGCGCCGGTCAGCTTGAGGATCCAGAGGAAACCCGACACGTACGCGTCGAAGTTCTTCGGATCAGTGAATACGTGCATGCTTCGGCTCCCGGGGCACGTGTTGGCGGCCGGTGACAGGCCGGAGCCGGCACCCACGCGGGATGCCGGCTCCGGTACCGGTCATGCGCCGCAGTGGGTCAGCTTGGTGGTGTCCAGCTCGGGCGCGGGGGTGCCGCTCTTGCCCAGGGTGGTGTCCCAGGCGGCCTTGTAGCTACCGTCGGCGGCGGCAGCCTTGAGGATCTCGTTGATCTTCTCGCAGCCGGTGGTGTCGTCCTTCTTCAGGCCGATGCCGTACGGCTCGTCGGAGAAGGTGCTGCCGACGACCTTGAACTTGCCGGCGTACTGGTCCTGCGCGGCGTAGCCGGCGAGGATGATGTCGTCGGTGGTCACGGCGTCAACCTGGCCACCGTCGAGCAGCGGCAGGCACTTGGAGTACGAGTCGAACTGCTGCAGCCGAGCGTCCGGGTAGTTCTCCTGGATCCGCTTGGCCGGGGTCGAGCCGCTGACCGAGCAGACCGTCTTGCCGGCCAGCTGGTCCGGGCCGGTCAGGGTGGAGTCGGACTTGACCAGCAGGTCCTGGCCGGCGATGTAGTACGGGCCAGCGAAGTTGATCTTCTGCTTGCGCTCGTCGTTGATGGTGTAGGTCGCCACCACCAGGTCGACGGTGCCCTGCTCGATGAAGGGCTCACGGTTGGCCGACACGGTGGTCTTCCACTCGATGTTGCCCGCGTCGACGCCGAGGCCCTTCGCGATGATCTTGCCGATCTCGATGTCGAAGCCCTCGTACTGGCTGCCGGTCTGAAGACCCAGGCCGGGCTGGTCGGCCTTGACGCCGATGACCAGCTTCTTCTGGCTCTCGGCCTTGCCGACGATGCCGGTGGCGCCGGTGCTGCTGCCGCCCTCGTCGCTGTCGCCGCCACAGGCGGCCATGGTGACCGCGAGACCGGCAGCGGCGGCGACGGCCGCCATGCGCTTCATTCGCATAGGTGTTTCTCCTTCTGGAATGGGAGCCTGCCGGGTCACGGCACACTCCGCTAAGGGGTTTAGTGCGTGAGGATTTTGGAGAGGAAGTCCTTGGCGCGCTCGCTACGCGGGTTGGCGAAGAACTCCGCCGGAGTAGCGTCCTCCACGAGTTTGCCGTCGGCCATGAAGATGACCCGGTTGGCGGCGTGCCGCGCGAAGCCCATCTCGTGGGTGACCACGACCATGGTCATGCCTTCGCGGGCCAGCGAGGTCATGACGTCCAGCACCTCGCCGACCATCTCCGGGTCCAAGGCGCTCGTGGGCTCGTCGAAGAGCATCGCCTTGGGCTGCATGGCCAGCGCCCGCGCGATCGCGGCCCGCTGCTGCTGCCCGCCGGAGAGCTGGGCCGGGAACTTGTCGGCCTGGTTGGCGATGCCCACCCGGTCGAGTAGGGCCAGGCCCCGCTCGCGTACCGCGGCGGGCTTCTCCTTGCGCACCTTGATCGGGCCCAGAGTGACGTTCTCCAGGATCGTCTTGTGCGCGAAGAGGTTGAACGACTGGAACACCATGCCGACCTCGCTGCGCAGCTTGGCCAGTGCCTTGCCCTCCGCCGGCAGTTCCTGCCCGTCGAAGGTGATGGTGCCGGAATTGATCGGCTCAAGTCGGTTGATCGTGCGGCACAGGGTCGACTTGCCGGAGCCGGACGGGCCGATGACCACGACCACTTCGCCCCGACCCACCGACAGCGAGACATCGTTCAGCACGTGCAGCGGCCCAAACCACTTGTTGACCGAATCCAGCACGATGAGCGGTTCGCCCGTCGTCACGTCGTCCACCGTCCCCCTCGTTGCTTTCGGGGTCGGTCGACCCCCGGATGACGGCCACTGTAGGCGGGCTGACGTGGCTGAACACAACTCAGATGGTCACGAGGCGGTAACACCCTGGCGGATCGCGTCCCAGCGTCCGAAATTGCCCGCTCCTGGTGGCGATTTCGGGCGGTGATGTAGATCATGGGAGGGTGGCAGAGCAGGTGCGATTGACCAGGTACGCCCGGGGTGGCGGATGCGCGTGCAAGATTCCGCCGGGTGAGTTGGAGGCGATGGTGGCCGGGCTGGGCCCGGCCGTCAGCTCGCCGGATCTGTTGGTCGGACTGGACCATGGCGACGACGCCGCCGTGGTCCGGTTGGACCCGCACACCGGGGTGGTGAGCACCGCGGACTTCTTCACCCCGGTCGTCGACGACGCCTACGACTGGGGCCGGATCGCCGCGACCAACGCCCTGTCGGACGTGTACGCGATGGGCGGCCGCCCTCTGGTCGCCCTCAACCTGCTCTGCTGGCCCCGGGAGGTGCTCCCCCTAGAGTTGGCCCGGGAGGTGCTGCGTGGCGGCCGTGACGTCGCCCGGGAGGCCGGCTGTCACCTGGCCGGCGGGCACAGCGTCGACGACGACGGCCCGAAGTACGGCCTGGCGGTCACCGGGCTGGTCCGCCCCGAGGAACTGATCACCCTGGACGCGGGGCGGGCCGGACTGCCGCTGTCGCTGACCAAGCCGCTCGGTGTGGGGGTGCTCAACACCCGGCACAAGAACACCGGGGAGACCTTCCCCGAGGCGGTCGCGGCGATGACCACCCTCAACCGGGAGGCGGCCCAGGCGGCGGTGGCGGCCGGGGTGCGGTGCGGCACGGACGTGACCGGATTCGGCCTGCTCGGCCACGCCTCCAAGCTGGCCCGGGCCAGCGAGCTGACGGTGGCCATCGACATCGACCGGGTGCCGTACCTGGCCGGTGCCCGGGAGGCGGCCCGGGAGGGGTACGTCAGCGGTGGCTCGCGCCGGAACCTGGAGTGGGTCACTCCCTGGACCGACCTGGCGGCGGCGGGGGAGATCGACCGGTTGCTGCTGGCCGACGCGCAGACCTCCGGCGGCCTGCTGGTGGCCGGGGAGATTCCGGGCGCACCCGTGATCGGTGAGCTGCTACCGCGCGGCGAGCACCTGGTCGTACTGCGCTGAGGTGGTGCGGGCTGCGGCGTGCCGTGCTTACCCCCGCGCGCGATACCCGATAATCTGTCACCTTCCCGATACTCACAGCGAGGTGCCTCGGGGAAAATTGCCCAGAATGGTCACAGACCGGTAACTTGCCCCCGCCTGAGGGCAAATGCCCCCCACCATCGTGGGTAGGGCCCGCTCCCGAGGCCCCTGGGACGAGCACAGCGAGGAGGCGGCATGACCGAGCTGTGGAACTGGAGAATCGACCAGGTACGACCGGTGGAGGTCTACCCGGCACTGGCCGATGCGCTCGGTCGGGTGGTGATGCCCCTGGCCGTCGCCGACCCGGCGCGACTGCCGACGTACGCGGTGGTCTGCGACGTGTGGCAGGCGCCCGGGGAGTTCGCCACGATCGTGGACTGTTACGGGGTCCCGGACGGGCTGCCCGAGCTGCCCAGCATCGCGGCACTGGCCCGGCTGCTGGACCGCAACTGCCTGCTGCGGGACGACACCCTGGACGAGACCCGGCACCTGCTGGTCGCACCGGACGGCAGCATCCGCCCGGTGCACTTCGACGTGCGGGAGACCGACGAGGGCGAGGTGCTCAGCGACCGGCGGCTGTGCACCGAGGCCGACCCCCGGTGCCGGGGCTGGTCGCGCTGCCACCGGTCGCGCTGGGCCCCGGACTCGGTGAACCCCGCCCTGGCCGCCGCCTGAGCCTCACCCAGGCCGCCTGAGCACCACCCAGCCGGTGAGCGCCAACCCTGAGCGCACCCGGCCGGCTGAGCGGCGACAAGGGGCCGTCGCTCACCGGCCGCGGACGACGAGGTCGTCCAGGAGGGTGCGGGTGGCGGCCGCCACGGCGGTCACCGCGGCGTCGAAGGCGGCGGCGTTGTGCCCCGCCGGGGCGCGGAAACCGGAGATCTTCCGGACGTACTGCAACGCCGCGGCCTGCACGTCCGCGTCGGTGACCTCCGGGGTGTACGGCTCACGCAGGGTTTTGATGCTTCGGCACACGGCTCCTCCTAGTTCCGTCCGACCACAGGGTGCCGGATACGCTGTGCATGTCATGACTACCGCAGCGGCGGGCAGCCCGCGCACCTACCAGGTACGCACCTACGGCTGCCAGATGAACGTGCACGACTCCGAGCGCATCTCCGGCCTGCTGGAGCAGGCGGGTTACATCCGCGCGGGCGAGGCCGAGGACTCCCCGGACGTGGTGGTGTTCAACACCTGCGCGGTCCGGGAGAACGCCGACAACCGCCTGTACGGCAACCTCGGTCATCTGCGTCCGGTCAAGGACCGGCATCCGGGGATGCAGATCGCGGTCGGTGGCTGCCTGGCCCAGAAGGACCGGGGTGACATCGTCCGCAAGGCGCCCTGGGTCGATGTGGTCTTCGGCACCCACAACATCGGGTCGCTGCCGGTGCTGCTGGAGCGGGCCCGGCACAACGCCGCCGCCGAGGTGGAGATCCTCGAATCCCTCGACGTCTTCCCGAGCACCCTGCCGACCCGGCGGGAGTCGACATACGCCGGCTGGGTGTCGATCTCGGTGGGCTGCAACAACACCTGCACGTTCTGCATCGTGCCGTCTTTGCGGGGCAAGGAGAAGGACCGACGCCCCGGCGACATCCTCAGCGAGGTACGCGCCCTGGTCGACGAGGGTGTGCTGGAGGTGACCCTGCTGGGGCAGAACGTCAACTCCTACGGGGTGGAGTTCGGCGACCGGTACGCCTTCGGCAAGCTGCTGCGGGCCTGCGGGGAGATCGACGGGCTGGAGCGGGTCCGGTTCACCAGCCCGCATCCGAAGGACTTCACGGACGACGTGATCGCCGCGATGGCGGAGACCCCGAACGTCTGCCACTCGCTGCACATGCCGTTGCAGTCCGGATCGGACGACGTGCTGCGGGCGATGCGCCGGTCCTACCGGGCCGAGCGGTACCTCGGCATCATCGACAAGGTCCGGGCGGCGATGCCGGACGCGGCCATCACCACCGACATCATCGTCGGGTTCCCCGGCGAGACCGAGGCGGACTTCGAGCGCACCCTGGAGGTGGTCCGGGCGGCCCGGTTCTCCTCCGCCTTCACCTTCCAGTACTCCAAGCGCCCCGGCACCCCGGCCGCCACCATGGACGGTCAACTGCCCAAGCAGGTCGTGCAGGAGCGCTACGAGCGGCTGATCGCCTGCGTCGAGGAGATCACCTGGGCGGAGAACAAGAAGCTGGTCGGCGAGCCGGTGGAGGTCCTGGTGGCCGTCGGGGAGGGCCGCAAGGACGAGCGCACCGGCCGGCTGTCCGGGCGGGCCCGCGACGGGCGTCTGGTGCACTTCGACGCCGGGTCGTACGCCGGGGCGATCCGCCCGGGGGACATCGTGCACACCGTGGTCACCTACGCCGCACCGCATCACCTCAACGCCGACGGGGAGCCGCTGTCGCATCGGCGGACCCGGGCCGGCGACGCGGCCGAGGCGGGGCGTGCGACGCGTACCCCCGGGGTGTTGCTCGGTCTGCCCACCATCGGTGCCCCGGCCCCAGCGCCCGCGCCGACGACCGGCTGCGCCGTCTCACACTGAACCGGTCGGGGCCCGGTGGAAACCGGACCCCGACCGTCGTACGGTCAGACCGAGATCCGACCGGCGCCCGCGCCGCCGGTCACGATCGACTTCACGCTGCTGGCACTGTCCAGGCTGTAGCCGTACGGGATGCCGGCCACGCTGCCGCCGGACTGCCCGCCGCCGGAGTTGACGAAGTGGTTGTTGCGGGCCACCAGGGAACCCGGACCGGAGTCGCCCTCACCCCGGTGGAACGGGTCCGGGGTGTTCTCGAAGTAGTTCCCCTCGACCAGCACCCCGGCGTTCATCGTGGACGCCACGCCGTAGCCGCGTACGTTGCTGTAGAAGTTGTTGTAGACGTGCACCGGGTTGCCGAAGCGGACCCGCGGGTTGCGCTGGTTGCTGCCGTCGAACCAGTTGTGGTGGTAGGTGACCCGCAGCTTGCCGGTGTCCTGGCTGCCGTTGCTGTCGCTGTGCCCGAGCAGCATCGCCTTGTCGTGGCTGAAGATCCGGTTCCAGGACACGGTGATGAAGTCCGACCCCCGCTTGATGTCGACCGCACCGTCGTAGCCGCTGCTGAAGGTGTTGTGGTCGACCCAGATGTTGGTGGCCGACTGCTCGATGTTGATCGCGTCGTCGCCCCAGTTCCGGAAGGTCAGGTTCCGGATGATCACGTTGCGGTCGCCGTTGATGGTGAAGCCGCAGCCGACGATCGTGGCACCCGCGTTGCCGAGGATGGTCTTGTTGGACCGTACCCGCAGCATCCCCGAGCAGTTGATGGTGCCGGAGACCCGGATCACCGCCGCGCTGCTGGAGTTCAACGCGCTGGTCAGCGCCGAGGCGCTGGTGACCGTGGTGGTGCCGGCGCTGCCGCCGCCGGTGGTACCGCCGTTCTGGGTGGCCCAGCCGACCAGCCCGGTCTGCGGGGCGGGGTTGGGCGGGGGAGTGGTGCCGCCACCACCCAGCCGGATCAGCTGCCAGCGCTGGTTGGCGCCGTCGAGATCCGCGTACTGCGAGACCATCCCGCCGTCAGCGGTGGACCACTGCCACACCTCCAGGGCCTTGCTGCTGTGCCGGTTGATGAACCGGACGTCGCCGTTGGCGGAGTCCGCGAGCCGCCAGTGCTGCTTGGTGTCGCTGCTCGCGGTGACCTGGGTGACCTGCACGCCGTCGTTGGAGTTCGGGACGGCGACGACCTTGCCGGAGTGCCGGTTGCGCAGCTGGTAGTAGCCGTTGCCCACGTCGACGAACTGGAACTGCTGATTGTTGCCGTCGGCACGGGTGAACTGCCGGATCTCCCCGCCGTCGGCGGTGGACCAGTTCCACAGATCCATCGCCTTGCCGCTGTTGCGGTTGACGAACACGTATTGCGCGCTGGTGTCCACGGTGGCCGCCGAAGCGGGGGTCACCGCCACCGCCACCACCGCCGCGGGCAGTACGACCGCCGTCGCGGCCATGACCGCCAGTCGCCGGGTCAGGCGACGTGTGACGAGTGCAAGCACGGTCAATCTCCTCATCCTCTGGGTACGCGGAACGGGTCGGACGACGCGCGTCAGGGCGGCACAGACCAGTTGCCGGCACCGGCGGCGCAGGGTCCGTGACGCGGGTGGCCGCAACGACCATGGATGGTGGTGGAGCGTCGCGGCGTACGCCTGGAGGCGTCATCGGCGTGTGGTCGGCAGGGGTACGCCCCGACATCGGAGGCTGCCGTGCCCAGCGGCAGCGATGCCGGTGGCGGTCGCAGAGTTGCGCCCTGCCGTCGGAGGAACTGGTCGGAAACGGCTCCCATGCCCAGCCCGAAAGGGCAACCGCTTTCCTCAGATAATCACAGATCGACGTCGATGTAAATGTCGAACGTTAACATCGCCGTGACCAGGGGCGCGACAACCGAAAAAGCCCCCGGTTCCAGGCGGAACCGGGGGCTTTTCGCAAGCGGTGACTCAGCCGGCCTGCTCCGCCAGGGCGAGGAACTGGCGCTTGGAGGCGAGGGCCTGCTCCGCCTCCTTGATCCGGCGGGCGTCCCCGGCGGCCTGAGCCCGGCTCAGCCGCTCCTCGGCCTCGGCGACCTGGGCCCGCATCTGGGCCAGCAGGGGGTTGTCCTCCCGGCTGGTCCGACGCCACGCCGAGTCCATCACCTCGCGGACCTTCTCGTCGATCGCACGCAGCCGGCGCTCCAGCCCGGCAGCCGCCTCCCGCGGTACCCGTCCGGCCTCGTGCCACTGCGCCTGGATCTCGCGCAGCTTGGCCTGAGCACCCTTCGGGTCACCCTCGATGTCGAGGGCCTCTGCCTCGGCCAGCAGCGCCTGCTTGCGTTCCAGGTTGGCGCGCTGCTCGTTGTCCCGCGCCGAGAAGACCTCACTGCGCCGGGTGAAGAAGGCGTCCTGGGCGGCCCGGAACCTCTCCCACAGCCGCTGCTCGGCCTCCTTGGAGGCACGCGGCGCGGCCTTCCACTGGTTCATCAGCTCCTTGAGCTGGTTGGCGGCCGAGGCCCACTCGGTCGAGTCCTTGACCTTCTCGGCCTCGGCGACCAGCTCCTCCTTGACCGTCTGCGCCTGCTTGCGCTGCTGGTCCAGGGAGGCGAAGTGCGCACCCCGACGACGGGTGAACCCGTCCCGGGCGGCAGCGAACCGCTTCCAGAGTTCACCGTCGGTCTTCTTGTCGACCCCCCGAATGGTCTTCCACTCGTCGAGGATCTCCTTGAGCCGGTCACCGGCGGTCTTCCAACCGGTCGACTCGGCGGCCAGCTTCTCCGCCTCCTCCACCAGCGCGGTCTTGCGGGCCAGGGCCTCGCTGCGGGCCGCCTCCTTGGCGGCCTTGGCCTCGCCGGCCTTCTCCTCGGCCACCGTGGCGAGCCGGTCCAACCGCGCGGCCAGCGCGTCGATGTCACCGACCACGTGCGCCTCGGCGAGCGAGGCGCGAATCCGTCGTACGGTGGCCAGGGAGTGGTTCGCGTCCGCAGCGCCGGAGTTGAGCCGTGCCTCGGTCAGGTTCACCTCGGTCACCAGGTCGGCGAAGCGGCGGGCGAAGTGTGCCAGCCCCTCCTCCGGTGCTCCCGCCTGCCAGGATCCGACCACCCGCTCGCCCTCGGCGGTCTTGACGTAGACGGTGCCGTCCGCGTCCACCCGTCCGAAGGCAGTCCAGTCGCTCATGTGCCCATCCTCGTTCTCCCGGTGCCCCTGGGGAGAACTCTCTCCCGGGCACCGCCACGGCGCAGCCAAGTTTCTCCGGGCATTGTCACAGGTACGCCCCGGTCCGCGTCGAGCGCCTATCGCCGACCGTGACCATACGGTGTCCTAGGCACTCCGTGGCATCATCCGGACCGGCGTGCCGCACCGCGCCGGTCGGCTGTTGCGGCACCGGCGCCGCACGGAACTGACCTCCCAGCTCAGTGGGTACGGCGGTGACCTGGGGTGCATGGTCGGTCCGGCCGGACCGATACGGTTGCCGGGTGCCACTGGTCGCCGCCGCCGTCTGCCCACACCCGCCGTTGCTGATTCCCGAGGTCGCGGGTGCCGCCGCCGCGGAATTGGACGATCTCCGTCGGGCCTGCCTCGCCGCGGTCACCCGGCTGCTCGACTCCGGCGCCGCCGAGGTGCTGGTCGTCGGTGATGGTCCTTGTGCGCTCCGTCACGATCCGCCCTTTCACGGCTCGCTCGCCTCCTTCGGCCTGCCGGTCGAACCGGCCCTCGGTCGGATGCCCGCCGGTAGCCGTCCCGATCTGCCGCTGAGCCTGACCATCGGCACCTGGCTGCTGGGCCGGGCCCGCCCGGAATCCACCCCTGTGGTGTCGGGCATGTACTCCGTGACGGGAGAGACCGCCCCGGACGCCTGCGCGGAACTCGGCGCCCGCCTCGGTGGTGAAGCGGACTGGGCGCTGCTGGTGATGGGTGACGGGTCGGCCTGCCGGGGTGAGGGAGCGCCCGGCTACGCCGATCCCCGCGCCGAGACGTACGACACCGGGGTCGCCGAGGCCCTGGCCGACGCGGACCTGGCCGCCCTGCTCGACCTGGACCCGGAACTCTCGGCGCAGCTGCGGGTCGCCGGCCGGGCCCCGTGGCAGGTGCTGGCCGGTGCGGCCCGGGGCGCCGGGGGCCGCTGGCGGGGCGAACTGAGCTATCACGCCGCCCCCTACGGAGTGGCCTACTTCGTGGCCAACTGGGAACGGCAGTGAACCCGGGCACGGTGCTCGCCGTGGTCGGACCCACGGCGGCGGGGAAGTCGGCGCTGAGCATCGCCCTGGCCCACGCTCTGGACGGCGAGGTGGTCAACGCGGACTCGATGCAGCTCTACCGGGGGATGGACATCGGCACCGCCAAACTCACCGTCGCCGAGCGGGAGGGGGTACCGCACCACCTGCTGGACATCTGGGAGGTCACCGAGGCGGCCAGTGTCGCCGAGTACCAGGGGCTGGCCCGGGCGGCCGTCGACGACATCCTCACCCGGGGACGGGTGCCCCTGCTGGTCGGCGGTTCCGGGCTGTATGTGCGGGCGGTACTGGAACAGTTCGAGTTCCCCGGCACCGACCCGGTGCTGCGGGCCCGGCTGGAGGAGGAACTGGCCACCGAGGGCCCGGCACCCCTGTACGCGCGGCTGCGGGAGGCCGACCCGGCGGCGGCGGCCGGCATCCTGCCCGGCAACGGCCGGCGGATCGTCCGCGCGCTGGAGGTGATCGAGCTGACCGGGGCTCCGTTCACCGCGGCCCTGCCCGAGCCGACACCGTACTACCCCGCCGTGCAGATCGGCGTCGACCTGGACACCCCCCTGCTCGACGAGCGGATCGCCGTCCGGGTGGACCGGATGTGGGCCGAGGGACTCGTCGCCGAGACCGAAGGGCTGGTCGGGCGGGGCCTGCCCGAGGGGCGTACGGCCAGCCGGGCGCTCGGCTACCAACAGGTGCTGCGGATGCTGGCCGGGGAGCTGACCGAGACCGAGGCCCGCGACGACACCGTACGGGCCACTCGGCGCTTCGTCCGCCGCCAGCGTTCCTGGTTCCGGCGCGACCCCCGGGTGCGGTGGCTGGACTCGGCCGCGCCCACCCTGGTCGAGGATGCCCTGCGGATCGTCGGTGACGCTGCGCGATGATGGAGGGGTGAACTTCACCAAGGGGCATGGCACCGGAAACGACTTCGTGATCCTGCCCGACCCGGACGGTGCGCTGGACCTGACCCCCGACCTGGTGGCCGCGATCTGCGACCGGCGACGGGGGATCGGCGGCGACGGCGTGCTGCGCGTGGTCCGGGCCGCCAAGCACCCCGACGGGGCGGGCCTGGCCGGTGACGCCGAGTGGTTCATGGACTACTGGAACTCCGACGGCTCCTTCGCGGAGATGTGCGGCAACGGCGCCCGGGTCTTCGTCCGCTTCCTACTCGAAACCGGACTGGCCACCCCGGTCGACGGTGTCCTGCCGGTGGCCACCCGGGCCGGGCTGGTGCGGGCCCGTCTCGACGGCGCGGACATCGCCGTCGAGATGCGCCGCCCTGACCTGTACGCGACCTCGACGGCCGCCCTGGGCGGACTGGCCCTCAGCGGCACGGCGGTGGACGTCGGCAACCCCCACCTGGTCTGCCCACTGCCGGCCGGCCTCGACCTGGCCGGTCTCGACCTGACCCGGGCTCCCGGCTACGACCCGGCGATCTTCCCGCGCGGGGTGAACGTGGAGTTCACCGCCGCCGGGGAGCCGCTCGACGGGGTCGACGGGCACGTGCTGATGCGGGTCTACGAGCGCGGCTCCGCCGAGACCCTGTCCTGCGGCACCGGCGCCTGCGCCGTCGCCGCAGTCGCCCTGCGCGACCTGGCCCGGGAGACCGGCACGGTGGCTGTCGACCTCCCCGGCGGCCGACTCACCGTCACCCTGACCCCGGACTCCTGCTGGCTCTCCGGCCCCGCCCTCCTCATCGCCACCGGCACCCTCACCCACCCCACCCTCTAGCCCCACCCCCGAGCGCCCCGCCTCGCCGATCTTGCACTTTTTGTCGCTGAAGTGCCCCTTTATGTCGCATCTGTCCCGACCGAAAGTGCATGATCGACGCGCTGGGCTGCGCGGGCCGCGCCGCACTGGGCTGCCATGCGACGCGCCGGGGTGCGAAACGCGCGCCTGGGCCGCGTAGGGCGCGGGTGTGGGGATGAGGGTGGGCGGTCGAGGCGTGGGGCGGACTCAGGCTGCACGAGGAGGGGGAGCGAAACGCGTCGCCCGCGCGCCTGGCTGGGCGCGCGGGCGATTGAGGTGCGCGGGGGCTGTTCCGCCCGTCAGGGGGTGGCGGAGGCGTTGGCGGCGATCTCGGGGAGGTCGGCGGGACCGGGGTCGGCGGCCGGCGGGGGAGTGCTGGCGGGGTTCTGGGCGGCGGCGCGGACGGCGGCGGCCACCGCCGGGGCGACCCGGGAGTCGAAGACGCTCGGCACGATGACGGTGGCGTTGATCTTCTCCTCGCCGACCACGTCGGCGATGGCCTGGGCGGCGGCGAGCGCCATCTCCTCGGTGAACTCCTCGGCGTGCGCGTCGAGCATGCCGCGGAAGACGCCGGGGAAGGCGAGCACGTTGTTGATCTGGTTCGGCTGGTCGGAGCGGCCGGTGGCGACCACGGCGGCGTGCTTGCGCGCCTCCCGCGGGTCGACCTCCGGGTCCGGGTTGGCCAGCGCGAAGACGATCGAGTCCTTGGCCATCCGGGCGATGTCGTCGCCGGTGAGCAGGTTCGGGGCGCTCACCCCGATGAAGACGTCCGCACCCTCCAGCGCCCCGGGCAGGTCACCCGAGTAGCCGTCCCGGTTGGTGTTCTCGGCCAGCCACTGCCAGGCCGGGTTGAGGTCGGGCTGACCGCGGTGCAGGGCTCCCTGGCGGTCGTACGCGATGATGTCGCCGACCCCCTGGCGCAGCAGCAGCTTCATGATCGCGGTGCCGGCCGCGCCGGCCCCGGAGACGACCACCCGTACGTCCGCCAGCCGCTTGCCGACCACCCGCAGCGCGTTGGTCAGCGCGGCCAGCACGCAGATCGCGGTGCCGTGCTGGTCGTCGTGGAAGACCGGGATGTCCAGCGCCTCACGCAGCCGGGCCTCGATCTCGAAGCACCGCGGCGCCGCGATGTCCTCCAGGTTGATCCCGCCGTACGCGGGCGCGATCGCCTTGACGATGGCGACGATCTCGTCGGTGTCCTGGGTGTCGAGCACCACCGGCCAGGCGTCCACCCCGCCGAAGCGCTTGAACAGGGCCGCCTTGCCCTCCATCACCGGCAGGGAGGCCGCCGGGCCGAGGTTGCCCAGCCCCAGTACGGCCGAGCCGTCGCTGACCACGGCCACGGTGTTGCGCTTGATGGTCAGCCGGCGGGCGTCGGCCGGGTTGTCCGCGATCGCCTGGCAGACCCGGGCCACCCCCGGGGTGTACGCCCGGGACAGCTCGTCACGGGTGCGCAGCGCGACCTTCGGGCTCACCTCGATCTTGCCGCCGAGGTGCAGCAGGAAGGTGCGGTCGGAGACCTTGCGCACGTCGACCCCGTCGAGGGTCCGCAGCGCGTCGACCACCTGGTCGGCGTGGCCGGCGTCGGCGGTGTCGCAGGTGAGGTCCACGATCACGTGGTTGGGGTCGGAATCGACCACGTCCAATGCGGTGACGATGGCCCCCGCCTCGCCCACCGAGGTGGTGAGTCGACCGATCGAGGAGGCATCGGCGGGCACGGCGATACGGACCGTGATCGAAAATCCAGCACTGGGCAGTCGGGTGATGGCCACGCAATTCCCTCCGTCGGCGGCGAACGGCTCATGGAATTTCTACCCGTTCTACCTGGGCCTCTGGCAGCCACCCCCAATTGTGCTGCTTTGTGTGCTGGGCATATAGCGGGTGCGACCAGCGTTGCCACATGACAGGATTACTTCGTACAGCAACAGTTCGGACAGGAGAAGCGCTTGCGAGACCAGGAGACCTACGTCCCCAACGACGACATCGAGACAACCACCGGTGAGTACGAACTCTCCGAGCGGCAGGCGTTGCGACGGGTCCCCGGCCTCTCCACCGAGCTGACGGACGTCACCGAGGTCGAATACCGCCAGCTGCGGCTGGAGCGGGTGGTCCTGGTCGGGGTCTGGACCGAGGGCACCCAGGCCGACGCGGAGAACTCCCTGACCGAGTTGGCCGCGCTGGCCGAGACCGCCGGCTCCCAGGTGCTCGAAGGTCTCATCCAGCGACGGACCCGACCGGACCCGGCCACCTACATCGGTCGCGGCAAGGTCGACGACCTGGGTGCCATGGTGCTCGCCGCCGGTGCCGACACGGTGATCTGCGACGGTGAACTGTCCCCGTCCCAGCTGCGCAATCTGGAGCAGCGGACCAAGGTCAAGGTGGTCGACCGTACCGCCCTGATCCTGGACATCTTCGCCCAGCACGCCAAGAGCAAGGAGGGCCGCGCCCAGGTCGAGCTGGCCCAGTTGGAATACCTGCTGCCCCGGCTGCGCGGTTGGGGTGAGACCCTGTCCCGGCAGACCGGTGGTTCCGGTCGCGGTGGGGGCGCCGGCGGCGGCGTGGGTGTGCGTGGTCCGGGTGAGACCAAGCTGGAGACCGACCGGCGACGGATCCGCCACCGCATCGCCCGGCTGCGCCGGGAGATCAAAGCCATGAGCACCGTACGCGAGACCAAGCGCTCGCGTCGCTCCCGCAACGCCGTCCCGGCGGTGGCCATCGCCGGCTACACGAACGCCGGCAAGTCCAGCCTGCTCAACCGGCTCACCGGGGCCGGGGTGCTGGTGGAGGACGCCCTGTTCGCCACCCTGGATCCGACCACCCGCCGCGCCACCACGGCCGAGGGGCGGGTCTACACCCTCTCCGACACGGTCGGGTTCGTCCGGCACCTGCCGCACCAGATCGTCGAGGCCTTCCGCTCGACCCTGGAGGAGGTCGCCGAGGCCGATCTCGTGGTGCACGTGGTCGACGGCACCCATCCCGACCCCCAGGAGCAGGTCCGGGCCGTGCGGGAGGTGCTGAGCGAGGTCGGCGCCGACCGGCTGCCCGAGCTGCTGGTGGTCAACAAGACCGACGCCGCCGACGAGGAGACCCTGCTCCACCTCAAGCGGCTCTGGCCGGACGCGGTGTTCGTCTCCGCGCACAGCGGGCTGGGCATCGAGGAACTGCGCGCGACCATCGAGCAGCGGCTGCCCCGTCCGGCGGTCGACGTGCGAGTGGTGCTGCCGTACGACCGGGGTGACCTGGTGGCCCGGGTCCATCGACAGGGTGAGGTGCTCAGCACCGCCCACCTGGCGGAGGGCACGATGCTGCACGTACGGGTCAACGAGGCCTTGGCGGCCGAACTGGCCCCGTACCACGACACGGCGGAGACGGCCCGTACCGCCGGGTAACGCGGCTGCCGCGTGACCCGGCGGAAACCTCCGGCATGCGACACTTCCATCATGCTCCGCACTGCTTCCCCGGTCACGGTGGCACTCGGCCTGCTCGGGGCCACCGTGACTGTCACCGGTGCCGTCCTGGCGGCACCGGTACCGCAGCCTGCCTCCGCTGCGTCGACCGTCGCGGTGACAGGCCGGGCGGCGGCGCCCAGCACAGTCCTGCCGGCGGCCCTCGGTGCGCCGTTGACCAAGGCGGGCAAGAAGCAGTGCACGGTCACCGATTCGCGCCTGCGGGAGATGTCCGGTCTGGTGGCCACCCGCAACGGGTACATCGTGATCAACGACAGCACCGACCAGGACGACCGCAAGCGGGTCTTCTACCTCAACAAGGACTGCCAGGTCGTTCGCGACGTGGGCTACTCCGGCGCGGGGCCGTTCGACACCGAGGATCTGGCCATCTCGCCGGACAAGAAGAAGCTGTGGATCGCCGACACCGGTGACAACGTCACCAGCCGGCAGCGCCGCGAGCGGGTGGCCGTCTGGAGCATGCCGGTCAACGGCAGCGAGCAGCCCAAGTTGCACCGGCTGGCGTACCCGGACGGCAAGCCCCGCGACGCCGAGGCCCTGCTGATCGGCGACGACAACCTGCCGCTGATCATTACCAAGGTCACCGCCGGCAAGGCCGAGATCTTCACCCCGGACGGGGCCCTGAAGACCGGTGACACCGCGCCGGTGCCGATGAAGAAGCTCGGCGACATCACCCTGCCGAAAACGGACACCGAGAACCCCCTGAGCACCTTCGGGCGGGTCGCGATCACCGGTGCCGCCCGGTCCCCGGACGGTGCCCGGGTGGTGCTGCGCACCTACGCGGACGCCTTCGAGTACGACGTCCAGAACGGCGACCTCGTCGGTGCCCTGACCAACGGCACCCCTCGGGTCACCGCCCTGGCCGACCCCTTCGGCGAGGCGATCTCGTACTCCACCGACGGGAAGACCTTCCTGACCGTCTCCGACGCCGGTCACCTGGACGACGACGAACCGGTCGACATCCTCAGCTACACCCCCTCCACGGAGGGCCCGAAAAACCTGGCCGAGGATCCGGACGCGGCCAAGAAGTCGACCGGCCAGTCCTTCCTGGACGGGTTGACCCTCGACGACATCACGTACCTGATCGCCTCCGTCGGGGTGCTCGGCGCGTTGCTGGTCGGCGCGGGCATCTTCGGCATCCTGCGGGCCCGCAAGCGGCGGCCACCCGCGGGCAAGGGCGGCAACCGCGACGACGACGGCCCGGGACCCACCCGCGGTGGCGACGACGGTACGCCGAAGGACCGCGCCCGCTCCGGTGCGGTGTACGGCGGCGCTGGCGGTGGGGTCTACGGCGGCGGCTCACCTGACGGTGAACGCCCCGGGGCGGCCCGTTCCGGTCCGGTCTACGGGGGGCGTGCCGGCGGCAACGGTGCCCGTCCGGGCGGTGGCGGTGTCTACGGCGGTGGGGGCCGCGCCGGCGAGGCCGGCCCCGGCAGCGGCGGCCGACCCGGCGGTGGCCGCCCGGCCGGCGGCGGTGGCGGCGGGGTGTACGGCGGCGGGGCCCGGTCCGGCGGACCGCCGCCCGCCGGCGGTCGCGCGGAGCCCCCGCGAGGTGGTGCACGGGTCGAACCGCCACGGGGTGGTGGCCGCGCAGAACCCCCACGGGGTGGCGGCCGTGCGGAGCCGCCACGGGGTGATGCGCGTGCCGAGCCACCACGCGGCGGGGGCCCTGCCCAGCCACCGCGCGGTGGAGGACGTGCCGAGCCGCCGCGGCGGGGCGGTGGCCCGGCCGAGAACGACTATCGGGGTCGACGATCCGGTCGCTACCGCGAAGACAACTCCGAGCCCTACGGCCAACCGCCCGGCGGCAGCTACGGCTACCGGGGCGACCGGTACTGACCCGAAGAGGCCCGGCACCGTTGCGTGCCCAGGGCGATACTGGGCACGGCCAGCGGCGCTTCTCGAGGCCGTCCCGACCTGGCCGCACCGGTAGGGTGCCTGGCGTACCCAGCACCGGTAGGTGCCCAGGTACTTCCCTGGGCACCGTCCGTCGAGCTGAGGCTGGTGGGTGCCGGTCAGATCCGGCGCAGCACCGCCACCACCCGGCCCATGATGGTGGCGTCGTCGCCGGGAATGGGGTCGAATGCCGGGTTCTGCGGCATCAGCCAGACGTGACCGTCGCGGCGCCGGTAGGTCTTCACGGTCGCCTCGCCGTCCAGCATGGCGGCGACGATCTCCCCGGAGTCGGCGGTCGGCTGCTGCCGGACCACCACCCAGTCGCCGTCGCAGATGGCCGCGTCGAGCATCGAGTCGCCCTTGACCTGGAGCATGAAGACCTCGCCCTCGCCGACCAGCTCGCGGGGCAGCGGGAAGACCTCCTCCATCGACTGCTCGGCGAGGATCGGCCCACCGGCGGCGATCCGGCCGAGCATCGGCACGTACGCCGGGGTGGGTCGCTGGGAGCGGCTCAACTCGTCGTCGAGGTCGGCGGGCGGGCGGACGTCGACCGCCCGGGGCCGGTTCGGGTCCCGGCGCAGGAAGCCCTTCTTCTCCAGCTCCTTGAGCTGGTAGGCGACGCTGGAGGGGGAGACCAGCCCGACCGCCTCGCCGATCTCACGCACGCTCGGCGGGTAGCCGTGCCGTTCCACCCAGGTACGGATGAAGTCCAGGATGCGCCGCTGCCGGGCGGTGAGGTCCGCGGTGGCCGGGTCCGGGAAGGTGTTGGTCACCGGGGCCACCGGGCGTACCGCGGGCTGTGCCGCCCGGGCCCGGGTGACGCTGCGGCGTCGGGTGGGCGGCGGCCCCGCCTCGCTGCTCTGCTGCGGGCTGTGTGGCCGGTTGGCCCGGTCCTGGGTCACGTCCGTCCTCCCTGGTCGGCGCTGGGTGCCTCGGCGGCTCGTGGTGCGTGCGGTGGTCTGCCGGACAGCAGGTCGACCATGGTCACCTCCGGCTGTTCAGACCGTATAGGTGAGATCAGTCATTTTCAAACATCTGTACGAGGTTTCTCCGCGTGTCGACACGCCTAACGGTGACATTCGTACGCCTGTTCTGATAAATGATACGTCTGGTCGAACGGATGTTCGATCCGCTGCCTTTTTCGGAGATCCGATCCCCTCGGGCGGTAACCGGCGTCACCTCGCCGCGTTGGGCTCTCGGGTTGCGTCGGAGTCGCCGGTCGGGTGGGCTGTCAGGCGACGCGCCGGACACGCCGGTCAACTTGACCGCGGTTCGCCAGCGGCCTAGGTTCAACCCCTAGATGTAGTAGTCACACGGGCGTAACTCGCCTACAGGTTGGGTTCGACTACGGAACGCACTCCCGTACAGTCAGTCGGCGGCCATCGGTTGAAGGATGGTTCGTCGCGCTGAATCGTGCCCGGAGGCGGCCGTAGGCGTGCCCTTTGTCGATCAAGGAGGTCGGGCGATGCGGTGTCCGTACTGCCGGCACGCCGACTCCCGGGTGGTCGACTCGCGGGAGGCCGACGACGGCCAGCTGATCCGTCGCCGACGCTCCTGCCCGGAGTGCGGCAAACGGTTCACCACGGTCGAGGAGGCCGTGCTCGCGGTCGTCAAGCGCAGCGGGGTGACCGAGCCGTTCAGCCGTACGAAGATCATCGGTGGGGTGCGCAAGGCCTGCCAGGGCCGGCCGGTCGACGAGGACTCGATCGCCCTGCTGGCGCAGCGGGTCGAGGAGACCATCCGGGCCAAGGGGGCCGCCGAGATCCCCAGCCACGAGGTGGGGCTGGCCATCCTGGGTCCCCTGCGGGACCTGGACGAGGTCGCCTACCTGCGGTTCGCCAGCGTGTACCGGTCGTTCGACTCGCTCGCCGATTTCGAGCGGGAGATCGAGACGCTGCGGGCCGCCGCGCGTGCCCGGCTGGGTGCCGAGGCCGAGACGGCCGGCGCTGCCGGCCCCGCGCAGTGAACTTTTTTCAGCGGTAGTGACAGTCGGATCGCGCGGTGCCGCGCGGACGAGGGGGCGGATGAGATGCCGGGGGATGGCGTGACAACAAGCAGGGCACGAAGCAAGGCCGGCGCGGGTCTGAAGGTCGAGCGGGTCTGGACCACCGAGGGCGTGCACCCGTACGACGAGGTCGCCTGGGAGCGGCGCGACGTCGTGATGACCAACTGGCGGGACGGCTCGATCAACTTCGAGCAGCGGGGGGTGGAGTTCCCGGAGAGCTGGAGCGTCAACGCGGCCAACATCGTGACCACCAAGTACTTCCGGGGCGCGGTGGGCACCCCGGAGCGGGAGTGGTCGCTGCGGCAGCTGATCGACCGGGTGGTCACCACCTACCGCACCGCCGGGGAGGAGTACGGCTACTTCGCCAGCCCGGCTGACGCGGAGATCTTCGCCCACGAGCTGACCTGGATGCTGCTGCACCAGGTGTTCAGCTTCAACTCCCCGGTCTGGTTCAACGTCGGCACGCCCTCACCCCAGCAGGTCAGCGCGTGTTTCATCCTGGCCGTGGACGACTCGATGGACTCCATCCTCGACTGGTACAAGGAAGAAGGGCTGATCTTCAAGGGTGGCTCCGGCTCCGGGGTCAACCTCTCCCGGATCCGCTCCTCCCGGGAGCTGCTCTCCTCCGGTGGCACCGCCTCCGGCCCGGTCAGCTTCATGCGCGGCGCGGACGCCAGCGCGGGCACCATCAAGTCCGGCGGCGCCACCCGGCGGGCGGCCAAGATGGTCATCCTGGATGTCGACCACCCTGACATCGAGGAGTTCGTGATCACCAAGGCGCGGGAGGAGGACAAGATCCGCGCCCTGCGCGACGCCGGGTTCGACATGGACCTGGGCGGCGCCGACATCGTCAGCGTGCAGTACCAGAACGCCAACAACTCGGTCCGGGTCTCCGACGAGTTCATGACCGCGGTGGAGAACGGCGGCGGCTTCGACCTGCGGGGTCGGCTCGACGGGCAGACCATCGAGACCATCGACGCTAAGAAGCTGTTCCGCACCATCTCCCAGGCCGCCTGGGAGTGCGCCGACCCCGGCCTGCAGTACGACGACACCATCAACGACTGGCACACCTGCCCGGAGACCGGTCGGATCACCGCCTCCAACCCCTGCTCGGAGTACCTGCACCTGGACAACTCCTCGTGCAACCTGGCCTCGCTGAACCTGATGAAGTTCCTCCGCGCCGACGGCGGCTTCGAGGTGGAGAAGTTCGTCAAGTCGGTCGAGTTCGTCATCACCGCGATGGACATCTCGATCTGCTTCGCCGACTTCCCGACCGAGAAGATCGGCGAGACCACCCGGGCGTACCGGCAGCTCGGCATCGGGTACGCCAACCTGGGTGCCCTGCTGATGGCCTCCGGCCTGCCGTACGACTCCGACCAGGGCCGCTCCCTGGCCGCCGCGATCACCTCGCTGATGACCGGTACGGCGTACCGCCGCTCGGCCGAGCTGGCCGGCATCGTCGGGGCGTACGACGGCTACGCCCGCAACGCCGAGCCGCACAAGCGGGTGATGCGCAAGCACGCCGCCGCCAACGACCAGATCAAGCCCAGCGGTACGGTGGCCACCGCAGTGGTCCGCGAGGCCACCAAGCAGTGGACCCAGGGCAACAAGATCGGCGACAAGAACGGCTGGCGTAACTCGCAGGCCAGCGTGCTCGCGCCGACCGGCACCATCGGCCTGATGATGGACTGCGACACCACCGGAGTCGAGCCGGACCTGGCGCTGGTCAAGTTCAAGAAGCTGGTCGGCGGCGGCTCCATGCAGATCGTCAACCAGACCGTGCCGCGCGCCCTGCGTAGCCTCGGCTACCCGGAAGAGCAGGTCGAGGCGATCGTCGAGCACATCGCCGACCACGGCCACGTGGTGGACGCCCCCGGCCTCAAGCCGGAGCACTACCCGGTCTTCGACTGCGCCATGGGCGAGCGGTCCATCGCCCCGATGGGTCACGTCCGGATGATGGCGGCGGTGCAGCCGTTCATCTCCGGTGCCATCTCCAAGACGGTGAACATGCCGGAGCAGGCCACTGTCGAGGACGTCGAGAAGATCTACTTCGAGGGCTGGAAGCTCGGCCTCAAGGCCCTGGCGATCTACCGGGACAACTGCAAGGTGGGCCAGCCGCTGTCGGTGGCCAAGCCGAACAAGGCCGCCGAGCCGGCCCCGACCACCGCGGTCGAGCCGGTGGTGGAGAAGGTCGTGGAGTACCGCCCGGTGCGCAAGCGGCTGCCGAAGAAGCGCCCCTCGGAGACCATCTCCTTCTCGGTCGGTGGCGCCGAGGGCTACCTCACCGCCTCCTCCTACCCGGACGACGGCCTGGGCGAGGTCTTCCTCAAGATGTCCAAGCAGGGTTCCACCCTGGCCGGGGTGATGGACGCCTTCTCGGTGGCCATCTCCATCGGCCTGCAGTACGGCGTCCCCCTGGAGACGTACGTCAGCAAGTTCACCAACATGCGCTTCGAGCCGGCCGGCATGACGGACGACCCGGACGTGCGGATGGCCGCCTCGGTGATGGACTACATCTTCCGTCGCCTGGCCCTGGACTTCCTGCCGTACGAGCGCCGCGCCGAACTGGGCATCTTCACCGCCAAGGAGCGGGCCGCCCAGCTGGCGGCCGAAGCCGAGGCGGAGGCCAACGGCACGGACCTGACCGCGATGGCTGCCTCCGCCCCGCTGGAGCACCGGCCGGAGGAGCCGAAGGCCGGGCCGATCGCCCAGCCGGCCCAGGAACTCGCCGAGGTCGCCGCGGTCAAGCCGGCCCCGGCGGTCGGTTCCAGCACTGAGCTGCTGGAAGCCGTGATCGGCAAGGCCGCCGACGCGCCGCTCTGCTTCACCTGCGGCACGAAGATGCGCCCCGCCGGCAGCTGCTACGTCTGCGAAGGCTGCGGCTCTACCAGCGGCTGCAGCTGATCCATCACACCCGACCGCCCGGCCTCGCCCCCCGAGGCCGGGCGGTCGCCGCATCCCCCACCTGCCTGCTCCTCCCACACCCCGCTCTCCCGTACCCCTCTTTCTCCCCGTCGATCTTGCACTTTTCGTCGCGGCAAAAGCCGCATAGTGGATCTTTTCGGTGACCAGAAGTGCAAGATCGCGGGGTGGGAGTGAGGGCGCGAGGGGGTGGGGCGCGGGGCGTGGGTCAGGGGTGGGGGAGGAGGGGGGTGAGCATGGTGGTCAGGTGGGTGCGTTCGGCGGTGTTGTCGGTCAGGGCCAGGGCGGCGCGGTAGGCGTCGGCGGCTTCGGCCGGGCGGTTCAGGCGGCGGAGCAGGTCGGCGCGGATCGCCGGCAGATAGTGGTAGCCGGCCAGACGAGGGTCCCGGGCCAGGGTGTCCACCTCCGCCAGGGCCGACTCCGGCCCCTGCACCATGGACACCGCCACGGCTCGGTTCAGGGCGACCACCGGGGAGGGCCAGCGGGCCAGCAGCGCGTCGTAGAGCCGGAGGATCTGCGGCCAGTCGGTCGCGGCGTAGCTGGGCGCGTGGGCGTGCAGCGAGGCGATGGCGGCCTGCAGCGCGTACCGGCCCGCCCGTCCGGTGCGCAGGGCTTCGACCACCAGGCCATGACCCGTACCGATGGCGCTCCGGTCCCAGCGGGAACGGTCCTGGTCCTCCAGTCGTAGCAGCCGGCCCTGGTCGTCGGTGCGGGTGGCCCGGCGGGCGTCGGTGAGCAACAGCAGGGCGAGCAGCCCGCCCACCTCGGGCTCCTGGGGCATCAACTCCCGCAGCATCCGGGCCAGGTGCAGGGCCCGGTCCACCAGGTCGGCGCGGACCAGGTCGCCGCCGGTCGGCGCGGTGTGCCCGGTGGTGAAGAGCAGGTGTACGACGGTGAGCACCGCGTCCAGCCGTTCGGGCAGTTCGGCGGAGTCCGGTACCCGGTAAGGGATCCGGGCCGCTGAGATCTTCTTCTTGGCCCGGGTGAGTCGGGCCGCCATGGTCGACTCGGAGACCAGGAAGGCCCGGGCGATGTCGAGGGTGCTGACCCCGCAGACCAGACGCAGGGTGAGGGCCACCTGCGCCTCCCGGGCGAGCGCCGGATGACAGCAGGTGAAGACCAGCCGCAGCCGATCGTCCGGTACGGCTACCTCGTCGGGCGTCTCCGGCTCGACCGCCTCCGGCTCGACCGCCTCCGGCTCGACCGCCTCCGGCTCCACGAGCAACGGGAGCTTGGTGCGCAACACCTGCCGTCGGCGCAGTACGTCGAGGGCCCTGCGGCGGGCGATGGCGGTCAGCCAGGCACCGGGCTTGTCCGGTACGCCGTCCCTGGTCCAGGTGCCCAGTGCGGCGACGTACGCCTCCTGGACGCATTCCTCGGCCAGGTCCAGGTCACCGGCGACCCGGGCGGTGGCGGCGAGCACGAAGACCCACTCCCGGCGATGCGCCTCGACCAGTGCCTGACCGGCGGCGCTGAGATCGCCCGGCGCGGCGCCGGTGGGATCGCGCGGGGTGGCGCCGACCGCTCCCGGTAGCGCGGCACTGCCGGACCCGGCGGGTTCCGCGCGGTCGTTCACTCCGTCGGGGCGATGAACAGGGGCCGGACCTCCACCCCGCCGTGGATGGTGGCCGGGTTCAGCTTGGCGATCTTCAGTGCCGTCTCCCGGTCGGGCGCCTCCAGCACGAAGAATCCGGCGACGACCTCCTTGGCCTCGATGAAGGGGCCGTCGGTGACGAGGTCTCCGCGTACCGCGGCGGCGGTGGTGCTCGGTTGCAGCGCGAAGCCGGTGAGGATCTGCCCGCCCAACTCGGTCACCTTCGCCGGATACTGTTCGAGTAACGCTACGTAGTCGGGGGTCAGCTCCATCGGGTCGGCCGGTGCCGGCGAGTAGATCAGTACTGCGTACTGGGGCATGGGTCCTCCTTGGATCGCTGTTCATCCTCGGCGTAACCCGCGCGGGAGGCCAGCGCGAATCGGTCCGGGTGGAAAGATCTCCACCGATCCACCCACGCGTTCAGCTCGACAGGGCAGCGCCACGCTGGTCAGCGCATCGGGTACGGCTGCCTAGACTGCCGCGGTGAGCGGAGAGCGACGGCCCTTGGCGGGGCGACCCCTGACCGAACCGCATCCGTCCCGGCTGTCGCCGGAGCATCCGGAGCGGGAGCGGATCCTGGCCGCCCACGCCGCCGCCCTGGCCGCCGGTGACGCCGGGTACCCGGACCCGGCCACCGGCCTGTTCGTACTCACCGCCGGCTTTCTGGCCCGGCGAAGCACCTGCTGCGGCCGGGGCTGCCGGCACTGTCCGTACGTGACCTGAGGGCCGGCCTCAGGCTGCGGCGACGAACACCCGGGAGGCCACCTCACGGGGCAGCCGGATGATCTCTCCGGAACGGTCGATGGAGACCCCGTCGCGTTCCTGGGCCACCGTGACGGTGGCACCGGGGTCCACCCCGGCGGCGTGCAACTGCCGGAGCACCTCCGCGTCGGTCTGCACGCTCTCGCAGATCCGCCGGACGACCACCTGCCCGGTCAGGCCCGGGAAGGCCAGGTTCCGCTCGCCCTCGACCGGCTCCGGCTCGGTCTCGCCCGGTGAGCCGAGATCCTCCAGGCCGGGGATGGGGTTGCCGTACGGCGACCGGGTAGGCCGGTTCAGCAGGTCGTAGACCCGCTTCTCGACCGCGTCGCTCATCACGTGCTCCCAGCGGCAGGCCTCCTCGTGGGCCTCCTCGTAGGGCATCCCGATGATGTTGACCAGCAGCAGTTCGGCGAGCCGATGCTTGCGCATCACCGAGACGGCCGTGCTGCGGCCCAGCGGGGTGAGGCTGAGATGGCGGTCGCCCTCGACGGTGAGCAGGCCGTCGCGCTCCATCCGGGCGACGGTCTGGCTGACGGTGGGGCCGCTCTGGCGCAACCGTTCGGCGATCCGGGCGCGCAGCGGCGGTACACCCTCTTCCTCGAGTTCGAGGATCGTACGCAGGTACATTTCGGTCGTATCGACCAGGTCGTGAGACTTCATGGTGTCAGCGGCCCTCCAACGATCGATGGTACCCTGCCGCACCTTCGACACCTGTCGCCGAACCGCAGCCAGGCTCACCGATGGTGTTGACTGGGCGACATGTCCGCTACCGATGATCTTCTGGTGGAGGCGGAGCAACTCGCCGCCGAACTTGCCGCGGTCGACCCGCCCACCCTGCTCGACGTCCGCTGGCGGCTGACCGGTCCGCCCGGCCGGGCCGACTACGCGGCGGGACACCTGCCGACCGCGGTCTTCGTCGACCTGGACACCGCCCTGTGCGGTCCGCCGGGACCGGCCGGTCGCCACCCCCTGCCCGACCCGGCCGCGTTGCAGTCCGCGCTGCGGGCCGCCGGGGTGCGGGCCGGTCACCCGGTGGTGGTGTACGACGGCGGTGACGGCATGGCCGCGGCCCGGGCCTGGTGGACCCTGCGGTGGGCCGGACACCGTCCGGTACGCGTCCTGCACGGCGGCTTCCCGGCCTGGTCGGCGGCCGGTCTGCCGGTCAGCACCGACGAGCCGGACCCGGCGCCGGGGGACGTGACTCTCACGCCGGGGGCGTTGCCGGTGCTGGACGCGGTCGGCGCCGCCCGACTGGCCGCGGCCGACGAGGGGGTCCTGCTCGATGTGCGTGCCGCCCCCCGGTACCGGGGCGAGCATGAACCGATCGACCCGGTCGCCGGGCATGTGCCCGGTGCGGTCAACCTGCCCGCCCCGGAGTACGTCACCGAGGGGCGGTTCGGCGCTGCTGCGGCCCTGCGCGACCGGTTCATCGCCGCCGGGGTGAGTCCCAGCGCGCCGGTCGGGGCGTACTGCGGCTCCGGGGTGACGGCCGCGCAGGCCGTGCTGGCGCTGCATCTGGCCGGTCGACCGGACGCCGCGCTCTATGTCGGCTCCTGGAGCAACTGGGTGGCCGACCCACAACGGCCGGTCGCGGTCACCCCACCGTCGGGCCCCTGACCGTGCCTGCCGACCCCTGACGCCCGGCTGGTTGCGTGCGACCATGGTCAGATGTCCGAAGACACGGTGGTGGTGTGGGACGAGTCCCTGCTCGCCTACGACCTCGGTGACCACCCGCTTGACCCGGTGCGGGTGGAGTTGACCATCGCACTGGCCCGGGAACTGGGTGTGCTGCAACGGCCCGGGGTACGGCTGGTCCGGCCGTGGCCGGCCGACGAGGCGCTGCTCACCCGGGTGCACGACCAGCGTTACCTGGACGCGGTCCGGATGGCCCCCCGCGAACCGTACTTCTCCGGCTTCGGCCTGGGCACCTCGGACAATCCCATCTTCGACCGGATGCACGAGGCCAGCGCGTTGATCGCGGGCGCCTCGGTGGCCGCGGCCGAGGCGGTGTGGTGGGGGCAGGCCCGCCGGGCGGTCAACGTGGCCGGCGGCCTGCACCACGCCATGGCCGGCCGGGCCGCCGGGTTCTGTGTCTACAACGACCCGGCGGTGGCCATCGCCCGCCTGCTCGACCTCGGTGCCCAGCGGATCGCGTACGTCGATGTCGATGTGCATCACGGCGACGGGGTGCAGCAGATCTTCTGGGACGACCCCCGGGTGCTGACCGTCAGCCTGCACGAAACCCCGCTGGCGCTGTTCCCCGGCACCGGCTTTCCCGACGAGACCGGCGGCCCGGGCGCCGAGGGCACCGCGGTCAACGTCCCGTTGCCGCCCGGTGTCTCCGACGCCGGTTGGCAGCGCGCCTTCCACGCGATCGTGCCGTCGGTGCTGCGGGCCTTCCGCCCCCAGTTGCTGTTCACCCAGTGCGGCGCGGACGCCCACCGCAGCGATCCCCTGGCCGACCTGCATCTGTCCGTCGACGGTCAGCGGGCCACCTACCTGGCCCTGCGGGCCCTCGCCGACGAACTGTGCGAGGGGCGCTGGGTGGCCACCGGTGGCGGCGGGTACGCCCTGGTGGAGGTGGTGCCCCGGGCCTGGACCCACCTGCTGGCGGTGGCCACCGGGGCGCCGCTGGACCCGGCCACCCTGACCCCGCCGGCCTGGCGGGCGTTGGCCGCCCAGCGTCGGCCCGGCACGGAGGTGCCGGTGCGGATGACCGACGACGTCGATCCGGGGTACGAGCCGTGGCAGCCCACCGGCGAGCCGAACCCGGTGGACCGGGCGATCGCGGCGACCCGCAAGGCGGTCTTCCCGTTGCTCGGCCTCGACCCGCACGATCCGCGCGACTGAGTCGGCCAGGGGAGGGCCGCCCGAGGTGACCACAGCAGAACATGCCATCGACGTCCTGCTCAGCGATGGCGCAACGGTCCAGTTGCGACCGATCCAACCGTCGGACGCCCCGGCGATCGTCGCCATGCACGCCCGGTTCTCCGAGCGCACCCGGTACCTGCGCTACTTCTCGCCGTACCCCCGCATTCCCGAGCGGGACCTCCAGCGGTTCGTCAACGTCGACCATGTAGACCGGGAGGCCTTCGTGGTGCTGGCCGGCGAGCGGATCGTCGCGGTCGGCCGCTACGAGCGGCTCGGCCCGGCCGCACCCGACGCCGAGGTGGCCTTCGTGGTGGAGGACGCCTACCAGGGGCGGGGGATCGGCTCGGTGCTGCTGGAACACCTGGCCGACGCCGCCCGCCGGGCCGGCATCGTCAACTTCGTCGCCGAGGTGCTGCCGGCCAACGGCGCCATGTTGCGGGTCTTCGCCGACTTCGGCTACCAGGTGCAGCAGCAGTTCGCCGACGGGGTGGTGCACCTGACCTTCCCGATCGCTCCCACCGAGGCGACCCTGGAGGTGCAGCGCGGCCGGGAGCAGCGGACCGAGGCCCGCTCCATCGCCCGGCTGCTGGCCCCCCGGGGTGTGGCCGTCTACGGGGCCAGCGCGACCGGCCAGGGGGTCGGCGCGGCCGTACTCGGGCACCTGCGGGACGGGGGCTTCACCGGCTCGGTGGTGCCGGTGCATCCCCACGCGACCCGGGTCGCCGGGCTGCCCGCGTACCCCTCGGCGGCCGACGCGGGGCTGCCGGTGGATCTGGCGGTGGTGGCCGTGCCACCGGAGTCCGCCTCCGAGGTGGTCGCGGACGCGGCCAAGGCCGGGGTGCACGGCCTGGTGGTCATCTCCGCCGGCTTCGCCGAGGCCGGGGTGCAGGGTGCGGCCGCGCAACGGACCCTGGTCCGGGCGGCCCACGCGGCGGGCATGCGGGTGATCGGCCCGAACTGCCTGGGGGTGGCCAACACCGACCCGACCGTACGCCTCAACGCCACCCTGGCCCCCCGCCTGCCGGTGCCCGGCCGGGTCGGCATCTTCAGTCAGTCCGGTGCCTTCGGGGTGGCGCTGCTGGCCGAGGCGGATCGACGTGGCCTGGGTTTGTCCAGCTTCGTGTCGGCCGGTAACCGGGCCGACGTGTCCGGCAACGACCTGTTGCAGTACTGGCAGGACGACCCGGCCACCGACGTGATCATGCTGTACCTGGAGACCTTCGGTAACCCGCGCAAGTTCGCCCGGCTGGCCCGGCGCATCGGCCGGGACAAGCCGGTGGTGGCGTTGGCCTCCCCGGCCCGCCCACCCGGGGTGGGGGACTCCGTGGGCCCGGACGAGGCGGCCGTCAGCGCCCTGTTCGCCCAGTCCGGGGTGATCCGGGTGGACACCGTGGCCGAGTTGCTCGATGTCGGGGTGCTGCTGGCCAACCAGCCGCTGCCGGCCGGTGACCGGGTGGGCATCGTCGGCAACTCCTCGGCGTTGACCGGGCTGGCGGCGACCGCCTGTATGGCCGCCGGGCTGACCGTCGCGGTGGGCTACCCCCGGGACGTCGGTCCACGGGCCAGCGCCTTCGACTTCGCCGAGGCGCTGGCCGCCGCCGCGCAGGACGAGAACGTCGACGCCCTGGTGGCACTCTTCGCCCCACCCCTGCCTGGCCAGCTGACCGGCACCGAGGCGGACTTCGCGGCCACCCTGCCGGTGGCGTTGACCGCCGACAAGCCTGCGGTGGCGACCTTCCTGGTCGGCCGGACCCCGGCCGGAGTGCCCGCCTACCCGAGTGTGGAGGAGGCCGTCCGCGCCCTGGCCCGGGTCACCGCGTACGCCGACTGGCTGCGCCGACCCCCCGGGGTGCTGCCCGAACTGTCCGACGTCGACCCCCAGGCGGTGCAGGCGGCGTTGCGCGGGGACGGAGCCGACAGCGCGGCCCTGCTCGCCGCGTACGGCATCGAGGTGATCGAGTCCGTGCCGGCCGATTCGGCCGGGGAGGCGGTCGAGGCGGCGACCCGGCTCGGCTTCCCGGTGGCCCTGAAGGCCGCCGCCGCCGGTCTGCGGCACCGCCTCGATCTCGGCGCGGTACGGCTGGATCTGGCCGACCCCGCCACCGTGCGCCGCACCTATGCGGAACTGGCGACGACCTTCGGCAACCAGGTGCTGGTGCAACCGATGGTCCCGCCCGGGGTGGCCTGTGTGGTCGAGGTGGTGGAGGATCCGGCCTTCGGTCCGGTGGTCGGTTTCGGGCTGGGTGGGGTCGCCACCGAGTTGCTCGGCGACCGGGCCTGGCGGGCTGTCCCGCTGACCGACCGTGACGCCGCCGAACTGGTGGACGCGCCGCGCGCGGCACCCCTGCTGCACGGGCACCGGGGAGCCGATCCGGTGGACCGGGGGGCCCTGATCGACCTGCTGTTGCGGGTCGGACGGTTGGCGGACGAACAGCCCCGGGTCCGTTCCCTGACCCTGAACCCGGTACTGGCCCGGCCGGACGGTTTGTCGGTGCTGCACGCCAGTGTCGGGGTGGGCTCCGCGGTAGCCCGCCCCGACACTGGCCCCCGTCGACTGTGAAGCGGCGGCGCGGCGGCACCCGCGATCGATCAGGCCCGGCTGGAAATCTGTTGCACCGCCCAGGCGTTACCGTCCGGGTCCGCGAAGTGGATGAAGCCGACATTGTCCAGCGGGTCCGGCACCGGGTGCGGGTTCTCGCCCAGCACCTGGATCTCGCTGACCTCGACGCCGCGTTCGAGTAGTTGGGTCCGCGCCTTGTGCAGGTCCGGTACGACGAGCTGGAGTCCCTTCAGCGACCCCGGCGGCATCTGCGGCACCGCGCCCTTGCCGATCACTATCGAGCAGCCGGAGCCCGGCGGGGTCAACTGCACCAGCCGGATGTCGTCGTTGATGACGGTGTCGTGGTCGACCGTGAAACCGAGTTGGTCGGCGTAGAAGGCCTTGGCCCGGTCGAGGTCCGAGACCGGTACGACGACCACTTCCAGTGTCCAGTTCACGGCTTCACTCCCAGTGTTGTCGCCAGCAGTTCGGCGAGTCGGATGTAGCTCTCGGTGACGCCGCGGGCCATCGGGTAGCGCAGGACCGTGGCCCGCCCGCCGGGGTGGCGAAGCGCAGCGTGGTGGTCACCGTGGTGCGCCCGGCCAGCTCGGTGAAGTCGTGGTCGACCACGGTCTCCCCGGGGTACGACTGATCGTCGAACAGTTCGGTGTAGACCAGCCGGCGGGGCTGGGTCAAGCCGACACGACGATGTCGGCCCCGGCGAAAGCACCGGGGCCGACATCGCAGTTCACCTCACCCGCTCAGCAGGCGTACGCCTCCAGCCGCTGGGCCCGCTCCGGGGCCCGCAGCTTGAGCAGCGTCACCTTCTCGATCTGCCGGATCCGCTCGCGGGACAGGCCGAACTCCCGGCCGACCTCGTCCAGGGTGCGCTGGCGGCCGTCGTCGAGCCCGAACCGCAGGCGGATCACCGCCTGCTCACGCTGGGACAGGGTGGCCAGCACGATGCTCACCTCGTTGCGTAGCTCGCCCTGGCCGGCTTCGTCGGCGACCATGGGGTCGACGGCGGCGACGAAGTCACCCAGGGCACTCTCACCGTCCTCGCCGACGGTCTGGTCCAGACTCACCGGCTCCCGGTCGTACGAGATCAGCTCGATCACCTGGAACTCGGGCACGTCGAGGGCCCGGGCGATCTCGGCGACGGTGGGTTCGCGGCCCAGCGACACCGCCAGCTCGCGGCGGGCCCTGACCATCCGGTTGACCTGCTCGACCATGTGGACCGGGATGCGGATGGTGCGGGCCTGGTCGGCCATGGCGCGGGTGATGGCCTGTCGGATCCACCAGGTGGCGTAGGTGGAGAACTTGTAGCCCTTGGTGTAGTCGAACTTCTCGACGGCGCGGATGAGGCCGAGGTTGCCTTCCTGGATGAGGTCGAGGAAGGCCATGCCGCGACCGGTGTACCGCTTCGCGATGCTGACCACCAGGCGGAGGTTGGCCTCCAGCAGGTGGTTCTTCGCGGCCTGCCCCTCCTGCACGACCACCGTAAGGTCGGCGCGCAGCTCGGCGGAGACCGGAGTGCAGGTGCTCAGCTTCTCCTCGGCGAAGAGCCCGGCCTCGATGCGCTTCGCCAGATCGACCTCCTGGGCGGCGGTGAGCAGCTTGGTGCGGCCGATGCCGTTGAGGTAGGCGCGGACCAGGTCGGTGGAGACGCCGCGCTCGTCGGTGGCGTCCAGGTCGGTCAGGGTGTCGATGCCGGGCTCGGCCTCGATGCCGACGCGCGTCTGGTGCTCCATCATCTGCAGACCCATCTCCGTCTCCCCGTTTCGTCCGTGCGGTGTTGCGTGGCCAGTTCTGCCGGTGACACACAGCTTGGCGGTCGGGGCGTAAAACGGGAGTGAGGCGATCGAGAACCTGACAGCACCACATCGGTCGGATCGGTTGATTCGCCCGGTTCGGGTTGCTCACTCCGGTTACCGTGCCTGCGGTCGGGCCGACCAGGTGGTCTGCCGAGGTGGGACAGAGACGTTCGAGTGACGGAGGCAACGGTGGTCTTCAAGCGACTCATGCAGGCGATGGGAGTCGGTGGTCCCACGGTGCAGACGGTGTTGGCGAATCCGAACTGTCGGCCGGGAGGCCAACTGGAGGGCACCGTCACGGTCGGCGGCGGCGACCACCCGGTGGACATCTCGTACGTGGCGCTGGGGTTGCAGACCCGGGTCGAGGTGGAGAGCGGTGACAGCGAGTACTCGACCAACCAGGAGTTCCACCGGCAGCACGTCACCGGGGCCTTCCGGCTGGAAGCCGGACAACGGCACGACATCCCGTTCCGCTTCGAGGTGCCCTGGGAAACCCCGGTGACCGAACTGTACGGACGGCACCTGACCGGGATGACCATGGGGCTGCGTACGGAGCTGGAGGTGGCCCGGGCCGTCGACTCCAGCGACCTGGACGCGGTGGCGGTGCACCCCCTGCCGGCCCAGGAGCGGCTGCTGGAGGCGTTGCTGCGGTTGGGTTTCCGGTTCGCCCGGGCCGACCTGGAACGGGGGCACATCTACGGCGTGCACCAGACCCTGCCGTTCTACCAGGAGATCGAGTTCTATCCGGCCCCGCAGTACGCCGGCGCGATGAACCAACTGGAGGTCACCTTCATCGCCGACCCCCGACAGGTGCAGGTGGTGTTGGAACTGGACAAGCGCGGCGGGCTGTTCACCGAGGGTAGGGACGTCTTCGGCCGGTTCACCATGGACCACGCGACCCTGGACCAGACCGACTGGGCCGCCCAACTCGACGGCTGGCTGCGGCAGTCCCTGCGACGCCGAGGACTCTTCGGCTGATCTCCCGGGCCGCCCCCACCGCCCCGGATGAGGGCGGCCCGGTCGTCAGAGGTCGAGCAGGATGGTGCGGGGGCCGACGTTGACGCTCTCCACCAGCATGTGCGCCCGGAAGCGACCGGTGTGGACCTGGGCGCCACGCTGACGCAGCGCCTCGACGACCGCCTCCACCAGGGGCTCGGCCACCTCGGCCGGGGCCGCAGCCGTCCAGGAGGGGCGGCGCCCCTTGCGGGCGTCGCCGTACAGGGTGAACTGGCTGACCACCAGGATCGGGGCGGCGACCTCGGCGGCGGAGCGTTCCTCGTCGAGGATCCGCAGCTCATGCACCTTGCGGGCCATCGTTCGGGCAATTTCCAGGGTGTCGGTGTGGGTCACCCCGACCAGCACCAGCAGCCCGTCGGTGATCGCACCGACCACCTCGCCGTCGACCGTGACGCTGGCCCGTCCGACGGTCTGCACCACCGCGCGCACTAGGCCGCCACCGGCTCGATGAAGCCCCGCTCCACCAGGTGCGCCACGATTGGGCCGGCGGCCTCGGCCAACTCCTCGACGGCGACGTCGTGCGCCACGGCGAGCAGGGCGAGCTGGTCCCGCAGCGGTAGCCGCCCGTCGGCCCCGCCGACCAGGGCCAGCACCAGGGGGTCGATCTCCTCGCTCCAGCGCAGCCCGCGCGGCATGGTCAGGACCTGACGATCCACCCCCCAGCCCTCCTCGCCCATGGTGGCCTCCTGGTGCAGCCGCAGCCCCTCGGCGGCGCGGTAGCGGGCGGCCAGCAGGCCCTCGGTGCCCTGCTGCCGCAGCCAGTCCTGCCGGTCGAACCAGGTGGCGATGCGCTCACCCAGGGGCGACTGCACCCGCTGGCGCAGATCCTCGACCCGTACGACCGGGTCGTCGTGGCCACTTCGTCGCAGCGAGACGATGCCGAAGCCGATCGCCTCCACCTTGTGCGCGTCGAACCAGTCCAGCCAGTCCGCCATCCGCTGGGGGTCGGCTACCTCACCGACGTCGGTGAGCCACAGGTTGACGTACGCCATCGGGTCGGCCACCTCGCGCTGGATGACCCAGGCGTCCAGCCCGGTGTCGGCGAACCAGCCGGTCACCCGCTCCGCCCAGTCCTCGCCGGTGACGTGCACCCAGTTGGCCAGGTACTGCATGGTGCCGCCCTCGGTGAGCAGGCCCGGCGCGGCGGCGGCCAGCTCGGCGCCGATCGCGTCACCCACCCGGCCGGAGTCGCGGTACACGTGGGTGGTGATGCCCGGCCCGACCACGAAGGGCGGGTTGCTCACCACCAGGTCGAAGCGGCGCCCGGCCACCGGCGCCACCATGTCCCCGCGCAGCAGCTCCCAGTCCTGGCCGTTGAGGGCCGCGGTGGTGGCGGCGAAGCGCAGGGCCCGCCGGGAGACGTCCGTGGCGGTGACCCGCCGGGCGTGGGTGCTCAGGTGCAGGGCCTGCACCCCGGAGCCGGTGCCCAGATCCAGGGCGGTCTCCACCGGCCGTCGGACGGCGGCGCCGATCATGGTCTGGGTGGCCCCGCCGATGCCGAGCACGTGTTCGGCGTGCAGCGGGCGGCCGGGGCGGGCGCTGGCCGGCACGTCCGCCAGCACCCACCAGTCGTCCTCGTACGGTTCCAGGTCCAGGCCCATCCGCAGACCCTCGCCGTGCCGTTCGACCAGTCCGGCCTCCAGCGCCTCGGCGATCGACAGCGGGGCCAGGGCCGCCGCGACGGCGGCCTCCGGCTCGGTCTGCTCGCAGATGAACATCCGGATCAGGGTGGCGAGCGGATCCCGGTCGGTGGTGGCGCGCAGCGCGGCTCGGAAGTCGTTGCGGGCCACCCCACCGGTCGCCGTCGAGCCGAGCCGGGCGGCGATGCCGTTGGCGGTGAAGCCGGCGTTGGTCAGCGCGGTCCGCAGGGCGTCGACGCCGGCGGGGGAGAGCAGCATGTCGTGTCCGTCCACCCTGTCATCCTGCCTGGTCGCACCGCCCTCTACTGCTAGCACCCGTGACATCTGAAGTCAATCGATGCACATCTCTGTTATATCCATCGATCTAGCGCTAGCATCTCCTGCAACTCAATCCACGGGCGGGTCGTCCGGCCAGAACCCGGTCGGCTGCCCAGGTAAGGGAGGCAAGACGATGTCCTCAGGGTCCCCCGCGCGGCGCAGCCTCATCCGGGCGTTCGCCGTCGTCGCCACCGCGGCGGCCGTCTCCGCGGCCACCACCACCGCTGCGGTAGCCGCACCCACCGGCGAGATCCGCGGTGCCGGCGCGTCGAACGCGATCAGCGGAAGTTACCTTGTCGTTCTTCGCTCTGACGCGGTCGGCACCGCCGGCTCGTCGGCCGCCCGGGCCGCCGTCCCGGACCGGGCCAGCGCCCTGGTCAAGCGGTACGGGGGCAGTGTCTCCGACGTGTTCAGCGCCGCGCTGACCGGCTTCTCCGTCAAGATGACCGCCGCCCAGGCCGCCCGGCTGGCCGCCAACCCGGCGGTGGAGTACGTGGAGCAGGACCAGAAGATCACCCTGGCGGCCACCCAGACCAACCCGACCTGGGGCCTGGACCGCATCGACCAGCGTAACCGTCCGCTGAGCGGCACCTTCACCTACCCGAACACGGCCACCAACGTGCGGGCGTACATCATCGACACCGGCATCCGGACCACCCACGGCCAGTTCGGTGGCCGCGCCACCTGGGGCACCAACACGGTGGACAGCAACAACACCGACTGCAACGGCCACGGCACCCACGTCGCCGGCACGGTCGGCGGCTCGACCTACGGTGTCGCCAAGGGGGTCCGCCTGATCGCGGTCAAGGTGCTCAACTGCTCCGGCAGCGGCACCACCACCGGTGTGATCAACGGCGTGAACTGGGTGACCGCCAACGCGGTGAAGCCGGCCGTGGCCAACATGAGCCTCGGCGGAGGGGTCAGCAGCACCCTCGACAACGCGGTGGCCAACTCGATCCGCGCCGGCATCAGCTACGCCGTGGCAGCCGGCAACTCGAACGCCAACGCCTGCAACTCCTCGCCGGCCCGTACCTCGACCGCGATCACGGTCGGCTCGACGACCAGCACGGACGCCCGGTCGTCCTTCTCCAACTACGGCTCCTGCGTGCACATCTTCGCCCCGGGCTCCAGCGTGCTGTCGGCGTACCACACCAGCAACACCGCCACCAGCACCCTGAGCGGCACCTCGATGGCCGCGCCGCACGTGGCCGGCGCCGCCGCCCTGGTCCTGTCGGCCAACCCCTCCTGGACCCCTGCCCAGATCAAGACCTACCTGGTCAACAACGCCACCACCGGCGTGGTGACCAGCCCGGGCAGCGGCTCCCCGAACCGCCTGCTGTACGTGGTCAACTGATCCTCAGCTGAGACCGGCCCGGTGGATCACCGATCCACCGGGCCGCCTCATGCCGCCAGATCGACCAGCACCGAGGTGGTCGAGCCGGGTACGGCCTGGGTCGGGAAGACCCGGGCCGGGCCGTCGACCTGCACCGTGACCTGGCCACCTACCGGGCAGGGCGGACCGCCGTCGAGAATCCGGGCGGTGATCCGGGTGCCGTCCTCCAGCCGGAGCCCGATCAACGCGTCATGTCCGTGGAAGTCGTGCCGCAGGACCCTGGCGGTGATCCCGGCCTGGCCGGTGGCCAGGCGAATCTGCTCCGGGCGGACCAACACGGTCACCGGACCCTCGGCCACCGACCCGGTGACCGGCAACGCACCCAGGGCGGTCCGGGCGATTCCCCGCTCGACGACCGCCGGCAGCAGCACCGCCTCGCCGACGAACCCGGCCACCCAGGCGTCGACCGGCTCCCGGTAGATCGTCGCCGGGGCGTCCGCCTGAACCACCCGCCCGTCGCGGAGCACCACCACCTTGTCGGCCACCGACAGGGCCTCGCCCTGGTCGTGGGTGACCAGCACGCCGGTCGCACCGTCGGCGCGCAACGCCTCGCGTACGTCGTGCCGCAGTCCCGCCCGCAGACCCGCGTCGAGGGCGCTGAACGGCTCGTCCAGCAGCACCACCGAGGGGCGGGGGGCCAGCGCCCGGGCCACCGCCACCCGCTGCTGCTGCCCGCCGGAGAGTTGATGCGGCATCCGGGCGCCGTACCCGGCCAGCCCGACCAGGGTCAGCACCTCCTCGACCCGGTCGGATCGGCGGGCCGCTCGGTCCAGGCCGTAGCCGACGTTGTCGGCGACACTCAGGTGCGGGAAGAGGGCACCTTCCTGGGGCACCACCGCGATGTTGCGTCGGTGCGCCGGCAGGTGCCGCCCACCGCCGGCCACCCGGTTGCCGTCGATCCGGATCTCCCCGGCGTCGATTCGCTCGAAGCCGGCCAGGCTGCGCAGCAGGGTGGTCTTGCCGCACCCGGAGGGACCGAGCACGGCGGTCAACTGACCGGAGGGCACGCTGACATCCACCCCGCCCAGGGCGGTGACCCGCCCGTACCGCTTGACCACCCCGCTGAGCACGACCTCGCTCATGCCGGTCCTCCACTGAGTTGATTGTTCGTACGGCTCATGCCCGCTCCTCCTTGTCGAGCAGGCCGCTGCGGGCGACCAGCCACCAGGTGGGCAGGGCGGAGATCGCCACCAGCAGTGCCGCGTAGGGTGCCGCGGCGGCGTAGGCACCGACCGCGGTGCTGGTCCACAACTCGGTGGCCAGGGTGTCCATCCCGGTGGGCCGCAGCAGCAGGGTGGCGGGCAGTTCCTTCATGCCGGTGAGGAAGACCAGCGCGGCCCCCGCACCGATGCCCGGCAGGGTCAGGGGCAGGGTCACCGTCCGCAGCACGGTCCACGGCCCCCGGCCCAGGGACCGGGCCACCTCCTCCAGCCCGGCGGGGGACTGGGCGGCCGCCCCGGCCACCGCACCGACCGCCAAGGGCAGGAACAGGGTGGCGTACGCGAGAGCCAGCAGCCACCGGGTCTGGTAGAGCGGGAAGGCGACATTGATCCCGAAGAAGATCAGGGAGAGCCCGATCACCACCCCGGGAAGGGCGTGGGCCAGATAGGCCAGCCGGTCCAGCAGGCTGGTCAGCGGGCCGGGTGCCCGCGCGGTGAGCAACCCCAGGGGCAGCGCCAGCAGCATGGTCAGTGCCGCCCCGGCCAGCGAGACCGTCAGCGAGTTCCCGGCGGCGGCGAGCACCTCGGGCAGGGCCCCGGGGCGGGACACCCCGGCGGCCAGTCGCCGCCCCAGGCTGACCGCCGGCACCCCGAGGGCCAGTCCGGCCAACCCGATGAGCACCGCCATGACCGGCCAGCGGGCCGGGCCCAGCGACAGCCGGGACACCGGGCGGCGGGCACCGCCGAGTCGGGCGTACCGGGCGCCCCGGCGACGGGTGGCGGTCTCACCGGCCAGCAGCAGCACGGTGAGCGCCACCAGCACGCTGGAGAGCACCAGGGCTCCGGTCCGGTCGAAGCCCAGGTCGAAGGCGACGAAGATGGCCCGGGTGAAGGTGTCGGCGCGCAGGATGGACACGGCGCCGAAGTCGGAGAGCACGTAGAGCGCCACCAGCAGGGCGCCGGCCGCGGTGGCCGGACGGATCTGCCGCAGGGTGACCGCGGTGAAGGTCTGCCAGCCGCTGCGCCCCAGCGACCGGGACACCTCCTCCTGGGCCGGGTCGGCCCCCCGCAGAGCGGCGGCGACCGGCAGCAGGACGTAGGGGTAGGAGCAGAGGGTGAGCACCAGGGCGGCCGGCCAGAAGCCCTCCAGCCGGGGCAGCGCGGAGACCCAGGCGAAGGCGGCGATGTAGGTCGGTACGGCCAGCGGCAGGGCCGCCAGCACGGCGAAGACCCGACGACCGGGCAGGTCGGTGCGGGTGACCAGGAAGGCCGTACCCACCCCGAGCAGCACACAGGCCATGGTGACCACGGCAGCCAGGCCGATGCTGCGCAGGGCCAGCAGGCCCACCCGTTCGGTCCACAACTCCGCGGCGATCCGGTCCCAGCCCGCCTCGGCGGTGCGTACCGCCAGGTAGGCCAGCGGGATCAGGGCGACGGCCACCGCGGCGGTCGAGGCCACCAGCAGGGTGGGCCGGGGGGCCATCCGCCGTACCTGCCCGGATACGCCGGACAGGGCCGACCCGGTGCGGGGCGGCCCTGTGACGGTCGGGGGAGCGGTCAGGGGACCAGCCCCGAGTTCTTGATCATGGCGACGGTGGCGTCCAGGGTGTCCAGGTCGTTCAGGTCGATCTGCGGCACCGCCAGGTCGGCCAGGGCGGGCACGAACGCCGGGCCGGGCACCCCCTCGATCACCGGGTACTCGTAGGTCTGCTCGGCGAAGTAGGTCTGGGCCTCGGTGCCGAGCAGGAAGTCCACGAACTTCTGCACGTCCGGGTTGTCGGCCGCGCGCTTGAGCACCCCCACGCCGGCGACGTTGACCAGGGCACCGGTGTCGCCGCCGGGGAAGAAGTGCAGCTTGGCCTTGAGGGCGTCCGGGGTGGTGCCCTGCTCCTTGGCGACCTCGCCGAGGTAGTAGTGGTTGATCAGGCCGACCGGGGTGGCCCCGTTGAGCACGTCCTCGAGGATCTTGCCGTTGCCGTCGCGGATCTGCGGGTCGTTGGCCTTGAGGCCGCGCAGGAACTCCTCGGCCTTGGCGTCGTCGTGCTGCACCCGGATGGCCGTGACGAACGCCTGGAACGACGCGTTGGTCGGTGCCACGCCGACCTTGCCCTTCCAGGCCGGTCCGGTGAGGTCGAACACCGAGGCGGGCAACTGGTCGGCCGACACCAGGTCCGGGTTGTAGGCCAGCACCCGGGCACGGGCGCTCACCCCGACCCACTGGCCGTTGCCGGCACGGTAGGTGGCCGGCACCTTGGCCGTGGTGGCCTCCGGCAGGGTGCTGAACATGCCCTGCTTGGCGACCGTGCCGAGGGCCCCGGCGTCCTGAGCCAGGAAGACGTCCGCCGGGGACTTGTCGCCCTCCTCGACCAGCTGGGCCGCGAGCTGCGCGGTGTTCGCGAAGCGGGCGTTGACGGCGATGCCGGTCTGCTCGGTGAACTTGTCCAGCAGGGGCTTGATCAGTTGCTCGTTGCGGCCGCTGTAAACCGTGATCTGCTTGTCGGTCGACTGGCCGGAGCCGTTCGTCGTGTCCTCCTCGCCCGATCCGCAGGCGGCCAGGCCCACGGTGAGCAGGCTGGCGGCAAGCAACGCACTCGCGATGCGGCGGGTGGCAGGCACGGTGAACCCCTTCTCCGGTTGGTCGAGCAACCGCCTTAGCGAAGCGGCCGACGCCGAAGTTAGCACAGCCTAACCTCAGTTCCGAATCGGGTGGACTGCCCCACCGCTTCCGGGGGAGGCAGGTCGTAGAGCTTCTCGGCTTCGGCGCGGGTGTCGAGGGCGTCAGCCGGATTGTGGGCGTACGCCCGGGGGGCGCGGTGGATGCGATGGATGGTGTCGATGTCGGCGGAGGTCGGGCGGCGCAGTGACAGCCGAGGAGTCCGCAACTCCTCGTGATCGATCCGGTCGGCCTGGCCCATGCCTGAATTCTCCCTCAGGTGCCACGGGTCGAGGTCGGCACGCTGACGGATGCGACACGCCTCGATCACCTGGCGCCGGTGGTCCATGCCGAGGGGGGAACATGGCTGCCTCGTGACTCGGTCACGCCGCTACTGAGCTTGCTCCGCGCGTAACTCGTCGGCCGTGATGCGCACGTCCCGGAAATCGATGATCGCTTCGAGCGTCACACGGATCAGCGTGGCCAGGTCACCCCGGGAACACAGCAGGATGTCGGCGAGGACCCTTGGCTCGATCTCCAGGTCATTCGGATAGCAGTCGTGCCACGCCATGTCGGCCAGGTGCAGAAGATCGAGGGCGGCCTCGACACGCTTCCGACCGAAGAGGGCCTCGACCTCTGGTCGGCGTTCGCGGCGGCGCTGCTCACTGCCGATGGCCATCGAACTGCCTCCCTCGTACTGACGAGACACCACGCGCGTCCGGGCAAGGATGTGTCCGGAGCCGCCCGGTGGACGGCAGGATGGTCTCATGACGCTGTCACTGCCCATTGACCCGGAGGCGAACCGGCTGCTGGCCCGCGAGCCGTTGGCCCTGCTCGTCGGCATGGTGCTGGACCAGCAGGTGTCGATGGAGAAGGCGTTCTCTTCTCCGTACGTGCTGACTCAGCGACTCGGGCACGACCTGGACGCCCGGGAGATCGCCGGGTACGACCCGGAGGCCCTGGTGGCCCTCTTCGCCCAGCCGCCAGCCCTGCACCGGTTCCCCAAGGCGATGGCGGCCCGGGTGCAGGAGGTGTGCCGGGCGCTGGTCGAGCACTACGACGGCGATGCCGCCCGGCTATGGGCCGAGGTGCCGGACGGGGCGCAACTGCTCGCCCGGATCACCGCCCTGCCCGGCTTCGGTCGGCAGAAGGGGCAGATCTTCCTCGCCCTGCTCGGCAAACGGTTCGGGGTGCAACCGCCCGGCTGGCGGGAGGCGGCCGGCGACTACGGCGACCCGGAGGCCCACCGCTCCGTGGCCGATGTCACCGACGCGGAGTCGCTGCGCCTGGTCCGTGAGTACAAGCAGCAGATGAAGGCGGCGGCGAAGGCGAAGGCCGCCGGGGCCTGATCGCCGGCCGGATTCCGCCTTCGGTCCGGCGGCCCGGGTCGATCGTCAGGCGGCGCTGGGCTGGGCCAGGGCGGCGATGGCCCGCCGGACGTCGGCCAGTGAGACCGTGGCGGAGTCGTCCAGGTCGGCGAGGCCGGCCTCGATCCACTGCCGCATCAGGGTGGTCACCCCGATGCCCCGGGCGTCGGCCGCTTCCCGGACCCGCTCGTAGGTCTCCAGGGGCAGCCTGACCGAGCGGCTGACCATCGGGGTGTCGGTGTCGGGGACGGGTAGCTCCACGGGTCGGCTCTCGTCGATCAACTCGGCGAGTCGCTCGCCGCCGCCGTGGAACTGCTTGGTCGCGTCGTGACGGTCCATCGTCACCGCCTCCTGCTCTCCGGGGATCTTCGTACGGCCTCGTCGTAGCGCTTGGCCTCGATGTCACTCAACTCGCGGGCGGACAGGACGTCCCAGTCGTTGTCGGCCCCGTCGGCCTCGGCCAGCAGTACGGCGATCCGCCGCCCCTGGGCGGTGGTGGCGTAGACCACCATCACGTCGTCGCCGAGGTGGCGGATGACTCGCCGACCGCTGTGCAGCGCCGCCCAGACTTCCCCCGGTGTGACGTCGTAGACCCGCAGGTTGGCCAACGCCTCGTCGGTGAAGCTGAACCGGCTGCCCACGGCGAGAGCGTACCACGTACGTAACACGGGATCCGGGGGCCGGACATTCCTCGTCGGCGGGCCGGTGGCAGTGACAGGATGGGGAACAATCCCCGAGGAGGTAGAGGGTGAAGCGTCAGGCGTACCGACCGATCCTCATCACCGACGCCTCGCGAAGCCAGGACGACCAACTGACCACCCGGCAACGGCGCTACATCGTGATGATGGGCATCCGGGTGGCCTGTCTGATCGTCGGTGCCATCCTGGTCAGCGCCCGCACACCCCTGCTCTGGCTCTGGTTGCCCCTGCTGGCGGTGGGCATGCTGGTCGTCCCCTGGCTGGCGGTGCTGCTCGCCAACGACCGCCCGCCGAAGGAGCGACACCGGCTGGCCAACCGGTTCCGGGCCGGCCGGTCGACCGAGGCCCCGGCGATGAGTCTCACCACCGAGGAACGACCCCACAAGATCATCGACGGCGAGCCCTGACGGCCGGGTAGCCGGTGCTGCCCACCGCCCCCGTGGTACCGGTTCTGCCCACGGGGGCGGTGTCGTCTGTCTCGCGGGACCGCGCGGCCGGATCAGTCGCTCGGGCGGGCGCCGACCTGGGAGACCGCCGCCGCACCGAGGCGGGTGGCCCGCTCCAGGGCGGCGTGGGGCGGTGCCCCGGCCAGCCACGCGGTCAGCAGCCCGGCGGCGAAGGCGTCACCGGCTCCGGTCACGTCCGTCACCGCCACCCGGCGCGCCGGAATGGCCACGATCGTCGGCTGCCGGTCCACCCAGGTAGCGCCGGCCGCCCCCTGCTTGACCACCACCCGTCGGGCCGAGGCCGCCAGGGCCCGCCCCTGCGCCACCGGATCCAGCCCGCCGGCCAACACGGCCGCCTCGTCGGTGTTCACCAGCAGCACATCCACCCCGCGTACCCAGGACAGGAAGGCCGCCGCCCCGGCCGCCCGCAGGGGGGCCGCGGAGGCCGCGTCGACGCTGGTGGTCAGGCCCTGCTGACGGGCGAGGGCCAGCGCGTGCAGCCCGGCCGGTCGGGAACCGGGGTCCAGCAGGACGTACCCGGACAGGTGCAGATGGGTCGCCTCCGGTGCCCCGGCCAGGGCCTGCTCGACATGCTCCGGGGTCAACCGCAGGTTAGCTCCACGCTCGGTGATCATGGTGCGTTCGTCGCCTGCGGCCAGCACGATCACCGTGCCGGTGGGGCATCCGGCGATCCGGGCCACGGCACAGTCCACCCCGGCGGCGATCAACTCCGCCACCCGGTCCCGCCCCGCGGCATCGTCACCGACCGCGGCGACGAGCGTCACCGGCACCCCCTGGGCGGCCAGCCAGGCGGCCGTGTTGGCGGCCTGACCGCCCCCGGTGAACCGGATCTCCGCCGCCGTGTCCGAGCCGGACGCCAGCGGGCCGGCCAGCATCGCCACCACGTCGGTGATCACGTCACCGACTACCAGGATCCGACCGCCCTGACCGGCCGGGTCGGGTCTCGCAGGGTCGGCGGGCACGGTGTCACCCACGGCGGGCGGCGGCGACCGCGATGCGGGCGGCGAGGTCGGCGTTACGCAGGATGATCCGGACGTTGACCGCCAGGCTCGCGCCCTGGGTGGCCGAGTGGAAGTGAGCCAGCAGGTACGGCGTCACAGCCTTGCCGCTGATCCCGTCACGCTCCAGCCGGGCCAGCCCTTCGGCGAGGGTACGGTCGTGCAGTTGCGGATCCAGCTGTTCCTCGGTGGGCAGCGGGTTGGCGACCACCAGGCCGCCGTGCTGGACGCCGTGCTGTTCGCGCGCGGCCAGGATCTCGGCGATCAACTCCGGGGAGTCGACGGACCAGTCCAGGTCGAAGCCGCCGTCGGTGATGAAGAAGCCCGGGAAACGGCGGGTGCGGTAGCCGACGACGGTCACCCCCAGGGTCTCCAGGCGTTCCAGCGTCGCGCCGACGTCGAGGATCGACTTGACCCCGGCGCAGACCACCGCGATCGGGGTGGCGGCCAGGGCCACCAGGTCGGCCGACTCGTCGAAGGTCTGCGCCGCCTCCCGGTGCACCCCGCCGAGCCCACCGGTGGCGAACACCCTGATCCCCGCCGCTGCGGCCAGGGCACTCGTCGCGGCCACCGTGGTGGCACCGTCCGCGCCGGTCGCTGCGGCCACGGCCAGATCACGTACGGAGAGCTTGGTCACGCCGTCGGCGGTGGCCAACCGGGTCAGCTCGGCGTCATCGAGGCCCACCACCACCTCACCGGAGACCATGCCGATGGTGGCCGGCACCGCGCCGGCGTCCCGCACCGCCTGCTCAATCTGACGGGCCACCGTCAGATTGTCCGGCCGGGGCAGGCCGTGCGAGACGATGGTGCTTTCCAGGGCGACCACCGGACGGCGTTCGCGCAGCGCCTCGGCCACCTCGGTGCCGTAGCGAAGATGAAAGTTGGTCACGGTTGCCCACCGTACTGCCCAGCGGTGCAGGTCACCCTCAGGTGGACCGAGGCCACGCGGACCTGCAAGACTTGACGGTCGGAGGTGCAGACGTGAGCGCACAGGTCCTTGAGCGTCCGGAACTGAAGGACGCCGACACCGGTCCGGAGATGTTCCACTACGTCCGGAAGGAAAAGATCGCCGAAAGTGCCGTCATGGGCACCTTCGTCGTGGCGTTGTGCGGAGAGACCTTTCCGGTGACGAAGACTCCCAAACCGGGATCGCCGGTCTGCCCGAAGTGCAAGGAGATTTACGACTCGTACTCCGAGTGAGCCTGCTCGGGCGGCGTAACCTGCGGCGGTGACCACCTCCACCGCCCTGCTCCTGGCCGACCTGGCCGGAGTCACGGTCTTCGCCGCCTCGGGTGCCTCCGCGGCGGTGGCCAAGCGGCTCGACCTGTTCGGTGTCGTCTTCGTCGGGTTCGTCGCCGCCCTCGGTGGCGGGATCGTCCGGGACCTGGTGATCGGCGAGGTTCCGCCCCTGGCCTTCGCCGACTGGCGGTACGCGACCACCGCCGCGGTCACCGCCGGGGCGATCTTCTGGCTGCACCCCCAGTTCGCCCGGCTCCGCACCACCGTGCTGGTGCTGGACGCGGCCGGGCTGGGGCTGTTCACCGTCGCCGGCACCCTCAAGGCCCTGGACGCCCAGGTGCCCCCGGTGGGTGCCGGTCTGATCGGCATGATCACCGCCATCGGTGGTGGGCTCTGCCGCGACCTGCTGACCGCCGAGATCCCGGTCGTGCTGCGACGGGAGATCTACGCCGTGGCCGCTCTGGCCGGGGCGATCCTGGTGGTGCTCCTGGACACTCTCGGCCACGCCGGGCCGGCCCCGCTCACCGCGGCGGTGGTCCTGGTCTTCGGCGTACGCCTGGTGGCCCTGCGACGACGCTGGTCGGCGCCGGTGGCGACCCTGCGACCACCGCGCACCGGCACCCCCGGACCGACCCCGGACTAGCGCGACCCGCCACCGGGGGACCACCCGGTGTGGCGTCGAGTGGGGCGCGGGGCCGGTGCTGGTTATGCTGAATCGGCCTTCGCGGCCCTGGCGCGCGGAGGCGTTTTCATGGGGCGACCGACCTGCCCCTCGGCCCGGTCCGTCGGCCTGCGGTCGGGCCATCGTGCGCATCGGAGAGGAGCCAACGCGTGGCAGCCCGGACGCCGGCGCTCGAGACCTTCCCGCCCCTGCGGGCCTGGCAGCGTAAGGCACTGGTGGAGTACCTGCGCCGGCGCAGCGAGGATTTCACCGCGGTCGCCACCCCCGGCGCCGGTAAGACCACCTTCGCCCTGCGGATCGCGGCCGAACTGCTCGCCGACGGCACCGTCGAGGCCGTCACGGTGGTCGCTCCGACCGAGCACCTGAAGACCCAGTGGGCGCAGGCCGCGGCCCGGGTCGGCATCCAACTGGACGCCGCCTTCCGCAACGCCGACCTGCACTCCTCGGCCGACTTCCACGGCGCGGTGGTCACCTACGCGCAGGTCGGCATGGCCCCCCAGGTGCACCGGCGCCGCACCATGACCCGGCGGACCCTGGTCATCCTGGACGAGATCCACCACGCCGGCGACTCCCGTACCTGGGGCGACGGGGTGAAGAACGCCTTCGAGCCCGCGGTACGCCGACTGATGCTGACCGGTACCCCGTTCCGCTCGGACGACAATCCGATCCCCTTCGTCAGCTACGAGCGCGGCGAGGACGGTCTGCTGCGTTCCCGGGCCGACTCGGTCTACGGCTACTCCGACGCCCTGCGCGACGGCGTGGTCCGGCCGGTGCTGTTCCTGGCCTACTCGGGGGAGACCCGGTGGCGTACCAACGCCGGTGAGGAGTTGGCGGCCCGGCTGGGCGAGCCGATGACGCAGGATCTCATCGCCCAGGCCTGGCGTACCGCCCTGGACCCGGCCGGTGACTGGATGCCCCAGGTGCTGCGGGCTGCCGACGCCCGGCTGAGCGTGCTCCGGGAGGCCGGCATGCCGGACGCCGGTGGGCTGGTCATCGCCACCGACCAGCAGGCCGCCCGGTCGTACGCCAAGCTCATCGAGCAGGTGACCGGGGAGAAGGCCGCCGTGGTGCTCTCCGACGACGTGGGTGCCTCGGCCCGGATCGCGACCTTTGCGGCCTCTGAGCAACGCTGGCTGGTCGCGGTGCGGATGGTTTCCGAGGGGGTGGACATCCCCCGGCTGGCCGTCGGGGTGTACGCCACCAGCGCCAGCACCCCCCTGTACTTCGCCCAGGCCATCGGCCGGTTCGTCCGAGCCCGTCGGCCGGGGGAGACCGCCTCGGTCTTCCTGCCCAGCGTGCCGCACCTGCTCGGGCTGGCCAGCGAGATGGAGACCGAGCGGGACCACGTACTCGGCAAGCCCAAGGACCGGGAGGGCTTCGACGACGACCTGCTGGAGCGGGCCCAACGGGACGAGCAGGCCAGCGGCGAGTTGGAGAAGCGCTTCGCCGCCCTGTCCGCCACCGCCGAACTGGACCAGGTGATCTTCGACGGTGCCTCCTTCGGCACGGCCGCCCAGGCGGGCACTCCGGAGGAGGAGGAGTACCTGGGGCTGCCGGGCCTGCTGACCGCGGACCAGGTCGCCGCCCTGCTGTCCAAGCGGCAGGCCGAGCAGCTGGCCGCCCGGCGCCGCCGCGCCGCCGAGCGGCAGTCCGAGTCGTCGGCTCCGGTGGCGGCCCCACCGGCCCCGATGAGCGCCGCCCAGCGCCGGGTGGCCCTGCGCCGGCAACTCAACGCCCTGGTCGCCGCCCGGCACCACCGTACCGGCCAGCCGCACGGCAAGATCCACGCCGAACTGCGCCGGCTCTGCGGCGGCCCTCCCAGCGCCCAGGCCACCATTGAACAACTGGAAGAACGCATAGCCACCGTCCAGACCCTCTAACCTCCCACCCACCCAACCCCGCCCGCTCACCCCGGCCAAGCCCACCACCCAGCCCTTGTTGATCAAGAGGTTTGCGTCACGAACCCGCGTTCTCGTGACGCAAACCTCTTGATCAACAACGCCGGGGTGCGGGGTGGGGATGGGGATGACGAAAGCGGCCGGAGGCATCCAGTGGATGCCTCCGGCCGCTTTATGTCGGGTTGTGAATCCTCAGTTGGCTATCAGGTCGGCGCCGCGCCAGGAGAACTCCGGGTCCGTCGCGTACCGTACGGTGATCTTCACAAGATCCTCGGCGTACTTGTTGGCGTGGTGTCCACAGAACACCAGCTCACTACCGCCCGCGAGGGTGATCCGGAGCTTGCCGGCGGCATTGCAGCGGTCGCACCGTTCATCGGCGGCCGGGGGGCTCACCGTCTCGGGCGGCGGCGTGAGGGTCGGGGTCATCGCCTTCCTCCTCTGGTCGTCACCGATGAACACTCTCTTCGGTCTTGGTCACCTATCGTGCAACACCCATCCCGGGTCTCGCCTTCCCTGTGTGCCCCCGGGGGACCGAGGTCACACCTGGCACCGACAGTGTGCCGGGTACCCCGGGTGTCACGTCAACGATCACATTCGCGCAACCACCTGATCACCGCCCGGCCTTGACGCCAGGTGATCAAAACGACACGATCAGTTGACGATTACTGATCAGTCGAGGTAGTCGCGCAACACCTGGGAACGCGACGGGTGTCGCAACTTGGACATGGTCTTGGATTCGATCTGCCGGATGCGTTCGCGGGTCACACCGTAGACCTGGCCGATCTCGTCCAGGGTGCGTGGCTGACCGTCGGTCAGACCGAACCGCAGGCGTACCACACCCGCCTCACGCTCGGACAACGTCTGGAGGACCTGCTGGAGCTGATCCTGGAGCAGCGAGAAGGAGACCGCGTCGACCGCCACCACGGCCTCGGAGTCCTCGATGAAGTCACCGAGCTGGCTGTCGCCCTCGTCGCCGATGGTCTGGTCGAGCGAGATGGGCTCCCGGGCGTACTGCTGGATCTCCAGCACCTTCTCCGGTGTGATGTCCATCTCCTTGGCCAGCTCCTCCGGGGTGGGCTCGCGGCCCAGGTCCTGGAGCAGCTCGCGCTGGATCCGACCCAGCTTGTTGATCACCTCGACCATGTGGACCGGGATGCGGATGGTGCGGGCCTGGTCGGCCATGGCGCGGGTGATGGCTTGTCGGATCCACCAGGTGGCGTAGGTGGAGAACTTGTAGCCCTTGGTGTAGTCGAACTTCTCGACGGCGCGGATGAGGCCGAGGTTGCCTTCCTGGATGAGGTCGAGGAAGGCCATGCCGCGACCGGTGTACCGCTTGGCGAGGGAGACGACCAGGCGGAGGTTGGCCTCCAGCAGGTGGTTCTTGGCCCGCTCACCGTCCCGGGAGATCCAGAGCAGGTCCCGCTGCATGTCGCGGGCGAGCTTCTCCTCGCCCTCGTCGGCCGCCCGCAGCCGCTCGGCGGCGTAGAGCCCGGCCTCGATCCGCTTGGCCAGCTCCACCTCCTGCTCGGCGTTGAGCAGCGGGACCTTGCCGATCTGCTTGAGGTACGCCCGGACCGAGTCGGCCGAGGCGGTCAGCTCGGCGTCCCGACGGGCCTGCTTGAGGGCCTCGGACTCCTCGTCGTCCCACTCGAAGTCGTTGTCGCTGGCGGAGTTCGCCGCATCGGCCTCGGCCGCCTGAGCCAGCTCGGCCGGCTCCTCGACCACCACGTCCTCGATCTCGGCGGCGAGATCCTCGGGGTCGACGTCACCCTCGGCGCCCTCCCCCTTGGCCTTACCGGCGGCCTTGGCGGGCTTCCCGGCGCTCGCGGCGGCCACGGTCGCCTTGGTGGCCCGGGTCGACTTCTTGGCCGGAGCGGCAGCCTTGGCGGCCACCTCGGCGGTGGTGCCGGTCTTACGGGAGGTCGCCTTCCGGGGGGCCGGGGCGGTGGCCTCCTCGGCGGCGGGCGCCTGCTTCGGGGCGGACGGGGCGGCCGGTGCCGCCTTCTTGGTGGTCTTGGCAGTGGTGGCACGGGACGCCGGGGTCGCGGAGCGGGCGGCGGCAACCCGGCGACGGGTGCTGGCCGAGCCGTCGACCACCACGGTCACTCCAGCCTCGGAGAGCGCCCGCAGGATCTTCTTGGCCTGGGCCGGAGTCACCTCGGCGGACTCGACGGTGCGCGCGAGCTGGGCCGACGTGAGCTGGCCGCCGGCGCTCTGCGCGTGGGCGATCAGGGTGTCGGTGAGCGAGCGAACGTCGGCGCCGGTCTGGCGGGGTTCTGTCACGAATGACCTTCCGGAGGCGAAGAGCGAGCACGGCCGGATCGTCCGGCGCAGAGTGGTGCACCGTGCCGGGCGATGTGGTTGAGGAACCCCCGTGTCCCCGGCCGACCGGTCGTTCGGTCGTCCGTGGCGCGTGGGCAGGGGTGAATTGTAACGCCGTCTGCGGCGATCATCCTGCGCCGCACGGCTGAACGACGGCCGGGGCCGCCGATTCGGTGCGCTTGTGGAGTTTGTAAGGATGATACCCGCGTGCGACCCGGATACCCGGCCGTGCGGGAAGGGGACGGATGATGGATCGCCCGGCGGCGCAGGAACTGTTGGAAATCGCGGTCGAGGTGGCCCGGGAGGCCGCCGACACCGCCTCCCGGATGCGCTCCGAGGGGGTCTCCGTCGCCGCGACCAAGAGCACCGTCACCGACGTGGTGACCGCCGCCGACCGGGCCGTCGAGCGCCAGATCAGCGAGGCCCTGCGGCGGCTGCGGCCGGACGACGCCATGTTGGGCGAGGAGTACGGCGCGGCGGCCCCCGGCGACGCCACCGCCCAGGTGCGCTGGATCGTGGATCCCATCGACGGCACGATCAACTACCTGTACGGGCTGGGGCATTCCGCGGTGTCGATCGCCGCCGAGGTCGAGGGCCAGGTGGTGGCCGGTGTGGTGCGCAACATCCACACCGGCGAGGAGTGGACCGCCACCCTCGGCGGCGGGGCCTGGCGGGCCGGTCGGCGGCTGCGTTGCTCCGCCGAGACCGACCTGGGACAGACCTTGGTGATCACCGGATTCGGCTACGACCCGGCCCGTCGGGCCCATCAGGCCCGGGTGGTGGCCGAGTTGATTTCGCAGGTACGGGACATCCGCCGACTCGGTGCGGCCGCCATCGACCTCTGCCTGGTGGCCGAGGGGCGGGCCGACGCGTACTTCGAGAAGGGGCTGGCCGCCTGGGATCAGGCGGCCGGGGCGCTGGTCGCCACGGAGGCGGGTCTGCGGGTAGGTGGCCTGCGGGGGCGGGCCCCCGGCCCGGACATGGTCCTCGCCGCGCCGGCGGCGCTCTTCACCCCGCTGCACGACCGCCTGGTCGAACTGGACGCCGACGGGGGCCCCTGAGCCCGTACGACCCTCGCCGAACCGGCCCGGGGCCTCGGTGTCGCCCGGCCGGACGAGTCGGGATCTGGCCGTGCGGTCGATGATGTCGGTCCGTACGGCCAGGGGTGCTGTCCACGTCACGGGATTCGAGCGGCCCGGCGGCCGGAGTCAGTTGTCGACCGGCATCGGGCAGGAACCGGGCGGAGCGACCGGGGCGCCCAGGTCACCGATGGACTGGTTGACCTCGGTGGTGGTGGCCAACTGCTGGAACTCGTTGCCGAGCACGACGTCGACGACATCGTCCGGGCGCTTGGCGTCGTACTCCAGCTCGGCGTTGCCGAGGAAGTAGGCCCGCAGCAGATGGGCGGATCCGACCCCCTTTGGGCCGTAACGCAGCACCGCGACCTCGTCGATCTGCTTCTTCTCGTTTGCTTCCTTTTCCACCTGGAAGTCGCGGTTGCGGAAGTCGTCGCCGACGCTGGAGGCCAACCCGGGGCGGTCGGTGCCGTTGAGCACCCGGATCTTGACATCCTTGTGGTCGCGCAGGGTCACGTCGGCACGGGGCCAGTCCGCGGGACATCCCTCGGCGGCACCGGCGTTGCTCTGGGTGTCCCGGACCACCGCGACCACGACGAAGACCAGGGCGATCACCGCCAGCATGCCGACGATTACGAGTGCTCGCACTCGCGCGAAACTCATCAGGGCGCTCCCGGACAGTGATGGGTGGCGGCGGACGTCGACGGCCGGGCCGTCTGGTACGCCGCTGAGGTTAACCGCTGTCCGACCGTCGCGTGGAAACAGTCCGACATACCGGCGCGCCACCCGAGAACCGGGTAGTACTACCCCTATCTTCGTGTCGCCTGAGTCACATTGGGAACAACTTCCCGTGCAGGGGCGTACATCTCAGCCACAAGGGCGGTATACATGCCTCGCCCAAAGGGGGGGTAGGGTTCCGCGCTCGCCGGGAGATTCTTCCGGGCGGCCCGGCCCGAGCGGTCGTCGGGTCGGGTGGCCGACACTAGCGGTGGCCGGCCAGCGGAACCGAAACAGCGTCGCCCGGCGTTACAACCGGAAGCGACAACATCGAAATGGGAGAGTGAAACCGATGGCCACCGACTACGACGCTCCGCGCCGGGACGAGGTCGACCTCGGCGAGGACAGCCTGGAAGAGCTGAAGGCCCGGCGTGTCGACTCGCAGTCGGGCGCCGTGGACGTCGACGAGGCCGAAGTGGCTGAGAGCTTCGAGTTGCCCGGTGCTGACCTGGCCGACGAGGAGTTGACGGTCAAGGTGCTGCCGATGCAGCAGGACGAGTTCCGCTGTGCTCGCTGCTTCCTCGTGCACCACCGCAGCCAACTGGCGGTCGAGCGCAACGGCGAGCTGATCTGCCGCGAGTGCGTCTGACCGACGATCCGACACCATCACCGCACGGCGGCGGCTTCCCAGGGGAGCCGCCGCTGCCCGGCTCGGCGAGCGCCGCGCCGATCGACCTGCTTCACTCGTAAAGGGTGGCCGTCGCGCCGGCGGCCGCCGGTCGGGGAGGTCGGGCAGTGAGGGAACGAACCATCGGCGTACGGCGGTGGCGCGAGCGGGCGTCGACCGGAGCGTCGGCATGAGCGAGTGGAGCGCGGGCATCGACGGCGAGGGCGCCGACGAGCTCGGTACGACGGTCGCGGCGCTGACCGCCGACGAGATCGAGCCGGCCCGGCGACGTCAGTTGCTGGGGCGCCTGGTCCGGCAGGCCCGGGCCCGTGGGGTCGGCGGGCTGTTCAAGCCGAGGACGGCGCTGCGCTGGATGACCGAGGTGGTCGCCGAGATCGCCCCGCACGTGCCGATCCGTGACCTGGCCACCCTGCGCCGACACTTCCCCGGCCTGGACGACGAGGCGCTGGCCGATCGGCTGGTACGCAATGCCGCCAGGGCGACCGCCGGTGTCGGTGCGGCCGGCGGGGGCGCCTCGGCGGTGCAGTGGACGGTCACCCCCAGCCTGCTCTCCGCGCCGGTCCTGCTCGCCGCGGAGACCGTGGCCGTGGTGGCCATCGAGTTGAAGCTGACCGGGGAGCTGCACGAGATCTACCGGGCCCCGCTGCCCGCCGGGGGTGCCCAGCGCACCGTCGCGCTGCTCCAGGCCTGGGCCAACCAACGCGGGGTCAACCCGATGGTGCCCGGGGTGGGCATCGGCGCAGTCCTCGGCACGGCCGCCCGACGGGAGCTGCGGGACACCCTGCTCAAGCGCTTCGGCCGGAACCTGACCACCCTGGGACCCTTCCTCACCGGCGCGGCCGTGGCGAGCTACCTGAACCGGCGGGCCACCCGCACCCTGGCCGACCAGCTCCGCACCGACCTGCGTCGGCAGCGGCGCAGCCTGCCGGACACCCCACCGGCCCCGCCTGCACTCCCCGGCACCCCGCCCGCCCTGCCCGGCCCCTGACGCCGTCACCCGGCCCTGGTCGCGGTCACCCGGCCGCTGGCCGCCGTCAGCTGGCTCCTGAACGCCGTTACCCGACCTCTGGCCACCGGAGCGCTCCGGCCGGATCGTGGCGGTGTAGCGGGGCGCTGGGGCGGTCAGCGGCTGGCGTCGCGGGCGGCCAGCAGGGCCTCGGCCAGGGCTACCGGATGGCGGGTGCTGACCACCCAGAAGGGGGTGGGGTCGTTCGGGTCGTCGAGGACCACCTGCACCGCGCCGGAGATCCAGGGCCGCTGGACGACGAAGGCCAGCGGATCGGCCCCCACCCCGAGCACCTCACGGCGCCCGTCGGCGTCCAACGCGATGACCTCGGCGACGAACCGGGCCGGTAGCCGGGCGTCGTCGACCCGGAATTCCCCGTCGGTCACCGCGATCCTGATCCGGCCCAGCCAGGTCAGTGCGGCGACGGCGGCGGGCAGCAGCACCACGAAGGGCAGCCAGGCCCGTACCCCGGTCGCGCCCATCCACAGCTCCACCGCCAGCAGGCCGGTGGCGGCCAGCCCGGCCAGCCACAACCACCAGGGCAGGCTGAGCCGTTCGGCGTACGCCCGGGTAGCCGCATCGGTGGGGGAGGGTGACACGCTCACTCATACCAGGGTACGGCGCGTGGCCGCCGGGGTACCGGGCAGGATGGCAGGGTCACCTCCGTGCAGAAGACGAAAGAGGCAACCGTGACCGACGTGGTGCCCGTGCTGGTCCGCCGGCTCGACCCCGAGCTGCCGCTGCCGGCGTACGCCCATCCCGGCGACGCCGGTGCCGACCTGGTGGCGGCCGCGGACGTCGAGTTGCCGCCCGGCGGTCGGGCCCTGGTGCCCACCGGCGTGGCGATCGCGCTGCCGGAGGGGTACGTGGGCCTGGTTCATCCCCGTTCGGGGCTGGCGGCCAGACTCGGCGTGACCGTGCTCAACGCGCCCGGTACGGTCGACGCCGGCTACCGGGGTGAGATCCTGGTCAACCTGATCAACCATGATCGGGCTGTGCCAGTGAAGATCTCCCGGGGCGACCGGATCGCGCAACTCGTTGTGCAACGGGTGGAACGGGCGGCCTTCCAACCGGTGGCCGAGCTGCCCGAGTCCGGACGCGGAGGCGGCGGGCACGGGTCCACCGGCGGACACGTCGCTCTGGTGCCGCCACCGGCGGCCGACGGCGCGGACGGAGGAGAGGGCACGGTGAGTGTGAACAGCGGAAGGTGGACACAGTGATCTTCTCGCGGAAGCGGGCCACGGGGCGGCACGCCAGTGACGAGCGGACCGTCGAGGCGCCGGAGACCGTCGAGGCGGCCCCGGCGCGCGGGCCGTACGACGTCACCGAGGCCCCTGCCGGGGTGCAGCGGCTGGACCTGGGCAGCCTCCAGATCCCGGCGGTGCCCGACGTCGAGGTGCGGGTGCAGGCCGACCCGCAGGGGGTGATCCAGCAGGTCGTCCTGGTGCACGGGCAGAGTGCCCTGCAACTCGGGGTGTTCGCCGCTCCCCGCAGCGAGGGAATCTGGGACGAGGTGCGCGAGGAGATCCGGCAGTCGCTGTTCAACGACGGCGCCGCCGCCCAGGAGGTGACCGGCGAGTACGGCACCGAGCTGCGGGCCCGGGTGCGCACCGAGGAGGGCCTGACCGATCTGCGGTTCGTCGGGGTCGACGGCCCCCGCTGGATGGTCCGGGCGGTCTTCCAGGGCGAGGCGGCGACCAACCCGGACGCGGCCGGAGCCCTGGCCCGGTGCATGGAGGGGCTGGTGGTCGACCGCGGCATCGAGGCCAAGCCGGTACGCGAACCGCTGCCGCTGCGGCTGCCGCGCGAGGCGGGCGAGGCGGCTGAGCAGGCCGCGGCGGCCTCGGAAGGCGCACCGGCGCCCGGCGCGAACTGAGCGGGGTCCGTCCGGCGGGCGCGCAATCGTCAGCACCGGGAGGGCCTCACGTCGGCGTACGCTGGCGTGGGGCCCTCCCGTTCTGCTGGGAGCGGCCCGGTGTCGGCGTGGGCCGGCCGGTTCGGGAAGGGTGACGCGGAGTTCATGACGACCGAGGAGGGGCAGGGTTCGCTGCGGCGGATGCTGCGCCGGCTCACCGCCAGTGAGGCCGAGATCGAGGCCCAGTTGTTGCGGCAGGAGAGTGCCCGCTGCGGCGGGGTGCCGGTGACCCAGTGCGTACGCGGTCAGCTGGTCTCCGTCGCCGGGCGGCTGCGTACGGTCGTCTACACCCCTCGGACCAACCAGCCGGCGCTGGAGGCGGACCTCTACGACGGCAGCGATGTCGTCACCCTGGTCTGGCTGGGCCGACGGCACATCACCGGGATCGAGCCGGGACGACACCTGACCGCGCGGGGACGGGTCGCGCTGCGTGACGACCGTAAGGTGATCTACAACCCGTACTACGAGTTGGAGCCATCGACGTGACGTCCGTGACCCGGAGGATGAGAGACTGTCCGGAAACCCCGGCACGACAGCCACGATTCTGCCGGAAAGGCGGGCGATGACCACCGGACAGCAACCGGCCACCCAACCGGCCAGTGGAGCCGACGACGAGGAGCGGCTGCCCACCGTCGCCGAGCAGATGGCCGACCAGCTCGGCGGCTGGCGAGGGCTGGTCGAGTCCAGCATCCCGGTCGTGGTCTTCGTGGTGGTCAACGTCGTCGGTTCGCTGCGACCCGCGGTGATCGCCTCGGTCGGTGTGGCGGTGCTCATCGGTGGGCTGCGGCTGGCGCAGCGCAAGCCCGTACGGCACGCCGTCAACGGGCTGTTCGGCATCGGCATCGGCGCCGCGATCGCCTGGCGGACCGGTGAGGCCCGGGACTTCTACCTGCCCGGCATCCTCTACGGCATCGGCTACGGCCTGGCTCTGCTGGTCTCGGCCGCGATCCGTCAGCCCCTGGTCGGTTGGCTCTGGTCGGTGCTGGTGGCCAAGGGCAGCTCCGCCTGGCGGGAGGACCCGAAGCTGGTCCGGACCTTCACCGGGCTGACCGTGCTCTGGGGAGTGGTGTGGCTGGCCAAGGTGGGGGTGCAGGCCGCGCTCTACCTGGCCGAGCAGGACACCGCTCTAGGGGTGGCCCGCCTGGCGTTGGGCTACCCGCCGTACGTGATGCTGCTGTTGATCACGGTCTGGACGGTGCGCCGGGTCACCCGGCAGGCCGAGCCGGTGCCGCTGGCCGGTAGCTGACCGACACGGGGGAACCCCTCACCCCTCACCCCTCACCGCGACTGGCGGGTGCGTTCGACGCTGTCCGGACCGAGCATCACCGCGCGTACCGCGTCCTCCATCTCGGCCGTGCAGACGAAGATCAGCTCGTCGCCGACCTCGATCGGATCGTCCGGGCTGGGCACCAGCACCCGCTTGCCGCGCAGGATCGCCACCAGGGCGGCGTCGCGGGGCAGCGGCACCGCACGCAACGGCTGACCGACATGCGGCGCGGTCGGCGGCAGGGTGATCTCGACCAGGTTGGCCTCACCCTGGCGGAAGGTCATCAGCCGTACCAGGTCGCCCACCGTGACGGCCTCCTCGACCAGGGCGGCCATCACCCGGGGCTTGCTGACCGCGACGTCCACCCCCCACTGCTCGGTGAACAACCACTCGTTCTCGGCCCGGTTGATCCGGGCGACCACCCGGGGGACCGCGAACTCGGTCTTGGCCAGCAGGGAGACCACCAGGTTGGCCTTGTCGTCGCCGGTCGCCGCGACCACCACGTCGCAGCCGGCCAGGTCGGCCTCCTCCAGGCTGGTCAGCTCGCAGGCGTCCGCCAGCACCCACTGGGCCTGCGGTACCCGTTCGGGCCGCAGCATCCGGGGCTGCCGCTCGATCAGCATCACCTGGTGGCCGTTCTCGATCAACTCCTGGGCGATGGAGCGGCCCACGTTGCCGGCACCCGCGATGGCGACTCGCATGATCACTGCCCTCCGTCCGGGGCCGCCGCGATCTCGGTGACCGTGGCCACCATGTCGTCGGTGACCAGCATGAAGATCTGATCACCCTCCTGCACCACGCTGGAGGCGGTGGGCAGGGTGCCGATGCCGAACCGCAGCAGGTAGGCAACCCGGGCCCCGGTGGCCTGTTCCAGGCGCTGCACCCGGTGCCCGATCCAGTCCTTGTGCACCGGCACCTCGATGATCGACACCGTGCTGGTCGGGTCGCGGAAGATCTCCACGTTGCCCTCCGGCAGCAGGTGTCGCAGCATCCGGTCGGCGGTCCAGCGCACGGTCGCCACCGTGGGGATGCCGAGGCGCTCGTAGACCTGCGCCCGCCGCTGGTCGTAGATGCGGGCCGCCACCCGGGACACACCGAAGGTCTCCCGGGCCAACCGCGCCGAGATGATGTTGGAGTTGTCCCCGCTGGAGACGGCGGCGAAGGCGTCCGCCCGCTCGATGCCGGCCTGGCGCAGCACCTCACCGTCGAATCCCGCCCCGGTGACCGTGGTGCCGGCGAAGTCGGGCCCCAGTCGGCGGAAGGCGTCGGCGTCCTGGTCGATCACCGCCACCGAGTGCCCGCGGGACTGGAGGCTCTGCGCCAGGGTCGACCCGACCCGGCCACACCCCATGATCACGATATGCACGCCGCCCTCCCAAGGTGCGCCCGTCACCGCGAGCCTGCCACGTCGTGACGTCAGGCGGAGACCGACGCTACTCCGCCGGCCGCAGACCCCCGCAGTGCCCTCACCGGCGGTGCGGGACGACGAGGTTGCCGAGGGCGGTCGTACGCTTGGCGACCGTGGCCCGAACCCTGCTGAAGCGGCTGCTCGTCGGTCGACCATTCCGGTCCGACCGGCTCAAGCACACCCTTCTGCCGAAGCGCATTGCGCTGCCCGTCTTCGCCTCGGACGCGCTGTCCAGCGTCGCGTACGCCCCGGACGAGATCCTGCTGATGCTCTCCATCGCGGGAGCCTCGGCTTTCGTCTTCTCGCCCTGGGTGGCCCTCGGGGTGGTCGTGGTGATGCTGACCGTGGTGGCCAGCTACCGGCAGAACGTGCACGCCTACCCCTCCGGCGGTGGCGACTACGAGGTGGCCACGGTCAACCTGGGCCCCCGGGCCGGGGTGGGGGTGGCCAGCGCCCTGCTGGTCGACTACGTGCTGACGGTCGCCGTGTCGGTCTCCTCCGGGGTGGCCAACCTCGGCTCGGTGATCCCCTTCGTCGCCACCCACAAGGTGCTCATCGCGGTCAGCGCGGTGGTCCTGCTGACCGCGGTCAACCTGCGGGGGCTCAAGGAGGCGGGCAGCGCCTTCGCCATCCCCACCTACGGGTTCATGATCGTGATCGTCGGCATGATCCTGACCGGGCTGGTCCGCATCGTGGTGCTCGGTGAGGACCTGCGGGCCCCCAGCGCCGACCTGGTCATCGCCGCCGAGTGGCACGACACCACCGGCTGGGCCATGGCCTTCCTGCTGCTGCGCAGCTTCTCCTCCGGCTGCGCCGCCCTGACCGGGGTGGAGGCCATCTCCAACGGGGTGCCGGCCTTCAAGGCGCCCAAGAGCCGCAACGCCGCCACCACCCTGCTGATGCTGGGTCTGGTAGCGGTGACCATGCTGGTCGGCATCGTGTGGCTGGCCCGGCTGACCGGGTTGCAGTTCGTCGAGGACCCCGGCCACCAGATCGTCTCCGGCCCCGAGGGATACGTGCAGAAGACCGTCACCGCCCAGCTCGGCGAGACGATCTTCGGCTCCGGTTCGGTGCTGATGTTCCTGGTCGTCGGGGTGACCGCCACGATCCTGTTCGTGGCCGCCAACACGGCCTTCACCGGCTTCCCGGTCCTCGGGTCGATCCTGGCCCAGGACCGCTACCTGCCCCGGCAACTGCACACCCGAGGCGATCGGCTGGCCTTCTCCAACGGCATCCTCTTCCTGGCCGCCTTCGCGATCGTGCTGATCGTCGGGTTCCAGGCCGAGGTGACCAAGCTGATCCAGCTCTACATCGTCGGGGTGTTCGTCTCGTTTACCCTCTCCCAGGCCGGCATGATCCGGCACTGGAACCGGCATCTGCGTACCGAGCGGGATCCGCAGCTGCGCCGCCGGATGATCAGGTCCCGGGCGATCAACACCTTCGGCATGGTGATGACCGGTGCGGTGCTGGTCATCGTGCTGATCACGAAGTTCCTGCTGGGCGCCTGGATCGCCATCGTCGCGATGGGCGTGATCTACCTGCTGATGCTGGCCATCCGTCGGCACTACGACCGGGTGGCCGTCGAGTTGGCACCGGACGACGGGCGACCGGTGCTGCCGGCCCGCAACCACGCGATCGTGCTGGTCAGCAAGCTGCACCAGCCCACCCTGCGGGCCGTGGCGTACGCCCAGGCAACCCGGCCGGACACCCTGACCGCGGTGACCGTCAACGTGGACGACGTCGACACCCGGCAGTTGCAGACCGAGTGGGAACGCCGGGACGTACCGATCCCGCTGACGGTGATCGATTCCCCGTACCGGGAGATCACCCGCCCGATCCTGCACTACGTGGCCGGGGTCCGCCGGGCCTCGCCGCGCGACGTGGTCACGGTCTTCATCCCGGAGTACGTCGTCGGGCGCTGGTGGGAGAACCTGTTGCACAACCAGAGCGCGTTGCGGCTCAAGGGCCGGCTGCTGTTCGAGCCGGGGGTGATGGTCACCAGCGTGCCGTGGCAGCTCGCCTCGACCGCCGGCAAGGATCTCGACCGGATGGACGCCACCCTGGGTAGGGGGCCGGTCCGGGGTCCCCGGGCGGTGCCCCGCAGCACCCTGCCACCGACCATCCCGCCGGTGGATCCCGTGTCCTCCGGGCCGGGCCAGCAGTCGTCGAACGGAGAGACACGGTGAACGAGATGACCCTCCCGGGGCAGCGGTCCGACACGGCCGACGGTCGTAGCGGGCTGACCGAGGCCGAGCAGGTCGAGTTGACCGTGGCGGCGGTGGCTCCCGGCGGGCACTGCGTGGCCCGGGTCGAGGGTCAGGTGGTCTTCGTCCGGCACGCCCTGCCCGGCGAGCGGGTGGTGGCCGAGGTCACCGAGGTGCACCGGGGCTTCGTCCGGGCCGACGCGGTACGGGTGCTGGAGCCCTCCCCGGACCGGGTCGAGCCACCCTGCCCGTACGCCCGGCCGGGACGCTGTGGGGGCTGCGACCTGCAACATGTCGCGGTGCCCGCCCAGCTGCGCTGGAAGACCGAGGTGGTACGGGAGCAGCTGATCCGCCTCGGTGGTCTCGACGAGGCCGGGTGCGACGCCCTGGCGGTCCGGGTCGAGGCCCTGCCCGGCGGTCCCCTCGGCTGGCGATCCCGGGTCCGGTACGCGGTCGACGCGGCGGGTCGGGCGGGTCTGCTGAAGCACCGCTCGCACGAGGTGGTGCCGATCGGCCGGTGCCTGATCGCCCACCCGGCCATCCAGGACCGGCCGGTGCTCACCTCCAGTGGCACCAGGTGGCCCGACGACGATGCGGTGGAGGTGGTCGCCTCCACCGGCGGCGACGTGACCGTGACGGCCTCCACAGCGGGGCGTACCCGGCGGATCGGCGGCCCGGAGCGGGTCCGGGAACAGGCCGCGGGCCGGGACTGGATTCTGCCCGCCTCGTCCTTCTGGCAGGTCCATCCCGCCGCCGCGGACACCCTGGTCGCCGCGGTACTGGAGTTGGCCGAGCCGGGGCCGGGGGAGCGGGCCTGGGACCTCTACGGCGGGGCCGGGCTGTTCGCCGCCGGCCTGGCAGCCCGGGTCGGCGAGACCGGCCGGGTGACCCTGGTGGAGGCGGCCGGCGACGGGGTCGGCGCGGCCAGGGAGAACCTGCGGGACCTGGCTCAGGTGGAGGTGGTGGCGGCCCGGGTGGAGACCGCCCTGGCCCGCCGTCGGATCACCGCACCGGTGGACGTGGTGGTGCTCGACCCGCCGCGTACCGGCGCGGGGGCGCGGGTGGTGCGCGAGCTGGTCGCCGCCGGGCCCCGGGCGGTGGCGTACGTGGCCTGCGACCCGGCCGCCTTCGCCCGGGACCTGCGGGTCTTCACCGAGCTGGGCTGGGAGCTGTCCGCCTTGCGGGGGTACGACCTGTTTCCGATGACCCAGCATGTGGAGTTGGTCGGACTGCTGTCCCCGAAGTGAGAACCCCCTGTTCGGGTGGGTGGCGCGGGTCTCCTCCCCGGGGCCCCGCTGCGGTGACCGCGCTGCGAGGTGGGCGAAGGCCGATAGACTCTGCGGTCATGAGTGCTGAAGAGGACACGGCCAACCAGGGCCGGCTGCTGGCCAGGGTGCACGGTCCGCAGGACGTCAGGCGGATGTCGGGCACCGAGCTGGACAACCTCGCCGCCGAGATCCGTGACTTCCTGGTCGCCAAGGTGTCGCGTACCGGCGGGCACATCGGCCCCAACCTGGGCGTGGTGGAACTCACCCTCGCCCTGCACCGGGTCTTCGACTCTCCCCGTGACCGGCTGCTGTTCGACACCGGTCACCAGGCGTACGTCCACAAGATCATCACCGGTCGGCAGGACGGCTTCGACCAGCTGCGCCAACGCGGCGGGCTCTCCGGCTACCCCAGCCAGGCCGAGAGCGAGCACGACATCATCGAGAACTCGCACGCCTCCACCGCCCTGTCGTACGCCGACGGGCTGGCCAAGGCGTACGCCCTGCGCGGCGAGGCCCGCAGCGTGGTGGCCGTGGTCGGCGACGGGGCCCTGACCGGCGGCATGTGCTGGGAGGCCCTGAACAACATCGCCTCCGCCGGCAACCCCCTGGTGATCGTCGTCAACGACAACGGCCGCTCGTACGCCCCGACCATCGGCGGGCTCGCCGACCACCTGTCGACCCTGCGGCTCAACCCCGGCTACGAGAAGGTCCTCGACACGGTCAAGGACGCCCTCGGCTCGACCCCGCTGGTCGGCAAGCCGATGTACGAGGTGCTGCACGCGGTCAAGCGGGGCATCAAGGACGCGGTCGCCCCGCAGGCGATGTTCGAGGACCTCGGCATCAAGTACGTCGGCCCGGTCGACGGACACGACGTTCCTGCGGTCGAGACCGCGCTGCGCGCGGCGAAGAACTTCGGCGGCCCGGTGATCGTGCACGCGGTGACCCGCAAGGGCTACGGCTACCGCCCCGCCGAGGAGGACGAGGCGGACTGCTTCCACGGCCCCGGCGCCTTCGACATCGCCACCGGCAAGGCCACCGCCGCACCCTCGGTGAAGTGGACGAACGTCTTCGCCGACGAGCTGGTCAAGATCGCCGACGAGCGGCCCGACGTGGTCGGCATCACCGCCGCGATGGCCGAGCCCACCGGGATCGCCAAGCTGGCCCGTAAGTACCCGGAGCGCACCTACGACGTGGGCATCGCCGAGCAGCACGCGGCCACCTCGGCGGCCGGGCTGGCCCTGGGTGGCCTGCACCCGGTGGTGGCGGTCTACGCGACCTTCCTCAACCGGGCCTTCGACCAGGTCCTGCTGGACGTGGCGATGCACAAGCTGCCGGTCACCTTCGTGCTGGACCGGGCCGGCATCACCGGCCCGGACGGGCCCAGCCACTACGGCATCTGGGACATGTCGCTCTTCGGCGTGGTGCCCGGCCTGCGGATGGCCGCCCCCCGCGACGCCGCCACCCTGCGCGAGGAGCTGCGCGAGGCGGTCGCCGTCGACGACGGCCCCACCGTGCTGCGCTACCCGACCGGCGCGGTCGCGGCCGACCTGCCCGCCGTGCGGCGCATCGGCACGGTGGACGTGCTGACCGAGTCGGACCGGGCGGACGTACTGCTGGTGGCGGTCGGTTCCTTCGGTCAGATGGGCATGGAGGTCGCCGCCCGGCTGGCCGAGCAGGGCTACGGGGTCACCGTGGTCGACCCCCGCTGGGTCCGTCCGATCCCGGCCGAACTGGTCGAGCTGGCCGCCCGGCACCGCCTGGTGGTCACCGTCGAGGACGGGGTCCGGGTCGGTGGTGTCGGTGACGGCCTGGCCCAGGCCATGCGCGACGCCGACGTCCAGGTGCCGCTGCGCGACCTGGGGGTGCCGGCCGCCTGGCACCCGCACGGCTCCCGTGCCCAGATCCTCGCCGACCTGGGCCTGACCGCCCAGGATGTCGCCCGCGACGTCACCGGCTGGATCTCCCGCCTGGACACCCAGACCGTGGAGCCGTTGCCGGTAGCCGACAACACCCCCACCCACAACTGATCCACCCACCGGTCGACCCAGCTACTCAGCCAGGTCGACTCGTCGCTCAGGTGAACCGGCCCCGGTGACCTCCCCGGGGCCGGTACCACCCGTAGCTCTCCACTCGGTCGGCAGCGCCCCAGGGCTGGCGGATTGGTCAGCGGCGGGTGGAGCCGGCGGTGCGGTAGTGGGTCTTGTCCTCAGCGGCGAGGCTGAAGGTCTGACGGCGCTCGGGCAGTGGCGCCACGACCAGGCCGGGGCGGTCGACCAGGCGGACCGTGCCGGGGGGCACGGACAGGTTGGTGTCCTTGGTGGACCGCCAGCTGAGCACGACCAACGGGTGCCCGGGCACCGGCAGTTCGTAGACCTGCAGGGCATTGGTCCAGTCGGCGGGGGAGAACACCACCGGAGCGTCGTCGGCCGGTCGGTAGACCACCGCGCTCATCGTGCCGTCGGCGGTCTCCCAGGTCAGTTGCTCCAACTCGGCCGGTTGGCCCCCGTCGAGGGCCACCTCGCCGAGGGTACGGACGGCCAGCTTCGTCTTGGGCCAGGAGGCCGGTACGGAGTCGGGGGAGTTCCGGTCCCCTACCCGCCGGGTCATGCTGCCGAAGGGACCCTCCGACCCGGCCAGTTGGCAGGTGTCCAGGTCGGCCAGCGCCCGTCGTCCGGAGCCGCTCTCGTCGCGGACCAGCGGGTACCGGGGTGCCGTGATGCCGGTGCCGAGATCGAGCAGCCGGTCGGCCGAACGACCCCGAGGCAGGGAGGTGGTGGACCGTAGGGTGGCCGACACCGCCACCGCGCGGCATGCCGGCACCTCCACCGGGTCGGTGAGGCCCTCGGTGACCGGCAGCACCTTGCCCTGGGGGCCGACCAGCCGGCGGACCCGTTCGGAGGTGAAGTAGCGCCGCCGGTCGGCGGCCTGCACCGGCAGTACGTCGGAGTAGACGAGGTAGCCGGGATCGGTGTACTCGGTGGCGTGGCTGACCTGGTACCCCTCGCCGTCACCGGTCAGTTGCAGGAGCCAGGAGGCGGCCTGACCGGGCACCGAGGCGGCGACCAGGGCCAGCGGAGCGCCGTCGACCTGACCGGAGTAGAGGATGCCGGAGGACGGCACATGCACCCGATCATCGACGGGGGAACGCCAGTCGCGCACCGCCCGGGTCACCGCGGCGGTCGCCGCAGGGTCCTCGATCAGCGAGCCGCGCGGGGGCCAGACGGTCAGCGAACCGTCCTGGCTGTCGTAGCCGACCCGCAGGTCCTGCGGTCGGCGCTCGGCCACGGGACCACAGGCGGCGACGGTGACCAACAGTGCCGACAGGCCGGTGGCCGTCAAGCCGCGCCAGCGGACTGGACCCACCTGTTACGCCCCCGATCGCGTCGGTCGTCGTGTCGGAGGGCAATAGTACGAGATGTCACCCCGACGCTTTCCCCCGCCTCACGCTGCGTCGTGGCGCTGTTCAACGACCACAAGGGACTTGCCGGTCGACTTTGGGGCTATTTCCCTACTCCGGTAGACTCCGCCGACTGTGACGCCTGCCGAGATTAGCGCCGCAAATCCGCTGAAAACCGACGTCACCCCGGATCTGCCAGCCGAACCCGTCACGGTGCGTGAGGAAGCCTCCGTCTCGGTCGCCCCAGCCCCGATTGTGGACGGCGAATCGACCGGTGGCAGTTCTTCCAGCGATGGCGCGGTCGGCGGGAACTCGGTAGAGGATGGTGCGGATCGGGCGGAGGTCGCCCCGAAGCGGCGCTTCCGGTGGACCCCCCGTCGGGTGGACCTGGCCGTCTTCGGTGGATTCCTGCTCGTCGCGGTCTGGGTGACCAGCCAGATCTGGGCGGACCCGGCCGGTCGGGTCGCCTCCCTCTACAGCAGTGACCCGGCCCAGGTGCAGTTCTTCCTGGCCCACTCGGTGCGGGTGGTGCTGCACGGAGAGTTCCCGTTCTTCACGGAGCAGTTCAACTATCCCGACGGGGTCAATCTGATGGCCAACACGGCCATCCTGGCGCTCGGCATCCCGATGGTGCCGGTGACCCTGCTGTTCGGGCCGGCGGTCACCTTCGTGGTGCTGGTCACCCTGGCCCTGGCGGGCACCGCCTCGGCCTGGTATCACGTGCTGTCCCGGCACGTGGTGAGCAACCGGCTGGCCGCCGTGGTGGGCGGCTGGTTCTGCGGCTTCTCACCGGCGATGCTGTCCCACGCCAGCTGGCATCCCAACATCATCAGCCAGTTCCTGCTGCCCTTCATCGTGTGGCGGGTCATGGTGATCACCCGTTCGACCCGGCCGTACCGGGACGGGGCGGTGCTGGCGCTGCTGGTCACCGTGCAGGCCTTCATCAACGAGGAGATCCTGCTGTTCACCGCGATGGGCTGCGGGATCTTCCTGATCGCGGTGGTGGTCCAGCGTCCGGCCCTGTGGTCGGCCGCCTGGCGACCGCTGGGCAAGGCGGTGGCCACCTGCACGGTGATCGCCGGGGCGCTGCTGGCCTACCCGTTGTACATCCAGTTCGCCGGGCCGATGGCGTACCACGGGCTCAGCGACGCGGTACGCGACTACGGCAACGACATCGCCGCATACCTGGCCCCCGGATCGCCGACCATCGGCGGCAACCAGCGGGCCAACGTCAACCTGGCGCCGAACTACTCCGAGGAGAACGCCTTCTTCGGCTGGAGCCTGACACTGATCGCCGTGGGCATCGTGCTGTGGCTGCGGCGGGAGGTGCTGGTCCGGGCCCTGGCCGGCACGGCCGCGTTCTACGCCCTGCTCTCCCTGGGGGAGCGCATCACCTGGTGGGACCGGGAGCTGATCGTGGGTCCCTGGGAGTGGCTGGTCCGACTGCCCCTGCTCGACGCGGTCGTACCGACCCGGTTCGGCATGATCACCAGTGTGGTGGTGGCGATCCTGCTGGCGCTGGCCATCGAGCGCAGCCGAGCGCTGCCCCTGGATCCGCGCACCCTGCGTACCCTCACCGCCGGTGGGCTGGTCCTGGCCCTGCTGCCGATCGCGCCCATGCCGCTGCCGATGACCTCCCGACCGCCGGTGCCGAAGTTCATCACCTCCGACCGGTGGCGGGCCTACGTCGGGCCGGACCAGACCCTGGTGCCCATCCCGGTCCCGAGCATGGGCAACACCCACGGTATGCGGTGGGCCGCCGCCACCAACCTCGACTTCAAGATCCCGGGGGGCTACTTCCTGGCCCCCCGCAACGGCAACACCGGCGACCCCGGCCGCTTCGGTGGCCGGCCCAGCGGCATCGGCCGGCTGCTGGAGGAGGTCGCCTCGACCGGTCGTACGCCCGAACTGGACGACCGCCAGCGGCGCCGCGCCCTCGACGAACTGCGGCACTGGCGGGCGGCCGTGCTGGTGTTGCCGGTGAGCCAGCCGCACTCCGAGCCGCTGCGCCAGACCGTCGAGCAACTCGTCGGTCCGGCACGCCAGGAACTGGACGTCTGGGTCTGGGACGTACGGGCGTTGACCGACCGCTGACCGCTCACACCCGGTCGCGGACGTCCCAGAGCCAGACGTCGTCGACCCGCTGCGGCTCGCCGAGCAGGGCGGTCATCAACTCGCGCAGCACGGCCTCCTTGGGGTGGGCGCCGAGGACCACCACGGAGGCCCGCCAGAAGTGCAGATCCTCGACCGCCCGCCGGCGGTCCTCCTCGGTCAGTTCCGGCAGCTCACCGGTGTCCATGCTGCGGTAGATCAGGGTGCTGGTGGGCCGGTTGGGGGCCCCGAAGACCCCCTCACCGTCCAGGTTGGGACCGATGAAGTAGCCGGCCGGGATCGGGAACTGGTGCTGGGTCAGCGCGCTCCACCTCAGGGTGGACAGTCCGTGCACGTTGCTGGGGATCGGCACCGGCACCAGGGTCCTGCCCTGCGGCACGTACGGCCGCCAGGCGCCGGAGGTGATGAAGGTCGGCGGCGGATCGACCGGTTTGGCCGGCAGCGGAGTGGGGATCAGCGGCAGCACCGCCAGGGTGATCGCGGTGTACCCGAGGGCCTGCTGCCAGCGCGGTCGCCGCCACCACGCCACACCTGCCGGCTGCGGGGCGCGGGGGGCCGGCACCGGCGGCCGGTTCCGACCGGAGATCGCCTCCCAGGCCAGCGCGAGCAGGACGCCGAGAGCGGCCGTGGTCACCAGGGTCAGCCGGGTAGGCATCATCATCTCGACCAGCGGCAGGTCCTCCGGGATGTAGGACCAGGGTCCGGGGATCCCGGTCAGCTCGCCGTTGAACCGGATCTCCGGGCCGAGCGAGGCCACGGAGAAGAGCACCACCAGCACCGCCAGGATCCGGGCCACCAGCGACCGGCGTACCAGCAGCGCCAGGGCCACCACGGACACCAGCACCAGCGGCCAGCCGAACCAGGTGTTCTGCTCGGTCATCCCGATGGTCTTCTCCACCGCCTCGGTGCCGGCGATGGTGTCGCGGGGGAAGGTGACGAAGGCGACGATGTCCTCGCCCCAACTGTGGAACACCCCGCCCTGCAAGCCTCGGTAGGACTGCGGGCCGTTGAACTGGAACCAGATCGGGTACGCCGTCAGCAGCAGGGCCAGCCCGCCGCCGAGGCCCAGCCCGGCGGCGAAGGTGCCGGCCCGCTGCCGCGCCGCGCGCGGCCGCATGATCGCGTACGCGATCACGATGACCAGGCAGGCCATCGCGGTGAGCAGCAGCATCTCCTCGTTGATGAAGATCTGGTACGCCACCAGCAGTCCCAGTATCAGCCCGTTGCGCCGCCACCGGCCCGGCTCGGCCAGCCGGAACACCCGCACCACGATCAGCGGGAGCAGGAAGTTGGAGACGAAGTTGGGCTGGCCGTTGGCGTGGTGCACGATGCCCGGGGCGAAGCCGAGGAACCCGCCGCCGATGAAGGCCGCCGCCCGCGAGCGCACCAGGTGCCGCGACAGCATCCAGTACGCGGTGCCGGCCGTGGCGGCCAGCGCAGCGCCCAGGTAGAGCGCGTACACCACCTGGGGGCCGAGCAGCCAGGTCAACGGGGCCAACGGCAGGGTCACCCCGAGCAGCGAGGTGTTGGCCATCATGTTCACCCCGTCCGGGGCGTTCTGCTGCGTGCTGAACAGCGGGTTCTCCAGGTTGCGCACCGAGTACGCGCCGTGCGAGAACAGCCACTCGAACCAACTGTGGTCGGTGGGCAGATGCGAGGAGACCCGGTTGTTGACGTCCACCCAGTAGTTGAGGCACACGAGAACGCCGAGCAGCACGTAGGCTCCGAGGGCCACCATGTCGACCCGGGCCGGTCGTCGACGGGGCCGCCGTGTCGATGATTGCGCCTCGACGGTCGGGGAGACGGGATTCAGCGAAGGATCTACCACCGGCACAGCCACGACGGGCCATCGTACAGGCGGCGTCTGGGCCTTTAACGGCCATAGGGTGCGTACCGGATAGGGGCGGGAGGACGACCGTGACGGTGATCGATCTCGGCGACCGGACCGAACGGATCGATCCCCGGCGCCGACATAGGATCGTTCCCTCCCGGTGGCTTCTGGTGCCGGTGGCGCTGGTCGTGCTGCTGGCCCTGACCAGTGCCGTGCCGCCGGCCCGGCGGATGCAGGCGATCCTGCCGTCCTCCCTGGCCGCCGAGGTGATCCTTCCCGGCGGCGGTCAGATCCTCGCCGTGGCGCCGGCGACCGGGAGCGCCGAGGGTGGCCAGGAGTTGCTCGCCTATCAGCCGCCGGCGCGGGCCACCGGCTCACTCCAGCAGCTCACTCCACTGTGGCGGCGGCCCCTCGGTGTCGTCGAGCCGGTGAGGGTCGAGCGGGTGAACGACTCCACGTTGGTCATCTCTGTGTTCGACTCCGCCGAAGGAGCGCAGAGCCTGCTGCTGGACAGCCGCACCGGAGAGCTCCGCTGGCGGCGACCGGGGATGGTGGTACTGGTGGAGCCGGATCGGGTCATCCTGCGCTCCCACGACTCGCAGGGTCTGGACCAGCTCACCACCCTTGAGGTGGCCAGTGGTCGGGAACTGTGGTCGGTGCCCTCCGCCCGGGCGGTCTGGCCGCTGTACCACCTGGCAGCGCCGGTGATCGACGTCGTCGCGGTGGCCAAGGTGAGTGGCGAGATCGAGGTGCTGGACGCGCGGACCGGCGCCCTGCGCGGTCGCCTCCCGGCCGCCCCGGACGACCCGGCGAATCCGGTGAGCCATCGGTACCCGATGGTCGCCGGTGATCTCCTGCTGGCCTGGAATCCATCGGCGGTGACCGCGTACGACCTCGACGGTCTGGTCCGGCGTTGGCACATCGAAGTGCCGTCGCTCGAGTGGATCTACCAGTGTGGGGCGCTGCTCTGTGCGCCGAGTGGCCGGTCCCGCGTGCATCTGCTGGATCCGGTGACCGGAGCCGTCCGGTGGACCGCCGAGGACGACGTCGAGGTGCTGCGCGCCGGGGACCGACGGGCCCTGGCGGCCGACCACCACCGGCAAGGCAACCTCAGCGTGGTGACCTTCGACGCGGAGACGGGGCAGCGGGCGACCGCCGAGGGCAGCTGGGATCTGGTGCAGGACTTCGGCAACGCCCCGCACCTGCTCGGCACCCGGGCCGTCCCCGGGGTGGGTGCGGTGCTGGCCCGGCTCGATCCGAAGGCCGGTCAGCCACGCCGCATCGACCTGCTGCCCGGCGCGGTCGGCAACTGCCGGTACCGGGATGATCTGATCCTGTGTCGGCGCCGGGACGGCAACTTCGGACTGTGGCAGCTACCCGACTGACCGCAGGTGCCCGGCGGGTCGGCTGCCTGCGTCGCCCGGCAGGTGAGTGGTGGAGGGGACGAGCGTGACGGTGATCGACCTCGGTGTGATGACCGTGTCGGACGACCCGCAGCCGCCACCCCGACGGCGTCGCCGTGGCACCCGGAACTGGCCGGTCGCGCTGATGGCCCTGGCTGCGCTGGTGACGCTCGCCAGTGCCGCACCCCCACCCGTGCGGGTGCACGCGACGGTACCGGCCGGTCTGGCGGCCGACCTGTTCCTCACCGCGCAGCGCATCTTCACCGTCACCCCGGTCCGCGGGGTGACCGACGGGTCGCGGGAACTCACCGCCTATGCCCGGCCCCGGCGAGCCACCGTCACCCCGCAGCGCCTCGTACCGCTGTGGCGGGTGCCGGTGCCACCAGGAATCCGGTTCTTCCAGCTGGCGGACACCCCCGCCGGCGTGCTGTTGTCGCTGCTCCCGTCGCAAGACCTGGGCCGGATGAGCGAGACCATGCTGCTGGACGCCGCCACCGGGCAGCAGCGCTGGCGCAGCGCCGGGCTCGGCATCCGCGACGCGTCGGGTCGGGTGCTGCTTCAGACGTGGGCCGCTCAGGAGTCGACCACGCTGCGTTCGGTCGAGTTGGCCACCGGCCGTGAGCTGTGGTCCAGGGCGTTGCCGCCGTCCTGGGTGGAACACCACCAGCGGGACGGTGTGATCGACGCCATCGTGGTGTCCACCGCCGCCGGTGACGTCGAGGTGCTCGACGCGCGGACCGGACAGCTCCGCGACCGGCTGCCCGCCGCCGACCGCACCGGCTACCAGCAGTCGTCGGTGGTCGATGACCTGCTGCTGGTGGTCCGTAACTCGCGGACCATCACCGCCTACGACCTGGCCGGTCTGGTGCCGCGCTGGCAGACCACCGTGCCGCTGGCGGATCACGTGACCCCCTGCGGCGCGCTGCTCTGCGCCAGGGCCAACAGCGGCGGCACGCATGTCATCGACCCGGTGACCGGGCAGGTGCGGTGGAGCACCAGCGAGGATGGCGACCTGCTGTGGGTGACGCCGACGAGGGCTCTCGCGCAGTTGGGCGAATCAAGGCTCGTCACGCTCGACGCGGCGACCGGGGAGGTGGTGACCGAGCACGGCTCCTGGGAGACGGTCGCCAGCTACGAGCAGGAGCTCCGGCTGCTCGGCATCCACCTGTTGCCCGAGGGGGGCGCGGTGCTGGCCCGGCTCGACCCGGCGGAGGCACAGCCACGGCGCCTCGACGTGCTTCCCGGTGTCGTCGGCGACTGTCAGAGCCGGTACGACCTGATCGCCTGCCGCCGGCAGGACGGCTCCTTCGGGGTGTGGACGTTGCCGGACTGAGTCGGGTGGGGCCGAAAGCTCAAGAACTCCGACCCTCCGCAGCGGGGGGTTGGGGTTCGGCTTGGCCGTCGGCGCTAGGTTGTCGAGTTGTCGTCGCCGGGAAGGGGCTGGACATGCGGGTACTGGTGGTCGAGGACGAACGCCACCTCGCCGACGCGATCGCGCGGGGCCTGCGCAAGCGCGGCATGGCGGTGGATGTGGCCTACGACGGCGACAGCGGTCACGAGATGGCCTTCGTCACCCGCTACGACGTGGTGGTGCTCGACCGTGACCTGCCCGGGATGCACGGTGACCAGATCTGCGCCGAGCTGGCCACCTCCGGTGCCCTGACCCGGGTGCTGATGCTCACCGCCAGCGGCACGGTGGCCGACCGGGTCGAGGGGTTGCAGCTCGGTGCCGACGACTATCTGCCCAAGCCGTTCGCCTTCGACGAACTGGTCGCCCGGGTTCAGGCGCTGGGTCGGCGGGCCACCCCGGCGGCCCCGCCGGTGCTGGAACTGGCCGACCTGGTCGTCGACCCGGCCCGCCGTACGGCCACCCGGGGCGGGGCCCCGGTGGAGCTGACCAACAAGGAGTTCGGCGTCCTCTGCGAGCTGCTCAAGGCCCGAGGTGCGGTGGTGTCCAGCGAGGAACTGCTGGAACGGGTCTGGGACGCCAACACCGACCCCTTCACCACGATCGTCCGGGTCACCGTGATGACCCTGCGTCGTAAGCTCGGCGACCCGTCGCTGATCGAGACCGTGGTGGGGGCCGGCTACCGTACCGCCGAGGTGTCGGCGTGACCGGCACCCCGCGGGAGGAGTTGCGCCCGCGCCTGCGACCCACCCTGCGGCTGCGGTTGACCCTGCTCAACGGGGTGCTGCTGGTGGGAGCGGGGGCCATCCTGGTGCTGCTGGCCTGGCTGCTGGTCCGCGATGCCCTGCGCCCCACGGACGAACTGCTGCCGGGCACCACCGTGCTGCTGGCCGACGGGCGTTCCATGGACGCCGCCGCCTGGCAGCGGCAACTGGTCGACTCCGCCTCCGGGGAACTGCTGGCCAAGGGGCTGGCCGCCCTGCTGGCGATCGGGACGGTCGGGGTGGTCGGGGCGTACGCGGTGGCCGGTCGGGCGTTGCGTCCCCTGCACCAGGTGACCGCGACCGCCCGGCGGCTCGGCGAGACCACCCTGGATCAGCGGATCAGCTACTCGGGCGCCAACGACGAGGTGGCCGAGCTGGCCGACACCTTCGACGAGATGCTGGACCGCATAGCGGCCGCCTTCGAGGCGCAGAAACGGTTCGTCGCCAACGCCTCGCACGAGCTGCGTACCCCCCTGGCCGTGATGCGTACCGAGATCGACGTGACCCTCAGCGACGACGAGGCGGATGCGGGCGAGTACCGCCGGATGGCCACCGTGGTGCGCGACGCCTCCGAGCGGGCCAACGGCCTGGTCGACGCGCTGCTGGTGCTGGCGCGCAGCGAGGCCCAGACCGGCCGCCGACTGGGTCGGCGTACCGAGTGTGACCTGGCCGCCGGCACCCTGAACGCCTTGTCGGCGGTACGCCGTGAGGTGGAGCGGATCAAGCTGGATGTGCAGACCTCCCTGGAACCGGCACCGGTGGTCGGTGATCCCGGCCTGCTGGACCGGTTGGCCGGCAACCTGATCGAGAACGCGGTCCGCTACAACCACCTGCACGGCCGACTCTGGGTCCGCACCGGCTCCGACGGGCAGCGGTCCTGGCTGGTGGTCGGCAACACCGGCTTCGAGGTGGATCAGGCGGACGTGCCGGGGCTGTTCGAACCCTTCCGGCGGGGTGGCCGGGAGCGGACCGGGGCCCGCGGGTCCGGGCTGGGCCTGTCCATCGTCCGGGCGGTCTGCGACGCCCACGGCGGCACGGTGACCGCGGTGGCGCAGCCCGGGGGCGGCCTGGAGGTGACCGTAAGCCTGCCGGCCGCCGACGCCGCGTCAACGGGGGAGAGCCCCAGCCGGTGACCCTGCGCGAGCCGGGTGACCCGGTGGCGGTAATTCGCTTGATCTCGGTGAGAGATTGGGCCCATGACTTCCAGGGTGCGTTGGATCGATTTTGACTGTGCCGACCCGTTCGCCATGGCGACCTTCTGGGCCGAGGCTACCGGGATGCGGCACGATCCGGACAACAAGCCGGGGGAGCCGGAGTGCGCCCTGCTGTCCGGCACGGAGATCGCCGAGGGCGGGATGCTGTTCCAGCGGGTACCGGAGGGCAAGACGGCGAAGAACCGGATGCACCTGGATCTCCAACCGACCGACCGGACCCGCGACGAGGAGATCGACCGCCTGCTCGGCCTGGGTGCCGCACTGATCGACGATCAGCGTCGACCCGACGGCACCGGTTGGGCGGTCCTGGCCGACCCGGAGGGCAACGAGTTCTGCGTGGAGCGCAGCGCGGCCGAGCACTAGGCGTAACGGACGCCGGCTCACCGCCAGCCCTGGGTGAGGCGGGTGCCGGCCTGGAGGAGTTGCTCGGCGAGGAGGTCGGCGCGCCGCTCGTCGGTCCGGTGTGCGGGGGCGGAGATGGTCAGTGCGGCCACGGCGCCCCGGGTGGGATGGATCAGGGCCACCCCGACGGCGTACACACCGTCGACGCATTCTTCGAGGTTGGAGGCGTAGCCGCGGGCGCGTACGGCGTCGAGTTCTTTGATCAGTTGATCGGTCGTGGTGATCGTGGCGGAGGTCAGGGCGGCGAGGATGCGCGGATGCAGGGCCCGGATGTCCTTCGGGCGCAGCTGGGCGAGCAGGGCCTTGCCGCCGGCGGTGGTGTAGGCGGGTAGCCGGTCGCCGGTGCGGACCCCGACCCGGACGGTCTGGGTGCTCTCGACGCCGTCGAGGAAGACGATGCTGGCGCCCTGCAGGCCGATCAGGTTGACCGTCTCCCGGGTGGTCGCGGCCAGGTGTTCCATGTGGGGGCGGACGGCGGCGACGACGTCCCAGGGGGCCTGTCGGGTGGCGACCTCGTGTGCCGCCGGGCCGAGGCGGTAGCGGCGGGAGTCGTCCTGGCGGGCGAAGTCGTACTCCTTGAGGGTGGACAGCAGCCGGTGCGCGGTGGACGGGGCTACCTGGAGGTGCCGGCCCAGGTCCGCCACGCTTACCGACTCCTGGGTGCCCAGATAGCGCAGGGCGCGTAGCGCGTTGCCCACCGACTCCATCGCCTACCTCCGCTCGTCACCGGACCAGCAGTATTCCGCACAGCGGAACCGTTGTCCCAGACCCTTCTGCAAGGCGGAAGATCCAGGTCTACTGGTCGGGGTCGACGGAGAGGAACTGTGCGGTGGCGAGCGTGCGGGATGTGACCTTCGAGCTGTTGCGGGCGCACGGCCTGACCACCATCTTCGGCAACCCGGGCTCCAATGAGCTGCCGTTCCTGGCCGGTCTCCCTGACGACTTCCGGTACCTCCTCGGCCTGCACGAGGGGGTGGTGCTGGCCATGGCCGACGGGTACGCCCAGGCCCGCCGGGGCCCGGCCCTGGTCAACCTGCACGCGGCAGCCGGCACCGGCAACGCGATGGGCCAGCTGACCAACTCGGTCTACTCGCACAGCCCACTGGTGGTCACCGCCGGGCAGCAGGTCCGCTCGACCATCGGCCAGGAGGTGATGCTGGCCAACATGGACGCCGCCGCGCTGCCCCGGCCGCTGGTGAAGTGGAGCAGCGAGCCGTCCTCCGCCGAGGACGTGCCCCGAACCATCAGCCAGGCGATCCACACCGCCACCCTGGTCCCCCAGGGACCGGTGTACGTGTCGGTGCCGTACGACGACTGGCAGGCGGAGTCCTCCGTCGAGGCGCGGCACCTGCTGTCCCGTACCACCGTGACCGCCGCGGCGCTGACCACCCCGCAGCTCACCGAGCTCGCCGCGGCGCTGGACCGGGCCGAGCGGCCGGTGCTGATCCTGGGACCGGATGTCGACGCGGCCGCCGCGAACGATCATGCCGTGGCCCTCGCCGAAGCCCTGGCCGCCCCGGCCTGGATCGCCCCCTCGGCGTCGCGCTGCCCGTTCCCCACCCGCCACCCGGCCTTCCGCGGGGTCCTGCCGGCCGGGGTCAGGGCGATCAGTGACCTGCTGACCGGACACGACCTGGTCCTGGTCGTCGGCGCGCCGGTGTTCCGCTACCACCAGTACGACCCGGGCCGGTACCTGCCCGAGGGGGCCCGACTGGTGCACCTGACCGTGGACCCGGGTGAGGCCGCCCGCGCGCCGATGGGCGACGCGATCGTCTGCGATCTCCCCGACACCCTCGCCCGGCTGGCCGCCGCCGTCACCCCCGGGCGGCGGCCCGCCCTCGTACCCTTGCCGCCCATCCCGGCACCGCGACCCGGCTCGGCAGGCCGGTTGCACCCGGAGGAGGTGTTCGCCGTACTGCGGGACACCGCTGGGGCCGACACCGTCTGGGTAACCGAGTCCACCTCGACCACCGGTGCTTTCTGGGCGCAGGCGGACCTTCGCCGGCCCGGCAGCTACTACTTCCCGGCCTCCGGCGGCCTGGGTTTCGGGCTGCCCTCGGCCGTCGGGGTGCAGCTGGCCGACCCCGACCGGCAGGTCGTAGCCCTGGTCGGTGACGGGTCGGCCAACTACGGCATCACCGCGCTGTGGACCGCCGCCCGCTACCGCATCCCGGTCATCTTCGTCATCCTGCGCAACGGGACCTACGGTGCCCTGCGCTGGTTCGCCGGGGTGCTGGGGGCCGGGGAGACCCCGGGCCTGGACATCCCCGACATCGACTTCACCGCGCTGGCCGCCGGGTACGGCGTCACCGGCGTGGCGGTCTCCAGCCGTACGGCACTCGTCGAGGCGGTCACCGAGGCCCTTGCTGCCGGGGAACCCCGGCTCATCCAGGTCGACACCGACCTCACCACCCCCTGAACCGCTGAAAGGCAAGCCCATGTCCGCACCCCAGCCGTCCGCCCCGGTGCTCGGCCGCTTCCCCGACTTCCCACACGAGCAGGTGACCTTCTGCCAGGACCCGGAGACCGGGCTGCGGGCCATCATCGCCGTCCACGACAGCACCCTCGGCCCGGCCGTCGGGGGCACCCGGATGCACCCGTACGCCACCGAGGCCGAGGCGCTGACCGACGTGCTGCGCCTGTCGCGGGGGATGACCTACAAGAACGCGGTCGCCGGTCTGCCCTGTGGCGGCGGCAAGGCCGTCATCATCGGCGACCCCGACACGGTCAAGTCCGAGGCGTTGCTGGAGACCTACGGACGTTTCGTGCAGAGCCTGGGCGGCCGCTACGTCACCGCCGGTGACGTGGGGATCAGCGCCGCCGACCTGGATGTGATCGGCCGGGGCACCGACCACGTCCTCGGCCGCACCACCACCGCCGGTGGGTACGGCGACAGCGGCCCGATGACCGCGTACGGTGCCTTCCACGCCCTGCGTGCCGCCGCTGCCGTCCGGTGGGGAACCGCCGACCTGACCGGGCGTTCCGTCGGGGTCGAAGGGCTCGGCAAGGTCGGCTACGAGCTGGCCCGACTGCTGGTCGAGGCCGGTGCCGGAGTCACCGCCGCCGACCTCTCCGGGCCCGCCCGCGAACGCGCCCGACGGGACCTGCCCGCAGTCCTCCTGGCCGAGCGGGTCATCGACGCGCCGGTCGACATTTACGCCCCGTGCGCGCTCGGCGCCACCCTCACCAGCGACTCGGTCCCGACGATCCGCGCCGCTGTCATCTGCGGCGCCGCCAACAACCAACTCGCCACCCCCGAGGTGGAGGAGCAGCTAGCCGAGCGCGACATCCTCTGGGTACCCGACTTCGTCGCCAGCGCCGGTGGGGTCACCACCGGTTGCGCCGAGTACCGGCGGATTCCTCTGGAGGAGGTGCCCGCCCAGGTTGCGAAGATCTTCGACACGGTGACCGAGGTGCTCGGCCTGGCCCGCGGACAGGGCATTCTGCCTGGCGCAGCAGCCGAAGACCTGGCCCACACCCGCATCCAGCAGGCCCGAACCGGCCTCAAGCCCGGCTACCTGCCCCGCTGAGTGACCCCCCTTTTTGATCGACTCCATTACGGCGTAACGGTGGTATCCGACCGGGCCGATCACCGCCATTACGGCGATACGGCGAGGCCGGCAGCCGTGCCCGACGGTCAGCCGGGGCATTCGGCCAGATCCTTGAAGGTGAGTAGTTGGCGGCGGGCCATGATCAGGTCGCCGACGGCGAAGGCTGCCGCGTACACCCGATTGGTCTGCATGACGATCTTGAGTAGCAGTCGGGTGGTGCCGTCCTCCTGGGGCACCAGGAGGTAGGACAGGTAGGCGTTCATGATGGTCGCGGTCAGGTGCACTCCGGGCTCGACCGCGAGGATCCGGCCGCGCTGTCGCCCACCGGCGGTGGTGAAGGCCTCTCCTACCTGGGGATCCGCAAGGCCGACGAGCCGTCGAGGTGAGCGGCGGCCGAGATTGTCGATCCAGTCGTAGGAGTACGGCGCCAGCCGGATCTGGGCTATCCACGGCCACACCGCCGTGGGCGGCGCGTTCACCCGTACTCCTCGCCAGACCTGCAGGGCGGGCGAGACGACGAAGTCGTCGCACGGATAGGCCCGCGCCATCTCGTGTTCGGTGACCCCCCACCGGTCACCGAACACGAGTGGCTCCTTCCCCTGTCGGCCCGACCCACAGGTCGGCTCCGACCCCCTCGGCAGTCGGCGAGCTCACACCGTCACCTCCGTGGGCCGCAGCGAGTCGACGGCGGCCTGGCTGCCCCCACTCAGGTCCATCCCCAGCGCCTGGAGCATCACCACCAACGCGCCGAGGGCCAGCGTGTCGCGTAGCTGCCGGGGCGCGGCGGTGGACAGCCTTCCCGCCTCGTCGAGAATCCCGCCGAGCAGGGCCCGGCAGCGGGCCGCGACCACCTCGTCGGAGCGGGCCACCGCGCAGGCCTGCAACCACAGGCCGGTGACCACGCCGTCGGCGATCAGGGCCCGGAAATCGGCCCGCATCGCCGGCAAGGGGTCCTCCGGATGCCCGGCCGCCGCCCGCCGGAGCACCTGCCGGATGCGGGCCTCCAACTCGTCCAGGCAGGCCAGGAAGAGGCCACGCTTGCTACCGAAGAGCCGGAAGACGTACGGCTGTGACACCCCCATCTGGTCGGCCACCTTCTGCATCGAGGCCGTCGTCAGACCGTTGTCGGCGAAGACCCGAATCCCGATGTCGACCGCATCCGCACGTCGTCGTGGCGCCGTGCTGCGCTGCGTTGCCATGTCAGGCAGCCTTACATTAGTAACCACTTCCATACAAGACTGTGATTGACTGGGATCGGCGACCGCGTACTCCCGACAGACGGCCCCTCCGCCGCTGCCGGTGCCGGCGTTCCTGCCCTCCGCGGGTGGGGCAAGCGACCATGGAGGCCCGATGATCCCGGCGCTGATCGTGTTCGGCCTGCTGTTCGGGCGCTGGTGGCGCTCGGCACTCGTCCTCGCCGCGCTGGGCTGGCCGATTCTGCTGGTAGCGAGCGGCGTGGAGGAAGTCGGACCGGGCCTGCTCGCCGCCGCCGGCCTGGCCGTGCTCAACACCGCCGTCGGCGTGCTGATCCATCAGGGCGTCCTGCTGGTGATCCGGCGACGACGAACCTCCTGACCGCCGTCCGGCCGCGGAACCGTCGCGTGGGCATCTGACCCCGCCCTCGCCCAAGGGGGCCACACCAGAACGAGATCGCGGTGGCCGCCCAGACGGGCGACCACCGCGATCCGGTGTTCTCGGGTGGGGGTCAGCCGGCCAGGCTGGCCACTCCCGGCGGCAGGAACCGCCGGCCGGTCACCCGCTCGCTGGTGCCGGTCCGGTCCAGGTACGGCGTGACGCCGCCCAGGTGGAACGGCCAACCGGCACCGAGGATCATGCACAGGTCGATGTCCTGCGCCTGCGCCACGACACCCTCGTCGAGCATCAGCCGGATCTCCTGCGCCAGCGCGTCCAGCGCGTTGCGGCGTACCTCCTCCTCGGTGAGCGGCTGGTCACCGACCACCAGCAGCTTCGCCACCTCGGCGTTGATCTCGTCGTCGACGACGATCGGCTGACCGGAGTCCGCGATCCGCTTGAGGTTCTCGCTCAGACCGAAGCGGTCCGGGAAGGCGGCGTGCAGGGTGCCGCCCACGTGGTACGCCACGGCCGGGCCGACCAGTTGGAGCAGGGCCAGCGGACGCATCGGCAGACCCAGCGGGTCCACCGCGCGGTTGGCCACCTCCAGCGGGGTGCCCGCGTCCACCGCGGCGAAGATCGACCCCAGGAAGCGGGTGAGCAGCCGGTTGACCACGAAGGCCGGGGCGTCCGCGACCAGCACGGAGGACTTCTTCAGCTGCTTGCCGACCGCGAAGGCGGTGGCCAGGGTGGCGTCGTCGGTCCGCTCGCCCCGGATGATCTCCAGCAGCGGCAGGACGGCCACCGGGTTGAAGAAGTGGAAGCCGACCACCCGCTCCGGGTGCTCCAGCTCCGCCGCCATCGCCGTGATGGACAGCGAGGAGGTGTTCGTCGCCAGCACCGCCTCCGGCTTGACGATCTTCTCCAGCTCGGCCCAGACCTGCTTCTTGACGTTCAGGTCCTCGAAGACGGCCTCGATGACGAAGTCACAGTCAGCAAACGAAGTGCGCTGGCCCGGGGTCGACGCGGCGAAGGCCTCTGCCTTTGGCGAGCCGCTGATCAGGCCGTACAGCTTGGCGGCCGTACCCTTGTCCATCCGGCCCTTGCTGACCTGCTTCTCGATCTGGGTGTGCACGTAGCCCACACCCTTGTCGACCCGGGCCTGGTCCAGGTCGGTCATGACGACCGGCACCTGGAGGCGGCGGGCGAACAGCAGGGCCAGCTGGCTGGCCATCAGCCCGGCGCCGACAATGCCCACCTTGGTCACCGGGCGGGCCAGGCCCTTGTCCGGTGCCCCGGCCGGGCGCTTGGCCCGCCGCTGCACCAGGTCGAAGGCGTACAGGCCGCTGCGCAGCTCCTCGGAGAAGATCAGGTCGGCCAGGGCCTCGTCCTCGGCGGCGGTGCCGGTGGCGAAGTCGGCGTCCTTCGCCGTCTCCAGCAGGTCCAGCGCCTTGTACGCGGACGGGACCGCGCCGTGCAGCCGCTGGTCGAGGGTCTGCCGGGCGAAGTAGAGCACGCCCGCCCACATGTCCTTGTCGACCTCGGGCCGGGTCACGGTGACCTCGCCCCGGACCACTCCGGCGGCCCACTCCAGGGACCGCTCCACGAAGTCGGCCGGCTCCAGCAGCACATCGGCGATGCCCAGCTCAGCGGCCTGCTTGGGCTTGAGCATCTTGTTCTGCATCAGCGGGTTCTGAATGATCACCTGGGTGGCCGCCGGAATGCCGATCAGGTTCGGCAGCAACTGGGTACCACCCCAGCCCGGGATCAGCCCCAGGGAGACCTCCGGCAGCGCCAGGGCGGCGGCACCGGCGGACAGGGTGCGGTAGTGGCAGTGCAGGGCCAGTTCCAGGCCGCCGCCCATCGCCGCGCCGTTGACGAAGGCGAAGGTCGGGATCTGGCTGTCCTTGAGCCGGGCGAAGACCCGGTGGCCCAGCCGGCCGATGGCCAGGGCCTGCTCCCGGTCGGCCAGCAGCGGCAGGCTGGTGATGTCCGCGCCGACACAGAAGATGTACGGCTTGCCGGTGACCGCGATGAAGGCGGGCTCGGCGGCCAGGGCGGCGCTGATCGCCTCGTCCAGGCTGGCCAGTCCGCCGGGACCGAAGGTGTTCGGCTTGGTGTGGTCGAATCCGTTGTCGAGGGTGATCAGGGCGGCCGGGCGGTCCAGCCCGGGTACGTTCACCTGGCGCAGCAGGGCCCGGGTGACCACCTCGTTCGGTGCGGTGAGGCTCACAGTGCCTCCTTCGTTCGCGACTGCGGGGCTCGCAAGCTCACTCCTCGCGCTCACTTGTCTTCACCCTCCCAGTGCGGGTTCTCCCAGATCACGGTGCCGCCCATGCCGATGCCGATGCACATGGCGGTGAGGCCGTAGCGGACCTCGGGGTGCTCGGCGAACTGCCGGGCCAGCTGGGTCATCAGCCGTACGCCCGAGGAGGCCAGGGGGTGACCGATGGCGATCGCGCCGCCCCACTGGTTGACCCGCGGGTCGTCGTCGGCGATGCCGAAGTGGTCCAGGAAGGCGAGCACCTGCACGGCGAAGGCCTCGTTCAGCTCGAACAGGCCGATGTCGTCGATGGTCAGTCCGGCGATACGCAGGGCCTTCTCCGTCGAGGGGATCGGGCCGACGCCCATCACCTCGGGCTCGACACCGACGAAGCCGTACGACACCAGGCGCATGGCGACCGGCAGGCCCAGCTCGCGGGCGACGTCCTCGGCGACCAGCAGGCTGGCGGTGGCGCCGTCGTTCAGACCGGCGGCATTGCCCGCGGTGACCTTGCCGTGCGGCCGGAAGGGGGTCTTGAGGCTGCCCAGCTTCTCCAGCGAGGTGTCGCGGGGGGCCTCGTCGGCCGTGGCCAGGCCCCAGCCGCCCTCCTCGTCCCGGATGGCCACCGGCACCAGGTCGTCCTGGAGCTTGCCGTTGGCGTACGCCTTGGCGGTCTTCTGCTGCGAGGCGAGCGCGAAGGCGTCCGTGCGCTCCTTGGTGATGTGCGGCAGCCGGTCGTGCAGGTTCTCCGCGGTGGCGCCCATGACCAGCGCGGACGGGTCGACGAGCTTCTCGGCGACGATGCGCGGGTTGGGGTCGACGCCCTCGCCCATCGGGTGGCGGCCCATGTGCTCGACACCGCCGGCGATCGCCACGTCGTACGCACCCACCGCGATGCCGCTGGCGACGGTGGTCACGGCGGTCATCGCCCCGGCGCACATCCGGTCGATGGCGAAGCCGGGGACGGTCTTGGGCAGGCCCGACAGCAGGGCGGCGGTACGGCCGATGGTCAGTCCCTGGTCACCGATCTGGGTGGTGGCGGCGATGGCCACCTCCTCGACCCGTTCCGGCGGCAGTTGCGGGTTGCGGCGCAGCAACTCACGGATGCATCGGATCACCAGGTCGTCGGCGCGGGTGTTGGCGTACATGCCACCCGCCTTACCGAAGGGGGTACGGACGCCGTCGACGAAGACGACATCCCGAACTTCACGGGGCACTGGAGCCTCCTAGCCGGCACTGGCATTTCCCCGAATGCTACCCGCCAGTAACTATCCCCGCCCCACCCCTCCCTGTGGCCCAGCCCACACCGACCCCCGTCCCCAGCCCACCCGGCCCCTCGCCCTGTTGATCAAGAGGTTCGCGTCAGCCGTACGGCGTGTCGTTGACGCAAACCTCTTGATCAACAGGGGCAAAGAGTGCGGTCAGGTGGGGAGGAGGGCTTCGGCCAGGGCGGGGAGCAGGAGGGTGATCTGCCATTCGCGGGCATGCATGGCGCGCAGGGCCTCCGCCACCGTGGCCTCGGTGATCTCCTCCGGGGGTTGCCAGGCGAGCCGACGGATCGAGTCGGGGGAGATCAGGTTCTCCGGCGGCAGATTGTGTTCACCGGCCACCCGCAGGACGACCTCACGGCTGCGGGCCAGCCGGGCGGCGGCGGCCGGATCCCGTTCGGCCCACCGGTGCGGCGGGGGTGGGCCCTCCACGGTCGGGGCCGCCGGCAGGTCCTCGTCCGGCAGTTGCCGGGCGTCCTCCAGCGCCGCCAGCCAGGTCCGAGCCAGTCGGCGTACCGACCGGCCACCGAACCCGGGCAGGGTGAGCAGGGTCTTCTCGTCCTTGGGGTCCAGCTCGGCCGCCGCCACGATGGCCGAGTCGGGCAGCACCCGGCCCGGCGCCGAGTCCCGGCGGGCCGCGATCTGGTCGCGGGCGTACCACAGGGACCGGACCCGGGCCTGCGCCCGCGCACCGCGTACCCGGTGGATGCCGGAGGTGCGACGCCAGGGCTCGGCGCGTACCCGGGGTGGGCGGGTGCCGGCCTGCACCAGGGCGGCGAACTCCTCCGCCGCCCACTGCGACTTGCCCTGCCGGGTCAGCTCCGCGTCCAGGGCGTCGCGCAGATCGGTCAGCAGTTCCACATCCAGGGCGGCGTAGGTCAGCCAGGACTCCGGCAACGGGCGGCTGGACCAGTCCGCGGCCGAATGGTGCTTCTCCAGGCTGTAGCCGAGCAGTTGTTCGGTGAGGGCGGCCAGCCCCACCCGCTCGAACCCGGCCAGCCGGGCGGCCAACTCGGTGTCGAACAGCCGACGCGGGCGCAGCCCGAGCTCGGCGAGGCAGGGCAGATCCTGGTTGGCCGCGTGCAACACCCACTCGGTGTCCGCGATCGCGGTGTCCAGAGCACTGAGGTCGGGCAGGGGCAGGGGGTCGATCAGGGCGGTACCGGCGCCGCTGCGCCGCAACTGCACGAGGTACGCCCGCTGGCTGTAGCGGTAGCCCGAGGCGCGTTCGGCGTCCAGGGCCACCGGGCCGCTGCCGGCCGCGAATCGGGCCACCACCTCGGCCAGTTGCTCCGGCACGGTCACCGGTTCCGGGGTGCCCTCACGGGGTGCGGTCAGCGGCACGGACTCGCTGCCGGTGGGTTCGGTCCCCGCGTCCGACGGCTCCGGCCGCGCCGAAGGCGGGGTCTCGATGTCGTTTCCCGTACGGCTTGCGGCGGCCCGACGGCGCAGGGGTGGTTCGTCGGTCACCTGACAACCCTAGTGCGGAAGCGGAACACACCGCGCGCACCCGCCCCCGGCCGCGTGTCGACTCAGCCGGCCGGGTCGGCTCAACCGGCCGCGGCGGCCCGGCGCTCCGGCAGGGCGGTCACCCCGGGTGGCGGCAGGCCGGCGGTGGAGGCCAGCAGGGTGCACCAGGCGTACAGGTGGGCGGTGAGATCGGCATCGGTAGGGGTCCACGAGGCGCGGATCTCGATGTCGGCGGTCGCCGGTGGGCCGGACAGCTCCCCGAACCGGTTCGACATCGTCTGGGTGATCGTCCCGCCGATGGCCCGGTGACCCGCCTGCTGGGCGTCGAGGGCGTCGGTGAGCCAGGTCCAGCCGACCCCCGGCAACAGGGGGTCCGCGGCCAGGTCGTTCTCCAACTCGGCCGTCACGTAGGTGACCAGGCGCAGGGTGCCCTGCCAGGCCTCGTGCCCGGCCGGGTCGTGCAGGAGGATCAGTCGCCCGGTGGCCACCTCCTCGCCGTCGCGCAGCACCGTGGCGGACAGCGCGAAGGCGTACGGCGCGAGCCGCTGGGGTGCGCCGACCTCCTCCAGGAGGATCTCCGGCCGGGGTGTCGCCGACCGGAGCCCGGCGACCGCGCGGGCGAAGGTGTCCGGAAGCGCGATCGGGGGGGGCATGTCCGCAGCCTAAGCCGCTGTCGGTCGCTGCGCCCGGACGGCGCGCCGACGATCACGAACCAGAGCCGCTGCCCCGGCCGTCCACGCCGCGCCGAGTTCATCGACAGTCATCGGTGGGCTGCCTTATTCAAACCAGCCAAACTCCGCGACCGCCCGATAGCGGTCATCCGGGGCGTGGCACGATTGCCGCGATGACCACCGACACCACGGGCACCGCTGCCCGAGACGACGCCTCCCGCCCCGGCGGGCCCGCCGACTCGCCCTTCGTGCGGGCGTGTCGTCGTCGGCCCGTCCCACACACCCCGGTCTGGTTCATGCGCCAGGCCGGCCGGTCGCTGCCGGAGTACCGCGAGATCCGGGCCAACGTGGCGATGCTGGAGTCCTGCCGCCGACCCGACCTGGTCACCGAGATCACCCTCCAGCCGGTACGCCGGCACGGGGTGGACGCGGCGATCCTGTTCAGCGACATCGTGGTCCCGGTCGCCGCCGCCGGGGTCGACCTGGACATCGTGCCGGGCACCGGACCGGTGGTGGCCGAGCCGGTGCGTACCGCCGCAGACGTGCAGCGGATCCGGCTGATCGACCGCGACGACGTCCCGTACGTCGACGAGGCGGTCCGGATGCTGGTCAAGGAGCTGGGCGACACCCCCCTGATCGGCTTCGCCGGTGCGCCGTTCACCCTGGCCAGCTACCTGGTCGAGGGCGGGCCGTCGCGGAACCACGTCAAGACCAAGGCCCTGATGTACGGCGACCCCGAGCTGTGGCACGCCCTGGCCGGGCGGCTCGCCGAGGTGACCCTGGCGTTCCTGCGGGTGCAGATCGCCGCCGGGGTCAGCGCGGTGCAGCTCTTCGACTCCTGGGCCGGGGCGCTCTCCGAGGCCGACTACCGCCGGTTCGTGCTGCCGCACTCGACCGCCGTGCTGTCCGGCCTGGCCGAGGCGGGGGTGCCCCGGATCCACTTCGGGGTGGGCACCGCCGAGCTGCTCGGCGCGATGGGTGAGGCCGGGGCCGACGTGGTCGGGGTCGACTGGCGTACCCCGCTGGACGTCGCGACCCGGCGGATCGGGCCCGACAAGGCCGTGCAGGGCAACCTGGATCCCTGTCTGCTGTTCGCCCCCTGGCCGGTCATCGAGGCCGAGGTGCGCCGCATCCTCGACCAGGGTCGGTCCGCGCCCGGGCACGTGTTCAACCTGGGGCACGGGGTGTTGCCGGAGACCGACCCGGAGGTGCTCACCCGGGTGGTCGCCCTGGTGCATGAACTGTCCGCCGAGGGGGCCTGACCGCCATGACGACGCGCTGGCGGGTGGCCGTGATCGGCGGCGGCATCGCCGGACTGGCCGCCGCGGTCCGGTTGCGCGACCAGGCTCCCGCCGACACGGAGATCACCATGTACGAGCAGTCCGGCCTGCTCGGCGGCAAGCTGCGTACCGGTGAGCTGGCCGGCGGGCCGGTGGAGTTCGGCGCGGAGTCCTTCCTGATGCGCGACCCGGCCGGCGGGCAGTCGGCGGCGGTACGCCTGATCCACCGCCTGGGGCTGGGTGCGCGGATCGTGCACCCCACCGTCGGGCAGGCCGCCCTGGCCGTGGACGGCGGGCTGCGGCCCATCCCCGGCGGGACCCTTGTCGGCGTACCCGGGGATCTGGACAAGGTGGCGACGGTGGCCCGGCCGACCCCGGAGGCCGACCGCGACGGTGGTGCTCCGCTGCTGGGTGCCACCGAGGACATCTCCGTCGGGGCACTGGTCCGGGCCCGGTTCGGCGACGAGGTGGTCGACCGGCTGGTCGACCCGATGCTCGGCGGTGTGTACGCCGGCCGGGCCGACGACCTCTCCCTGGTCACCACCATGCCCGCCCTGGCCCGGGCCGCCCGCACCAGCCACACCCTGCTAGACGCGGTCCGGACCGCGCAGGCCGCCGCACCCCGGGCCGTCGGCGAACCGGTCTTCGGCACCCTGGACGGCGGGCTGAGCACCCTGGTCGAGGCCGCGGCCACGGCCAGCGGGGCCACCATCCGCACCAACGCGGCCGTACGGGAGTTGATCCCCACCGACACCGGCTGGCGGCTGACGGTCGGACCGACCCGGGACCCGGAGCATGTCGAGGTCGACGCGGTGGTGCTGGCGTTACCGGCCCGGCCGGCGGCCCGACTGCTGACCGAGGTCGCCGAGCCGGTCGCGGGGAGCATCGGCGGACTGGACTACGCCAGCGTCGCCCTGGTCACCCTGGCCCTGCCCGAGGCGACCCTGCCGCAGCTCTCCGGTTTTTTGGTGCCCAGCACCGAGGGACTGCTGATCAAGGCCTCCACCTTCTTCACCACCAAGTGGGGGCACCTGCGTCGGGACGACGGGGTGGCCCTGGTCCGCGCCTCGGTGGGCCGCTACGGCGACGAGGCCCAGCTCCAGCGCCCCGACGAGGACCTGGCCGCCACGGTGCACCGGGAGGTGTCCGCGGTGATCGGTACCCCGCTGCCCGCCCCGATCGCCGGGCATGTGCAGCGCTGGGGCGGTGCGCTGCCGCAGTACACCCCGGGCCACCTGGACCGGATCGCGGCCGCGCGGGCCCTCCTGCGGGCGGCGCATCCGACGTTGACCCTGGCCGGAGCGGGCTACGACGGGGTGGGCATCCCGGTCTGCATCCGCTCCGGCGAGACAGCGGCCGAGGAGATCATCACAGCATTGGGAGGATCGGCGAGATGACCGAGCAGAGCAACGCGGCCCGGCTGAAGGAACTCAACTCCACCATCCGCTACACCATGTGGTCGGTGTTCCGGGCCAGCGCACCGCTGCCCTCGCTGCGCGACAACGTCACCGGCGAGGTCGAGTCCCTGATCGAGGAGTTGGCCGGCAAGGATGTGGTGGTCCGGGGCACGTACGACGTGGCCGGGCTGCGCGCCGACGCCGACCTGATGATCTGGTGGCACTCCTCCTCCAGCGACGCCCTCCAGGACGCCTACCTGCGGTTCCGGCGTACCACCCTGGGGCGGGCGATGACCCCGGTCTGGTCGCAGATGGCCCTGCACCGGCCGGCCGAGTTCAACAAGAGCCACATCCCGGCCTTCCTCGCCGGTGAGCAGGCCCGCGCCTACCTGTGCGTCTACCCCTTCGTCCGCTCGTACGACTGGTACCTGCTGCCGGACGCCGAGCGGCGGGAACTGCTCGCCGAGCACGGCCAGATGGCCCGGGGCTACCCGGACGTACGCGCCAACACGGTGGCCTCCTTCGCCCTCGGCGACTACGAGTGGATGCTGGCCTTCGAGGCCGACGAACTGCACCGGATCGTGGACCTGATGCGGGACCTGCGTGCTTCCCGGGCCCGGCTGCACGTACGCGAGGAAGTGCCCTTCTACACCGGCCGCCGCCGCTCCATCGCCGACATCGTCACCGCCCTGGCCTGACGAGAAGGGGTCCCCTGCTGAGGTAGCAGGGGACCCCTTTTTCAACTCAGGGCGCCGGCACCCGGACGGGAGTCGAGGGCCGGCCGGCCCGGCCGGGCGGGGCCGCGTCCGAGGGAGAAGGGCGCGACCCCACCCGGGATCAGGTGGTGGCCGTACAGGTCAGCGTGGGTGCGCTGCTGGAGCCGGAGGCCAGGAAGCCGAAGGTGGTGCTGGCTCCCGCGCCGAGGCTGCCGTTGTAGCCGACGTTGGTGGCGGTCACCGTGGAGCCGCTGGAGCTGACGGTGGCATTCCATGCCTGGCTGACCTGCTGGCCGTTGGCGTACGTCCAGGTCACTCGCCAGCCGCGGATCGCCGCGTTGCCCGCGGTCACCTTCACCTCACCCTGGAAGCCACCGGACCAGGTGTTGGTCACCTGGTACGTCGCCGAGCAGGCACCCGCCGGCGGCGGGTTGCTGGGCGGCGGAGTGGACGGCGGGGGAGTGGTGGGCGGCGGGGTCGTGGGCGGGGGAGTGGTCGGCGGCGGCGTGGTGGGCGGCGGGTTGGTGCTGCCACCGAACTGCACGTCGCTGCAGTGGTAGTACGACTGGTCGAAGTGGCTGGCCTGCCAGATGGTGTAGATGATGTGCCGGCCGCTGCGACCCGGCGCGTTCACCGGGATCTCGATGGAGACGCCGTCGACCTCACGCTGCCACTGGGAGGCCGGGGTGTTGCCGATCTGCCCCACGAGCTCCAGGTCCGACCAGGCCAGGGGCTTGGTCAGCGCGTCGAATCCCTGCCGGGTCGCGTACACCCGGATGTAGTCGGCCCCGTGACTGGCCTGGTCGAAGAACTTCAGTCGGAAGCTGTTGGAGACCTGGGTGGTCCGCCAGGCGCCGACGGTGTCCAGGGCGTTGTACCGCCCACCCTCGGCGCGACCGCCCGAGCAGAGCTGGCCGTCCGGGATGGCCGCCTGGTGGTTGCCGCCAACGCCCTCACGGAACTGGCCGTTCCAGTTCCACATGGCCTGCGGGTTGGCCTGCCAGGCCTGCCAGCACATCGGGTCCTCGGTGGCCATCCGAGGGTTCATGTGGTCGCCACCCCAGCGCTCCCAGCAGCTGTAGGCGCGGGCTCCGGGGTTGACCACCGAGCCGTGTGCGGAGGCGGAGTTGACCAGAGCGGTGGAGACGAGCAGGGTGGCGGCCGCCGCGGTGGCGAGCAGGCCGACCAGCCTAGAGGGTTTGAGCATTTTGGACATGGATGGAGCCCCCAGGGGGAGTCGTCGGATTGCGACATCGCCCGAACGCCCGGGAGTTGCCTCTCCCGCGCCGGTCCGCGTGGCACTGCGGTATAGCTCCGTGCGGAAGAATGGCACAAAACATCGCCAGCCGTCAATCGCCCTGGTTCAGGGTCAGGGGTCGCGGCGCATCGGGGTGTGCGGGATGCCGTCCTCGACATAGTCCGGGCCGCTGACCGTGAACCCGCGTCGGGCGTAGAAGTCGACCAGGTGGGACTGGGCCTCCAGCACGCACGGCCGGTCGCCGATCTCGGCCAGCGCCGCGGCCAGCAGCCGCCCGGCATGCCCGGCGCCGCGCGCCGAGGGGGCCACCACCACCCGACCGATCCGGGCCACCCCGTCGGGGTCGGCCAGAATCCGCAGGTACGCCAGGACGGCGCCGTCGCGCGCCAGCCAGAGGTGTCGGGTGCCGGGTTCGAGGTCCCGACCGTCGAGTTCCGGGTACGCGCACTCCTGCTCGACCACGAACACGTCGATGCGCAGCCGTACCAGGTCGTGGAAGGTGCGGGCGTCCAGGTCGGCGAAGCCGGCGATCCGGAGGTGCGTGCTCGGCATCGGCCCAGGTTAGAGCCTCGCCCGGCCCTTGCCCGTCGCGGGTCCCGGGTGCTCGGGGGCGGCGGGCGGGTGCCGGTCAGGCGGGGCGGGCGCCTACCGCGTCGCGGATCTGGGCGCCGTGCTCGGCCTCGACCGCGCGGGCGCAGTGGCCGCAGCAGAAGAAGCGCCCGGACACCTCCACCCCGTGCCCGACGATCTTCACCTGGCAGTGTTCGCAGATCGGGGCCAGCTTGTGCGCGGCGCACTCGAAGCTGTCGAAGGTGTGCACGTCCCCGCTGACGGTGCGTACCTCGAAGGCCAACCAGTAGTCGTTTCCGCAGACCTCGCACGTCGCCACGACGCACATCCCTTCGCTAGCCGGTGTCCTGCCCAGGGTGCGGCAGGTCGTCGGCCGGCCCGGTGGGAACCAGCCTGCATCGCCCGTACGGGGCGGCGTGTCGCCGGTCGCCGGTGCGCCGTTGTACCCAGTGACCTGGCCGGAGGCGGCGGCCCGGCCGCCGCCTTTCGGTGGAGCACCCGAACCGGGAGGAACAATGATCAAGCGCAACCGGCTGTTCGGCAGTCAGACCCGGGTCACCTTCTGTCTTCCCCGGGACACCCCGCCCGGCACGGTCAGCGTGGTCGGGTCCTTCAACGACTGGCGGCCCGGTGAGCACGTGCTGGTGGCCCGGCGTGACGGCACTCGGACGGTGACCGTACGGCTGGGGCCGGGGCAGCACCGCTTCCGCTACCTGGCCAGCGGTGGGCTGTGGTTCGACGACGAGTCCGCCGACCGGCTCGACGACCATGGTGGCCTGCTGATGCTGTGAGCCCCTTTTATTGATAGCAGTCTTTACTGTTAACAATGTTTAAATTATGTTGGTGGCACCTCACCAGGCAACACGCCGAAAAGGAGTGCCGCCATGCGTCGAAGACTCACCCTCGCCCTGGCCACGACCGGCGCCATGATCTCCACCCTGGCCGTCGCCACCCCGGCCCAGGCCCACGGTTACGTCTCGTCACCGCCCAGCCGGCAGGCCCTCTGCGCCCAGAACCGGGTGCCCGACTGCGGGCAGATCCGGTGGGAGCCGCAGAGTGTCGAAGGCCCCAAGGGGCTGCGTACCTGCCATGCCAACATCTCCCACTTCGCCGTCCTCAACGACGACAACCGGGGCTGGCCCGCCACCTCGGTCGGCACCACGGTCACCTTCACCTGGGTGAACACCGCGATGCACGCCACCCGCGACTGGGAGTACTTCATCGGCAACACCCGGGTCGCCGTGTTCAGCGGCGGCGGACGCCAGCCGGGCCCCACGGTCTCGCACAGCGTCAACCTGTCCGGCTATCCCGGCCGCCAGAAGGTGCTGGCCGTCTGGAACATCGCGGACACCGCCAACGCCTTCTACTCCTGCGTCGACCTCCAGATCGGCGGTGGCGGCAACCCACCGCCCAGTCCGAGCCCGACCACCCCGGGCCCGACCAGCCCGCCGCCGTCGCCCACCCCGGCACCGACCACCACCCTGCCGGCCGGGGGCACCTGGACCGCAGGCCGGGCGTACGCCGTCGGCGACCAGGTCACCTACGGCGGGCGGGCGTACCGGTGCCGGCAGGCGCACACCGCGATCGCCGGTTGGGAGCCGCCGAACGTACCAGCGCTGTGGAGCCTGCTCTGAGCAGCGGCAGGTGCGGCCTTGACCGGCCGCGCCTGCCCTTCGCCCTGTTCCGGGCGGCGCTGGCCCTGACCCTCGTGCTGTCGGCCACCGGCTGTGGCGGCGGATCGGCAGCCTCGACCGCGACTTCCTCCGCCTCGGCGGCCGACACCGGTGGCCGGGCGGCGTCACCCACCCGTGACGCACCCGGTACCCCGACGGCCACCGACATGACCGGGGTGGACCTGCTGTACCTGTCGATGACGGCCGGGCACACCGAACAGACCCTGCGGATCGTCCGGCTGGTGCACGACCGGCTGACCGACCCGGAACTGCGTACCCTGGTCGCCGCCATCGAGGTGACCGAGGCCGAGGAACTGGCCACCGTACGCCGCTGGTTGGCGCAGGCCGGACGCAGCGCCCGCGCCGACGACCACACCGGCCACGGCGCCGGCCCGGACCAGTTGGCCCGGCTGCGCGACGCCGAGGACGGCGAGGTCGACAAGGTGTTGATCGAGGTGCTGTCTGCCCACCAGCGGGCCGCCGCCGACCTGGCCCGCGCCCACCTGGCGGCCGGCACCGAGCAGGGGGTACGCGACCTGGCCCGACGCATCGAGCAGTCCCGTACCGCCCAGGTAGCGATGCTGGCCGCCCACCCGGCAGCGGCCTGACCGGCTCAGGGGGTGCTGGGGTCCAGGCGAATCGACAGCGAGTTCACGCAGTGGCGGGTGTTCTTCGGGGTGAAGCCCTCGCCCCGGAAGACATGCCCCAGGTGGCTGTCGCAGCGGGCGCAGCGGATCTCCGTGCGCCGCATGCCCAGGGAGTTGTCCTCGATCTCCTTGATCGCACCCGGGATGGCGTCGTCGAAGCTCGGCCACCCGCAGTGCGAGTCGAACTTGGTGTCACTGGGGTACAACTCGGCACCGCAGGCCCGGCAGTGGTACATGCCGGGGGTCTTGGTGTCGACGTACTCGCCGGTCCAGGCGGGCTCCGTGCCGTGCTCGCGCAGCACCCGGAACTCCTCGGGGCTGAGCCGGACCCGCCACTCGTCCTCGGTGCGGGGCAGTTCACTGTCGGGAAGACTCACCCGTCAACGGTACGTCGAACGTCGGACCCATCGCATATGGTCGCGAAATGGCAGGCACGAAGGCGGCGGCCCAGGAGATCGAGGTCGCCGGACACACCGTACGGCTGTCCAGCCCGGACCGGGTGATCTTTCCGAAGCGGGGCTTCACCAAGGCCGACGTCTTCGGCTACTACCTGGCGGTGGGCGAGGGCATCCTGCGTGCCCTGCGCGAACGGCCGACCACCCTGCAACGCTTCCCGGACGGCATCGAGGGGGAGATGTTCTTCTCCAAGCGGGTGCCGACCCGGGGGGTGCCGCCCTGGGTGCGGACCAGCGAGATCACCTTCCCCAGTGGGCGTACGGCGGCGGAGCTCTGCCCGGCGGACCTGGCCCATGTGGCCTGGGCGGCACAGATGGGCACTGTCGTGTTCCACCCGTGGCCGGTACGCGCCGCCGACCCGGACCGCCCCGACGAACTGCGGGTAGACCTCGACCCGCAGCCCGGCACCGACTTCGCCCACGCCGCCACCGCCGCCGCCGAGCTGCGGGCCATCCTCGACGAGCTGGGCGTGCCCGGCTGGCCGAAGACCTCCGGCGGGCGGGGGGTGCACGTCTACCTGCGAATCCAGCCACGGTGGACCTTCGTCGAGGTACGCCGGGCCACCATCGCCCTGGCCCGGGAACTGGCCCGCCGCCGCCCCGACCTGGTCACCACCGCCTGGTGGAAGGAGGAACGCGGCGAACGGGTCTTCGTCGACTTCAACCAGATGGCCCGGGACCGCACCATCGCGTGTGCGTACTCGCTGCGAGCCAACGCCCGGGCCACGGTCTCCACCCCGGTCACCTGGGAGGAGTTGCCCCAGGTCGACCCGGACGACTTCGACCTGGGTACGGTCCCGCAGCGGCTGGCCGAGCAGGGCGACCCGCACGCCGGCATCGACGACACCGCGTGGGACATCACCCCGCTGCTGGAGTGGGCCGAGCGGGACGCCGCCGCCGGCGAGGGCGATCTGCCCTACCCCCCGGACCACCCGAAGATGCCGGGTGAGCCGAAGCGGGTCCAACCCTCCAAGGACCGCGACCGCCCCCGCTGACTCGCTTTTCGTACGGGCCTTTGAAGATCGCGCTCGATCCAGGATCGAGTGGCCTTGATTGGCTCCGAGACCACTCGATCCCAGATCGAGCGCGATCTTGCGGGTGCGTGGGCTCGGGGCGGGGTGAAGGGCTACGAGAGGTCGTCGGCCTTGATGGTCGCTACGAAGGACCGCCACTGGGTGGGGGCGAACAGCAGCACCGGCCCGGTGATGTCCTTGCTGTCCCGCACCCCCACGAGCCCACCAAGATCGTCGGCCACCTCGACACAGTTCCCCTGGTCGCTGCTGTAAGTGGCCTTGCGCCAAGTCGCACTGCGTAGGTCAGTCATGATGCCTCTCCTTGACTCGTCGCAGGAGCGCGCGGGATTCCTCGCTGCTCAACGCTGTTGCGCTGAGTTGGTTCCACACCTCGGCGTACGCTCGGACCTCATCTAGACGATCAAGGTACAACGCGCCGGAGAGGCTTTCGTGGAACACGGTAGTTGGTTCGGCTGATCGAGCCCCCTTGGCGGGGAAGTCCAGGATCACGAAACTGCCGGCGACGGCCGCACGGTTGAGCTTGCCGCCAAGCGGAGCGATTCTGACGGTCGCGTTGGGTGCCTCGCTGGCCTCGATCAGCTTGTCGATTTGCCGAGACATGCCGGGCACGTTCTTGTGCAGAAGACCCTCGTCGAGGATCACGTCCAGCGTGGGCGCGGCCGGCCGCTGCCTGGTGAGAATGCGCTGTCGTTCCAGCCGCAACTCGACGATTTTTGCGACCTCGTCATCGGTGATGTTCGGTCGGCACTTCGCGACCGCTGTCGTGTAGTCGGGAGTCTGTAGCAGCCCAGGAACCAGGCTCTGCTCGTAGGTGCGGATGCGAGTCGCGGCGGACTCAAGCCCCACGTACAACTGGAACCATCGGGGGATCACGTCACCGTAGGCGTGATACCAACCCTTGCTCTTGGACTCCTTGGCGAGGCTGACCAGTACCTCTGACATCTCCGGCGAGGCGCCGTAGAGCCGGCACATCTGCTCGACGTCAAGTGCACGGATCGGAGTCTGCCCTGATTCGATCCGATACATCTTGGCCCGCGACCATTCAAGATCCGAGGCAGCGGCCTCCAAACCGATCCCGGCCTGCTCCCGGGTCTGGCGGAGTAGCCGTCCGAGTTCCCGTCGGGGCACCGTGGAGCCGACTTCGGCCATGGCCGTCCTCTCTGTCTCATGCCGACGCATCACCGGGCTTGCCGCGAGACGGCCTGCGCATCGGCAAACGAAAAGAGCATCTCCAGGTGACTGTCTCACGAGGAATGTTGCGCGATCGCTCGCGCCGCGCAGATTCTGGCTCCGGAAGGAGATTGGTCGCTGGCATTGGGAGGTTTCGAGGTGGGTCGGTGGAAGTGGTTTCAGCGCAAGGACGATCCGTTTGACGTGGTGGAGGAGTCGACCTGCTCTGATGGGTCCGATGAGTCTGCCGGGCATGTCCCCACGGCGGCCCAGCCTGAGCGACGGACGACGACGAGGGTGGGGCTGCGCCCCAGTCGTGTGGTGGGGCGATGCAACCGGGGCGGCAGCCGGTGAGCCGGCAGCCAGGGCTGAAGCCTGTGGAGGTGGCGGACCTGCCCGAGATCGAGGTGGTCAGTCAGCCGATACTGCTGGTTCTGGCGACCGAGGACGACGGGCCGGTCGGGTGGGCGGTCGTCCTGCCGGAAGGCGATTTCTGGTTGATCCGCAATGCCGCCCGGAGCCTGACCCACGGTTCGAGCCTTTCGGTACTGACCAGCTTCTGGGCCGGCATCCTCGACTGCCAGGTCGGGCGTCCCCGGCTGGCCGAGCAGCCGACCGGCGACGGCGTCAGAGAGTGAGCTTCATGCCCTCGTGGCTGGCGACGAAGCCGAGCCCCAGGTAGAAGCGGTGGGCGTCGTGGCGGCTCTTGTCGGTGGTGAGTTGCACCAGGCCGCAGCCACGCAGCCGCGCCTGCTCGATCGCCCAGGTCATCATCAGCCGACCCAGGCCCCGACCCCGCTGATCGGAGCGAACCCGAACCGACTCGATCAGTTGCCGTTCGGCCCCGTGCCGACCGAGCCCGGGGATGTAGGTGAGCTGCATGCAGCCGACCACCTCGCCGTCGACCTCGGCGATCACTAGGTGGTTGCGCGGGTCGGCGGTGATGTCCGCGAACGCCTTCTCGTAGGTGGCGTCGACCTCTCCGACGTCCCGGGTACGTCCCAGCATGTCGTCGGCGAGCAGGTCGAGCACCGTAGGCAGGTCGGCCCGGATCGCCGTACGGAAGATCATGTCGTTCATTCAGTGAGGGTGACATACCTGCGGCGACCGGTTTCCGGCAGACCGAAGGGCCGACCCCGGCAGGGGGTCGGCCCTTCGAGTGTTCGGTTGTCGGATCGTCAGGAGGCTGCGGAGTAACCGCGGGTGGCGATCCAGTTGGCGAGGGTGTCGACGTCCATCCGGTACGAGGCCTTGGCCGGGTCGGCCGAGTCGGCGATGGTCACGGTCTCGCCCTCGTCGTCGTATCCGGTGACGCTGACGTAGTGCCCGCCCTCGAAGCTGTGCACGCCGCCGTCGGTGTCGGTGGCGGTGCCGGCGATGTTGGCAACCACTGCACGGCCGTCGTCGACGGTCCGCACGATGTCCTCGCGCAGCTTGTCGGCATGCTTCTCGGCGGCCTTGGCGTCCCGGATCTCCACCGACTTGTAGACGTCCTTACCGGTCTCCTTGTTCAGCACCGGCGTGATGTCGTTGATGGAGTCGGTACCGGCCTCGGTGGTACCCATCCGCTTGGCCATGTCGTACACGTCGATGTTCTTGCCCTGCACGCTCAGCGCGTTACGGGCGGCGGCCGGGCCGCAGAAGTAGAAGTTGGGCTGGGCCTCGTAGCGTACGTCGAGCTGGCGCTCGTCGCTGGGCTTGCGGTCGGCCTGCACCGAAGCGGCGGCGGCCGGCGCGGGGGCGGCGTAGGCGGCGACAGCGGGGCCGGCGATGCCACCGGCGGTGGCGGCGGCAGCGGCGACGGTCAGAGCGGTCTTACGCAGGATGGTGGTACGCATGATCGACTCACACCTTCCGTTCGGGGGTACGCAGCAGGAATCAACCCGGTTCGGGGTTCGCGGTGCTGCGGGGGGAAAGAGGAACGCCCGGCGGGGGTGCTCGGGCGTCCGGGGGATGTAACGATCCCGGGCGCCCCCACATTCCAGGGGTTCCGGGAGACCGCGTTGCGGGGCGGGGGAAGCCCTCGCGGTATGCCATGTACAACGACCCGCGGCCGAGCATCATTCCGCGCCGTCGGCTGATCGGGCCGCCTCATAAACGGTCTTATACCGGACGGCAGGGAGGTATCGGGCATGAATTCTCGGGCCCCCTACCCCGGGCGGCGGCTTGCCGAAGGGGATCACAATGCCCGAATGACTGTTATCCGCCAGGCTGCGTCGATGGTGCTCGCCCTGCTGCTGCTGAGCACGGCCACGAGCTGCACCGAAGCGGAACAGGACGATCTGCCCGTCCGAGTGGCGCAGGTGCCGGCTGAGGTGCGTGGGCTCGGTCCGGCGGTGCTGGCGGTTCCCGTGACGGAGGATGTGACCGGGCTGCTCGCGCTGGAACGGTTCGGCGATGACCTCGCCGGCCTGACGCCCGCTCGGCGACACACCCAGGTCGCCTTCGGCGGTGATCCCCGTCTCCCGACCGTCGCCCGAGGGCTGGGTGAGGATCGCCGTGACGCCGTGCTCGTCGACGGTCGCCTGCGCGACGTCACGCTGCCCGATCTCGGGTACGCCGACCGGGCCTTCAACGTCGATGCCACGCTGTCGATCACGGCATCCAGTTGTCTCACCGTCACCGGCGACGGCAGGGTCGGGCTACCGGTGGAAGAGGCCTTCTGCAAGATCGCCGACCGAGGCGGGGTGATCTGGGAGGACCGGCAGGGCGGGCGGTACGGCGGGATCGACCTGGCGTCCGGAGCGGCGAGCCCGGCCGTCGAGCTGCCGTCGTATCCGATCGCCGCCACACCCGACGGCCGCTACCTCGCCGCGCTCACCCGCCAGGACCCTCGGCAACTCGTCATCGCGGACACCAGGACCGGCCAGTCCCGGCCCACCGTGACGGTCAGCGGGGCGGAGTTCCCTGGGGTCTTCACCGGCGACGGGTTCGCTCTGCTGCACCGGACGGCTCCCGGCCCCCGCCGGATCAGCCTGGTCACCCCGAAGGGGGAGGTACGTGACCTGCTTTCTCCGGTCGGCGAGGTCGCCTTCGCTCCTGACGGGCGGCGCGCCATCGTGGAGGACAACCGTTCCGGCAAGGGCCGACTCTCCGTACTCGACCTGAAGTCGGGCGCGGTCACCCCGGTGGTCGGTGACGGCACCGCGCCCAGCGGCGAACAGCCGACCCGGCCGGCGGAGCTGCCGCCGACGACCGGCACCGTCACCGCGACGGTTTCCGGCGACCACGCCCTGGTCGTCGAACTGGAGGCCCGTCCGGACGGCCAACGGGTGCCCCGGCCCAGCCGCGCCTGGTCGGTACGACTCTCCACCGCGACCGCGACCCTCCACGCGAACACACCGGAGGCGTCGGAGGTGACGGTGTGGCAGCACGAATTCCCGCCGACCGGCACAGCCGCGTTGTCGGCGCTGTGGTTCGAGCCGGGCAAGCAGACCCTCACCCTCAGCCCCGACGGTACGGTCACCAGCGCCCCGTCCGGAACCTTCCCCCGAGAGACCCTCGGTGACGGTGCGGTGCTGCACACCCTTCTCGCCGAGAGCGGACGCGAACGGGTGGATCGGCTGCTGGTGACCGACAGCTCCGGCGGCCGGGTCGAGATTCCCACCGGCGCCGGCCCTGACCAGCGGGTCGCCAACGTAATCCTCACACCGGACCAGGAGCACCTGCTGATCTCGCTGCGTCCGCTCAAAAGCCGATCAGAACCAGGAGATCTCGACGTCGTGGTGATCGCTCGCCGGGACGGCACCGGCGAACCAGTCGTCGTCTACCGAGGGGCCTGGTTGGTCAGCCTCGGCACCGTTCCCACCAGCACCAGTTGACCTGATGGTGCCGTGAATCCGGTGACCTGGCGTAAGGGGGTGGTGGCCCAAGCCGCCCGAGCTGGCAGAGGTAGGGCTGCGGCTAGCGGGCCGGGCAGCGTTTGCCTTCGGCAGGGACGGTGAGGTCGATCAGGTAGGCGTCGACGGCAGCCGTGATGCAGGCGGTCTGCGGGTATGCCGTGTGACCCTCACCCTCCCAGGTGAGCAGCCGCCCCACCCCGAGCATCTCGGCCAGGGCCGGGGCCTGCTCGTACGGGGTCGCCGGGTCGCCGGTGGTGCCGATGATCAGGATGGGTGGGGCGCCGTCGGCGCGGCCGGTGGGGTAGGGGTCGCTGCCGCCCGGCCATTCGGTGCAGGAGATCAGGCCGGTGGCCAGGGCCGGGCCGAACAACGGGTACTGTCCTCGCCACTGGGACTGCAGTTGGCGGATGCGGTCCAGGTCGGGCCGTTCCTCCTCGTCGGCGCAGTTGATCGCCGTGTTGGCGTCGAAGAGGTTGGTGTAGTGGCCCCGGTCGTCGCGGTCGGCGTAATTGTCGGCCAGTTGGAACACGCCCTGCGGGTTGCCGCCCTCCAGTTGGTCGATGGCGCGGGCCAACTCCTGCCAGCCGCTCTCGGTGTAGAGGGAGGAGATGACCGCGTAGAAGACCCAGCCGGCGGTGGCTTCCCGACCGTCGGCGGAACGGGCCGGGGACACCCGGGCCTTGTCGATCGCGGAGACGACCGCCGCCCGGGCGTCCGGGGCGATCGGGCAGCGGGCGGCGTTGGCAGCACACCACCGGTGGAAGTTGTCGAAGGCCCGCTCGAAGCCCTTGGCCTGGCTCTCCGAGCCCTCGATCAGACCCTGTCGGGGGTCGATCGCCCCGTCGAGCACCAGCGCCCGCACCCGGGTGGGGAACAGTTGGGCGTACGTGGCACCGAGCAGGGTGCCGTAGGAGTAGCCCAGGTAGGTGAGCTGGTCGTCGCCGACCGCCGCGCGGATCGCGTCCATGTCCCGGGCGGCCTGCTCGGTGCCGTACAGCGGGAGTTGGTCGCCGTACTTGTCGCCGCAGCCCTGGCCGATGCGGTCGGCGAGGTCGACCAGGCCGTCGAAGGACTCCTGGCTCTGCGGGTCGGGATCGGAGCCGAAGACGGCGTCCAGGTCGTCGTCGGAGATGCACTCCACCGGGCTGGACCGGGCCACCCCGCGAGGGTCGAAGCCGACGATGTCGAAGCGTTCCAGGATGCGGTCGGGCAGCCCGCCGTACCGCTCGCCGAAGGAGAGGTAGACGGCGGTGTCCACTCCGGAACCGCCGGGACCACCGGGGTTGACCAGCAGGGAACCGATCCGGTCGCGTTGGTTTTCGGAGCGGGCCCGGATCAGGGCGATCTCGAAGGTCTCTCCGGCACCGGGGCCGGTCGTGGCGCCACTGCCGCCGGCCCAGTCGCGGGGGACCCGGATGCGGGTGCACTCGTACCGGATGCCCGGTGCCCCTCGCCCGACCACCTCGTCGGCGGCCTCCGGGCAAGCCTGCCAGGTCGGTGTCGTGCCCGGTGGGGCGGCCCTGCTGACGGTGTCGTCGTGCGGCGCCAGCGCCGGCAGGGTGCAACCGGCGGCGACCACCGCGGCGGCGACCAGACCGGCCAGGGTGCGCCGTCGACGGCGGATCGGTGCGGAAGTACGGGTCACGAGCGGGCCTCCGGGATCGGTGCGATCGTCAGGCTACGCCGAACCGGAAGCGGACCCCACCGTCACCGCCGGATCGCCGCGCAGGACCTGGTCCACGTCGAACCGGATCGGCCGCTCCAACTGGTCGTACCGGCAGGAGAGGGGGTCCCGGTCGGGCCGCCAGCGGACGAACCGCGCGGTGTGCCGGAACCGGTCACCCTCCATCGCGTCGTACGCCACCTCGACCACCAGCTCCGGGCGCAGGGGCTCCCATTCCAGGTTCTTCGTGCCGGTCCACCGGCTGACCCCGCCCGGGATGCGTTGGCCGCGCTCGTGGTCGCCGTGCACCCACGGGTGATCGTCTGCGACCTCGCGGTAGGGGGCCAACTCCTCCAGCAGCTCGGCCCGACGGGCCATGGTGAACGAGGCGCTCACTCCGATGTGGTGCAGCACCTGCGCGTCGTCGTAGAGCCCAAGCAGCAGGGAACCGACCACCGGCCCGGACTTGTGCCAGCGGAACCCGGCGACCACCACGTCCGCGGTGCGGGCGTGCTTGACCTTGAACATCAACCGCTTGCCCGGCTCGTAGGGCAGGTCGGCGGGTTTGGCGATCAGCCCGTCGAGACCGGCGCCCTCGAACACCTCGAACCAGCGGCGGGCGGTCTCGGCCTCGGTGGTGATCTGGGTGAGGTGCACCGGCGGGCGCACCTTTGCCAGGGCCTGCTCCAGCCGGGCGCGCCGGGTCGGGTACGGCACCTCCAGCAGGCTCTCGTCGTCGAGGGCGAGCAGGTCGAAGGCGACGAAGTCGGCCGGGGTGGTCTCGGCGAGCAGCTTCACCCGGGAGGCGGCCGGGTGGATGCGCTGCGCCAGCAGCTCGAAATCGAGCCGGGGGGCGGCCTCCGGGCCGTCGCGGCGGATCACGATCAGCTCGCCGTCGACCGCGCAGCGGGCCGGCAACTGCCGACGGGCCTGCTCGACCACCTCGGGGAAGTAGCGGGTCATCAGCTTGCCGCCCCGGCTGGCCAGCTCCACCTCGTCGCCGTCGCGGAAGATGATGCAGCGGAACCCGTCCCACTTGGGCTCGTAGGTCATCCCCGGCCCGGTGGGGATCGAGGCGACACTGCGGGCGAGCATCGGCTCCACCGGCGGATTGATCGGCAGGTCCACGGCGACAGTCAACCAGAAGCCACCGACAACGGTGAGGCACATCACGGCGTGCCGGTGGGTGGCGTGTCCGCCGCTGGGCTGTCCCAGCGCGCCTGGGAGATTCGGATAACCGCAGGTCAGAGCTACTTTCGCGGGGTGTCTGAGTGGGTCTGCGGGTGTTGCGGACGGTGGCGGGTCAGCGTCGAGCTGATCCGGGGCCGGTACGTCTACCGGCTGGCCCACCGCTACCCCAGCCGCTTCGGCGGCGGGGACAACGTGCTCGGCGAGGCGGCCACGGTGGCCGAGTTGGCGGCCCTGCTGCGCCGGTGGAGCCCGGTCGACCTGGCCGACCTGCACGAGGCCGCCTGAGACCCGGCTGGCAGCGGGGGTGACCGTCAGTAGCGGGCGAAGGAGCGGATCGGCATCCGGGGGCCGAACCTGGGGGCGTGGATGCCGGCCACCTCCAGCAGTCGGCAGACCCGGCCCCGGTGGCCCCGGAACGGCTCCAGCAACTCCAGCATCCGGGCGTCGTCCGCGCGGGCCTCGCCGGCCAGGGCCCAGGCCACCGTGTTCGGTACGTGGTAGTCGCCGACGCTCACCGCGTCCGGGTCGCCGTACGCCACCCGGACGACCTCGGCGGCCGTCCACGGGCCGATCCCGTTGATCGACAGCAGGGCACGGGTGGCCCTCGCCGAGTCCTCGCAGCGTTCCAGCCGGTCGGCGACGGCGGCGGCCCGGCGCAGGGTGTCGGCGCGGCGCTGCTCCACCCCGAAGGGGTGGAAGACCCAGTAGGGGGCGGCTGCCACGGCCCCCGGCTCGGGCGGCAGGAGCAGCGACACCGGTCCCGGTGCCGGCTCGGCGAAGTGGCGGACGGTGGCCGCGTACGCCCGGTAGGCCTCCTTGCCGGTGACCTTCTGCTCGAAGACGGCCCGCAGCACCCGGGGGAAGACCAGCCCGGTGGCGGGCATCCGCAGACCTGGGTGCTGGGCCGCCAGGCGGGCCACCACGGGGTGGGACCGGGCCAGGTCGGCGAAGCCGGTGAGGTCGTCGCGCAGCCCGGCGATCGCGTCGGCCTGCTCGACCAGCCAGCCGCCGCCGGGCCCGTACCCTTCGGCGCGCAACTCGTCGCCGGTGGCGTGCAGGGCCAGGGTGGCGGGCCCGACCGGGGTGCGCGCCGCCAGCCAGAAGGTGTCGCCGGTGATCCGGGCGCAGGGGTCGTACGGGCTGAAGGTCAGAGGCCGGATCGAGGCGACCAGCCGGTAGCCGGACGGCGGGCGCAGGGTCCGGCCGGCGGTGGGTGCGGCTCCGGTCACGACCCCACTGTGCCACCTCACCGGCGCCCCGGACACCGCCGGACCCGCCTCTGGCCGGCGCCCCGGATACCGGCGGCTCGGCCCTGATCGGCGCTCCGGACCCTCGTCGGTCACCTTCCGTTCATCGCGGGGACCACCGAACGGTCAGGAATCATCGGGCAAATACCTCCATTTGCTGATGTAACTGACCTCACGCCGAGACACGATCAATATGGAAAGGTTTGATTCCTCACCTGTAAGTGAAGTGCGCTGTTAGGGTCCGACCAGCGCGGCATCCGCCCGGCCTGCATAGCAGCCGGTGCATGTCGGATGGCTGGCCACGAGGTCACCCCGATGAGGTCAGACCTGCCGCGGGTCACGGGGAATCTGCTCAGGAGGTGCCGGGATGGCTGCTGGAGCGATCGTTCGGTCGGGGTGTTTCAGAACCGTCGTCACGCCGTACGGGCGTCACCTTTGAGGTGGGGTGGCCCCAGGTGGCTGAACCGAGCGTGACGATCCGATGATCGCGCTGCGCGTCTACCGTCTCCTGCCGCCGGGCGTCCGGCGTCACCTGTTGCGGCTGCTCCCGGAGCAGCACCGGCTCGGCATCGTGCGTAGCCTCACCCGCCCCCGTGGCGGGGAGACCCGGCACCCGGTCGGTGCCCGGGTGCCGGTCACCGAGGACGGGGTCCGCGCCGAGGCCGAGGTCGTCGCCGCGGCGACCCCACTTCAGATGTGGCACCGCAACCTGACCGCGGTGACCTCCACCCTGGAGTCCGCCGGGATCGAATACCACTGTGTACGCCACGACGACTACCTGCGCAGCTCGGTGGCGGTCCTGGACGATCAGCGGGAGGCGGTGCGGCGGTTGGTCGACTCCGCACCGCTGCTGTCCGGGGCCCAGGTCCGGGTGGTCGAGGTACGGCCGGACCGGGACCAGCCGGACCGGGAGCCGACCGAGGTGATCCAGGTGTGGTTCCCGGTGACGGACGTGCGGGCGGGGGTGGTGCTCGGCGCGCAGTTCGCCTGCGAGATCGAGATGTGGACCCGGGTCGGCGACCTGGTACGGGCACCCCGGCACAACGCCGTGATCGACGAGGCTCCGGCCCAGGCGCAACCGGTGCGGGTGGCCGCCGCCCTGCTCAGCCACTTCGTGCCCGAGGCCGACGACCACACCTACGGCACCCGTCGCGACCTGGCCGTACGCGCACCGGACCGGGTCAGCTTCCCGATCGACGCGGTCTACACCTGGGTGGACGGCGCGGACCCGGAATGGCGGGAGCGCAAGCAGGCGGCGATGGGTACCCCGGACGCCGCCCTGCACGCGATCGCCGCCAACACCTCGCGCTACCACAACCGCGACGAACTGCGGTACTCCATGCGCTCGCTGCACAGCTTCGCCCCCTGGCTGAGGAAGATCTTCGTGGTCACGGACAGCCAGTTGCCGAGCTGGCTGGACCCCGACCATCCGATGGTCACGGTCGTGTCGCACGCGGACCTCTTCGCCGACCTGGACGGCCTGTCCTCGTTCAACTCGCACGCCATCGAGTCCCGGCTGCACCGCATCGAGGGCCTGGCGGAGCACTTCCTCTACCTCAACGACGACGTCTTCCTGGGTCGGCCCCTGTTGCCCACCCACTTCTTCCACGCCAACGGGATCGCCAAGTTCTTCCCCTCTCCGGCGCAGTTCGGGCTCGGCGAGGCCACCCCCGGTGACCTCCCGGTGAACGCCGCCGGGAAGAACAACCGGCGGCACATCCAGCGCCACTTCGGTGTGACCATCACGCAGAAGATGAAGCACACCCCCTTCGCCCTGCGGCGCAGCATCATGCAGCAGATCGAGGCGACCTTGCCGGCGGAGGTGACCGCCACGGCCCGGCACCGGTTCCGCGACCACCGTGATCTGTCGATCCCGTCCTCCCTGCACCAGTACTGGGCCTACCTGACCGCCCAGGCCGTCCCCGGGGAGATCGAGTACGAGTACGCCGACCTCGGCCACCCGGCGACCCCCGCCCGGCTGGCCGAACTGCTGGCCCACCGCGACCGTGACGTGTTCTGCCTGAACGACACCGACTCCGACCCCCGGACCTTCCAGGAGCAGGAACGGATGCTCGCCGATGTCCTGCCCCGCTATCTGCCCTTCCCCGCACCCTTCGAGCTGCCGGAGGAGGAGGTGGCCCGGCGCCGGGAGTTGGGCGCCAGTGCCCTGTGGCGGCAGTCCGCAGGTGTCGATCGGTACGCCGGGCAGGTGGACGCCCAGACCACCCCCTCGCTTCCGACGGCCCGCCAGGTGGACGCGGCCACCCTCCCGGCCCTGCGGGTCGGCCCCCGGTCGGACGCCCCCACCCTGCCCTCGACCCCCAGGGAATCACCGTGAACCTGACCTCCCCACCCCGGACGACCGACACGGTGCCCCCGGGGGGTGTCGATGTTCGTGAGGTGTTGGTGGACGGGCGTCGTCGGCGCGCTCATGTCCACCCCGACCTGACCCCCCTGCTCGCCCGCCGGCTAAATGTCGCCGCGGTGACCGGGGCCCTGGACGCGCACGGCGTGGACCATTTCCTGGTACGCGGGATGGACGACCGCACCCCGGTGATCGGGGTCAGCCAGCAGGATCGGACGGCCGTCCTGGGTGCCCTGGAGAAGCTCGGGGCCACCGCCGGCTGCTACCTCAGTCAGGTGCTGCCGAAGCCACCGGTCACCGCGGTGCTGCACGATGCCGAGGACCCGGCGGTCTGGGCCGACCTGCACACCGTCGAGGCGTTCAAGCTGACCTGGTTCCGGGTGGACCCGACGATGAAGCTGGTCCTCGGCCCGGTGTACGGATGCGAGATCGAGTTCTGGCAGCCGGACCGGGGGGCCGAGGTGCTGCGTGCCCCCAGGCGCAACCGGATGATGCCGGCGGTCTCGATGGCGGGGGTGCCGGTGCGGGTCGGCGAGCACCGCTTCACCCGCCTGGCGGCCGCGCGCGGCAGCGGCCCGGGTCTGCGTACCCGGCCGGAGTTCGACCACTCGCTGCCGGACGACATCGAGTTCCCGATCGATGTGGTCTACACCTGGGTGGACGGCGCGGATCCGGACTGGCAACGCCGGCGGGCCGAGATCAAGGGGGAGGCCTTTCACGCCGAGGCCGCCAGCGAGTCGCGCTACATCAACCGGGACGAGCTGAAGTACTCGCTGCGCTCACTGCACCTCAACGCGCCCTGGGTCCGCAACATCTACATCGTGACCGACCGGCAGCGCCCCGCCTGGCTCGATCTGAGCCCGGGGAACATCTTCGTGGTCGACCACCAGGACATCTTCGCCGACCGAGCGGCCCTGCCGACCTTCAACTCGGTGGCCATCGAGACCCAGCTGCACAACATCGACGGCCTGGCCGAGCACTTCCTCTACCTCAATGACGACATGTTCTTCGGCCGGCCGCTGGCCCCGCAGACCTTCTTCCTGGCCAACGGCAACACCAAGTTCTTCCTGTCCCAGAACCGGGTCCCGGTCGGTCCGATCACCAACCTGGACACCCCGATCGACGCCATGATCAAGAACAATCGGCGGCTCATCGAGCAACGGTTCGGCCGGACCCTGACCCAGGGCAGCCAGCATGTGCCCTACCCGCTGCGGCGCAGCATCCTGGCCGAGATCCAGCGGGAGTTTCCGCAGGAACACGCCCGCACCGCGCACAGCCGGTTCCGCAGCGCCACCGACATCATCATCACCTACTCCCTGTACCACTACTACGCCTTCCTGACGGGTAGGGCCCTGCCCGGCCAGGTGAACTACGGGTACGTGCAGTTGGCGGTGCCGGATCTCGTCGCCCGACTCAAGCGGGCCGAGGCCCGGCGGGACTGGGACACCTTCTGCATCAACGACGCCTTCTCCACCTACGCCCAACTCCAGCAGCAGATGGCCGTCCTGGAGCCCTTCCTTCAGGCGTACTTCCCGGTGCCCAGCCCCTACGAGGCGGCGGACCAGCGGTGAAGTTCTCCTTCCTGGTGCACAACTTCTACGGGGTGGGCGGCACCAACCGAGCGGTGCTCAACCTGGCCACCGGCCTGGTCGAGGACGGCCACACCGTCGAGATCGCCTCGGTCTTCCGGCGAGTCGACCGGATGATGTTCGACGGCGACGACCGGATCACCGTGGTGCCGCTGGTCGACATCAGGCCACGGCGGCCGGACCGCTCCGACCCCCAACTGCGGGAACCCTCCACGGTGATCCCGACCCAGGAGGAGTTCCACCAGCAGTACAGCCGGCTGACCGACGAGCGGATGGTCCGCTACCTCAGGCACACCGACGCCGACGTGGTCGTGGGCACCCGACCGGGGCTCAACCTCGTCATCGCCAGGTACGCCCCGGAGCATGTGGTGCGGGTGGCCCAGGAACACATGACCCAGGACCTGATCCACGAGGCGGTCAAGGCCGACATCAGCCGGTACTACTCCCGCATCGACCTGGCGTACACGGTGTCCCAAGCGGACGCGGAGGCCTTCCGCACCGGCAACCCGGTCCCGGCCACCCAGGTCAAGGCGTTGGCCAACAGCGTCCCGGCCAGCGCGATCGCGCCGGCGGACGGGCGGAGCCGGATCATCGTGGCGGCGGGCCGCCTGGAACCCCTCAAGCGGTACGACCAACTGATCCTGGCCTTCGGCCAGGCGGTCCGGGACTGCCCGGGTTGGACCCTGCGGATCTACGGAGACGGCGACCAGCGGCCGGGGCTGGCCCGGCTCATCCGTGAACTGGGCCTGTACGGCCAGGTCCTGTTGATGGGTCGACGCGAGGACATGGCCGCAGAGTGGGTCAAGGGCGCCATCGCGGCGGTCTCCTCGCAGCGTGAGTCCTTCGGCATGACGATCGTCGAGGCCATGAGACTGGGCCTGCCGGTGGTCAGCAGCGACTGCCCGGTCGGACCCCGCGAGATCATCACCCACGGCGAGGACGGCCTGCTGGTACCCACGGACGACTTCGGGGCGTACGCCGATGCGCTGCGGATGCTGATGCACAACGACGAGTTGCGCATCCGGATGGGCCGGATGGCGGTGATCAACTCCGCCCGCTTCGATCCGGTGCACCTGGCCACCCAGTTCGCCCGGGACTGCGCCCAGGTGCTAGCGGTCCGCCGCAGCCAGGTGCCCCGCCCCCGGCGGGTGGGACGCCGACCCCTGCCGACGGAGCCGACCCGCCGGGAGGCCGGGCTGGCCCGCGCCCTGGCCGATCCGGTGCTGCGGGGGATCGCCGGCAACGAACTGGCCCGACGGGCGAGCATGGGCGCTCTGGTGCGACTGACCCGGATACCCCGGGCCCGCAGCACCAGCACCCGGCTGCAATCCGCGATCAGACGCCGGATCTCGGAGACCCAGGAGGCACCGGTGGCGGACTGCCTGGTGTTGCCGGATCTGGGCCTGCGGGTGTCGGTGGACGGGACCACCGGTGCCGGCGAGGCGTGCGTGGTGCTGAGCAACCGGGACACCCGGGAGGTGCTCCGTACCCCTCTCGTGCCCTCCCCGGACGGCACGCGGGCGGAGGTCGCCCTCGACGCCGGGACCCTGTCCGAGGGCCGCTGGAACCTCTTCCTGACCGAGGGGAACAAGGGTCGGCGTCGGTTGCGTCCCCAGCGGGTGGACTGCCGGGTGCTGTCCGGTGCCGCCGGTCCGCTGGGGGACCGGGCGGGCCTGTCGGCGCAGGTGCCGTACCAGACGGCGGACGGTTTCCTGGCGATCCGTAGCTGGGTGCGGGCCCGCCACGCCGAGGTACGCCGGATCGCGGTCGACGGCACGGCTGTAGCGGTCACCTTCACCTGGCACGGACCGGGGGTACCGGATCAGGCGGTGCTGCGCCGACGGGGGGATGTCCCGGAGTCGTTGAGCCTGCCGGTCGGGCCGGCCAGGCAGGGGCAGCTGAGCATGGTGGTGCCGTTGACCCCCCTGACCGACCTGCGGTTGGGCCGGTACGAGGACTGGGACGTCTATCTGCGGTGCGGCCCGGAGGAGGTGCGGATGGGCCGGTTCGCCGACGACGTGGTCGACAAGAAGCGCGCGTACAGCTATCCGGAGATCGACCTGACCCAGCTGATCCCATTGGACCTGGTCGAGGAGGACCCGGCGCCGAGGTTGCGGGTCCGCCCCTACTACACCAACGACAGTGAACTCTCCTTCACGATCATCGATCGCCCCTAGCGCCCGCCAGATCGCGCCCCCGGGAGCCGGAGCGCCCGCACAGAGGAGCAAGGTAGCCGTGACCGAGCCGGGGCGAGTCCCGTCGGAGATCCCCAGAGCTGTCGCCGAACCCTCCGGGTTCGTGGAGGTCTATCGGCGGGTGCTCAGCCCGCAGACCCGGCGGGCCATCGCCAAGAAGGTGAGTCCGCGCGCCCGGCACCAACTGAAGCAGTGGGTGGCCCGGGCCGCCGAGGACACCCGGTCGGCGGGTCGTCGAGCCGAGCGGCTGGCCCGCCAACAGCCGGAACTGCTCTCCGGCGGTGACCGGGCGGCCGTCACCGCCGACCGGGCGCCCCGGATCGCCCTGGTGGCCGCCGACCTGACCCCCCTGCTGGCCCGGACCGAGAACCTGGCGGCGGTGACCGTGGCCCTGACGGAGGCCGGTGTCGACTTCTTCCGGGTCCGGGGCGGCTCCGAGAGGTCCTCCGTGGTCGGGGTGGACATCGCCGACCGGGACCGGGTGTACGCCGCCCTCGCGGGGGCCTGCACGCGTACTCCCGGCTATGTCACCCAGGTCGGCTCCGGCGGCGAGCAACCGCCGGCCCCGGGATTCGAGCCCAGGGTGTGGAAGCGCCTGGCAGCGGCCGAGGTGCTCCGGCTGACCTGGTACCGGACGGATCCCCGACACCGGATGGTGCTGGGGCAGCAGTACGGGTGCGAGGTGGAGTTCTGGACCCGCCGGGGAAACACCCTGGTGGCCCCCCGCCCCAATCCGGTGGCCGAGCAGGTAGACCCGGCGGAGCCGCCGGTCGTCGCCTCCGAGGCGCTGTTCACCAGGCTGCTGCCCCCGACCACCACGGCGACCGCCCGGACCAGGTCGCCGTTCGCCGGGCGACGTCCGGAGGATGTCACCTTCCCGATCGATGTGGTCTACACCTGGGTCGACGGCACCGACCCCGACTGGCTGCGGCGGCGGGCGGCGGCGACCGGGGTGCCGTACCACAGTGAGGCGGCCAACCCGGCCCGGTTCCTCAGCCGGGACGAGCTGCGCTACTCACTGCGTTCCCTGCACCTGTACGCGCCCTGGGTGCGCCAGGTTTACCTGGTCACCGACGATCAGGTGCCGCCCTGGTTGGACCGGTCCGCGCCCGGCCTGCGGGTGGTAGGCCATCGGGAGATCTTCGCCGACCCGGAAGTGCTGCCCACCTACAACTCGCACGCCATCGAGAGCCAACTGCACCACATCGAGGGGCTGGCGGAACACTTCCTCTACTTCAACGACGACGTGTTCCTCGGCAGCGAGGTGCTGCCCTCGGACTTCTTCCTGGCCAACGGCATCTCCCGGTACTTCCCCTCGCCGGCCCTGGTGCCGCCGGGCACGGCGACCGCCGAGGACATCCCCTCGTCGGCGGCCGGAAAGAACAACCGGGCCCTGATCGCCGAGCGGTTCGGGACCGTGCTGACCCAGAAGATGAAGCACATGCCCCACGCCCTGCGGCGCAGTGTGCTGTACGAGATCGAGGAGGCCTTCCCCGCTGCCCACCGGCAGACGGCCGGGAGTCGTTTCCGCAGCATGACGGACATCTCGATCGCCTCGTCGCTGCATCACTACTACGCCTTCCACACCGGGCGGGCCGTGCCGGGGAACCTGCGGTACACCATCGCGGAGCTGTCCGATCCGGGCACCCCGGGACGGCTGGCGCACCTGCTGGCCCGGCGGGACCGGCATGTCTTCTGCCTGAACGACGCCTTCTCCACCGAGGAGGATCTGGCCGCTCAACTGGCGGTCGTCACGCCCTTCCTGGACACCTACCTCCCGGTCCCCAGCCCCTGGGAGCGGGCCTGACGGACGACGATGGCCGACCGCAGTTGCTGCGGCCGGCCATCGGAGGAACCTCAGGGTCAGTAGTCGTAGTCCGAGTCGGAGCCGCCCGACTTGGTCTTCGACGGCGGCTCTACCGCCTTCGGGGTGCCCTTGGGCAGGCACTCCAGGTTCTTGCTGCCGTCCGGGTTGACCACGAACCAGGTGCCGCCGACCCCCTGGCCCTTCCACTGGCCCGGCTTCTTGTCACCGATGTAGGTGTAGAGGGGCCAACCGTCCAGGGTGATCTGACGGGTGCCGTCGGGGCGGGTGATGGTGCCGACCGCGTCGTCGGAGACCCCCTTGAGCTTCGGGTTGCCGTCGGTCAGTGCCGGGGGCCACACCTCGGCGCACTGGTCCTCGCAGTTGGTCGTCGGCGGGTCGTTGCTGTCCCGGTCGAAGCGGTACAGCAGGAACCCGTCCTGGTTGACGACCGCGCTGCCCATCCGGGGGAACTTCTTGCCGGTCAGACTCTCGGTCAGTTCGACACCCTCGGGCAGCGGGGCATCGTTCTCGTTCTCCGCACCCGGCGAGGCCGAGGTGCCCGGTTCGGGACTGGCCCCGGGGTCCGCGCTGATCTCCGGCTCCGGGGTCGCCGAGGAGTCGGCCGCAGCGACGGCGACCGGTTCCGCCGCGCCGGGGTCCGCTCCGTTGTAGCCCGCGGGCGCGCAGGCCGTCAGTGCGACCATGGCGCTCGCGACAACGACGGTCCGCTTCATCTTCGCCACGTGCCCTCCTCATACTTGACAAGTCACCGGGAAGTACGGGAAACAGTGCTGTCAAGGTTGAAAGCAGAACGGTGGCTCATTTCACAGCCCATCGATTGAACCGGAATCGACGGCTGTCCGTGCAGGGGTGGACGCGCGAAGGCCCGCCTCGATCGAGGCGGGCCTTCGCACGATCTCCGGGCGCTCAGCCAGCGGGCACCGTGACCAGGGTCTTGCCCACTCCCTTGCCGTCGACCTCCTGCACCTGGAAGTGCTTGACCTCGTCCAATGTGGAGGAGGTGGCGGCGGACAGGGTCAGCGGTTGGGGATTGCTGTTGGTGCCGTAGCCGCCCTGCGGGACCGACCAGCTGGAGATGACCTCGGTGCTGGCGTCCCGGCGTACCACCACCAGACGGCACTCCCGGGGACCGGGCAGCCGACCCAGGGTGAAGGCGATGTTGGTGCCGAAATCCTTCGAGGCGAGGAAGAAGGTGGCCGTGACCCCCGTGGTCGGGTCGGTGGCGTCCACCTGCTTGCCCTCCTGCTCGTTACCCCCGACTCCCGGGCCACCGGGGTTGCCCGGGCGGTTGTTCGGCACCTCCACCGGCCCGGAGGTCGGACCGGCGACCGGGGGTGCGGCACCACTGTCGGCCAGATTGCTGAACACCACCCCGGTGATCCCACCGAGGACCACCACGGCCGCGGCGGTCGCGAGAATCTGCCGGAACCGTGCCTTGCGCCGGTGCGCCCGCATCGCCACCAGGGTCCGATCCAGCAGGACCGGATTGGTGTGGGTCTGCTCCAGCGCCGTCACCGACTCCGCGTCGATGTCGGAGAGCAGCCCGACCACCGGCACCATCGACTCCAACTCGGCGGCGCACGCCCAGCAGGTTGCGAGGTGTTCCTCGAACCGTTCCATGTCCTGTTCGTCCAGCACGCCGAGCGCGTACGCGGCGACGTCCATGTGGTCAACTCGGCTCATTCCGTCACCCCCCTCTCCTGCAAGGCTGTGCGCAGGGCGCGCAGCGCGTAGTAGACCCGTGACTTGGCGGTGCCCAGGGGCAGACCGAGTTCCTCGGCCGCCTCTGGCACCGTACGCCCCCGGAAGTAGGTCGCCACCAGGATCTCCCGGTGCGATTGACTCAACGTGCGTAGTGCGTCGGCCACTGTCATCGAACGCAGCACCCGGTCGGTGTTGTCCGACTCGGCGAACGCGGTCAGGTCCCGGTCGTACGTCTCGGCCGGGCGGGCCTGTTCACTGCGGTGTTCGTCGATGGCGATGCGGCGGGCCACCGTAACCAACCAGGGACGCAACGAACCCTGCCCCTGGGTGCCCAGCCGGTGGGCGTTACGCCAGGCCCGCAGCAGTGTCTCCTGCACGATGTCCTCGGCCCGCTGCCGGTCACCACCGGTCAGTCGCATCACGAACATCAGCAGCGGACCGGCGTGCTCGGCGTACAGGGTGCGGATCAACTGGTCGGAGTGGGCGGCCTCGGTGGTCGTCGCCTGATGGCGGCCAGGGGCGGGGCGCGGCGTCACCGGGCTATTCTGGCGAGACCCCGCACGCGAGTCGACCCCGTTGGTGGTCGTGGTCGGCCGGGACTGGGACCGGGCAGACATCCAGTCCACCCGCACCCGTTCGCCGTGCCAACCGGCCGCCAGTGCGTGCATGCAGACCTCCGGTTGTCCATGGACAGAAGCCGTCCCCCCACGGGCATGGCTGCCGATTGATACGCACGGCCGGGCCGCACAGATCAACGTCGGACGGAAAAAATTCCCGCCGGGGGTGGGGTGGAGTCCGTGGCCTGCTCGTCGTGGACCACCGGGGCGCCCCCGACGAAGCGGTCGAGGTCGGTGCCGGCCAGTACCCGGCCGGGAAACCAGTCACCGGCGGCCCGGCGGGTCAACTCCGGTACCGGGGGCTCCTGAGCACCGGCGACCAGCACCAGGTTGCCGTAGCGGCGGCCCCGCAGCACCCCGGCGTCCGCGACCAGACAGGCCCGAGGCAACACGGTACGCACCGTGGCGACCTGCCCCCGGGCGTAGCGCAGGGGTGGGCCGTCGGCGAGATTGGCCAGGTACCAGCCGCCCGGCCGGAGTACCCGGGCCACCTCGGCGGCGTACTCCACAGAGGTCAGTCGGGCCGGGGTGCGGGCACCGGCGAACACGTCGGCGACCACCACGTCGTAGCTGCCCTCCCGGGTGCCGACCAACGCCGCCCGGGCATCGGCGACCCGCACCTTCAGGCGGGCGTCCGGCCGCCAGGGCAGGGCCCGGCGGACCAGGTCGACCAGGGCACCGTCCACCTCGACCACCCGCTGGGTGGAGCCGGGTCGGGTGGCGGCGACATAGCGGGGCAGGGTCAACGCCCCGCCGCCCAGGTGCAGCACCCGCAGGGGGGTGCCGGTCGGTGCGATCAGATCCAGTGCGGCGGCCAGCCGCCGGACGTACTCGAACTCCAGGTGGGTCGGATCGTCGAGGTCCACATGCGACTGTGGGGCCCCGTCCAGCGACAGGGTCCACGAGCCGGGGCGGTCCGGATCGGGGGTCAGCTCGGCCAACCCGGTGTCGACCTGTTCGGTGCGCCGGTCGGTGTCGCGGCGGCGGCCCATCAGCGCAGGCCGGTCGAACCGGTGGCGGCGGAGTTGGTCCGCGCGGCGGCGTTCAGGGCGCGGTGCAGCAGCCGGGCGTCACCCAATCGGGACCGCAGCAGCCGCTCCAGGCCGGCGATCGGCACCAGGTTCTGCGGGGCCCGGGGATCCTTGTAGGGGGTGGAGGCGAACCGGGGCAGGGTCACCAGCGACAGATCCGCCAGCCGTACCGCCTCGTCGATCTCCAGTTCGGCGGAGCATTCCATCCGGACGATGCCGGCCCAGGGGGCCCCGGGGGCCACCGGCAGCCGCAGATACCACGACCAGCCACCCCAGGCGGTGCCGAGGCGGAACACCGGCGACCGGTGGCCCGGTGCCAGCCCGGTGACCACGGCGGTGAGCCGGGCGTCGAGATACTGGCTGTGCTGGGTCTTGATGTACCCCAGGGTGCGCGGCAACTGCCGCCGGTTGCGCAGCGGCCCGTCCACCACCAGCAGATCCTCATCCGTACGGGCGGCGTCGGAGACCTCCACCTCCAGGGCGGTCAGCGGCCCCTGCACGGCCGCCGGCAGCTTGGCCAACTCGCCGGTGCCGCTGACCCGGTGCACCGGGTAGCGGACGTTGCCGGCCACCACCTCGGCCGCCGAAGGGCTGGCCGTGAACAGCCCCCGGCCGACCTTCGCACCGGCCAACTGCGCCGCCCCACGCTCAAGGTCGCAGCGCACCACCCCGGCGGCGTACGAGGCGGCCAGGCCGGGGTACGAGGTGCCGTCCTCCTCGGCCGTCCAGACGCTGGCGTCGATCCGGCGTACCCCGTCGACCAGCAGCACCACATGAGGGGCTTGCACCCCCGGGCGGGGGCCGATGGCCCGCCAGTCCACCGCGGGCAGTTCGGCGTCGGCGTCGACCTGGGCGCTGCTCGGCGCGGCCGGGCCACCTCCGGAGGCCTCGAAGGAGGCCCCGTAGGCCGGATCCCAGGCGTCGACGAAGAACCGGGTCATAGTCGTCTCACCGGCCGGTCCGTTCGACCCGGGCCGAGCGGGCGTCCTTGCGTACCTCGAAACGCACCGGGATCCGCTCGGCCAGCGCCGGTACGTGGGTGACCACCCCGACCATCCGGTCCCCCCGGGCGGCCAGGTTCTCCAGAGTGGCGGCGACCGTGTCCAGGGTGGCCGCGTCCAGGGTGCCGAAACCCTCGTCCAGCACGATCGACTCCAGGCTGGCCGCGGTGGTGGACATCCCGGCCAACTGTTCGGACAGGGCCAGCGCCAACGCCAGGGAAGCCTGGAAGGTCTCCCCGCCGGACAGGGTCCGCACCCCCCGCCGCAGGCCGGCATCGTGATGATCGACGACGAAGAACTCGCCCTTGTCGTGGACCAGGTCGTACTGGCCGCCGGAAAGCTCCCGAAGGATCCGGGAGGCGCCGTCGACCAGCAGGTCCAGGGCCTCGGCCAGCAGCCACCGTTCGAAGTTGTTGGCCCGCAGGTGCCCGGCCAGCGCCCGGGCCACCTGGGCCTCCCGCTCGTGCTCGGCCCGCTGCTCGCGTAGCTGCGCCGCCTGCTCGCGGCGCTCCACCAGCCGGCGCAGCTCGGCCTCGGCCCGCTCCACCGCCACGGTCGCGGCGCGGACCGGATCCTCCGGAGCGGGCAGCCCCGCCTCGGCGAAGATGCCCTCGATGCGCTCCGTCGCCGCCCGGGTGGCCGTCTCGGCGTCGGCGACCGATGCGGCCAGGCCCTCCCGCTGCGAGCGGCGGTCCCGGGCCTGCTGCCGCGCCCACTCCGACAGGGCGGTCCAGGCGGCGGCCAGGTCCTCCCGGTCGACCCCCGGGGGGCCGAAACGGGCCAACCCGTCGCGGGTGCCGTCGAAGTGCCGCCAGGCCGTACGCAGCCGCTCCTGGGCCGCCTCCAGGGTGCCCCGGGCCCGGCGGGCGGCGTCCCGACCGGCCCGTACCGCGGTGGCCGCCTCGTCGAGGGAGGCCCGCAGCCGGGTGTGTTCGGCCAGCTGCTCCCGCAGGGTCTGCGGGCTGGCCGCGTCGGCCAGGCGTTCGTCCAACGTGGACAGCCGGGCCCGTACCCCGTCGTGTTCGGCGCGGGCCCGCACCAGGACCCGGTCCAGTTCCCGGGCCGCCGTGTCGCGTTCGGCCACCAGCCGCTTGGCGGCCTCGCTGGCCGTCCGGGCGGCCTTGCCGGCGGCCACCGCCCGGGCCACCGCCGACCCGGCCGGCATCGCCGGCACCCGGGCCACCACCTGCTCGCACACCGGGCAGGGGTCCCCGTCGCTCAGGTGCGCCCGCAGCGCCGCCGCCTGGTCGGCGGTCTTCGCCTCCTCGTGGGCCTGGAAGGCCGCCGCCAGCTCCGCCTCGGCCCGTTCGGCCTGCGTACCGGCCTGGGCCAGCGCCGTCACGGCCGCCTCGTGCCGCGCGGCGGCCTGCTCCACCGCCACCCGCAGCGCCTCGGCCTGCCCGGCCAACTGCTCCCGATCGGCGTAGGCCCCCAGCAGCAGCCGCAGGGTGCTCTCGTCGCCCAGGGCGGTCAGCTCGCCGCGCAGCTTCTCCTCACGCTCCTCGGCCAGCGAGACCTCGTCCACCGCGGCATCCGCCGCCGCCCGGGCGGCGGACACCGCCCGGGTCAGCTCGGCGGTGACCTCCGGGGCCCGGACCGCCTCCAGCAGGGCCAGGTCGGCGTCCAGGGCGGCCAGGGCCCGGGCCACCTCCCGGGCCGTGGCCCGCGCCCGCTCCAACTCCGGTACGGCCTCGGTCACCGCCTCGGCCAGCTCGGTCATCCGCTCGACCTGCGCGGTGGCCTGTTCCAGGGTGGCCTCGTCGGTGTCGGCCAGCCCGGCTAGCAACTGGTCAAGGGCCTCCAGCTTCGCCTCGGCCTGCCCGGCCCGACCGGTGGCCAGCTTCTGCACCTCCTCGTACACCCCCAGGCCCAGCAGGTTGACCAGGATCTGCTGCCGGGTGGCCGGTCGGGCGTGCAGGAAGTCGGCGAACTGCCCCTGCGGCAGCACCACGCAACTGGTGAACTGCTCGTACGGCAGGCCGACCGCCGCCAGCACGGCGGACTCCATCTCGGCCGGGGTGCCGGCGACCACCTCGCCGAGATCCTCCGGGCTCAGCCCGGTGTCCAGCTTGGTGACGTCGAAGCCGTCCGGCATCAACTGCAACCCGGCATTGGCGGTCTTGACATTGCCCCGGCCGTCGCGACGCACCACCCGGGTAGCCACGTAACGGGCCCCGGCCGACTCGAAGACCAGCCGCACCCGGGCCTCCGTGGCCGAGGGGGCCAGCGCGTTACCCAGCCCCCGGGTGCCGCCCCAGCGGGGCACCGTGCCGTAGAGGGCGAAGCAGATCGCGTCGAGCACTGTCGACTTGCCGGAGCCGGTGGGACCGACCAGGGCGAAGAAGTCCGCGTCCGTGAAATCGATCGTGGTCTCGTCCCGGAACACCGTGAACCCGGCCAGGTCCAGCCGCATCGGCCGCATCAGTGCTCCACCTGTTCGAGGAGTTCGTCGAAGAGGTCCCGGACCCCCTCGTCGGCGTGCCCCCGACTGTCCAGGTAGTCCGCGAACAGTTGGCGGGGGGTACGCCCGGCGCGCTGGGCGACCCGGGCGCCGCTGCCGGGCGCCGCCAGCAGCTCCGGGTCGATGCGGATCTCCAGGGCGCGGGGGAACAACTCCTGCACCTCCTCGCGCAGCCCGGCGCGGGGCTGCTCGCGTACGTACACCCGCAGCCAACCCTCCGGTGGGGTGATCCCGGCCAGCTGCTCCAGCGTGCCGCGTACGGTGTGCAGGGCGGTCGCCGCCGTCACCGGCACCTCCCGCACCTGCGCCGCCGTGGTCGCGCTGACCTCTACCAGGGTCACCGAGGGGACGTTCTCCTGCTCGCCGAAGTCCACCGCCAGCGGGGCACCGCTGTAGCGGATCGGGCAGGGCCCGGAGACCCGCTGGGCCCGGTGCAGGTGCCCCAGCGCCACATAGTGGGCGGTGCCCGGGAAGACCGTGGCCGGTACGGCGTACCCCATGACGGTGTGCGCATCCCGTTCACCGCCGCCGGTGGCCGCCCCGACCACGGTCAGGTGGGCGGTGACCAGGTGGACCCGGTCCGGCTCGGTGAACCCCTCGGTCAACCGGGCCAGGATGCGGCCCAGGTGGTCGGCGTAGGTCTGGATGGTCTCCGCGGCGGTCAACTCGTACATCTCCACCGCCCGGATCGCGTACCGCTGGGACAGGAACGGCAGGGCGGCCAACCGCCAGCGTTCCCCACCGGGGGTGGTGCCGTCGATGACGTGCTCGGCCGGGTCCTCGCGTACCGCCCCCCGCAGGGTGATGCCGGCGGCCTCGGCCCACGGGCGCAGGGCGTCCAGGGCGGCGCCGTTGTCGTGGTTGCCGCCGATGGCCACCACGTCCGCGCCGGTGCGCCGCAAGGCGGTCAAGGCCCGGGTGACCAGCCGGGTGGCCTCCGCCGTCGGGGCGGCCGTGTCGTACAGGTCACCGGCGATGACGACCAGATCCGGTCGCTCCTGCCGGGCGATGTCGATGACCCCGGCCAGCACCTGTTTGTGCTCCTCGGCCCGCGACTGCCCCTTGAGGACCTTGCCCACGTGCCAGTCCGAGGTGTGCAGGATCTTCACTGAGCCAACCTTTCGCTCGCGACTGCGGGGCTCCGCTTCGCTGCACTCCTCGCGCTCACTGGCTGCCCTCTCAGAAGGGGATGTCGTCGTCGGCGCCGCCGCCGGAGCCCACGACCGCGAAGGGGTCGGCGGACTGGGTCAGCGAGCGCAGGGTGTGCGAGGGCGCGGTGCCCGCCTCGGAGACCCGGGTCGCCCAGGCCGGGAAGGGGAACTCCAGGCAGAGCGGGACCGGGATGTCGGGCTGGTTGACGAACATCGTGCCCGGCTTGGCCAGCAACGCCCGCTGCCGCTGGGCCGGGGGGAGGAAGCCGTACTCGGGGCGGGAGGCCTCGGCCGGGTCCAGCCGACCCACCACCCGGATCGCCGAGTTGGTGACGATGCGTCGTTCCACCTCGCTGGCGGTCTGCTGGGCCCCGATCAGGATCACCCCGAGGGACCGGCCCCGCTCGGCGATGTCGAGCAGCACCTCCTTGATCGGGGAGGAGCCCTCCCGGGGGGCGTACTTGTTCAACTCGTCCAGCACCACGAACAACAGGGGCTTGGCGGTGCCGGCCTTCTCCTTGCGCTCGAACTCGCTCTTGAGGGTCACCCCCACCACGAACCGCTGCGCGCGGTCCGGCAGGTTGTGCAGGTCGACCACGGTGACCTGGGCACTCTCCGCGGTGTTGATCGAATGCGGGCGGCGGGTGGCCAGGTCCCCCCGGATCAGCCGGGACAGGTCCTTCTTGCTGCCGATCAGCCGTCGGGCGAAGGCGTTCACCGTGCCCAGGCCGACCGCGCTGCCCGCCCAGTCGCCACGGGTCTCGTCGTCACTGAGCTGCTCGACGATGTGGTCCACCAGGTCGCCGTAGCTGCCCAGGCGCACCCCGTCGATGCTCACCCCGCCGTCGGCCGGCTGGGCGTACCGGGCCAGGTGGGCGGCGACCGAGTGGACCACCATGGTGTACTGCTGGCGTTCGTCGTCGGCGTCGGCGAAGACGTACGGCAGGAGCCGGTCGGCGCAGAACTCCGACAGGGTCCAGTAGAAGCTGTCCACCCCGGTCAGCCGACTGCTCACATCCGGGGTGCCGGAGGAGTCACCGACCCGGGGCGGGGCGTAGACCCGTACATCACCGAAGGCGTCGGCGACCAGGCCCAGTCGGGCGTACGCGGCCCGGGTGGAGTCGTCCAGCCGGGCGTTCGGGTGATCCAGGAAGAGCAGATCCTCGCCCTTGACGTTGAAGATCAGTGCCTTGGCGTTGACCGCGTCACCACCGAGCTGCCCGGAGCGGAACACCGAGTAGAGCAGGAAGGTGGCGAAACTGGTCTTGGTGGCCACCCCGGAGATGCCGGAGATCGACACGTGGGCGCCCCGGGTGCCGTCCAGGAAGTCGGCGTTGAGGTAGACCGGCACCCCGTCCCGGCCGGTGCCCATCGGGATGCGGCGTTCCATCCGGTCGAAGTGCAGCGCCCGCGCCCGGGCGTCCCCCTCGGCCCGGTGCACCACCGCCCCGGGCTGCGGCGGCACGTAGAACTCCGGATCGACCCGGGTGGTGGTGATCTCGGCGGCCTCCTGCACCTGGGCGGGCAGGGTGCCCTCGGCGATGGCGAACACGTCGGAGTCGAACTGGGCCCCCTCGTGTCGCGCCCGGACCTGGGTGACCACCCCGGCGATGGTCACCGGCTCCCGGTCGGGCAGCTCCCGGCGGGTCACCACCACGTCGTCCAGTTGCAGGTAGCTGCCGGGGGCGACGGCCGTCCAGAACTGAAGGGGAGTGGCGTCGGCGGTGCCCAGCACCCGCCCGACCCCCTCGCCCATGACCTCGAACCCCTGGTCAGTCATCGGGCGGCCCCTCCTCGGCGGTCATCGCGGTCGGCGTACACGCCCTGCATCCTGCCGGAGGAGTACGACAGGTCGCCACGCGACGCGGCGGAGGCCACGCCGGGACCCCCGGGGTGACCGCACAGCGCTACCGCATCCTCACCGGGGGTTGCGCGGGGTGTGTCCGGTCAGCGGGCGTGGCGCAGCAGCAGGGTGCCGTCCCCGGCGAGCAGCACATGGCGTAGCGGCAGCTGTCGGGCCGGACTGGGCGGACCGGCGGTGATCCGGCCGGCGCCGGCGCCGGCGAGCAGCGGAGCCACCGACAGGCAGACCTCGTCGACCAGGTCGGCGGCGGTCAGCGCGCCGAACAGCTGCGGGCCACCCTCGCAGAGCACCTGGCGCAGGCCCCGTCGCCGCAGTTCGGCCAGGCCGAGGGTCAGGTCGACCCGGTCGGTGCCGCAGTGCACCAGATCGGCGACCGCGGCCAGTCGCGGCGCCGCCGGTGCGCCGTCGCGGGTGAGCACCACCGGGCGTACCGGGGCGTCGGCGAAGGCCGCCTGGGCCGGGTCTAGGTCGAGGCTGCCGGAGACCACCACCAGGGTGGGATACTCGGCCAGTCCGTGCGCTAGCCGCCAGGCCCGGCGCCGCTCGTCCAGCCGGATCGCCCGGTAACCCTCGTGGCGCAGGGTGCCGGCGGCGACCAGCAGCCCGTCGCAGAGCATCCGCAGCAGCCCGAAGACCCGCTTGTCCGGTGTGCCGGACAACCCGGCGGAGTAACCGTCGAGGCTGACCGCACCATCGACACTCGTCACGAAGTTCATCCGCACCCGCGGGCCCTCGGCCCGGGGATAGCGGGCGATCAGCGCCTCGTCGTCCAGCGGGCCGGGGGAGGGGGCCGGCCAGAGGGCGCGGATGGCTGCCTCGGCGGTCATTCGCCGGCCGGACCGGTGACGACAGGGGTGGGTCGAGGGGTACGGTGCTGGCAGTCGCACCAGTTCCGGCCCGGGCAGTCGTCGTGCCGCCGCGACCGGCACGCTCGGCAGATCATGCTCGCAGCCTATGCCGTGGAAGGACGGGACAGCATGCCGCGTCAGATCTTCCAGCTGAGGATCTCCCTGTCCGGGGTCCGTCCCACCATCTGGCGTCGGGTGCTGGTGCCGGGCGGCTACACCCTGGACCGACTGCACCGGGTGGTGCAGCACGCGATGGGTTGGCGCGACTGCCACCTGCACTCCTTCGACATCGAGGGCGTGCAGTACGCGGAGCCCGACCCCGAGGGTGATCTGCTCCTGGAGGAGGAGATGACCCCGCACGACGAGTTGGACGTGCGCCTGGACGCGGTGGCGGGCAAGGGCAGCCGGTTGCACTACACGTACGACTTCGGCGACTGGTGGGAGCACGACCTGCTGGTGGAGGACGTCTTCACCGCCGAGGCCGACGAGCGCTACCCGAGGTGTGTCGACGGGGAGCGGGCGGCGCCGCCGGAGAACATCGGTGGCCCGCAGGGTTACCTGCTGCTGCTCGCCGCGCTCGCCGATCCGGGGCACCCGGAGCACCCCGGGATGCGCGAGTGGGTCGGCGACGGCTACGACCCGGGGGCCTTCGACCCCGACCGGGTGACCACCCTGTTGCGGCGATTCTGCTGATCATCGATATTCTGCGGGGCTGATCGCAGGATTTCCCGACGGGTGCGAAGCGGGATCAAACCGGTTCTGTGGTAACGATCTGGGAACGCTCCCAACGGCCTATTGACACTCCTGATACGTCCCGGCAATCTCATGGGAGCGTTCCCAAGGGGCGTAGATCACATTTTCACCGCCCGGGGCGTCGACGCTCGGCTCACCAGCCGGCGGCCGGCAGACGCTGCGGCACCCCCCACCACATAACCAGCCTCACCATCGAAAGAGGGGTCAGGATGAACCTCACCAAACGGAGTACCCGCCTGGCGGCGGCCACCTTCGCGGCGGTCATCGCCGTCGGTGGCCTCGCGGCCTGCGGTAACGACGACGACGACAACACTTCGGCAGAGGGCGGCAAGCCCGCCAAGCTGGTCGTCGACACCTTCGGCGAGATGGGCTACGACGAGCTCGTCAAGCAGTACGAGCAGCAGACCGGCATCAAGATCGAGCTGCGCAAGACCGCGCAGCTGCGGGACTACCGTCCCAAGCTGGTCCGTTACCTCGCCACCGGCAAGGGTGCGGCCGACGTGACCGCCCTGGAAGAGGGCATCCTCAACGAGTTCAAGGCCAACTCGCGCAACTGGGTGGACCTGACCACGCTGGTCGACGACCACTCCAAGGAATACCTGCCCTGGAAGTGGGAGCTGGGCAAGGCGGCGGACGGGCGGCTGATCGGCCTGCCCACCGACGTCGGCAGCCTAGCGGTCTGCTACCGCAAGGACCTGTTCCAGGCGGCCGGTCTGCCCACCGAGCGGGACCAGGTCTCGGCCCTGTGGCCGGACTGGAGCGGCTTCCACAAGGCCGGCCAGACCTACAAGCAGGCCACCGGCAAGGGCTTCATCGACTCGATCACCGCGGTCTCCAACGGCGTGCTGTTCCAGCAGGGCAGTGACCTGTTCTACGACAAGGAGAACAACGTCATCGCCAAGGACAGCCCCGCGGTGAAGGCTGCCTGGGACACGGCGACCTCGATGGTGGACATCTCCGCCAAGGCGGAGACCTGGTCGCCGGCGTGGAACGCCGGCTTCAAGCAGGGCACCTTCGCGGCGACCTTCTGCCCGTCCTGGATGCTCGGCATCGTCGAGGAGAACTCCGGCGAGGGCAACAAGGGCAAGTGGGACGTGGCTTCCGTGCCGGGTGGCGGCGGTAACTGGGGCGGCTCCTGGCTGGCCGTGCCGGAGCAGAGCAAGCACCAGAAGGAAGCGGCCAAGCTCGCCGAGTTCCTGACCAACGCCAGTGGCCAGATCGCGGCCTTCAAGGCGGCCGGCCCGCTGCCGACCAACCTCGAGGCGCTGAAGAACGAGGAGTTCCTCAGCTACACCAACGAGTACTTCAGCGGCGCGCCGACCGGCAAGATCTTCGGCGAGAGCGTGTCCAAGATCGAGCCGGTCCACCTGGGCCCGAAGCACCAGGCGGTCAAGGAGAACGCGTTCGAGCCGGCCATGCGGGCCTTCGAGAACGGGCGGGCCAGCAAGGACGAGGCCTGGGCGCAGTTCGTCAAGGACGCGGAAACTCAGGGCGCCTTCTGAGTGTGATTCCCATCCGGTGGCGTTCGGGGGGATTTCCCGAACGCCACCGGTCGGTCACCCCTTGCGCGTGGCACCGCGTGCGGGCCCCGGGGCGTCGCCCGGAAAGGAAACCCCATGAGTCTGTCGGCCACGACGGCCCCGCCGTCCTCAGCACCACCACCCCCCAACGCCGAGCAGCGGCGCCGGCGTGGGCATCTGCTCAACCGTCTGGATCTCAAGTACTCCCCGTACCTCTACATCGCACCGTTCTTCCTGATCTTCGGCATCTTCGGGTTGTACCCGATGGTGCGTACCGCCTGGATGTCCCTGCACGACTGGGACATGATCGGCGACAACACCTTCATCGGGTTCGACAACTACACCCGGCTGATCTCCGACGGGTACTTCTGGAACGCGCTGGTCAACACCTTCGGCATCTTCGCGCTGTCGACCATCCCGCAGCTGCTGCTGGCGCTCTTCCTGGCCAACCTGCTCAACCGCACCCTGCTGCGGGCCAAGACCTTCTTCCGGATGGCCATCTTCATCCCGAACGTGGTCTCGGTGGCCGCGGTGGCGATCGTCTTCGGCATGCTGTACCAGCGCGACTTCGGTCTGTTCAACTGGCTGCTCAGCTTCTTCGGGGTCGAGGCCATCGACTGGAACGGTGAGAAGTGGAGCTCCTGGACGGCGCTCGCCACCATGGTCAACTGGCGGTGGACCGGGTACAACACTCTGATCCTGCTCGCCGGCATGCAGGCCATCCCGAAGGACCTCTACGAGGCGGCCGCGATCGACGGCGCTGGTCAGTGGCGGCAGTTCTGGCAGATCACCCTGCCCATGCTCAAGCCCACCTTCATCTTCGTGGTGATCCTCTCCACGATCGGTGGCATGCAGCTGTTCACCGAGCCGCTGCTCTTCGCCAACGGCAACATCATCGGTGGTGACCAGCGGCAGTTCCAGACCCTGGCCATGTACATGTACGAGATGGGCATCGTGAACCTGAACACCGCCGGCTACGGAGCCGCGGTCGCCTGGGCGATCTTCATGATCATCGTGCTGGTGTCGCTGATCAACTTCGTACTCGTCCGCCGTACGGCGAAGTGAGGAGAGACCAGTGAAATCGGCTTCCCGCCTGTGGCGTACCAGCCCGCTGACCTACCTGGCGCTCGTCATGGCGGCCCTGCTCTCCATCTACCCGTTCTACTACATGATCGTGATCGGCACCCGCAGCCTGGACGCGATCAACGACGTGCCGCCACCGTTCACCCCGGCGGGCTCGTTCGGCGACAACTTCGGCCGGGTGCTCGACAACGACGCGGCCAACTTCGTCACCGGTCTGATCAACTCGATCATCGTCTCCGCGGTGGTCACCGTGTCGGTGGTGCTCACCGGCTCGCTGGCCGGCTTCGCCTTCGCGAAGCTGCGCTTCCGGGGCCGCAACATCCTGCTGCTGTCGATCATCGTCACCATGATGATCCCCACCCAGATGGGCATCATCCCGCTCTGGGGCATGATGCAGTCGTTCGGGTGGTACGACAGCCTGCTCGCGGTCACCGTGCCGTTCCTGGTCAGCGCCTTCGGCGTGTTCATGATGCGGCAGTACGCCAGCCAGGCGATCTCGGACGAGCTGATCGAGGCCGGCCGGGTCGACGGGGCGAGCACCTTCCGGATCTACTGGAACATCGTGCTGCCCGCCCTGCGTCCGGCCGCCGCCGTGCTCGGCCTGTTGACCTTCATGGAAACCTGGAACTCGTTCCTCTGGCCGTACGCGATCCTCAGCCCGGAGAACCCCACCCTCCAGGTGTCGCTCTCCTTCCTCTCGTACGCCTACTACACGGACTACTCCCAGGTCTTCGCCGCCACGGCGGTCGGCACCCTGCCACTGGTCCTGGTCTTCATCGTGTTCGGCCGCCAGATCATCGGCGGGATCATGGAAGGTGCAGTCAAGTCGTGAGCAACCCCGCCACCCCACCCTCAGTCGGCGTCCTAGACGAACGTGCGCCGCTGACCTTCCCGCCGGGCTTCCTCTGGGGAGCGGCCACCGCCGCGTACCAGATCGAGGGGGCCGCGGCGGAGGGTGGGCGTACCCCGTCGATCTGGGACACCTTCAGCCACACCGAGGGACGCACGGTCGCCGGGCACACCGGTGACGTGGCCTGCGACCACTACCACCGGGTCCGTGACGACGTCCGGCTGATGGCCGAGCTGGGGCTCAAGTCGTACCGGTTCTCGGTCTCCTGGCCCCGGGTGCAGCCCGGCGGGTCCGGTCCGGTCAACGCCGAAGGGCTGGACTTCTACCAGCGGCTGGTCGACGACCTGCTGGCCAACGGGATCGAGCCCTGGCTCACCCTCTACCACTGGGACCTGCCCCAGGAGTTGGAGGACGCCGGGGGCTGGCCGGCCCGCGACACCGCCGGCCGGTTCGCCGAGTACGCGCAGTTGATGGCGGACGCCCTGGGTGACCGGGTGAAGTACTGGACCACCCTGAACGAGCCCTGGTGCTCGGCCTTCCTCGGCTACGGCTCCGGGGTGCACGCCCCGGGCCGTACCGATCCGGCGGCGGCCGTCCACGCCGGGCATCACCTGATGCTCGGGCACGGGCTGGCCGTGCAGGCGTTGCGGGCGGCACTGCCCACGGCGCAGCTAGGGGTGACGGTCAACCTCTACCCGGTCACCCCGGCCAGCGAGGCACCCGGCGACGTCGACGCCGCGCGCCGCATCGACGGGTTGGCCAACCGGTTCTTCCTCGACCCGATGCTGCGTGGCCAGTACCCCGACGACCTGGTCGCCGACCTGGCCAAGGTGACCGACTTCGGGCACGTCCGCGACGGGGACCTGGCCGTCATCTCCGCTCCGATGGACCTGGTCGGGGTGAACTACTACAGCCGGCACGTGGTCGCCGCACCGCTGCCCGGCGAGGAGCCCGAGAAGTACTGGCGGGCGCCGACCAACTGGCCGGGCAGCGAGGATGTCCGGTTCGTCACCCGGGGCGTACCGGTCACCGACATGGACTGGGAGATCGACGCCCCCGGCTTGGTGGAGACCCTGCGCCGGGTGCATGAGGAGTACACCGACCTTCCGCTGTACGTGACGGAGAACGGTTCCGCCTTCGTCGACACCGTGGTGGACGGCCAGGTCGACGACGCCGAGCGCCTGGCGTACTTCGACGGTCACCTGCGCGCCGCCCACGAGGCGATCACCGCCGGTGTCCCCCTGCAGGGATACTTCGCCTGGTCGCTGTTGGATAATTTCGAGTGGGCCTGGGGCTACACCAAGCGGTTCGGCATGATCTACGTCGATTACGACAGTCAGACCCGCATCCCCAAGTCCAGCGCCAGGTGGTACGCAGAGGTGATCCGACGCAACGGTCTGGCCGCACAATAAGGCGACGGCCAGCCAGTAACAGGCGGCCCGGCACCGACGCTTCACCAGGTGCCGGTGCCGCCTGACGTCGGAGGAGCAGACGATGACAACGCAGCGCACCCGGTCGCTCGGGCGCCCGACCCTGGACGCGGTCGCGGCCCGTGCGGGGGTTGGCCGTGGGACTGTCTCCCGCGTGGTCAACGGTTCTCCCCAGGTGAGCCCGGAGGCCCGCGCGGCCGTGCAACAGGCCATCGCCGAACTGGGGTACGTGCCGAACCGAGCCGCCCGGGCGCTGGTCACCCAACGGACCGACTCGGTGGCCCTGGTGGTCAGCGAGTCCGGTGAGCGGATCTTCGCCGAGCCGTTCTTCGCCGGCATCGTGCGCGGGATCAGCTCGGCGCTGCTGGAGACCCCCTTACAGCTCTGGCTGGCCATGGCGCAGTCCCCGCTGGAGCGGGAGCGGGTAGAGCACCACCTGACCAACCAGCATGTCGACGGCGTACTGCTGCTGTCGCTGCACGACGACGACCCCCTGCCCACCCTGCTGGAGGAGCGGGGCCTGCCGACCGTGCTCGGTGGCCGCCCGGCGCGGATGCTGCACCCGGAGGCCCAACCCGCCTCGTTCGTGGACGTGGACAACGTCGGCGGGGCACGCCAAGCTGTGGAATATCTGGCCGGTCGCGGCCGGCGGCGCATCGCCACCATCGCCGGCCCTCAGGACATGGGCGCCGGCCTGGCCCGCCTCTCCGGCTACCGGGACGCGGTACGCACCGCCGGGTTCGGCATCAACCCCGACCTGATCGCGTACGGCGACTTCAGCGAGGAGAGCGGTGCGACCGCCATGCGGCAACTGCTGGACCGCTGCCCGGATCTGGACGCGGTCTTCGTAGCGGCCGACCTGATGGCCTTCGGGGCGATGCGTACCCTGCGCGACGCCGGCCGCCGGGTACCACAGGACGTGGCCGTGATCGGCTTCGACGACGCACCGATCGCCCGGCAGGCCGTACCCCCGCTGACCTCGGTCTTCCAGCCGGTCGAGGAGATGGGCCGACAGATGGCCCGGCTGCTGGTGGCCCGCATCCGCGGCGACGAGATCCCCGCCCCGCACATCGTGCTCCAGACCCAACTGGTCGAGCGCGCCTCCGCCTGACCAGCGGGCGGACCTCGGGGCGATCGACCCGCCTGACCAGCGCCCAGCCTGCCCGAAGCGCGCGGTCGGCTTCGCTGCCCCCCTGCGGGTGATCGACTCCGTTACGGCGTAGTGGCGGTGTCCCGCCTTGGTCTACCCCGCCGTTTCGGCGTAACGGCGCCCGGCAGGCGGGGCTCGTCCGAGGTGGGATCAGGCCGGCCGGCAGGCGGGTTCAGGTGGGCCGGCAGGTGGGGGATCAGGTCGTCCAGCGGCGTAGTTCGCGGCGGGCGAGGCTGGCTCGGTGGACCTCGTCGGGGCCGTCGGCCAGTCGGAGGGTGCGGGCCTGGGCCCAGAGGGCGGCCAGGGGGGTGTCCTGGCTGACTCCGGCGGCCCCGTGGGCCTGGATGGCCTTGTCGATGACCCATTCGGCCATCGCCGGGGTGGCGATCTTGATGGCCTGGATCTCGGTGTGGGCCCCCTTGTTGCCGACGGTGTCCATCAGCCAGGCGGTCTTGAGCACCAGCAACCGGGCCTGTTCGATGCGGACCCGGGACTCGGCGATCCACTCGCGCACCACCCCCTGCTCGGCCAGGGGTCGGCCGAAGGCGATCCGCTCGGTGACCCGTCGGCAGAGCAGTTCCAGGGCCCGTTCGGCCATGCCGATCAGCCGCATGCAGTGGTGGATGCGGCCCGGGCCCAGTCGGGCCTGCGCGATGGCGAAGCCACCCCCCTCGGTGCCGATCAGGTTCTCCGCCGGCACCCGTACCCCGGTGAAGTCGATCTCGGCGTGCCCGCCGTGCGGGGCGTCGCGGTAGCCGTACACCGTCATGCCTCGGCGGACGGTGACCCCCGGGGTGTCCCGGGGGACCAGGATCATGCTCTGCTGCCGGTGCCGCTCGGCGTTCGGATCGGTCCGGCCCATCACGATGAAGATCGCGCAGGTCGGATCCATCGCCCCGGAGGACCACCACTTGCGGCCGTCGATGACGTAGTGGTCGCCGTCGCGGCGGATGGAGGTGGCGATGTTGGTGGCGTCGGAGGAGGCCACCTGGGGCTCGGTCATGCAGAAGGCGGACCGGATCTGCCCGTCCAGCAGCGGCATCAGCCAGCGTTCCCGCTGGGCGGGAGAGCCGAACTCGGCCAGCAGTTCCATGTTGCCGGTGTCCGGCGCGGCGCAGTTGAGCGCCTCCGGGGCCAGGTACGGGCTGTGGCCGGTCAGTTCGGCCAGCGGGGCGTACTGGAGGTTGGTCAGCCCGGCACCGTAGCGGGGGTCGGGCAGGAACAGGTTCCACAGGCCCCGCCGTCGGGCCTCGGCCTGCAACTGCGCCAGCACCGGCGGGCGGGCCCAGGGGTCCCCGGCGGCGGCCACCTGCTCGGCGTGCACCGCCTCGGCCGGGTAAACGTGCTGCGCCAGGAAGTCGGTCAGCTCCGCGCGCAGCTGTTCGGTGCGGGTGTCGTACCGGAAGTCCATCAGCTCTCCCGTACCGCGGACAGACCGTGGGCGACCAGCGGTGCCACCAGGTCGCCGATGGTGTCGAAGCCCTCGCCCAGGGTCTGCCCGAGGGTGTGCCGGTAGTGGATACCCTCGCAGATCACGGCGAGTTTGAAGCAGCCCAGGGCCAGGTGCCAGTGCAGCGGGCCGACGTCGACGCCGCTGCGGGCGGCGTACCTGTCGATCAGTTCGGCGCCGGTCGGGAAGCCGGCCCCCGGACCCGGGTGCTCGGCGCCCTGGGTGCCCTCGGGGGGATCGACGCCGCCGAGCACCTCCCAGTAGGTCAGCAGCAGCCCCAGGTCGGCCAGGGGGTCGCCGAGGGTGGCCATCTCCCAGTCCAGTACGGCCGAGACGGCCACCGGTTCGATCGTGGCGAGCAGATTGTCCAGCCGGTAGTCGCCGTGCACGATGCGGCCGACGGGGTGACTCGCCGGGACGGTGGCGGCCAGCAGATCACGTAGCTCGTCGATGCCGGGCAGCACCCGGCTGCGGGAGCGGTCCAACTGCCCGGCCCAGCGGCGTACCTGCCGGGCCAGGTAGCCCTCGGGGCGACCGAAGTCGGCCAGGTTCACCGCCTCGGGGGCGACCGTGTGCAGGGCCGCCAGGGTGTCCATCATCGCCATGGCCAGCCCGTGGCGCTGTTCAGCGCTGAGCCGGTCGGTCTGCCGCCGACCGCGGAACACTTCGCCGGGCATCCGTCGCATCAGGTAGAAGGGTGCCCCGAGCACCTCCGGATCGGGGCAGAGCAGTACCGCGTGCGGCACCGGAACCTCGGTGTCGGCGAGTGCGGAGATCACCCGGAACTCCCGGGCCATGTCGTGGGCGGTGGCCAACACGTGCCCGAGGGGTGGGCGGCGCAGCACCAACTCCTGGTCCCCGGCCCAGAGCAGGTAGGTCAGGTTGGACCGGCCCCCGGCGATCAACTGGGCCCGCAGGGGATCGGTGGCCAGCTCGGGCCGGTGCTCGGCCAGGTAGCGGCGAAGCCGGCCGAGGTCCAGACCGGCGGGCGGGTCGTCGCCCTGATTCCACTGGCTGCCCGGATCGGTCATCCGGACAGTCCAGGGCAGCTCCGCCGGCTTGTCAAGGTCAGGTTTGACTCTCGAGACATGCCGCCGCAACGGGGGCGAAATGGTCAACTGCCACCCTGGAGATCAGCCTGCCGGCCACCTCCGGGTGCCGGCCTGCCGAGCGGAGGGTTCGAGATGTTGTTGCGCGTACGGGTCACCCTGCCGGACCGTCCGGGCACCCTCGGCCAGGTGGCCCGGACCCTGGGGGTGTCGGGCGCGGACATCGTCCAGGTGGTCGTGCTGGAACGTCTCGGCGGGCGGGCGGTCGACGACTTCACCGTGGTGTGGCCGGGCGCCGCCCGGGTGGAGCGGCTGCTGGCCGGGCTGGCGGCGATCCCGGGGGTCCAGGTGGACGGGGTGTGGCGGGCGATCGGCGCGCCCACCACCACCGGCCAGGACGCCGAGTTGTTGGCGCAGGTCGCCGCCAACCCGGCCGACGGGTTGGCCACCCTGGTCGACGCGGTACCCGGGCTGCTGGCCGCCGACTGGGCGGTAGCGGCCGTGGTACCGGCCGACTGGGCCAGCCGGACCGACGGCGGTGGGGCCACGGTCGGGCACGCCAGTTGGCGTACCCCGGTGCCGCCGAAACTGCCGGAGGTGACCCCCCTGCGGGCCCGGTCGCTTACCGTTCCGGACGGCGGGCACTTCGCGATCGCCCCCTTCGGTCGGGCCGGGTTGGTCATGGTCGTGTGCCGGGAACGCAGCGAGGCACTGACCCCGGCCACCTTCCACTGCACCGAGGTGGACCGGTTGGCCCAGTTGGTCCGGGCCAGCGCGGTGATCCTCGGCGATCGGCTGGACCTGGTCGACACCCCGCCGGTCGTAGCCAAGCAGTGACCGCCCCTGGCCTGCTGTGACGCACACCGCAGGGCTGGTCGCGGCACGACACGGCCAGGCAATCCGCCGGCAACAGCCGGGCGCGAGGGTGGTGCGGGAAGGGAGGCAACAATGACCCTGTGGCGGATCCGGGCCACCGTCGACGACCGACCGGGCTACCTGTCGGTGCTGACGGCCAGCCTCGCGTTGCGCGGAGTCAACATCCTCACCGTGCAGGTACACACCACCGAGCAGGGGGCCGTCGACGACTTCCTGGTCGACGCGCCGGACACCCTCGACGAGACCGACCTCATCGCTGCGGTGGAGCGGGGTCGGGGACGAGACTGCTGGGTGGCGCGCAGCGAGGCGCGTGGCCTGGTCGACCAGCCGACCCGGGTGCTCGGGCTGGCTACCCGGCTGGTTCGCGACCCGGACGCGACCGGGGAGGTGCTGCGGGCCCTGCTCGGCGCGGACGAGGTGAGCTGGCGGCCCGAAGCCCGGTCCGGCATCGACGGGACGACGATGCAGTTGGCCGACCCCGGCGGGGGGTCGTATCACCTGAGTCGGGTGGCCCCGAGCTACACCCCGGCGGAGTACGCCCGGGCGCAGGCCCTGCTGGAGCTGGGGGCCACCGCGGCCGGCCGGTACGCCGAGCAGATCACCCTGGTCCTGCCCGACGGGGCCGAGTTGACCGTTCGGCCGGCCGTCGCCGAGGACCTGGCCGCGGTGGTCGAATTGCACCGGGCCTGCTCGCCGAGCACCCGGCAACGGCGCTACCTGGGCGGGGCGGGTACACCGTCCCCGGCACGGTTGCGGCGGCTGCTGGAGCCGACCCGAGGGCTGACCCTGGTCGCGGTCACCACCGACCCGGAAGCGGGTCGGGAGTCCGTGGTGGCGATGGCGAACCTGCTGGCCGAGGGCGACGAGGCCGAGGTGGCGTTGCTGGTGCGTGACGACTGGCAGCGGCGCGGGCTGGGTTCGACCCTGCTGCGGCGGTTGACCCGGCAGGCCGAGACGAGCGGGTACGCGGCCGTGGTGCTGCACACCCAGGCCGACAACACCCCGATGCTGCGGACCCTGCGTCGGCTGGGCCGACCGGCCACGGTAGAGCCGGACGGCGGATTGTTGACCCTGACCGTGCCCCTGACCGCCGAGGTTCCGGCGCAGCGTACGGGCTGACCGGGAAACAGACGACCGTCCTCCGGTGCGGAGGATGGTGAGAAGGGCAGGACTTCCGGTGCGGAGGGCCTGCCCTTTGCTTTGCTGCTCTGCGGCGGGCGGCCCGGCTACCGGTGGGGGAGAAAACGGCCGTCGGAGGGACACCGACGGCCGTTTTCCGGTGGTTGGTACGCAGCGAGCTTCCCGACCTGGTCGGGGGATGACCCAAGTCTGCCTGCCCACCGTCGGTGTTGATCTCAGGTGAACGGTCTGAATCGGGCGGACGGGAGGATCTCCTGTCGGGACAGCGGAGACGAATCCGGGGCCTGCGACGGCGTGTCGCCGTAACGCACCAGGCCGGATGGACGCTGCGCACCACTTCCTGGTGGCTTCCCAAACCACCCGCTGCCACATTACATTGCTAGCTATCCATGGGAGCGCTCCCGGTCCTGCTGGATCCCACCCTCGCCACCTAGCGGGCAGCCGTCCAATTCCGACGCGCGGTCGCGCGTCGGCGCTGCCTGCGCCGCACCGACAGGAGCAGTCGATGCACCACACCTCCGGGCCGGGTCGCGCGCGCCGCGACTGTTCCGGCCACCGCGAACCCTGGTCCCGTCGCCTCCGCACGGCGGGTACCGCCCTGGTCACCGGGCTGGCGCTGGTGCTCGGCGTACCGGGGACGGCCGTCGCCGCCCCGACCTCCGGCGACGCCTCGACCAGCGCCGCCGCGCCCGCCTTCAACTACGCCGAGGCGCTCCAGAAGTCCCTGCTGTTCTACGAGGCGCAGCAGTCCGGCAAACTGCCGGACTGGAACCGGGTCTCCTGGCGGGGTGACTCCGCCCTGCGTGACGGCTCCGACGTCGGGATCGACCTGACCGGCGGCTGGTACGACGCCGGCGACCACGTGAAGTTCGGCTTCCCGATGGCCTTCACCACCACCATGCTCGCCTGGGGTGCGGTGGAGTACCGGTCCGGCTACGCCGCCTCCGGCCAGCTCACCCACCTGCTGAACAACCTGCGGTTCGTCAACGACTACTTCGTCAAGGCCAACCCGGCCCCGAACGTGCTCTACGGCCAGGTGGGCAAGGGCGACGACGACCACAAGTGGTGGGGGCCGGCCGAGGTGATGCAGATGGCGCGGCCCGCGTACAAGATCGATGCCAGCTGTGGGGGTGCGGACCTGGCCGGGGAGACCGCGGCGGCGATGGCCGCCTCCTCGATGGTGTTCCGACCCACCGACGCCGCGTACGCCGACAAGCTGCTCACCCACGCCCGGCAGCTCTACACCTTCGCCGACACCGTGCGGAAGAACTACCACGAGTGCATCACGGACGCGACCAGCTTCTACCGCTCCTGGAGCGGGTACACCGACGAGCTGGTCTGGGGGGCGATCTGGCTGTACCGGGCCACCGGCGACGCCGCCTACCTGGCCAAGGCCGAGAGCGAGTACGACCGCCTCGGCACCGAGCCGCAGACCACCACCCGCTCCTACAAGTGGACCGTGGCCTGGGACAACAAGCAGTTCGGGGCGTACGTGCTGCTGGCCAACCTGACCGGCAAGCAGAAGTACATCGACGACGCCAACCGCTGGCTGGACTTCTGGACCGTCGGGGTCAACGGGGAGCGGATCCGCTACTCGCCCGGCGGGATGGCCGTGCTCGACTCCTGGGGGGCCCTGCGCTACGCGGCCAACACGGCCTTCGCCGCCCTGGTCTACAGCGACAAGACCACGGACGCGACCCGCAAGGCCCGCTACAAGGACTTCGCCGTCCGGCAGATCAACTACGCGCTCGGTGACAATCCGCGCAACTCCAGCTACATGATCGGCTTCGGGGCCAACTCCCCGAAGAACCCGCACCACCGCACCGCGCACGGCTCCTGGTGGGACAGCATGACCGTACCCACCGAGACCCGGCACACCCTGTACGGCGCCCTGGTCGGCGGGCCCTCCTCGCCGAACGACGCGTACACCGACAACCGGTCGGACTACGTGATGAACGAGGTCGCCACCGACTACAACGCCGGCTTCACCTCCGCCCTGGCCCGGCTGACCCAGGAGTACGGCGGCACCCCCCTGGCCAACTTCCCGGTCCCGGAGCAACCGGACATCGACGAGCTGACCGTGGAGACCACGGTCATGCAGAACGAGCCGCGGGCCACCGGGATCAAGGCCATCGTCTACAACAAGTCGGCCTTCCCGGCGCGGGCCCTGACCGACGCCAAGTTCCGCTACTACTTCCGGGCCAGCGGCCTGGGCCTGTCGCCGGTGGTGGTCACCCCCGGCTACACCCAGGGCTGCCCGGCGCCCACCTCCGCCCGCAACGTGGGCGGCGATCTCTACTACGTCGAGATCGACTGCACCGGGCACACCATCGCGCCGGCCGGTCAGTCACAGCACCGGATGGAGGTGCAGTTCAAGATCGGCGTCCCCGAGGGTGTCGCGTGGGACCCGAGCGACGACCCGTCGTACCAGGCCACCGCCGGGCCGAACCGCAAGGTGCCGCTGTACGTCGGCGGCCAGCGGGTGTGGGGCGAGGAGCCCGCCACCAGCACGGACACCACCCCGCCCACCATTCCCGGTACGCCCGTGGCGACCTCGGTCGCCTCCCGTTCGGTCAGCCTGACCTGGGCACCGTCGACGGACAGCGGCAGCGGTGTGGACGTCTACATCGTCAACACCCACGTGGTCGGCAGCGACACCTACAGCTGGTACCCCTCCAGCACGAACTCGCTGGTGCTCAGCGTGTCCCCGGGACGCACCTACGAGATCACCGTGCAGGCTCGGGACAAGGCCGGCAACACCTCGTCCGCGTCGCCGATGCTGACCGTCACCGTACCGGCCGTCGACGACGGGGACACCGTGCCACCCACCGCGCCCGGCTCGTTGACCGCTTCGGCGATCACCACGACCGGGGTGACCCTGAACTGGGCGCCGTCGACCGACAACGTGGGGGTGACCGGTTACCGGATCTACCGGGGCCCGGCGCTCGGTGACGTCCTGGTCGCCACGGTCACCGGCACCACGTACCAGGTGACCGGCCTGGAGCCGGACATCACGTACTACTTCTACGTGGTGGCTATCGACGCGGCCGGCAACGCCTCGCCGCCCTCGGAGCGGGTGACCGTGACGACGTCGGCGCCGCTGCCGGCCTCGCCCTGCCGGATCACCTACGGCACCAACGACTGGGGCACCGGCTTCACCGCCAACATCACCATCGCCAACACCGGCACCACGGCCATCAACGGCTGGACCCTGGCCTTCACCTTCCCGCACAGCGGCCAGCGGGTCGGCCAGAGTTGGTCGGCCGTCTTCCAACAGAACGGCACCTCGGTGACCGCGACCAACATGTCCTACAACGGAACCATCGCCCCGGGCGCCTCGACCAGCATCGGTTTCAATGGCACCCACACCGGCAGCAACCCCAGGCCGACCAGCTTCACCCTGAACGGCAACCCCTGCACCATCGCCTGACGGATCCCTGGTGGGGTGGGGTGCCTGGTCGCAGGGCCAGGCACCCCACCCTCGCTCACATGCCGGGGGCCGGGAATCCGGCGCAGGCCGGAGCAGAGGAGGTCCGCTCGCACTACGGGTCAACGCTGACCAAGCACAAGATCACGCTCGATCTGAGATCGAGTGGCCTCGAGCGCGACAATAGCCACTCGATCCCACATCGAGTGTGATCTCGAAGGCGGGGTGCTGAGACCTGGGTCAGTCGGCCAGTTCGTCGGCGAGCAGGTCCATCAGCAGGCCGTCGTGCCAGCGGCCGTCCGCGCCGCGCTCGTAGCGGCGCAGCACCCCCACCGGGCGGAAGCCGACCTTGGCGTACGCCCGGATCGCGGGGGTGTTCGCCGCCGCCGGGTCGATGGTGAACCGGTGGTGGCCGTGGGCGTCGATGAGGTGCCGGATCAGGGTGCGGATGGCGTCGCCGCCGAGCCCGGCACCGCGTACCGCCGGGTCCAGGAAGATGTCCAGGCTGGCGTGCCGGTAGTCGCGGTCGTTCTCGGCGTACCACTGGATGGCGCCGATCACCCGGCCCTCGTGCTCGACGGCGTACACCGTCAGGTCCTCGTCGGCCAGATCGGCGGTGACGGCGGCGGCCAGGTCCTCGTCGCCGCGCCACCAGCGGTGCACCTCCGGCTCGGCGCGGATCGCGGTGAGAGCCGGTACGTCCGCGGCCGTCACTGGTCGCAGCACCACCGAGCGTCCCCGCAGCACCATGCTCAGCCTCGCAACTCGCCGTGTTCGACACAGACCGCCGACCAGCCGACCGGCAGCACCTGCACCTTCATCCGCCGTCGGCAGTGCGCACAGTAGCGCGGCGGTTCCAGTGCGCGAGCCGCCGCGCAGCCGGGGTGGGTGCCGGTGTCCACGGCCTCCCCACACCGGTCGCACCAGGCGCCGAGCATCTCGCCCATCGGGGTCACAGGGTCGCCGAGAGCGCCTTGACCGGCATCTTGAGGTCTTCGAGCAGCTTGAGGTCGTCCGTGGCGGGTCGACCCAGGGTGGTCAGGTAGTTGCCGACGATCACCGCGTTGATGCCACCGAGCAGCCCGTCGCGGGTACCCAGATCACCCAGGGTGATCTCCCGGCCGCCGGCGTACCGCAGGATGGTGCGCGGCATGGCCAGCCGGAAGGCGGCGATGGCCCGCAGCGCGTCCTTGCCCTCGACCACCGGCCGGTCGCCCAGGGGGGTGCCGGGTCGGGGGTTGAGGAAGTTCAGCGGCACCTCGTGCGGGTCCAGTTCGGCCAGCTGGGCGGCGAACTCGGCCCGCTGCTCCACGGTCTCGCCGAGGCCCAGAATGCCGCCGCAGCAGACCTCCATGCCGGATTCGCGGACCATCCGCAGGGTCTCCCAGCGCTCCTCCCAGGAGTGGGTGGTGACCACGTTCGGGAAGTAGGAGCGGCAGGTCTCCAGGTTGTGGTTGTAGCGGTGCACGCCCATCTCGACGAGTTCGTCGACCTGTTCCTGGGTGAGCATGCCCAGCGAGGCGGCGACCTGGATGTCGACCTCGGCCTTGATCGCCGCCACACCCTCGCGCATCTGCTTCATCAGCCGGGCGTCCGGGCCGCGTACGGCGGCCACGATGCAGAACTCGGTCGCCCCGGTGGCGGCGGTCTGCTTGGCGGCCTTGACCAGGGAGGGAATGTCCAGCCACACCGAGCGCACCGGGGAGGTGAACAGGCCGGACTGGGAGCAGAAGTGGCAGTCCTCCGGGCAGCCGCCGGTCTTCAGCGAGACGATGCCCTCGACCTCCACCTCCGGGCCGCACCAGCGCATCCGCACCTCGTGGGCGAGTTGCAGGGTGGCGGTCAGGTGCTCGTCGGGCAGGTTGAGCACGGCGAGGACACCGGCTTGGTCGAGGCCGACGCCGCCCTCCAACACCTGGGTGCGGGCCTGGTCGAGGATCTCTGACATGCACGTACCCTACAAGGCCACCAGAGCGGCGGTAACGGGCGCGGCGAGCCGGCGGGCCGGCAGCGTCCGGCGCCTTGCGGCGAGCCGTCCTGCGCCACGCCGGGGCGATCCGTACGGATGGTAATTTCGCCGGCGGGGACACGGGGAGGGGCGTGGCGGTGGCGGACTGGCTGGCGGCGCTGAACCGCCGCGCCGAGCTGCGGGCGCGGGCGGGTCTGACCCGCAAGCTGTACCCGCGCCCGGCCGCCGACGCCGTGGTCGACCTGGCCGGCAACGACTACCTGGGGCTGTCCGGGCACCCCGAGGTGATCGCCGCCGCCACCCGGGCGCTGTCCCGGTACGGCCTGGGGGCTACCGGTTCCCGGTTGGTCCGTGGCTCCACCGAGGCCCACCACGCCCTGGAGGACAGCCTCGCCGGTTGGCTCGGCACCGATCGGGCACTCGTCTTCTCCTCGGGATACCTGGCCAACCTCGGTGCCGTCCGGGCCCTGGTGCGCCCCCGTACCCTGCTGATCTCCGACGCCCACAACCACGCCAGCCTGATCGACGGGTGCCGGGTCTCCGGTGCGGAGACCGTGGTCACCCCGCACGCCGACGTGGCCGCCGTCGCGACCGCCCTGGCGGCGGCGCCCGGTCGACCGGCGGTGGTGATCACCGAGTCGATCTTCTCCGTCGACGGTGACCTGGCCCCCCTGGTCGACCTGCACCGGGTCGCCCGCGAACACGGCGCCCTGCTGCTGGTCGACGACGCGCACGCCCTCGGGGTGACCGGGCCCGCCGGGGCCGGTGCGGTGGCCGCCGCCGGGCTGGCCGGCGAACCGGATGTGGTGATCACCGCCACCCTGTCCAAGGCCCTGGCCGGGGCGGGTGGGGTGGTGGCCGGTCCGGCCGAGTTCGTCCGGCATCTGGTGGAGACCGCCCGGACCTTCATCTACGACACCGCCCTGCCCCCGGCCGTCGCCGCCGGGGTGCACGCCGCAGTCGAACTGGCACGCACCGGGGAGGAGCGGCGGGTCCTCCTGGCCGAGCGGGCCGCCCTGGCGGTGGGTCGGCTGCGCGCCGCCGGCCTGGAGGTCTCCACCCCCGACGCGGCCGTCGTCTCGGTCACCGCCCCCGGACCGGAGGCGGCGACGGCCTGGGCCGCCGCCTGCCGCGAGCGGGGTGTGGCGGTCGGCTGTTTCCGTCCCCCCTCCACCCCGGACAGTCGGTCCCGGCTGCGACTGACCATCGGCGCGGGGGTGTCCCAGGCGGACTTCGAGCATGCCCTGGAGGTCATCGTGGAAAGCGCCCCATGACGGAGCAGTGGCGGGGACCGGTGCTGGTCACCGGGACCGACACCGAGGTCGGCAAGACCGTGGTGACCGCGGCCATCACGGCCGCCGCGCAGGCGGCCGGGCTGCGGGTGGCGGTGGTCAAACCCGGCCAGACCGGTACGGCCACCGGCGAGCCCGGGGACATCGAGGCGATCACCCGACTGGCCGCCCCGATGACCGGCCGCACCCTGGCCGCCTTCCCCGACCCCCTGGCCCCGCTGGCCGCCGCCCGGGTGGCTGAGTTGCCGCCCCTGGAGCTGTACAACGCGGTCGACGCGATCCGCGAGGAGGCCGAGAAACACGACCTGGTGCTCGTCGAGGGGGCCGGAGGACTGCTCGTACCGATGGGGGTGCGGCCCTCGGGGGAACCATGGACGGTGGCCGACCTGGCGGTGTCGCTGGGCGCCCCGGCGGTGGTGGTGGCCCGCGCCGGCCTCGGCACCCTCAACCACACCGCCCTGACCCTGGAGGCCCTGGACCGGCGGGCCGTACCGGCCGGGGTGGTGGTCGGCGCCTGGCCGGCCGAACCGGAACTGGTGCACTGGGCCAACCTCAGCGATCTGCTGCCGAACCTGCTCGGTGCCCTGCCCGCCGGGGCCGGGGCGATGGACCCGGGGGTGTTCCGCCGGTCCGCCCCGGGCTGGTTGACCCCGGCGCTGTACGGGGTGCTCGACGACTGGCGGGCCTGGGCCGACGAGATCAGTTGAGCGTCTCGCCGCTCAGCGGCCGACCAGCAGGGTGTCCGGCATTCGGAAGGTCAGGTTGTCCGGGCACCAGGGTGCCCGCAGCACCCGCACCTCGGCCAGCAGCGGGGCCACCTCCGCCACCACGGTAGCGGCCTCCATCCGGGCCAACTGGTCGCCGACACAGCGGTGGGCGCCCGCCCCGAAGGCCAGGTGTCGACGTGACCCGCGCTGACCGGGCAGGAACTGCTCCGGTGCGTCCACCACGGCCGGGTCCCGCCCGGCCCCGGCCAGCCACAACACCACACTGGTGCCCGCCTCCACCGCCGTACCGCCCAGAAAAGTGTCCATGGTGGACACCCGTCGCCAGGTGACGATCGGCGGCTCCAACCGCAGCCCCTCCTCGACCACCTCGGCGACCCCGACGGAGCCGTTTCGCAGCCCGGCCAGCACGGTCGGTTCCCCGATGAGCCGGTGCATCAGCAGGGTGAGGAACTGGGAGGTGGTCTCCTGACCGGCGACCAGCAGGAAGAACAGCGCGCCGACCACCACGTCGGGTGGGTGCCCGGCGGCCCGCAGGGAGGCGGCCAGCCCACCCCCGGTGGCCGCGAACTCCCGCAGCACCAGATGAAAGCGACCCACCTCGGCGGCCAAGTGCTGCTGCCGGTCGGCCTCCAGCGGGGCCCAGAACAGTTCCAGGGCGGCGCGGGCGAAGTCCTTCACGGCCGTCACCGGGGCGTCCGGCAGCTCGATCAGCCGGGCCAGCACCAGCAGCGGCAGGTCGGCGGCGAGCCCGGCGTACAGGTCCACCGGTGCGCCCGCGTCCAGGTCGGCGGTCAGCCGGTTCACCCGCTGCCGCACCAACTCGGTCAGCCAGTCCCGCTGGGCGGCCACCCGGGAGGGGTGCAGGGCATCGGCGACCAGGGCTCGGATGCCGGGGTGGCTGGCCTCGCCGTTGTTGGCCAGGGTCGGTGGCAGCCGGAACCGGTGCCGGGCCAGGATCCGCAGCGCGGCCACCGGGATCGGGGTCACCGCGTCCAGGGCGTTGTCGGGCCGGTAGGTCCGGGGATCGGTCAGTACCTGCCGGACCAGTGCGTGCCGGGTCACCAGCAGGTGTTCGACCCCCAGGTGATCGGCTACCCGGGTCACCCCGTTGCCGGCCCGGGCGTCGTCGTGCGCCGCCGGGGCCGACTCCCAGCTGCGGAACAGCACGGGCGCCACCCTAGTCGCCCGCCGCCGGCCGTCCCGCGCGCAGCTGCCACACGGTGGTGCGCTTCACCCGTACGCTCTCCAACGCCTCGCTGACCGGCACCTCGTAGCTGGCTAGTTCGTCGAAGCGGTCCCGGGGCAGGAAGGCCCGGCCGGGGTCACCGACGAGCACCTGGGCCCCGTTACGCGCGGCGCGCAGCAGGAACCGCAGCACCCGGTTGGTCATGGCCGCGCTGTAGAAGACGTCCCCGGCGAAGATCACCTCGGCGTCTCCGGCGTCGCCGTCGAGGATGTCGGCGAGTTCGGCGTCGACCCGTACCCCGTTGGCCTCGGCGTTGAGGGTGATCGCCGCGACCGCCAGGGGATCCACCTCCACCGCCCGTACGGCGGCGGCCCCGGCCTGGGCGGCCGCGATGGCCACCAGCCCGGAGCCGGAGGCCAGGTCGAGCACCCGACGCCCGGCGGACAGCTGCGGATTGTCGACGACGTACCGGGCCAGGCCCTGCCCACCGGCCCAGGCGAAGGCCCAGAACGGCGGCGGCTGGTCGCTGCGGAACTCGCCCTCGGTCAACTCCCACAGCCCGATCGGTTCGTCGGCCTGATGCAACCGCACCTCCGGTACGAAGGCGACGGGGGCCAGGCGGGCGTGCAGCCGGACGAAGGCGGTGGAGAGCGCGGACATCCGGTGATTGTCCACCGGGGGCCTTCCCGGCGTGTCGCGGGTGTCCGGTGAGCGGTTCAATACCGTCCGTGAAAAGGGGCATCTTGCTTCACCACCGGTGCGAACACACCCGTCTACCCGGTGGCCGCCGGCCCTCCTAGCGTTGCCGATGGAGACGACCAACGGGAGGACAGGATCGTGAAGAGGCTGTGGCGCAGCACGCTACGGATCGGGGTGGTGCTGGCCTGTCTCACCGGGGTGGACGTCGCCATGGCCGCGCCCGCGCACGCGGCGTTCGCCACCGAACTCAGCGGTCTGCCGCGGCAGTTCACCGCGGGCGGGCAGGCGGCGACGGTGTCCGCCGTGGTGTCCCGCGACGACCCCGGCGGCTGCCTGAAGGTCCGCTGGTCGTTGCTGCTGGCGGTGCAGGGAATGCGGCTGGATCAGGTCCGGGTGGACCGGATCGAGGAGACCGGCTCCTTCCCGGTGCAGGTGCGCATCGACGGTGACGTGGCCCGGCTGACCGACCGGCAACTGGACCCGGGCACCCTCTGCCCGGGGCGTACGGTGACCGCCCAGTACCGGATCGGGTTCGCCGCGGACGTCGGGCAGGGCCGGGTCAGCCTGGCCGCCGAGGCGTACGACCGGAACCTGCGGCTGCTGTCGCGGCAGACGGCGACCCGGGAGGTGATCGGCCGGGGTGCGGCGACCCCACCCACCACGGCCGCCCCCACCCCGAGTTCGGTGCCGACGGTGGATCCCACCGAGGAGCCGATCGAGGTGCCGACGATCGATCCGACCGACGAGGAGACCGAGGTCGACGACCAGGGCGATGTAGCGCCACCGGCAGACGATCCGCCGGCCGCCGGGGCCGCCGGCAACCAGGTGTCGCAGTCCGGCACCGGGATCGGTCTGACCGAGGCCGCCTTCCTGCTCGGCGGGCTGCTGCTGTTCCTCGGTGTCGGGCTGCTGATGCGGTTGCGGCAGTTGACCCGCGAGCCGGAGGTGGCCGAGGGTACGACCGTCACGGTCGGCCCGGGGCGGGTAGGCGAATGGGAAGGGCCGCCCGGCGACTGGCAGCGGCCGCCCGACCGTCGGCGATGGCGGACCGTACCCCGCTGAGGGCGCTCGGTCGGGGTCAGGGCGCCCAGTCGGGGTCGCGGCCGAAGGCGGCGATCAGCCGGTCCTGCCGGTCGGCGGTGGGGGAGACCCCCACCTCGGTACCGACCAGCCCGCTGCGCTGGTAGTCGTCGATCTGTCCGGCGAACCACTGGGCGCACTCGGCGACCGCGTCGGGGTCCAGCGCCGGGTCGGTGCCGATCGCCACGGCGAGATCCCAACCGTGGACGAGGTGTTCGGCGATCAGTTGCCGCAGGTACTCCTCCGCAGGGGTGTCGCCGGCCGACAGGTGCACGGTGGCCTCCCGGGCCCCGGGGCGGGTGGCGGCCAACTCGGCCTGCGCTGCCGCGTCGCGGGCGGCCGCTACCGGGTCCGCGCCGAGTTGATCACCGTCGTACCGGTCGCCGACCTCGGCTATGGTCCGCCCGGCGAGCAGGGGCACGCTCCACCGTTCCTCGCCGACCACGTGGTTGACCAGGGTACGGACGTCCCAGTCGGCACACGGGGTGGGCGCCGACCACTGCCCGGGGGCGACCAGTGGCACCCGTTCGATGAACTCGGCCACGCTGCGCCGGTAGGTCTCCAGCAGGTCCATGGCGTCATTCTGACCGGCCGGGGGACAGCCGGTGACCGGTTCCCGGGGACGGGCTCAGTCCAGTTGTGCCGGGTCCAGGCCGAGTTCCCGGGCGGCCACCAGGCGTACCCATTCGGCGAACTGTCGGCGGGAGATGACCCGCTCGTGCACCGCCAGTTGCACCGCCAGGCCGTCCATCACCGCACTGATCCGCCACGCCGCACCGGCCGGGTCCGCGCACTCGAAGACCCCCTCGCGCACCCCGTCGGAGATGACCTCGGCGAGATCCTGCCGCCACCGCAGGTCCAGGCGGCGGGACACCTTCTCCAATTCCGGGGTACGCAGGGACTCCGACCAGCCGTCGATCCAGATGGACCAGGAGGTGGGCCGTCCGGTCGGGGTGTAGAGCCGCAGAATACGCCGCAGTTTGGTCAGCGGTGCGGCATTGGACTGGGTAACCGCGTCCAGCCGGGCCAGATCCTGTTCGACGGCGTAGGCGAAGGCCTGGGCGAGGAGGCGTTCCTTGGTGGCGAAGTGGTAGAAGACCAGGGCCTGGCTGACCCCGGCGGCCTGCGCCACGTCCGCCGTGCGGGTGTTGGCCAACCCGCGCTGCGCGATGACGTCACACGCGGTGCGGAGCAGGGCATCCAGGCGGATTTCGGCCGCACGTCTCGTCACGCCCGTCACCGTAACCCATTCAAATGGATACGGCGTGTCACCGAAGCCCGGGTGATCCGACTTGCGACAGTCGGACACCAGACAGTTGTTCACCGGGCCCTTCCCGCACCCCCTCCGCCTTCCTGCTTCCTTGCCCGATTTCCTGCCCATCCTCCTAGGAAGCTCAGGGATGGGGATTGCTGACGCGCCGCGGCGACCACCCGATTTGGCAACCGTTCCATGGCTCGGCTAAAGTTCTCATCCGTCACCGGAGAACGCGCCGGGGGCACGCGGACGTAGCGCAGCTGGTAGCGCATCACCTTGCCAAGGTGAGGGTCGCGGGTTCGAATCCCGTCGTCCGCTCGGAGCTGCCGCCACGCTTGACGGGGGCAACCTCGGTGGGGTGGCCGAGAGGCGAGGCAACGGCCTGCAAAGCCGTGTACGCGGGTTCAAATCCCGTCCCCACCTCGGACAACAGCAAGGGCGATTGGCGCAGTGGGAGCGCGCTTCCTTGACACGGAAGAGGTCACTGGTTCAAACCCAGTATCGCCCACCGGATTTGAACGACTGACGAAGCCCGTCACCGGAAAACGGTGACGGGCTTCCTCGTTTTCCCAGGAAACCATGGGGGATCGAACATGACAGATGTTCGTACCGCCCTGGTCGTCGGCGGCGCGACGACCTGGCGCGGGCCCTGCGCGAGCGGGCCCAGGCGCAGGGCGTGCCCATCGTGTACGGCAAGCGCCTCGTCGACGCCGAGTCGACCGCGGGCGGGGTGCTGGCCCGGTTCGGCGACGGCTCCACCGCCACCGCCGACCTGCTGATCGGTGCCGACGGCATCCGCTCCCGGGTGCGTACCCTGATCGATCCGCGACCGACCACCTGGGCCGAGGCCCACCAGACCCCGCCGGGCCAGTGGCTGCACCGGCTGCGTGAGGTGTACGCCGACGACGTGCCGGCCCACCAGGCGCTCGCGCACACCGAGCCCGCCGACGTGGTGGCGATCGGGTCGATCGGGACCATGCCGTCGGTGCCGCACTGGTGCCGCGACCGGATGGTCCTGGTCGGCGACGCGGTGCACGCCCCGTCACCCAGTTCCGGCCAGGGCGCCTCCCTGGCCGTGGAGAGCGCCGTGCAGTTGGCGCGCTGCCTGCGCGACCACCCCGACCTGCCGACGGCGTTGAGCGCCTACGAAGGGTTGCGTCGCCCGCGGGTGGAGAAGGTCCTCCGCCCCGGTCAGCGCGGAGTCGGCGCGACGCTGACCGGCGGCGCTGCGGTCCGCGCCCGGACACGACGGTGGCGGCCACCGAAGTCGGTGGCCGCCACTGCCCGTTGACCGCTCAGCTTGCTCGGCCGCTGGTCACAGCGGCGGTGCGACGTCCCGACGCTCCTCGACGCGGCGGTACTCCACCGGCTCCTCGGTCGTGGCGACCACCTCACGCCGGCGTCCCCAGACGAGCATGGTCATGATCAGGCCGACCACACCGGCTGCCATCAGAATCCAGCCGACGACGTCCAGGTCCAGACCGCCGATGCTGGCGTTGAGCGCGAAGGTGAGGATGGCGCCCACCGCGAGCAGAAAGATACTGGTGCCGATACCCATGACAGCCTCCTTTTTCCGGGGATGCGGTGTGCTGTCGAAGGGCTCTGTACCCCGGCGGTGAACGGCGCAATCACCCGCACTGTGGGGTGCCCGCTCGAGCGATCTTGTCATCGGGTACAGTTGGCCCGTCCCCGGCGGTGCCGGGGCAGGCGGACGTAGCGCAGCTGGTAGCGCATCACCTTGCCAAGGTGAGGGTCGCGGGTTCGAATCCCGTCGTCCGCTCGCGATTCGCCCACCCGTCGGGGTGTGGCGGTCACCACGGGCGATTGGCGCAGTGGGAGCGCGCTTCCTTGACACGGAAGAGGTCACTGGTTCAAACCCAGTATCGCCCACCAGCAGGCCCTCTCCGGCGCGAGTGATCCGCGTTCTGCCGGGCGCTAAGCCTGAGCCGAAATGATCGATCGGGCTGCCAGACTTTCCCGCATGGGCACCCCGGCGTTCGTTCGTTCGTCACCCTACTGGCCGGTGGTCCGGCACCGGATCCTGCGGCGGCTGCTGCCGGGCTTCGCGCTGTCGTACCTCGGGGAGGGGATGGCGCTGCTGGCGGTCAGCTGGCTGGCCATCCAGTTGGCACCCCGGGCCAACGCCGGTGTCTGGGTGGCCGCCGCGGTCGCCGCGTACACACTGCCGGGTGCCCTCGGCACCGTGCTGTTCGCCCGGGTGCTCAGTGGCCGCAGCGGGGCTCAGCTGGCCGCCTGGGACGCTGTCGTCCGGGCGGTGATGCTCGGGGCGATCCCCGTCGTCCACCTCGCCGGAGCCCTCGACATCAGGTGGTTCACGCTGCTGCTCGGGTGCTCCGCACTGCTGCGCTCGTGGGGGTCGGCCGGCCGGTTCACCCTCATCGCCGAGCTGCTGCCGGTCGAGCACCGGCTGGCGGGCAACGCGCTCATCGGACTGTTCAGCGAGGCGTCGACCCTGATCGGGCCGGCCCTGGCGGCACTGCTCATCGCGGCCGCCGGGCCGGTGCTCGTCATCGCCGTCGCCGCCGGCACGTACGCCGTCCTCGCGGTCAGCTACCTGGTCGCCGTGCCGAGGACGGCCCGGGCCCCCATCGAGCAGCGGCAGGGATCGAGTCTCGCCGGCTTCGCCGCGATCTGGCGCGATCGCCCGTTGCTCGGACTGTCCACGCTGACCTTCGGGTTCTTCTTCCTCTACGGGCCCGTGCAGGTGGCGTTGCCGATCCACGTCGCCGAGTCGCTCGGCAACTCTGCCGGCACCCTGGCCGCGTTCTGGACGGCGTTCGGCGCCGGGGCGCTGATCGGCGGATTCGCCGCCGGCTACCTGCGCCGTTGGCGGCTGTGGCCGACAATTATCGCCATCGTCGTCGGCTGGGGTGCGGCACTGCTGCCATTGGGACTCGGCGCACCGACCGGCGTGGCCCTGGTCGCCATCGCGATCGGCGGACTGATCTGGGCGCCGTACCCGGCCGCCACGATGGCGTTGCTGCAACGCAGCACCGACGGTGCCGGCAGAGCACCGGTCCTCGCCGCGTACGCCGCGATCGCGACACTGTCCGTACCGCTGGGCACCATCACCGCCGGGCCGTTGATCACCGGCGTCGGTGCCGAGTTCACCATCCTGGCCGCAGCGGTGCTCACGGTGGCCTTCGGCGTCATCGCCGCGGCGATCGCGATCTCGCGGGCGGTCAAGGGCAGCGCCGTGCAGGACCGAGCCGACCTCGCCGTCCGTCAACTGGACCCGGAGCCGCTGCCGTGACCGGCCGGGCCACCAGGATTACCGGTCGTCTCGGCCGGTGACAGCGAGGGCGAGCAGGCCCTGATCCAGACCGACCAGCAAAGTGTCACCGACGGTGCAGCAGGCCAGGGCCGGGTGATAGACCGGGATCGTACGGACCGTCCGGCCGGTCGTCGGATCCCAGATCCGCACCGTACGGTCGCGGCTGGCAGAGGCCAACAGGTCCTGACCATCGACCTGGATCAGGCTCAGCCCGGTGACCGCCGCGCTGTGCCCGGTGAACCAACGGACCGGCTGGCCCCATTCGGCGTCCCACATCCGGATCGAGTGGTCGGCGCTGCCCGACACCAGCATCCGCCGGCCGGCCACGGTGATGCCGCAGAGCGCGGTCACCGCATCCTGGTGACCCTGCTGCACCCAGACCGGGGTGTCGCCACCTCCCCACAACATCACCGTGCCACTCTTGTCCGCCGAGGCGAGCGCCTCGATGCCGGGCCAGCTCACCGTGGCGAGCGCGGTCACCCAGGCATGGGTGACATGCCCGAGCAGCACCATACGTACGGCACCCGTGTGCGGGTGCCACAGTCGGACCGCCTGGTCGTCGCCGGCGGAGGCGATCAGGGTCTCACCGTTGATGACGATCGGGCAGACCGCAGCCACCTCGCCGTAGTGTTCCCGCATCTCCAGCCCTTGCGCGCCGTCGCGGACGTCCCATCCGACGACGGCACAGTCGTCCTGGGCGGTGAACAGCAGCGGCTCCTCCTCGTCGGCGACCGCGCACATGGCGTTGACGGTGCCGCCCGGGGTGTTGAATTCCTGCAGGCGTTCGCCGGTGTGCACGTCCCAGAACCGCACCAGGCCGTCGGTGCCACCGGCGGCGACCAGCGGCCGTTCACCGGGCAGTTGGCAGAGCGCGCTCACCGGAGCGAACCTGTCCTGGTCGGCGATGGTGCCTGGCTGACCGCCGGCCGGATCCCACAACCGTACGGTGCCGTCGTCCCCGGCGGTCGCCAGCATCCGCTGCTCTGCGGTGCGCAGCTCGCACACCGCGCGGATCCAGCTCGCGTGTCCCCGTAGGCTCGGCCGGCTCGTCCAGGTCGGCACCTCCCACAGCCGGATCAGTCCGTCCTCACCGGTGGAGACCAGCAGGCAACCATCGTCGACGTCGATGGTGCACAGGTCGGTGACCGGCCCACCGGTCTCCAGAAGCTTGACGCACCGGCCGGTGAACGGATCCCACAGGCGGACGGTGCCGTCGTAGCCGCCCGAGGCGAGCAGGGTGCCGCCGGGGGTGCGCACCGCGTAGAGGGTCGTCGCCCAGCCGGCATGTCCGGCGATGGTCAGCGTCGGCTCGACACCGGCGGTCGGCTCCCAGATCCGGATCATTCCGTCGAAGCCGGTGGAGGCGAGCAGGTGACGTCCGTCGGCGGGGACGTAGGTCACGGCGGTGGCCCAGCCGATGTGCCCGGTCAGCTTGTACCGCTGGATGCCGTTGGCGGGATCCCAGATTCGTACCGTCCGGTCGTCGCCAGCCGAGGCGAGCAGGTCGCCCCCGGGCAGCGGAATGGTGCAGATGTTGCGTACCCAGTCGTGGTGTCCGCGCAGTTCGTGTCGGCGCTGGCCGGTCCGTGGCTCCCACAGGCCCACCGTGCCGTCATGGCTGGCCGTGGCGAGTAGGGTCTCGCCGGCGCTGGTCCGAACGGCGCAGACGCCGCGGACGGTGTCGTCGTGACAGTTGAAGACCGACTCGGCCTGGTTGGTCAGCGGATCCCAGAGCCGAACGGTGCCGTCGTCACCGACGGAGGCGAGCAGCCGCCGACCGTCGACCTCGATGGCGGCGACGTCGTAGACGGCCTGCGAGTGCCCGTCAAGCACGCTGCGTTCCTGCCGGGGCGGGGTGTGCGCCCACCGGGCCCGGTAGGGCGCGCCGTCGGCGCCGATGCCACTGTCGAGATCGTCGAGGCGGTCGACCACCGAGAAGAGCGCGGCCCGCTCGGCGGGCTCCGCGGCCACCGCCAACGGCGTACGTCGCAGCAACCGCGCCCGGGACTGCGCTCGCGGGGACATCGGGGCCCGGGCGGTGTCGACGACGGTGAGCAGCCGATCCAGATGCGCGTGCAGCAGGTAGTCCCCATCGGCGAGCAGGCGTTCGACGAGTCCGGCCCGAGCGGCGTGCTGGGGCAGCGAACGCAGGAGGTAGTCCGGCGCGGACGCCCAGCCGGTGTCAGCGGCCAGGTCGAGCCAGGCGGACACCAAGCGGCGCTGGTCGTCGCGTCGGACGCCCTGCTGATCCCGGTCGGCCAGCAGCGCATCGTTGAGTGCCTGGTGGAACAGCCGGTACGCGGGCTGTGCGCCGCCGCCTGTCTCGACCAGGAAGTTCGCCGCAGAACCGCGGGCGAACAGGGCGAGCTGCTCAGCCGTGGCCGTACCGCCCAGCGCCGTCACCGCCGCCTGCCACAGCGGCAACGGCAGCCCTGGCGCCTCGGCGTACGCCAGGGCTGTCAGCGCCAGGCGGGCGGAGGCCGAACCGGCCGCCGGAAGCCCGGCGAGGTAGGCGTCCAGCGCGTGGGCCACCGTGGCGGTGAACGACACCGAGGCCGGATCGACCGCCGATGTGTCGCGCAGCGCGTGTGCCCGCGCGACCAGTCCGGCAACGAGGAAATTGCCCTTGGCCAGGGCGGCGATGCGTCGGGCGAGCGGGGCTGCCACGCCCGGATCGGCGTACGGGTTGGCCGCGCGCTCGGCACCGAGCAGTTGCAGGGTCGCCTGGGCGTAGTTCACCAGGTCGGACTCCGCGAAGTATTCGGGCGTGTCCAGGTCGATCAGATCCGTGTTCTCGCCGAAGCAGGCGATCAGGTCGCCTTGGTCGTCGCGGCGTCGGGTGCCGACCACCACCCGGAATCCGTACGGGCCGCAGTCGCGTGCCAGCGGCAGCAGGATCTCGTCGACGATCCGGCGGGCGTGGCCGGGGTCGGCGGCCTCGTCGAGTGCGTCGATGACCAGGGCGAAGCGGCTGCCCCGCCGCATCAGGCGGTCGCGTACCGCCGGGGCCAAATCGGCCGGGGTGCCCGGCAGGTCGACGGCGGCGGCGCGGGCGATCTCCGTCGCGACCTCGATGGCGGTCTTGCCCTTCGCGTGCACGGCGCAGGAGACCGAACCGAGGGTGGCCCGCACGGCGAGGTCGTCCGCCGGCAGGCTCGCCCGGATCTGTCGGTCGGCGGTGGTGACGATCCGTCCCAGAGCGGCGGACTTTCCCACACCGGGAGAGCCGGTGACGAGCAGCGGTCGGGTGATCGGAGCAGGCTGGTCGATCCAGTCGACGATGCGTCGTAGTGCCGTGGTCCGGCCGCGGAACCGGGCGCCGCCCTCGGTGTCGACCGCAACGCCGCGGGCGCGGGGCAACCAGTGCCGCCCCGCCTCGCCGTCGGTGCGCAGCGTCCACCCCCAGGCGGACAGCGCGGCGTCGTCGGCGTCGGCGACCCGCCACGCGGAGAGAGTCGCCAGCTTCATCTCGGGTAGCTGCTCGTCGGCGTGATACAGGGTCACGGCTTGGCCCTTGCCCCGGCCGTCGGCGGAGACGACGACACCGACCACGGCCTGATACTCCGGCGACCACACCGCGCCGCCACTGAACCCCTTGCTCAGTGCGCCGCTCGAACCGCTGTCGATCATGATGTGTCCCCAGCCGCCGATCTCGGTGACGGTACCGACGGCCGGGGTACCGCCGGCTATGGCGGCGGGAAATCCGTACGCCCAGAAGGGACGTTCGACCAGTGGTTTGGGGTCAAGGCAGCGCAGCCGTGCGGGTGCGACGGTGGGCGGGACCGGCTCGACCAGCTCCAGCACGGCCAAGTCGACGTGTGCGGCCTGACGGCCGTCGTGCAGGCACTGGCCAACCTTGCGACGGTCGTAGTAGCCGACCCTCGGGGCGAGCGGGAAGGCGACCCAGAGATCGTGGAGGGTACCGTCGTCAGCGAATGCCACGTGGTGGCAGGTGAGGACGAGGTTGCTGTCGATGACGATGCCGGTGCCGACCGGTGTGTGAGGGTTGCCTTCCCGGTATAGGGCTACCGCCCATGGGCTGCCATCAGGGGCTGTGGTCACGGGCCACCGGATCCGTCCGTCAGCGCTGCGGGTCGGTGTTGCGTTCCGGAGCCGTGTCGGCCGACCAGGCGAGGGTGACTTCGAAGTTCGCCTCACCGGTGGCCTTGGCGATCACCCAACTCGCCGTGCCGGTGGCCTTGATTCCGAAACGCACCTCGACGGAGTCCGGGGCGACCGTCTTTACGTGTTCCAGCAGTTCCTTCGCGGCGGCGACCGCCGGGGCTGCGGATTCCCGGACCCAGCCGGCGACATCACCCACACCGGCGGGCTGGAAACCGGCCGGTGGTTCGACCTCGATCAACGCGACGGTGTTGTCATCGACCTGGTAGCGGACCACCTCAGACTGCACCGGTAACCTCCGTGGCGTTTCCCCGAAACGGGCAGGAGAGGGCCTGCTCCCGGCCGGTTTCACCGGCAGCCTCTCGCCGACCAGCCATGCTGCCCCCTGCTCTTGCCGTTTGGCAACGGTCGAGTGCCCGAACGGCCGACGCCCTCCCGAACGGGTGTTTCAGCCATCGCCTCCACGCTGGGCCGTTGAAGATCCACTCAATCGCCCTGTCGGTTATTGGCAGCCAGATTGGTGACCTTGCGCTCGCCAGGGACCGTCGGCAGAATCGGCCCGAACGCGAGGCCGCCTCGTCGCGCAGCCCACCCCCGAGTCTCGATCATCACCGTCAACGTGGTGAAAGCTCGTGCCACAGAGGAGCATCCGCATGCCGGAAAAGGAACTGACGCTCGTTGACCGGTGCATTCTCATCACGCTGATGATCAAAGCGGCTCCGCTGCCGCAGACCTATCTGAAGAATGTCGCCGGCATCAGCGTCACGCCAGCACACCGTCGTCGTCTGGAATCGCTCGACCTGATCGAGGTGACGCCCAAACCGAGGATCATCCTGGAGTTGACCGACAAGGGCTGGGGGCGAGCCGCCCAGGAACTGGGGGCGGAGCCGCCGGCCAGGGCCGGTACGACGGGCGGAACCCTCTACGTCGTACTCGACTTCCTGCGCCGGTTGATCGACCATTCGGGGACTCGCGCCGACGACCTGTTCCGGATGCAGATCAAGGCAGACGAGGTCGCCCTCACGCCCCAGCCGGTCGCCGCTGGTTCGGCAGATCCGGTCACCCGGATTCGGCAGGCGTACCACGGGCTGGCCGGGGGACCCGGCGACTACGTCATGCTCGCCGACCTGCGTGCCGCGCTCGGTGACCTGCCCCGTGCCGAGTTCGACGCCGCCCTGATCCAGCTCAACCAGGAGCGCAACGTCCACCTGGTGCCGGAGTCCAACCAGAAGGTGCTCCGGCCGCAGGAACGGGCCGCCGCCGTGCACATCGGCAACCAGGACAAGCACCTCATCGCCATCTCGTCATGACCAGCGAGCAGGAACGGCGAGCGCTGGCTGCGCTGCGGTTCAACTGGGCCCCGACCCCTGACGACGTCTGGAAGCCGGCGCCGTTCCATGTGGAGGCGCTGCACCACGACGTGCTCCGGACCGTGCTCGACAGTTTCACCGAGGCGGACCACAGCGCCGACTCCAGCCCGGTGGGGGTCGCGATCCTCGGTCAACGGGGAACCGGCAAGACCCACCTGCTCGGCACGGTGCGGCAGGAGGTGCAGCAGCGCGGGGGGTTCTTCTTCCTGGTCGAGCTGTTGGAGGCTCGGGCGTTCTGGCACAGCACCGCGATGTCGCTCCTGGCAGGTCTGTCCCGGCCGATGCCGGACGGGACGACCCAGCTGCGTACCTTCCTGCGCCGGCTGGCGGACCGTACCGACGCTCCCCGGACCGTGCGCCGAGCGGTCACCGGGGACACCGAACTCAGCCGGTCCGCCCTCGATGCCTTCGTCGACCTTGTCCGTAAGGCGAACCGCCAGGTAGGCACCGAGTGTCAGGACACCCTCCGGGCGTTGGTGCTGTATGCCGCCGAGTCCTCGGACCTGGAGGACATCGGTTACGACTTCCTGTCCTCCAGCGACGAGGAGGAGCCGGGCACCCGGACAGCCTGGGGCCTGCGACGTAACCGGCGGGCACCGCAGGAGGTGGTTCGGGACACGTCGCGGCTGCTGGCCATGGTGGCACCGACGGTGATCGCGGTCGACCAGATCGACCTGATGGTCGCCCAGTCCGTCAAGGCCACCAACCAGGAGGTCCGAGGAGAGATCGACTGGCAGACGTCGCTGTTGCTGGAACAGGTGGCAAGTGGCCTGATGGCGCTGCGCGAGACCACCAAGCGCTCGCTGTCCGTGGTGTCCTGCCTGCCGCAGACCTGGCGTGACCTCAAGGAGCAGGCCACCGACACCGTCCAGGACCGATTCCGCGAGGCGGCCCCGCTCAAGGAGATCCCCTCCGTGGAGGTGGGGCGGGAACTGGTCGCGAAGCGGTTCGCGGTGCTCTTCGACGAGGTGGGGTTTACACCGCCGCACCCCACCTGGCCGGTTCACCCGGCCGCGTTCGACGAGGTCGTCGGGTTCACGCCGCGTGAGCTGCTGCGCCGTATCGACACGCACGTGCGGGCCTGCCTGACCAGCGGTGAGATCCGCGAACTGTCGCACCTCAAGTACGGCACCGCCGGCCCGGCGACCGCAGTGACCGGGGTACCGCCGGTCGGCGCGCGGCTGGCCGACGAGTTCGCCAAGATCGACGCACGGTACGCGGAGCTGATCGCCGGGGCGGACCCGGAATCCGCCCTGACCCAGCAGACCGAGGACGTGCGGGTGCCGGGGCTGCTCAAGGCCGGGTTGACGGCCTGGATCGCCGCGCAGGGCACCGGTGTCGACAGCTTCAGCCTCGACCCCATTCCCGCCGGAGGGAAACCGGCCCTGCACGCCCGACTGCGGCACAGCCTCGACGACGAGAGCGAGGACGAGGAGCACTGGTCGTTCCGGGCGGTCTGCGCGCCGCACCACATCGCCGCGCTCAACCGGATCCGCAACGCGGTCACCGCCGCCGGGCTCACCGAGGGAGTCGCCAAGCGGAAACTGTTCCTGCTGCGCACGCCGGAATGGTCACGCGGTGCCCGGACCCGTGAGGTGCTGGACGCCTTCACCCGGGCCGGTGGCCGGACGATCTCCTTTCCCGCCGCCGACATCCGCCGCCTGATCGCCCTGGAACAGCTCGTTCAGGACTTCGGGCTCGAGATATTGCGGCCGTGGTTCGCCGACCGGCGGCCGGCTGCCGAAATCACCTGCCTGTGCGAGGCGCTGGGCAGCGGACCCGAGGTGACCGAGGCGAGGGTGTCCGCGATCGGGCCCGGCGGTGCGACTCCGCCGGCTGTCGCTGTGGCGTCGCCGGGCGGGCCCGTCCATGCGGCGTCGCCGGGCGGGCCCGTCCATGCGGCGTCGCCGGGCGGTCCCGTCGGCGTGGCGTCGCTGTCATCCGTGTCTGCGGACATGGCGGGACCGCCGGTCGGGGGTGTTGTCCCCGACGCGGTACAAGCGATGCCGGCGCCCGGCCCGGGCATACCGGCAGGCCCACTCGTGGCCGGGATGAATCCGGAGCGGGTGGACATCGGAGTGGTGTCCGGTCGACCAGACCCGGTGCGCGTCGAGCTCGAATCCCTGCGTCGGCACACGGTGATCTTCGCTGGATCCGGCTCCGGCAAGACCGTCCTGATCCGCCGACTGGTCGAGGAGTGCGCGCTTCGTGGCGTGTCCGCCATCGTCCTCGATCCGAACAACGACCTGGCCCGCCTCGGCGAGGCGTGGCCGGCAGCGCCGACCGGCTGGGGGCCGGACGACCCGGACCGGGCCGCGGCCTACCTTGCCGGTACGGACGTGGTGATCTGGACGCCGGGCCGGCAGGCGGGTCGGCCACTGAGCTTCCAGCCGCTGCCCAGGTTCGTCGACGTGCTCGACGACCCGGACGGGTTCACGGCGGCGGTGAACGCCGCAGTGGCGACCCTCGCCCCGCACGCCCGGGTGGACGGCGGCACCGACAAGGCTCGGCTGGGCCGGGCGGTGTTACGGGAAGCGTTGATCAGTTACGCCCGGACCGGAGCCAACAACCTGCCTGAGTTCACCGAGGTGCTCAACGAGCTGCCCGACGGGGTCAGCCAGCTCGACGGTGCACAGAGGCTGGCGGCGGGCATGGCGCAACTGCTCAAGGCCGCGCTGATCAACGACCCGCTCCTCGGCGGCGCCGGCACCCCGGTCGACCCCGGTGAGCTGCTCACACCGCCACCGGGCAGACGTGCCCGGGTGTCGGTGATCAGTTTCGTCGGGTTGCCCGAGGACCACCAACGGCAGAGCTTCGTCAATCAGCTGCAACTCGCCCTGTTCACCTGGATCAAGCGTCATCCGGCCGGTGACCGACCACTGGGCGGACTATTCGTGATGGACGAGGCCCAGACGTTCGCTCCGTCCGCTGCCAACACGGCGTGTACTCAGAGCACCCTGGCGCTGACCTCGCAGGCCCGCAAGTACGGTCTGGGACTGGTCTTCGCCACGCAGGCACCGAAGGGGCTGCACAACCAGATTCCGGGCAACGCGGCCACCCAGTTCTTCGGCCTACTGACCGTGCCCGTGCAGATCGAGGCGGCCCGGGACGTGGCCAGAGCGAAGGGGGCCGACATCACCGACGTCGGCAGGATGCGTACGGGGCAGTTCTACGCTGCGGTCGAGGGCGGTCGGTTCGTCAAGATGCAGGCTCCGATGTGCCTGAGTCACCATCCGCGTAGTCCGCTGACCACCGAGGAGGTCGTCCACCGCGCGGCCAATCCGACGGCCGTACGGTAATCGGAAACGACGCGCTCGCGAACCGCGTTCGGTGCCGGTCGGCGTCGCAGCCGTTGGTCGGTCACCGGCCGGCGAGGGCTCCGGCCGGTGGGGGTAGGGCGAACTGCCAGCCGTCGGCCCGCAGGGGTGGGATGACGGCGTCGACGGCCTCGACGGTCTGACTGCGGTCGCCGCCGCCGTCGTGCAGCAGCACCACCGCGCCCGGGGTGACACCCTCGGTGAGGCGGCGGGCCAACTCGTCGGTGCCGGGTGGCACCCAGTCGGTGACGGCCAACTGCCAGCCCATTGGCCGCATCCCCAGGGCGGTCGCCACCGTCGGGGTCTGCCCCCAGGCGCCGTACGGGGCCCGGAAGTAGGGCAGTGGGGTCTGCGGTACGGCCCGGCGGATGACCGCGTTGGTCTCCAGCAGGTCCGAGGCGATCCGACCCAGGGTCCAGTCGCTCATGTCGTCGTGGTGCATGCTGTGGTTGCCCAGCGCGTGCCCGGCGGCGATGATCCGGCGGACCAGGTCGGGGTACTTCGCTGCCTGATCGCCCTGGAGGAAGAAGACCGCCGGCACGTCGTGGCCGGCGAGCACCTCGAGCAGGCGGGGGGTGTGCACCGGATGGGGTCCGTCGTCGAAGGTCAGGCAGAGGACCCGGTCGGTACCGATCGTGACTTCGGGACATGCCGCGACGCCCGGCGCGGACCTGGAGTGGGGTGCGGTCGGCGGGGGAGAGGTGCGAGGTGACATGCGCTCAGACCTTTTGGCGGTGGGTGGCGTGGTCGAGGTCGGCGCTGTCGCCGCCGAGGTACTGCACCTGTCGCCCGTCCTCGGCCCGGGTGGGATACAGATGGTGCGGATTCTTGGATGACCGACCATCGTGGACATCCAGGACCGATGGGAAGATGCCGCCCAGGGGCAGAAGGGGCGGGTCCGGGTGGACTCCGGGGAGTACGGCTCTGCGCAGCGACCGGGTGGCCGTCGCGTCTGCGTTCTCGGTCGACATGTTCGACTCCTTCAGGCTCCGATCCCGGAGCACTTCCGGAACTTCGCCGTGGGACACGCCTGGATTTCCCACACGCTAGCGGCTTGAGTCTGCTTGCGACACCCCTCTTGACCGCGCATGTCAATGCGTCGTAACGTGCCGGCCATCACCTCGAAAATACCGGCATTGACCTGAAACTTTCGGCATGCCGACTTGGGCCTCTCGCCGTGTGTGGCGGTGCGCGCGCACGTCCCAGGGTTGAAGGGATAAGGCATGACACTGCACGTCTCCCGCAGGTCGCTGCTCGGTCTGGCCGGTGCCGGTGCCGGTGCGGTTCTGCTGGGAGGCTGTGCGGACGACGAGTCCGACGGCCCGATCGGTCCACAACGGATCAACTGGTGGCACATCCAGAACACCGATCCCATGCTGCCGGTGTGGGCCGAGATGGCGCGGCTGTACGAAACCCGCCACCAGAACGTCACCATCGAGGTGACCCCCCAGGAGAACGAGGTGTTCAAGGCCGAGTTGGCCAAGGTCACCAAAGCCGGCTCGCCACCGGATCTGTTTCAGTCCTGGGGTGGCGGGCTGCTGCGCGAGCAGGCCGAGGCGGGGCTGGTCAAGGACATCACCTCGGAGGTGTCCCCCTGGATCGGGCAGCTGTTACCGGCCGCGCTGCAGCCGTACACCGTCAACGGTCGGATCTACGGCATCCCGTTCGACATCGGCATGATCGGCTTCTGGTACAACCGTGACCTCTTCGCCGAGGCCGGCATCATCTCGCCGCCGAACACCTGGTCCCAGTTGCTGACCACGGTCAAGAAGCTCAAGTCCGCGGGCATCGTGCCCATCGCCCTGGCCGGTAAGGACAAGTGGCCCGGGCACTACTACTGGGCGTACCTGGCGATGCGCATCGGCGGCCTGGGCGCCTTGCGGCGAGCGGCCGAGGACGGCGACTTCAACACCCCGGACTTCGTGGCCGCTGGCGAGCACGTCCGTCAACTGACCGACCTGGAGCCCTTCCAGCGTGGTTGGCGGCGCGCCGAGTACGGCTCCGACGAAGGTCAGGCCGCGGCGATGGGCAACGGTGAGGCCGCCATGGAGCTGATGGGCCAGTGGGCCCCCTCCATTCAGGCCTCCTCGTCCACCAGCAAGCTGGGCATCGGCGGGCAACTCGGCTTCTTCACCTTCCCGATGGTGGAGGGCGGCAAGGGCGAGGCCACGGACGCCTTCGGTGGCGGTAACGGCTTCGCGGTCGGTCGCAACGCGCCCCCCGCCACAGTGGACTTTCTGCGGTCGCTGCTGCGGTCGGAGAACCAGCGTTGGGCGGCGGAGACCGGTGCCGTGCTGCCCACCAACCTGGCCGCCGTCGGCCGGATCAAGGACGCGAACAACCAGGTGGTGGCGGCGCATCTGGCTGTCGCCAGCGGGTTCCAGCTCTATCTCGACCAGGCCTTCCCCCCGGCGGTCGGCGAGCAGATCAACAAGAGTGTCGCCGATCTGATCGTCGGCTCGAAGCGGCCCGACCAGATCGTCAAGGACATCACCAGGGTGGCGCAGAAACAGTAGTGATGTCCGTTGGTCGACCAGTCGGCTGCGGCACGGTGACGTTTGAGCAAAGGGAGGGCCGCGTGGGTGTCAACGACAACCGCACGGTGACCATCGCGGCGATCGCCCGCCTGGCCGGGGTGTCGGTGCCGACGGTGTCGCGGGTGATCAATGGTCGTTCGGATGTGGCTCCGCAGACGCGTCAGCGGGTGGAGGAGTTGCTGTCGCGGCATGGGTATCGGCGTCGGCCGCCGAGTATGCGGGCCAGTTCGGGTCTGGTGGATCTGGTGTTCAACGATCTGGACAGTCCGTGGGCGGTGGAGATCATTCGTGGGGTGGAGGATGTGGCCCACGCCGCCGGGGTGGGCACGGTGGTCTCCGCCATCCACCGGCGTACCTCCTCGGCGAAGCAGTGGCTGGACAACATCCGGACCCGCTCCACCGAGGGGGTCATCTTCGTGACCTCCACCCTTGAGCCCCCGCAGCAGGCCGAGTTGCGTCGGCTCAACATCCCTGTGGTGATCGTCGACCCGGCCGGTGTTCCCTCCCAGGACGCACCGACCATCGGCGCCACGAACTGGGCGGGCAGTCTGCGGGCCACGGAGTACCTGATCGGTCTGGGGCACCGGCGGATCGGGTTCATCGCCGGACTGCCGCAGTTGATGTGCAGTCGGGCCCGAATGGACGGCTACCGGGCCGCCCTGGAGGCCGCCGGACTGCCCATCGACGACCGGCTGATCCAGCCGGGCAACTTCTACCACGAAGCCGGGTTCGCCGGCGGGTCGCGGCTGCTGGCCCTGGCGGATCCGCCGACGGCCATCTTCGCCTCCAGCGACCAGATGGCCCTCGGGGTCTACGAGGCCGTACGGCAGCGCGGGCTGCGGATGCCCGGCGACGTCAGCGTGGTCGGCTTCGACGACCTGCCGGAGGTGCGGTGGTGCTCGCCTCCGTTGACCACGGTCCGTCAGCCGCTGGCCCAGATGGGGATGCTGGCCGCCCGTACGGTGCTGCGGTTGGCCAAGGGGGAGAAGGTGGAGAGCCCTCGGGTGGAGTTGGCCACCGAACTGGTCATCCGGGACAGCGCGGCCGCCCCGAAGGGCTGATCAACACGCTCCCGCACGGCCCCGACCGGTGCTCCGGCGATGACCGCTGGGCGAATGTGAATTGCACCAATTACCGGTAGGCGGCTGGAATTTCTCAGCACTAGGGTAAGGAGGGCAGCCGGCCGCCCGTCCCGGCCGCTCCTCGTCGCCGCGCGGGCTGTCGCCGTACCGGTTGGGAGTGCTGTGGCCGCCAGAGAAACCCGCAAGGTGACCATCTCCGTGATCGCCGACCTGGCCGGGGTGTCGGTGCCGACGGTGTCGCGGGTGATCAATGGTCGTTCGGATGTGGCTCCGCAGACGCGTCAGCGGGTGGAGGAGTTGCTGTCGCGGCATGGGTATCGGCGTCGGCCGCCGAGTATGCGGGCCAGTTCGGGTCTGGTGGATCTGGTGTTCAACGATCTGGACAGTCCGTGGGCGGTGGAGATCATTCGTGGGGTGGAGGATGTGGCCCACGCCGCCGGGGTGGGCACGGTGGTCTCCGCCATCCACCGCCAGAACACCTCCGCCGAACAGTGGCTCGACGGCATGCGGCGGCGCGGCACCGAGGGGGTCATCTTCGTGACCTCCATGGTCGAGCCGCCGCTACAGGCCGAGTTGCGTCGGCTCAACATCCCTGTGGTGATCGTCGACGCGGACGGGCTGCCGGCCCAGGAGGCGCCGACGATCGGTGCCGCCAACTGGGCCGGTGGCCTGCGCGCCACGGAGTATCTGATCGGTCTGGGGCACCGGCGGATCGGGTTCATCGCCGGGCCGCCGCAGTTGATGTGCAGCCGGGCCCGAATGGACGGCTACCGGGCCGCCCTGGAAGCCGCCGGACTCACCTTCGACGAGACCCTCGTCTGCCCGGGCGACTTCTACCACGAGGCCGGGTTCGTCGGCGGCGGGCGACTGCTGGGGTTGGCGGACCCGCCGACCGCGATCTTCGCCTCCAGCGACCAGATGGCTCTGGGGGTCTACGAGGCCGTACGGCAGCGGGGGCTGCGGATTCCGGACGATGTCAGCGTGGTCGGCTTCGACGACCTGCCGGAGGTGCGGTGGTGCTCGCCTCCGTTGACCACGGTGCGTCAGCCGTTGAGCGAGATGGGGATGCTGGCCGCCCGTACGGTGCTGCGGTTGGCCAAGGGGGAGCGGGTGGAGAGCCCTCGGGTGGAGTTGGCCACGGAACTCGTCATCCGGGACAGTGCCGCCCCGGTGGCATAGGAGTTTACCGATAATTTTCCGGAAGCTGTTGACCGGAGTATCGGTCACCGCCCACGATGGAACTGGTCACCCGTTCTGCGAACGAAGTGATCAGGTGGTCGCCCGCCGTGCCCGCGGCACCGCCGAACCTGGCCCGCGTCGACCGGACAACTGATCGTCCGGCCGGCGCGGGCACCTTCGTTCTGCTGTCGGCAGATCTGCTGACGGTGAACCGGGCTCCCGTGGCTCCTCGACCAGGGGCAGGGTGAGGCGTATGCGACTGCTGATGCTGGGTGGAACGGGATTCGTGGGCGGGGCGACGGTCTCCGAGGCCCTCGATCGTGGCTGGTCGGTCACGGTGTTCAACCGGGGGCGGCACGGGGCTCCTCCGGCCGGCGTACGACGTCTCGTGGGTGACCGCCTGACCCCGGACGGCCTGGGCGCGCTCGCCGACGGCGAGTGGGATGTGGTCGTCGACACCTGGGATGGTGCGCCCAGGGCCGCAGGGCAGGTGGCGCGGCTGCTGGCCGGTCGGATCGGCCACTACGTCTACGTCTCCAGCGGCTCCGTCTACGCCCCGCCGGTGCCGGCCGGGGTGACCGAGCGGGATCCGGTGGTCGAGGCCGACCCGGAGGCCACCGAAGGTGACTACCCCCAGCTGAAGGCCGGTGCCGAGCGGGCCCTGCGGGAGGTGTTGGGCGACCGGGTGTTGCTGGCCCGGGCCGGGCTGATCCTGGGCCCCGGCGAGGACATCGGTCGGCTGCCGTGGTGGCTTGGCCGCATCGCCCGCGGCGGCGAGGTGCTGGCACCCGGTCCCGCCGACCTGCCGGTGCAGTACATCGACGTCCGGGACCTGGCGGCCTACCTGCTGGACTCCGGGGCGGCCCGGCGCGGCGGCCCCGTCAACGTGGTCGGTCGGCCCGGGTCGGCCACCTTCGGTGAACTGCTGGCCGCCTGTCTCGACGCCACCGGTGCGGACGCCCGGCTGCGCTGGGTCGACCCGGAACGGATCCTCGCCGCCGGGGTCGTGCCCTGGAACGACCTGCCGATCTGGATTCCACCTGACCACGAGTGGCGGTGGCTTCAGCAGAAGGACGTCACCCGCGCGTACGCCGACGGGCTGCGCTGCCGACCCCTGACCGAGACGGTGGCCGACACCTGGTCCTGGCTGCGCCGGGTCGGCCAGGTGCCGTCCCGGGCCGGTCGGCCGCCCCGGCCACCGGTCGGTCTGGACCCGCACCGGGAGGCCGCACTGCTCGCCACCCTGCCCGGCTAGGCGTGGTGGTGTACCGGCAGGTCCAGCACCTCGTCGACCTCCCGGCGAGGGGTGGGCCAGCCGGGCTGGCCGTACCCGACCCGCATCACCATCTGGGGGGCGCCGAAGCGTCCCAGCGACACCCGTAGCTGTTCGCGGGCCGAGGGCACCTCGACCGGCTGGGACAGCATGGACACCGACAGGCCGGCGTCGGTGGCGGTGAGCAGCACCCGCTGCATCGCCTGACCGGCGATGACCTGGTCGACCGCGGTGTTGCCGGGGGAGCCGAGCACCGCTACCAGGGGCTCGGGTTCGAAGTCGCGGCCGGGGGGTCGGTGTCGGTCGCCGAAGTCCCGGGCCGGCAGCAGGTCCTGCGGCTCGGCCAGCGGGCCGCCGGCGGTGACCGGTACCCCGTCGGGGGCGTGCTCGCGGCGAATCCAGGCCTGCCGTTCCGCCCGGTAGGCCGGGTCGCGTTCGAGGACCCGGTTGGCGCTGTGCGCGATCTCGGCGAAGGCGTTGACCGCACTGACCCCGATCAGCAACTCCAGCCAGCAGTGCTCGGCACGGGCCGCGTCACCGAGCCGCCAACGGGCGTCGGCCGGTACGGGGTCGGGCCAGAACGGGGCCCGGTTGCTGAACCGGCGGGGGATGGCGGCGTGCAGGTTCTGCTCGGCGGGGGTGGGTCGGCGGGGCACATCCGGCACCAGTCGGGCCACGACGTCCGGCTCCGAGGGGTACGGCCGCAGCCGTACCGTCGCCGGGGTACCGGCCACCGCCAGGGCCAGTCGCAGGTTGAACAGGGCCGCTCCGGCGGCTAGGCGGGCACCCCAGCCGCTGGGGTCGGTGGCGGGCAGCCGGCGGGCCGGGTCGATCAGGACCTCGATGGCACCATCACGGAGCCGGAACCGCCACGGCTGGACGTTGTGCAGGGACGGCGCGCGGATCGCGTCGATGGCGGCGGTCCGCAACTGTTCGACCGTGTAGCCGTTTTCCATGGTCGTACCCCCTCACACTCACCCGTTACATCCACGGTGCGCCCTCACCACCCCTCCAGAGCAGGGCCACACGTCCCGAACCCCCAGGACCCCCGCCCACCCTTGCCCGCATCTCCCATGGCCCCCGGCCCTCGGCGTTGATCAAGAGGTTTCGGTCTGGATCCGGGCGTACGCGGACGTAAACCTCTTGATCAACAGGGTTGAGGGGGAGGGTTGGGACCTTTGGCCCGTGCGGGGGGTGGGGTGGGCGGGGTAGAAACGGGGGATGATCCGGGTGTTCTTGCTCGACGACCACGAGGTCGTCCGTCGTGGCCTCGCCGACCTGCTGCAGGCAAGTGGCGACATTGAGGTGGTTGGTGAGTCCGGTTCCGCGCAGGAGGCGGCCCGCCGGATTCCCGCGCTGCGGCCGGACGTGGCGATCCTCGACGCCCGGCTGCCCGACGGCAACGGCATCGACGTGTGCCGGGACATCCGGGCGGTGGACTCCTCGATCAAGGGGCTGATCCTGACCTCGTACGAGGACGACGAGGCCCTGTTCGCCGCGATCATGGCCGGGGCCTCCGGCTACGTGCTCAAGCAGATCCGCGGCACCGACCTGGTAGACGCGGTACGCCGGGTGGCGGCCGGTCAGTCGCTGCTCGACCCGGCGATCACCACCCGGGTGCTGGACCGCATCCGCAGCGGGGTGGAACAACCCCGCGAGTTGCAGGCCCTCACCGAGCAGGAGCGGCGGATCTTGGAGTACGTGGCCGAGGGGCTGACCAACCGGGAGATCGCCGGCAAGATGTTCCTGGCCGAGAAGACGGTCAAGAACTACGTCTCCAGCGTGCTGGCCAAGTTGGGCCTGGAGCGGCGCACCCAGGCCGCCGTCCTGGCCACCCGCCTGCTCGGCAAGAGCACCTAGCCCGGCCCCGGCAGGGTGAGCTGCGCTGGTCAGTCCCGCAGGGGGATCGACCAGTACAGCTCGGTGCCCTGCGGCTCGGCCGGGCGTACCTCGAAGGTCCCGCCGTGGCGTTCGGCGCGTTCACGCAGGTTGACCAGGCCGCCCCGGGCGGCCGCCGGGTCGCACCCGACCCCGTTGTCGGCGACGCTGACAGTGACCCGGGTGGCGTCCACACTCACGGTCACCGACACGGCCGAGGCCTGGGCGTGGCGTACGGCGTTGGAGAGGGCCTCCCGCAGCACGGCGGTGAGTTCGGGACGGACCGGGTCGGGCACGGCGCTGTCGATCGGCCCGACCAGCTCCAGCCGAGGGCGGAAGCCCAGGGATTCGGCGGCCACCTCGACGGCCTCACGGATCTCGGTACGCAGCGCCGCACTCACCGGGCTGCGCAGCTCGAAGATGGTGCGCCGGATGTCCTTGATGGTGGCGTCCAGGTCGTCGACCGCCGCGTTGATCCGCTTGGCCAGCTCCGGACGGCCGGCCAACGGCACCGCGCTCTGCAACTGGAGGCCGGTGGCGAACAACCGCTGGATGACCACGTCGTGCAGGTCCCGGGCGATGCGCTCGCGGTCCTCCAGGACCACAAGCTGTTCCCGTTCCTCCTGCCCCCGGGCCCGTTCCATGGCCAGGGCGGCCTGCCCGGCGAAGCTGCCCAGCAGCACCACGTCGTCGTCGGTGGCCCCGTCGTGGTCGACGCTGTGCGCGATCACCAGCACCCCGTGCAGGGTGTCGGCGGTGGCCAGCGGCGAGATCACCGCCGGGCCGGTGTGCAGCACCGCCGGCCAGGGCGCGGCGTGGGCCAGGTCCTCCACGGAGGTGTGCCGGCCCTCGGTGACCGGGCCGGCGAAGCTGGTGTCCTCGGCCGGCAGCACCGTGCCGACCAGCGCGCGGGCCTGGTCGCCGGCACCGTCGACGACCTCCACGGTGAAGTGCTCGGCCATGTCGTCGTAGAGCAGCACCAGGGCCAGCTCGGCCTCGGCGACCTCCCGGGCCCGGCGGGCCACCAGGGTCAGGGCGTCGGTACGGCGTACCTCACCGAGCAGCAGGGAGGTGATCTCGGCGGTGGCGGACAGCCAGCGTTCCCGCCGGTTGGCCAGGGCGTACAGCCGGGCGTTCTCGATCGCCACCCCGGCCGCCGCGGCCAGCGCCACGACGATCTCCTCGTCGTCCTCGGTGAACTGGGCGCCGCCCTGCTTCTCGGCCAGGTAGAGGTTGCCGAAGACCTGGTCCCGGATGCGGATCGGCACCCCCAGGAAGGTGTGCATCGGGGGATGGTGCGGCGGGAAGCCGTACGAGTGGGGGTGCTGGGTGATGTCCGGCATCCGCAGCGGCTTCGGATCGTCGATCAGCAGGCCGAGCACCCCCCGGCCGTGCGGCAGGTCACCGATCTTGGCGTGCAGTTCCGGGGAGATGCCGTGGGTGATGAAGTCGTGCAGGGTCCGGTCCGCCCCGATCACCCCGAGGGCCCCGTACCGGGCGCCGGCCAGCTCACAGGCCGACTGCACGATCCGTAGCAGGGTGCTGTGCAGATCCAGGTCGGTGCCGATGCCGACCACCGCGTCCAGCAGGGCGCGCAGCCGTTCCCGGCTGGTCACCACCTCGCCGACCCGGTCCAGCATCTCCTGGAGCAGTTCGTCGAGGTGGACCCGGGACAGCGGACTTAGCCCGAGGGAGGGGGGCTCGTGGCGGGGGTTCGGGGCACCGAGAGTCACCAGGCGATGCTATCCGGCGCACCGCCGGGACAGAACGCCCGTGTTGATCACCCTTCCAGAGCGGAGGTGTCCACCACCTGTTCCCGGGGCAGCCGGGGGGTGTGCGGGGGGCCGGCGTGTTCCGGGTCGGCCACCCCCAGCCGCAGGGCGAGGTACGGGTGACCGAAACCGGCCAGCACCTGTCGCAGGATCTGTCGGGTGCCGCCGACCTCCACCACCCCGCTCAACGGCACCACGGACACCCCCAGCCGGGTGGCGTGCAACCAGGCCGCGGAGAGCGCCTCCCCGGCGCGCAGCCAACTGAGGGGATTGTCCTCGTCTCCGTACAGCACCCCGTAGGAGGCCGCCCGGTCGTGACCCGGGCCACCGGGCAGGGCGCCGGGGCGGCCGAAGTCCCTACCCGGCACGGTGGTCTGGGCGGGCTGCTCCAGCAGCACCTCCGGGGGAAGTCCGCTGCCACCGGCGCGGCTGGTCCAGTAGTCCAGTTCCTCCCGCAGCGCGGAGTCCTCCGACTCGACCGCGGCGGCGTGCGAGGCCGCGGCGGCCAGTTGCAGCACCTGGTCCCGGTCGAGGATCTCCAGGTGGACCCCCTCGGCGGCGGCCGCCGAGGCGATCGCGGACAGGGCCTGCTCGCTCACCGGCTCCTCGCTGACCGGCCGCCGGTCGGTGTGCCGCACCTGCATGCACTGCACCATGTGCATGGCTTCCGGGTCGGCTCCGGAGGGCTGCGGCGTGGTCAGCCGGGCCAGCAGGTCCGGCTCCTCCGGATCGGGCAGCCGGTACACCTGGGCGGTCCAACCCTCGGCGGCCAACGCCAGCCGCGCGTGGTGCAGGGCGGCACCGCAGCTGAGGGTGACCAACTGGCCGGTGGGGTCGGTGGCGGTCGGCTGGCGGTCGCGGACCACCCGCAGCTCCAACGCCTCCGGCAGTACCCGCCACCGCCAGGGTTGGGTGTTGTGCACCGACGGCGCGTGGCCGGCCATCGCGGCGGCCTCCACCAGGGCGGTGGTCAACGGGCGGGTAGCCGGGGTCTGCTGGCTCATCGTCACGACCTTTCCGTATGTCCCCATCGTGCCGCACCCGGGTACGGCTGTGGGGCGGGTCTCGTTCATCCTGGGCCACACCTCGGTCGTCCGCACGGCCGGATGGGCCCCTCGGCAGGGGCACTCCGGCCCCGATTCTGCCCGGCCTCGGCGGCCCGTCGACGGTGGCGGCAGCCGACTTTGGGTGCCCCGCGGGGCGGAAGTGGCCGACATCGGGGTCCCCGGGTTGGGACGATCCGCTGGTGGGAGTGCAGTCGCAGGCCGGCGAGCCGGAGCGCGGTCCAGGGGAATGCCTGCCGGAGCACCCGGCCGGACCGGGTCGCTCCGGTCGGCACGGCCTGCGCTGGGGGTTGTGGGCACCGCTGACCGGTCTGACCGCGCTGGTGCTGGTCGGGGTCGGGTTGCGGTTGGCCGGGCGTACCGGTGCCGCCGACCTGGTGTGGGCGGGAGTCACCCTGGTCGCCCTGCTGCCCGCCGCCGTCTCCGTACTGCGTGACCTGTGGCGGCGCCGGTTCGGGGTGGACGTGATCGCGGTCCTGGCGCTGGGCGGTGCCCTGGGGGTGGGGGAGTACCTGGCCGGTGCGGTGATCGCGGTGATGCTGGCCACCGGGCGGACCCTGGAGGCGTACGCACAGCGGCGGGCCACCCGGGACCTGCGGGCCCTGCTGGAACGGGCCCCCCGCACCGCCCGACGGCGCACCCCCGAGGGGGGTATCGAGGTGGTGCCGGTGGACCGGGTGGCGGTGGGGGACCGGCTGCTGGTCGGCCCCGGGGACGTGGTCGCCGTCGACGGGGTGACGGAGGAACCCGCGACCCTGGACGAGTCCGTCGTCACCGGGGAGTCCCGGCTCGTCGAGAAGGGGATCGGGGCGGCGGTGGCCAGTGGGGTCGTCAACGCCGGTGCCGCCTTCGGACTGCGGGCCACCGAGAGTGCCGCCCGCAGCACCTACGCCGGCATCGTCCGGCTGGCCCAGGAGGCCACCGCCCGCAAGGCGCCGACCGTACGCCTGGCCGACCGGTACGCCGCGGCCTTCGTACCCTTCACCCTCCTGCTGGCCGGCCTGGGCTGGGTGGTGTCCGGTGATGTCGTCCGGGCGGTGGCCGTGCTGGTGGTGGCGACCCCCTGCCCGCTGCTGCTGGCCACCCCGATCGCCATCGTCTCCGGGCTGTCCCGGGTGGCCCGCCGGGGGGTGCTGGTCCGCGACGGGGGGTCCCTGGAGTTGCTGGGCCGGGCGCGGACCCTGCTGGTGGACAAGACCGGCACTCTGACCGGCGGTCGTCCCCGGGTGGCCGAGACCCGGGTGGCCCCCGGCGGGGACCCCGAGGAGGTGTTGCGACTGGCCGCCTCGGTGGAGCAGTTGTCCCCCCACGTACTGGCCGCGGCCCTGGTGGACCAGGCCCGTGACCGGGGACTGCGGCTGACCATGCCGACCGAGGTGACCGAGGAGGCGGGCAGGGGGGTGCAGGGCCGGGTCGACGGGCGGCGCATCCGGGTAGGGCAACTGGCCGGGGACCCCCCACCCTGGGCCCGGGCCCGGCTAACGGAACCGGGACAGTCCGCGGTCTGGGTCACCGACGAGACCGGGCCGATCGGCGCGATCCTGCTGGCCGACCCGGTCCGCCCGGACGCCCGCCGGGTGGTGGACCGGCTGCGCACCGCCGGCCTGACCCGGATCGTGATGGTCACCGGCGACCGGCCGGACGCCGCCCGGCGGGTGGCCGAGGAGGTGGGGGTCGACGACGTGGTGGCCCACTGCACCCCGCAGGAGAAGGTCGCCCGGGTGCAGGCCGAGGCCGATCGGGCGGTGACCGTGATGGTCGGCGACGGGGTCAACGACGCACCGGCGTTGGCACAGGCCCATGTCGGGGTGGCCATGGGGGCCACCGGGGCCAGCGCCTCCGCGGACGTGGCCGACGCCGTGCTCACGGTCGACCGGCTGGATCCCCTGGCCGACGCGGTGGAGATCGCCCGGTACGCCCGCCGGATCGCCGTGCAGAGCGCCACGGTCGGCATGGGCCTGGCGGTGTGCGCGATGGCGGTCGCGGCGGTCGGCTACCTGCCCCCGGTGGCCGGTGCCTTCCTTCAGGAGGGCATCGACGTGCTGGTGATCCTCAACGCCCTGCGGGCCCTGCACGGGGGTCTGCGCGCCTCCGCCTCCCCGTCGGCCTGAGCGCCGGCGGGGAGGCGAAGGAATCGCTCAGCGTTCCCGGACCACCGCTACCGGGCAGTGGGCGTGTTGGATGAGCTGCTGACTGACCGAGCCGAGCAGCATGCCGCGTAGCCCGCCCCGGCCCCGGCAACCGACCACCATGAGCTGCGCGTTGCGGCTGGCCTCGATCAGCAGCCCGGCGGGTGCGGCGGCCACCGCTTCCACGGTCACCTCGACGTTCGGGAAGGCCGCCTGCCAGCGGGCCAGGGGCTCGTCCAGATCGGCGCGATGCGCGGCCAGCGCCGCCTCGCGGGCCTGCTCGCCGCGCAGGTGCCACTGCTCCCGTCCGGGCTGCCAGGCCCGCACGACGTGCAGCGGCACCTGGCGCAGGGCCGCCTGCTCGACGGCGAACCCCAGGGCCAGCAGGGACTGCTCCGAGCCGTCCACCCCGACCGCGACATGTCCCTCCCGGCCCGCACCGGCGGTCTCCTGACGGACCACCACCACCGGGCAGTGGGCGTGGGCGGTGACACTGACGGCGGTGGAGCCGGCCAGCAGGCCGGTGAAGCCGCCGTGCCCCCGGCTACCCAGCACGACCAGGCCGGCCTCTTTGGAGCACTCCTCCAGCACCAGGGCGGGTGGCCCGTCGAGCACCTCACCGCTGATCGTCAGGTCGGGGTGCGCGGCGGCGGCCTCGGCAGCCGCCTTGCGTACCAGCTCCTCGACCTCCTGCCGGGCCTGCTCGTCCGGCCACATCCCCGGGGTCATGCCGGGCCCGATCCAACCGGCCACGGTCAACCATTCGAAGACGTACGCCAGCCGTATCGGCCGGCCGTCCCGGTGGGCCTGTCCCAGCGCCCACTCGAGGGCCACCGCCGCGTCCGGTGAGCCGTCGTAGCCCACCACGATCTGCTCGTCGCTCACGATGATCACTCCCTACCGGTTGGTCGGGTCGGTCTCGCGGACCCAGCGCCACTCGGCGACCCGGGGGTCGTCCTCGCCGTACTGCCGGGTGTAGTCGCGGCAGGATTGCCGGGCGTCGGTCATCTTCTGGCGCAGGTGGGCGGCGCGGGAGGCCAACCCGGGCACCCGGTCGATCACGTCGATCACCAGGTGGAAGCGGTCCAGGTCGTTGAGCATCACCATGTCGAACGGAGTGGTGGTGGTGCCCTCCTCCTTGTACCCGCGCACGTGCAGGTTGCGGTGGTTGGTGCGCCGGTAGCTGAGCCGGTGGATCAGCCACGGGTAGCCGTGGTAGGCGAAGATGATCGGCTTGTCGCGGGTGAACAGGGTGTCGAACTCCGGGTCCGGCAACCCGTGCGGGTGCTCCGAGGGTGGCTGCAACCGCATCAGGTCCACCACGTTGATCACCCGGACCTTCAGCTCCGGCAGGTGCTGGCGCAGCAGGTCGGCCGCGGCCAGGGTCTCCAGGGTCGGCACATCACCGGCGCAGGCGAGCACGACGTCCGGTTCGCTGTCGTTGTCCGTGCTGGCCCAGTCCCAGATGCCCAGGCCCCGGCGGCAGTGCTGGATGGCCTCGGTCATGCTCAGCCAGTTGGGTGCGGGCTGCTTGCCGGCCACCACCACGTTGATGTAGTGCCGGCTGCGCAGGCAATGGTCCATCGTGGACAGCAGGGTGTTGGCGTCCGGCGGCAGGTAGACCCGGACCACCTCGGCCTTCTTGTTCACCACGTGGTCGATGAAGCCCGGGTCCTGGTGGGAGAAGCCGTTGTGGTCCTGCCGCCAGACGTGGCTGGACAGCAGGTAGTTCAGCGACGCCACCGGCATCCGCCAGGGGATGTCCCGGGTGACCTTCAGCCACTTGGCGTGCTGGTTGACCATCGAGTCGACGATGTGGATAAAGGCCTCGTAGCTGGTGAAGATGCCGTGTCGGCCGGTCAGCAGGTAGCCCTCCAGCCAGCCCTGGCACAGGTGCTCGGAGAGGACCTCCATCACCCGCCCGTCCGGGGAGAGGTGGTCGTCGCCGGGGACGGTGCCGGCCATCCAGGCCCGGTCGGTGACCTCGAAGGCCGCCTGGAGCCGGTTGGAGGCCACCTCGTCCGGGCCGAACAGGCGGAAGTTCTGCGGGTTGGCGACGAGCACGTCGCGGATCCACTTGCCCAGCTCGCCGGTGGCCCCGCTGGCCGTAGCGCCCGGTCGGGGCACCTCGACGGCGTAGTCGCGGAAGTCCGGCAGCTTCAGGTCACGCAGCACCTGTCCGCCGTTGGTGACCGGGTTGGCGCTCATCCGGCGGTCACCCGAGGGGGGCAGCGTGGTCAGATCCCGAACCGGGGAGCCGGTGGCGTCGAACAACTCCTCCGGCCGGTAGCTGCGCAGCCAGCGCTCCAGCTCGGCCAGCTGTCCCGGGTTCGTCCGCACCTGCGACAGCGGGACCTGGTGGGCGCGGAAAGTGCCCTCGACCTGCTTGCCGTCGACCTCACTCGGGCCGGTCCAGCCCTTCGGGGTACGCAGCACGATCATCGGCCAGCGGGGACGCTGCACGGTAGCGCCGGAGCGGGCCTGGTGCTGGATCTCCGCGATCTCGTCGAGGACCCGGTCGAAGGTGGCGGCCAGCAACTCGTGCACCGCCGCGGGCTCGTCACCGGCCACCACGTACGGCTTGTAGCCGAAGCCGCGCATCATGTCCAGCAGGTCGGACCCGGGAATCCGGTCCAGCACGGTCGGGTTGGCGATCTTGTACCCGTTGAGGTGCAGGATGGGCAGCACCGCTCCGTCGCGGGCCGGGTTCAGGAACACGTTGGACAGCCAACTGCCGGACAGCGGGCCGGTCTCGGCCTCCCCGTCGCCGATCACGCAGGCAACCAGCAGATCCGGGTTGTCGAAGGCCGCGCCGTAGGCGTGGCTCAGGGCGTACCCCAGCTCGCCGCCCTCGTGGATCGAGCCCGGCACCTCCGCGGCCACATGGCTGGGGATGCCGCCGGGGAAGGAGAACTGGCGGAACAGCCGGGCCATGCCGACCTCGTCGCGGTCGATGCCGTGGTACCGCTCGCTCCAGGTGCCTTCCAGCCAGCTGTTCGCGACCAGGGCCGGACCGCCGTGTCCGGGGCCGGTGATGTAGATCGCGGACAGGTCCCGAGCCACGATCACCCGGTTCAGGTGGGCGTAGATCAGGTTCAGGCCGGGGGAGGTGCCCCAGTGGCCGAGCAGCCGGGGCTTTACGTGTTCGGGGGCCAGCGGCTCGCGCAGCAGCGGATTGTCGAGCAGGTAGATCTGGCCCACCGTCAGGTAGTTGGCCGCCCGCCAGTAGGCGTCCAGCCGGCGCAACTCCTCATCGGTCAGGGTGCTCTCTAGGTTCAGGGCGGTGTCCATAATGGTTGAGCCTCTCCCTGCTCGGCGGATTCTGCATCCGCAACGGGCGTTACTCCTTAAGTCTGTCGATATCGGCGGGGGTGGATCAGGGCCAATGGTCCCGGCGGCCCGGGTGTCATGGCCCACCGATGACCGGTGCACGGGTCAGCCCCCGCACCACGATCACCGGCGAGGGGGCGTGGTAGAGCACCGCCTGGCTGACCGCGCCGAGCATGCCGCGCCAGGGCTGGTCGCCGCGCGCGGAGACCACCGTCAGCTGCGCCGAGCGGGACTGGTCGATCAGGACGGAGCCGGGATCCCCGCAGACGACATGACATTCGGCCGGGGTCTGCGGACGGCCGGCGCCCACCCGGCCCACCAGTTCGCGCAGCAGGCTGGTGGTCGCCTCGATCTCGGACTGCCGCTCGACCACCCGGATGGCCAGCAGTCGGGCCCCCAGATCCGCGGCGGCGGTGAAGGCCCAGGCCAGCGCGATCTCGGCGGCGGGCGACCCGTCCACCCCGACCAGCACCGGGCCCTTCGGGGGCGGTTCGCGTCGGACGACCAGCACCGGGCAGTCTGCCCGGGCGGCCACCTGCACGGCGGGGCTGTCCGCCGGGATGCAGCGGGCGCAGTGGGCCATCCCCCCGTCGCCCACGGCCACCAGGAACGCCGACTCGGACCTGCGGACCAGATTCGCCACCGCCGAGCCCTCGACGATCTCGGTGGTGAGGGCCACGTCGGGTTCACTGAGCCGGATCGCCTCGGTGGCCTCGGAGATCAGCCGCTCCGCGTCGGCCCGGGAACCGGAGACCGCCGGCCCCTCCATCGCGGCCCAGTTGAAGGCGTGCAGCAGATGTACGTCCCGACGCTGCGCGGCGGCCACTTTGGCGGCTACCCGGGCCACCGGCAGGGCGTCCTGCGGGCCGATGCCGGCCAGCACCGGTGCGTCGCCGGCCCGGTTGTCGGCCCGCATCGGTGCCTCGCTGGCTGAGGCCATCGGACCTCACCCCCTGTCGTGCTGACCTGGGTCTGAGGCTAGTCGTGGTGATGCCGTCAGGGAGGGTGATCGGAATACTGGCCGGCGGGTTCGGTCGACACCGGCGCATCGCCGCCCGATCGGTTCGCGCGATCTGAAACCTTCCACCGCGGGTGAATCTACCCACGCGGCGTCGGGTCGCCGAACCTCGTACCATGCCGCACACTGGCGCCGTGGAAGCTGGAGAGCAGGCGCGGTCGCCGCGCAGCGCGGTGGTGGTCAACCCGGTGAAGGTGGAAGACCTCGACGCGCTGCGCCACACCGTCGAGGACACTCTCGCCGCCGCCGGATGGCCCGCGCCGCTGTGGTACGAGACCACCGTCGAGGACCCCGGCCGGGGACAGACCGAACAGGCCCTCGCCGCCGGTGCCGAGGTGGTCTTCGCCTGCGGCGGGGACGGCACCGTACGAGCCTGTGTCAGTGCCCTGGTCGGCACCGAGGTGGCGCTCGCCGTACTGCCCCAGGGCACCGGCAACCTGCTCGCGGCCAACCTGGGCCTCTCCACCGACCTGGCCGCCGGGCTGGCGGTCGCGGTGGAACGCGGGCGGCGGCTGCTCGACGTCGGAGAGGTGGACGGGCAGCACTTCGCGGTGATGGCCGGCATGGGCTTCGACGCGCAGATGCTCGCCGCCACCAGCGAGACCACCAAACGGCGGATCGGCTGGCCGGCGTACGTGGTGGGGGCGGTGCGGCACCTGCGGGACCGGCCGATGCGGGTGTCCATCCGGTTGGACGACCAACCCCCGATCACCCGCCGGGTCCGCTCGGTGCTGGTCGCCAACGTCGGTCGGCTCCAGGGCGGGGTCACCCTGCTCACCGACGCCGCACCGGACGACGGCTACTTCGACATCGCCGTGCTCAGCCCGCGTAACCTGCGGCACTGGCTGGTCCTCGGCTGGGGGGTGCTGCGCCGCCGGGACCGGGTGCCCCGGATGGAGGAGTTCCGGGCCCGACGGGTCGAGATCACCAGCAACCGGGCCCAGCCCCGGGAGCTGGACGGCGACCTGATCGAGCCGGGGAGCACCCTGCGGGCCCAGATCCACCGGCGGGCGCTGTGGTTGTGCGTACCCCGGCCGGAGCAGGCGCCGGACCTCACCGAGGACGCCTCCGCTGCCGCCGAGCGAGGTGAACGACTCGTCGAAAAGGGCCACCGGTGAGCGCGAGGAGTGAGCCTGCGAGCCCCGTGGTAGCGAGTGAGAGTCGCCTGCGGTGAGTAGCACCAAGTTGGTGCCGGAGACCCGGCTGATGTCCGACGAGCAGCTCTGCGCCGACCACGCCTGGCAGACCCTGCGCCGGGAGGGCGGCTGGCACCTGCTGCGCGACGCCTTCACCCGGTTCCGCTACGGCGACGGGTTCAGCCACTCCCGGGCCTTCGCCTTCCAGCTCTGCCTGGCCGTGGTGCCGTTCCTGATCGCCTTGACCGGGCTGATCGCCGAGCTGGGTGCGGCCGTGGGCGGTGAGGTGGTCGCCGACACCGTGCTGGCGTTGACCCCCGGGGCCAGTGAGCAGGTGGTCGCCGAGCTGCTCGGCGACGGCAGCGGTGCCGGCGCCGAACGGGCCGAGGACATCGGCGAGGTGGCGCTCACCCTGGGTCTGATGACCGGTCTGGTGGCGTTGACCAGCACGATGGCGCAGATAGAGCGCGGCGCCAACCGGATCTACGGTGTGGAACGGGACCGCCCGGCGCTCCGCAAGTACCTGCGCGCGGCCGTCCTCGCCGTCACCGCCGGTCTGCCGGCCCTGGTCGGGTTCCTGATCCTGGTCGGCGGTGGGCCGATGGGGGACTCGGTGCAGCGGCACTACGCCTGGGGAAAGGTGGCCGGCGCCGGCTGGGATGTGGTCCGCTATCCGCTCAGCCTGGGGCTGACCGTGCTCGCCGTGGCGGTGCTGTTCCGACACGCCCCCCGCCGCCACCAACCGGGCCTGTCCTGGTTGTTCTTCGGCGCCGGTATCGCCACCGTGCTGTGGTGGCTGGCCAGTCTGCTGCTCGCCGGGTACGTCCGGTTCAGCGCGGACTTCGGACAGACCTACGGGGCGCTGACCGGGATGATGGCGCTGCTGCTGTGGGCCAACCTCACCGGCATGGCGCTGTTCGGCGGGCTGGCCTTCGCCGCCCAGTTGGAGGCGGTACGCATCGGGGTGCCGGAACCCGCCCAGCCGGACCTGTGGCAGCCGGAGGCCCGGGGTGGCGAGCTGTCCGACCCGGGGGAGTTGAGCCCCCTGCGGCCCGACGCGCCGACCCAGGGGTGTACCTGACAGATCGACCGGGTACTGCGGCACGCCAGAGGACGAAGGAGGCTGGGCGTGGGCGCGGTCAGGGACGTGGTGCGTCGGCCCTTGGGGCACTTCACCGAACGTACGCTCGCCGGCTTGGCGCTCGTACTCGGTGCCGGGGTCGGTTTCGGGTTGGTGCTGGTGCTGGTCCGCGTGCGGTGGTCCCCGCTGTACGACGTCGACCACGGGGTGGCCCAGTGGCTCAACGACCAGGTGTCGCCGATCGGCCCCCTGGTCACGGTGCTCAACGCGATCACCGACCTCGGGGGTAGACCGGTCATCATCTGGCTGGTCACCGTCGCGGTGGTGGGGTTGCTGATCCGGCGGCAGGGCCGGCTGGCGGTCTTCGTGATCGTCACCGGTGCCGGTGCCCTGATCCTCGACCCGACCCTCAAGACCCTGGTGGACCGGTTGCGCCCCGAGGTGGACACCCCGATCGGCACGTACGCCGGACAGAGCTTCCCCAGCGGCCACGCCCTGGGGTCGATGGTCGCCTACGGTGCCCTGCTGCTGGTCTTCCTGCCGGCGGTGGCGCCGCGCTGGCGTCGGGCGGTGGTGGCCCTGGTCGGCCTGGTGGTCTTCCTGATCGGCTTCACCCGGGTCGCGCTCGGTGTGCACTTCCTCTCCGATGTGATCGGTGCCTGGCTGCTCGGCGCGGCCTGGCTGGGCGTCACCGCGTACGCCTTCCGGCTGTGGCGGCTGGAACGGGGACGGCCGGTGGCCCCGCTGACCGAAGGGCTGGAACCGGAGGCGGCGCACGAGGTGGCGCCCGCCCCGGACGAGGAGAAGCTGCTGCCGCACGCCCGCGCCGGCATCGCCGAGATCATCGTCGGCTGGGTGCTGATCTTCGGCGCCCTGTACGCCTTCGGCATGTTCGTCAGCTACCACGCCAAGGACACCTTCCTCGGCACCTGGGACGAGGTGGTGCCGACCTGGTTCGCGCAGCGGCACACCCCGACCCTCAACGACCTGAGCTGGTGGTGGAGCAAGGTCGGGGACACCCACGCCATCCTGCTGGTCTCGATGGTCTTCTGTCCCCTGGTGCTGGCCATCTGGCGGCGCTGGCGACCGGTGCTGTTCGTGGCGTTGGTGATGTTCGGCGAACTGACCCTCTTCCTGGCCACCGCCGCCGCGGTGGACCGTCCGCGCCCGCCGGTGGAGAACCTGGACGGGCCGATGCCCACCTCCTCCTTCCCCTCCGGCCACATCGCGGCCACGCTGTGCCTGTGGGTGGCCATCGCGGTCATCGTCTACCCGCGTACCGACCGGTGGTGGCGGTGGATCTTCGTGGCGCTGGCGGTGGTGATGCCGGTCGGGGTGGCCATCTCCCGGATGTACCGGGGCATGCACCATCCGACCGACTTCATGGGGGCGATCCTGCTCACCGCCACCTGGATCGGGCTGCTCTACTGGGTGCTGCGCCCCAACGAGGACGTCCACGAAGGCAACCAGCCGACGATCGAGTCGGAGGAGGTCGACACCCTCGACGACGAGTTGGCCAAGGCCGGTCGGGCGGACTGAGCCGCCGTGCTGCGCGTGGTCACCTGGAACATCCGCAACGGGGGTCGGGACTCCGGTGGCCCGGATCGGCGCGAGGCCCTGCTGCGGGTGATCGCCGAAGCCCGCCCGGACGTGCTGGCCCTGCAGGAGCTGCGCGGACTGGACCTGCCGGCCTTCGCCAACCGGGTGGGTCTGCGGGCGTACCGGGCCGGCACCTGGTTCGGGCAACCGGTCGGGGTGCTGGTCCGGCCGGCCTGGCCGGTGCTGGCCGTGGCACCGGTACGCCGCCCGTTCCACCACGCCGCGCAGCGGGTCACGATCGGCACGGACGCCGGCCCGTTGACCGTGCTCGGCACCCACCTGCACCCGTACTCGCCTCGACGTCGGCTGGTCGAGGCCGGGTGGCTGGCCGCCGCCCTGCGCGGGGCCCGCGACGGCCTGGCGCTGCTCGCCGGTGACCTGAACACCCTGGACCCGTACGCCGAGCACGTCGAGCGGATCGCCCGGCTGCCGCAGGCGTACCGTCGCCGGCACCTGCGCTCCGACGGTCGGACCCCGGACACCCGGGCGGTGGCCCGGCTGCTCGCCACCGGCCTGGTCGACCTGGCCGCGAACGCCGGCCCCACCGTGCCCACCGGCTACGGCGGCGCCGAGTTCTCCGACATGCGCCTGGACTACCTGCTGGCCACCCCCGCCCTGGCCACCCGCCTGCACACGGTCGAGGTCCTCCGCACCCCGGAAACCCACCAGGCCTCCGACCACCACCCCCTCCTGGCCACCCTCTCCCTGACCGCCGGGCTCTGAACCCCGTTGATCAAGAGGTTTTGGTCTGCCGGGTCGGCGTGTCGTGACCAAACTTCTTGATCAACCCGGGCTTGGGTGTTGGAGGGATGGTGGGGGTTGGGGGCGGGGGTTAGGGTGGCCGGCTGTGATCGATTCCTCGTCGCCGATGCGGCGCAACGATGACCCCTCCGTGCTGGGGGTCCTCGTGCGGGGCGTAGCGCTGGTGGTGGTGCTGCCGTTCCGGCTGGCCTGGGAGCTGCTGACGGCCGTCGGCAGAGGACTGTACCGCTGGGTGCTGGCCCCGATCGGCCGGTTCCTGGACCAGTGGGTGCTGCGTCCACTCGGGTGGTTGTTGCAGCGTCTGATCTGGATTCCGCTGCAATGGCTGGGCCGTGCCGCACTGTGGCTGTGGCAGACCCTGATCTGGTTGCCGCTGGTCTGGTTGTGGCACAACGCCCTGTGGCCCCCGCTGCGCTGGTGTGGGCGCGGACTGGCCTGGCTGTTCCACACCCTGCTCGTGGTGCCGTTGTACTACCTGGTGTGGGTGCCGGTGACCTGGCTGGTCCGGGTACTCACCCCGGCCCTGCGGCAGGTGGGCCGGTGGCTGGTGGTCCTGGGCGGGTACCTGGGCGCCGGGCTGTCCTGGGCCTGGTGGGCCTCCGGCCGGATCCTGTGGTGGTGCTGGGCGGTGACCCTGCGTCCACTCTGGCTGGGGGCCCGCTGGCTGTGGCGGCACCTCGTGGTGCCGGTGGGCCGGGCGATCCGCGCCGTCTGGCGATTCACCGTGGTGGCGCCGGCCCGCTGGCTGCGGACCAGAGTCCTGGAGCCGGTCGGGCGGGAGATCCGCGAGACCCTGTACGCCCTCGGCCTGCTGCGCTGAGCGGCGCTCAGAGGACCAGATTGAGCAGTACGGTCAGCACGATCGAGGCGACGACCGAAACGAGGATCATCAGAAGGCAGCCGAGGCCGCCGCCGGCGGGTCGGATCTCCGTGTTGCCGATCCGCATGGGGTTCACCCGTTCTTCAGGGGTCGAGTCGGTCATGATCGCGCTCGTCGAGCAGGGCCCGAACGACGTCGGCGACCTGGTGGGGGGCGGTGCTGGCGACGTTGTGTGCCGTGCCCGGCACCGAAACGGTACGGGCCTGGGGCACCAGGGCAGCCGCCCGGTCCCGCCAGGCCCTGCCGACTCGACCGCCGCTCCACCGGTTCCTGCCGGGTCGACCGCTGCGCTGGGTCCTGTCTGGTCGACGGCTGATCCGGCGGGCTCACAGGTCGCGCAGGCGGGGGAGGAGTTCGTCCTGCGCCCACTCCAGGAACATCGGCTGGCTGTCCCCGCCGACCTGGACCAGTGCCACATGGGTGAACCCGGCGTCGACGAACTTCCGGAACGCCTCCACATGCTTGTCCACGTCCGGCCCGCAGGAGATGCCGGCCGCCACGTCCTCCTCGCGGACGCTGCGGGTGGCCGCCTCGAAGGCGTCGTTGTCCGGCAGGTCGGTGTTGACCTTCCAGCCCAGCCCGAACCAGCGGAACTGGTCGTGGGCGATCTTGCGGCACTCCGCCTCGTCCGGGCCGTAGCAGATGGCCACCTGCCCGTAGCGGGGTCGTCCGGCACCCCCGGCCTGCTCGTACATCTCCACCAGGCGGGCCTCGGGGTCGGTGGCGACCATGGCGTCGCCGTACTCGGCGGCCAGGGTGGCGGACTGTCGACCGGAGGCGGCCACCGCCATCGGCACCGGAACCTCCGGCCGGTCCCAGACGTAGGCGTCCGGCACGTCGTAGTGGTTGCCGGAGAAGGTCAGGGTCTCCCCACAGAGCAGCGGACGGATGATCTGTAACGCCTCCTCGAACATCTCGTGCCGCTGCTGCACGTGCGGCCAGGCGCCGACAACATGCTCGTTGAGGTTCTCCCCGGCACCCAGCCCCAGGGTGAAGCGTCCGTCCGAGAGCACCCCGATCGTCGAGGCCTTCTGCGCCACCACCGCAGGGTGGTAGCGGCGGATCGGGCAGGTCACGAAGGACATCAGCTCCGCGCGGGAGGTGGCGTGGGCGACGGCCCCGAGCACCGACCAGGCGTACGGGGAGTGTCCCTGTGACTCCAGCCAGGGGTAGTAGTGGTCGGACATGACGAGGTGGTCGAAACCGGCCGCCTCGGCCCGTACCGCGTAGTCGACCAGTTCCTTCGGGCCTGCCTGTTCACACATCAGGGTGTAACCGATGTTGACCATGGTGTCTCCTTCCGGGCCGGGTGGCCCGTTCCGGATACCCCGGTCCGGAACTGCCAACCCTCGCCGATGCTTGACGCTTGCCGACCCCCTGCCTACCGTTGACCTGAACCGGTTCAGGCGCTGATCTACCGCGCACCCTGTGGTGGGGGTGCCCGCCCCCGTGACGGCTCGGTCCCGTACGCGGTCACGGGGGCGGTGCGGTTCGCGATGCGCACTGAACCGGTTGCTTTAACCCATCCATCGGCCTACGCTGATGTCTGCCTCGCCGGGCCCTGCTACGCGGCTGCCGGGCTACAGCCGCCACCCGCTACCCATTCACCCCCTGGGCACGGGGGAGAGAACTCATGCGAGGAAGACCATGAGAAAACTGTTCGCGGGCGTCGGTGCCATCCTGTTGGCCACCGTCGCCGCCGTGTTCGCCTTCGGCCCGTCAGCGCAGGCCGCCTCCGGCTTCACGGTCAGCGGCGGCAAGCTCTACGACGCCAACGGTCAAGAGTTCATCATGCGCGGGGTCAACCACGCGCACACCTGGTACACCCACCAGACCAGGTCCTTCGCCGACATCAAGGCCCTCGGCGCGAACACCGTCCGAGTGGTGCTCTCCAGCGGCGACCGGTGGACCCGCAACAGCGCCGAGGACGTGACCAACGTGATCGGGCTCTGCAAGGCCCACCGGCTGATCTGTGTGCTGGAGGTGCACGACACCACCGGCTACGGCGAGCAGAGCGGGGCGGTCAGCCTCGACCGCGCGGTCGACTACTGGCTCAGCATCGCCAGCGCCCTCAACGGCCAGGAACGGTTCGTTATCGTCAACATCGGCAACGAACCGTACGGCAACCAGAACTACTCCTCCTGGGCCACCGACACGAGCAACGCGATCCGACGGCTGCGCGACGGGGGCCTGACCCACACCATCATGGTGGACGGCCCGAACTGGGGTCAGGACTGGTCCTTCACCATGCGGGACGCCGCCCCGACGGTGTTCAACGCCGACCCGGCCCGCAACATCGTCTTCTCCATCCACATGTACGGGGTCTTCGACACCGCCGCCGAGATCAGCGACTACCTGGGGCGGTTCCGCAGTCGACAGCTGCCGATCGTGGTCGGCGAGTTCGGCCACTACCACTCCGACGGCGACCCCGACGAGGACGCCATCCTGTCGTACACCCAGGCCAACGGGATCGGTTGGCTGGGCTGGTCGTGGAGCGGCAACGGTGGTGGGGTCGAGTACCTGGACATGGCCACGAACTTCAACCCGAACCAGCTGACCACCTGGGGCGAGCGGTTGTTCAACGGCACCAACGGCATCCGGCAGACCTCCCGGCAGGCCAGCGTCTACGACTCCCTCCCGCCGCCGACCTCGCCCCCGCCCACGACCACTCCGCCGCCCACCTCGCCGCCGCCCACCTCGCCCCCGCCGAGCACCCCGCCGCCGTCGCCGGGCTCCGGCTGCACCGCCACGTACACGATCACCAACCAGTGGCAGGGTGGCTTCCAGGGTGACGTACGGGTGACCGCCGGGCCCAACGCCATCAACGGCTGGACGGTGCGGTGGATCTACACCAACGGCCAGTCCGTGACCCAGTCGTGGAACGCCACCGTCAGCACCAGCGGCTCGACGGTGACCGCCCGCAACGTCGACTACAACGGCCGGCTCGGTGCCGGCGCCAGCACCAGCTTCGGCTTCATCGGCGGCTGGGCCGGCACCAACTCCGTACCCACGGTGACCTGCACCGCCAGCTGACGACCTGGTGGCCGGGTCCGCTCGGACCCGGCCACCGGCGGCTCGTGGTCGCCCCCGGGTTGCCCTCCACACGGCAACAGGCATCCGGTGAGGGCTATAACGACATGATGGGCGCAACCCCTACCCTCGTCGTCGTCAGCGGGCCGCCTGCGGCCGGCAAGACGACACTGGCTCACCTGCTCGCCCGGCGGATCGGCTGCCCCGCGATCTGCCGGGACGAGATCAAGGAAGGCATGGTCCACGCCACCGGCGACTTCACGGCGACACTGGTCGACGACCTGAGCCTGCGGACCCTGCCCACCTTCTTCACGGTGCTTGAGGTGCTGCTGACCGCAGGGATCACCACGGTCGCCGAGGCGGCCTTCCAGGACCGCCTCTGGCGCCCCCACCTGGAGCCGTTGAGCAGGATCGCCGACATCCGGGTGGTGCACTGCCGGGTCGCCGCGCAGACGGCCTTCGACCGCCTCCGGCGACGGCAGGCCGAGAATCCGATCCGGCGCGCCCACGCCGACGCCACCCTCGGTGACGATGAGTCCACCTACGCCGTCGGTCACCACGGCTTCCAGCCCGTCCGGCTCGAGGTACCCCGGATCGAGGTGGACACCAGCGACGGCTACCGTCCCGGACTCGACGAGATCGTCGCCTTCGTCAACGCCGGACGCTGAACACGGCGTGCGCTTTGCTGTGTTTTCAGCGACCTCACAGCGGCATTCGATAGGGTGCCCGCGTCAGCGTCCGCTCCTGAAAAGGGAGACCGGGCACCAGACCCCAGCGGGAGTACCGATGGTCTTCAAGAAGATGTTGAGCGCGCTCGGGGTGGGCGGTCCCAGTGTGGACACCGTCCTGGCCAATCCGCATACCCGGCCAGGGCAGCCCCTCGACGGCCAGGTCAACCTGATCGGCGGGGATGCCCCGGCGAACATCGAGCACCTCGCCGTGGGGCTGGTCACCCGGGTCGAGATCGAGAGCGGCGACAGTGAGTACGCCGGGGTCATGGAGTTCCACCGGCACCCGATCAGCGGCTCCTTCCAACTGGCCCCCAAGCAGCAGCTGTCCATCCCCTTCCAGCTGGTGGTGCCCTGGGAGACCCCCATCACGGACGTGTACGGCCAGCGGCTGCGCGGCATGACGATGGGGCTGCGTACCGAGCTGTCCATCGCGCGGGCGGTCGACAAGGGCGACCTCGACCAGGTCAGCGTGCACCCCCTGCCGGTGCACGAGCGCATCCTGGAGGCCTTCCTCCAGCTCGGTTTCCGGTTCAAGTCCGCCGACCTGGAGCGGGGTCGCATCCACGGCGTACAGCAGACCCTGCCGTTCTACCAGGAGATCGAGTTCTTCGCCGCTCCGCAGTACGCGCAGACCATCAACGAGCTTGAGCTGACCTTCGTGACCAACCCGCACGGTGTCGACGTGGTGTTGGAGTGCGACAAGCGCGGCGGTTTCCTCAACCCCGGCCACGACGTCTTCGGGCGCTACCAGGTCTCGCACGCCGAGGCCGAGCGCTCGGACTGGGTGCAGGTGGTCGACGGCTGGCTGGGCGAGACGGTCGGCCGGTACGGCAGCATGCGGGCCCAGAACTTCGGCCCCCCCGGGTACGGCGCCCCGCAGGGTTACGGTCAGCAGCCGGGCTACGGCGGCGCGCCCGGATACCCGCCGGGCTACCCCCCGCAGGGAGTGCCGCCGCAGGGCTACCCGGCCCCGCACGCCGCCCAGGGCTACCCCCAGCAGGGGTACGGCGCCCCGCAGGGCTACGGTGCTCCCCCCGGATACGGCCCGCCCAACAAGTACGGCCACCCGCAGCAGCACCGCAGTGGCCCCGGCATGGGCGGCATCGTGGCCGGCGCGGCCCTCGGCGCCATGGGTGGCATGGTGGCCGGTCACATGATCGGCAACGCCCTCGAGGGTGGCGAGGAGGAGATCGCCGAGGCCGCCGGTGACTTCGGTGGCGACGACTTCGGCGGCTTCGAAGAGTTCTAGGAGCCGATGCTCCCGTGACAACAGACGGTGGCCCTCCGGGAAGATCCCGGAGGGCCACCGCTTCTAGGGTCGACGTGCCGTGCGGGCATGTCGCCCGTCAACGGCCTCGGCTCCGTTCCTTGGCCGAACGCTTCTGACTACCGGCCTTGGCCAGACCACGGCTACCCAGGTAGCCCAGGGTCAGCAGGGTGATGAAGAACCACGCCTGGCTGGGGTTGTTCAGGTTCAGGCCGTTGGCGGTCGTGCCGCGCCAGAAGGCGGAGATCACGACAAGGGTCACCGCCGCCGCGTAGATCCAGAATTCCGTCGTCAGGAACGCCTGCTTGGTCTCCGTACCCGGCGACGGCTGCGGCTCCCGATGGCCGTCGTACGCCGGCATCGGCCGGGTGGGTGCCTCGTGCATGGCCTGACGGCTCTGTACGTCCTGCGCCGGACGGTTCATCGGCCTGGTGGATGCAGCCTGCGTGCTCATCTGTCCTCCTCAGGATGCGATGAGTCCTGCGATCCCTCGCCCCGCTACCGCGTGTCGGCCACGGCACGGTTCGCGTACTGGCGGGGGCACCAGGGGTCTACCCGGCCCCTCACCGGCAGTAACCCCGGATCCTCCAGCCGGACCCGGCCCAGCGTGCCCCGCAACCCCCACCGCTCCACTTCGGTGAAATGTCCGAGTTCTTTGACGGTGCGGCCGTCCCCGCCGCCCGATTCGTCCGTACCCCGGCCGAACTTGTCCTGCACCCCGGGGCGGGGTTAGTCCAGCACCCCTGCCGAGTCAGCGGGCGGGACGGGGTTTGTCCGCCCGGCCATCGGGCACCCAGCGAGTTCGACGCGTTAGCGAGGTGATGAATCATGCGTGAGGACGACCTGCGACAGGACGCCGCCCGCCGGGCCGAGGAGCGACTCACCGCCGATGTGTACGGCGAGGGTGCCCTGGACGAGGTGACGGTGCCGCCTACCGATGTGAACAGCGCCATCCAGCGCGACGACCCGGACGACCCGGCGAAGGTACCGGTCGACCCGAACGTGCTGCGCGACGGTGGCCCCACCCGCGGACAGGGCGCGATCACCACCACCGGAGGCACCGCCGGCCCGGCCAGCGCGCGCCGGGTGGCCCGCCAACCGGAGCGGCACCGCGGCAAGGTGGCCCCAACCACGACAGGTGACGCCACCACCGGCGGCCTGAGCACCCCAAACGGCGGCCCCACCAGCGACCAGTCCACCCCCTCCACCCAAACCACCAACCTCACCTAACCACCCACCCACCCACCCACCCCCACCGGGTCCCACCGGGTCCCCACCCACCCGCCTATAGGCGTTGATCATGAGGTTGGCGGCACCCTGGAGATCGACTACTGCCGTCAACCTCATGATCAACGGGGCGAAACTCAGGGGGTGGGGGTGAGGGTGGTTAGGTGTTGGGTGGCTCGGGTCAGGGCTACGTAGAGGTCGCTGGGGCCTCTTGGGGATTCGGCGACGATCTGGTCGGGGTCGACCACGATGACGGAGTCGAACTCCAGGCCCTTGGCCTCGGCGACGGTCAGGATGACCACCCGGGACTCCAGGTCGGGTTGTTCGCCGATGGCGGCCTCGGGGAGGGCGGCGGTCACCACGGTGCCGAGTTCCTCGACCCGGGTGGCCGGCACGATCACTCCCAGTCGACCATCCGTGAGGGCGGCGGCCTCGGCCGTGACCACCTCGACCAACTCCGCCGCCAGCCGGTCCGCCGGGGTCCGGCGGGACACCGGGGTACGACCGCTGGAGCGGACCGCGCGGGGTGGTCGCAGCGCCGGATCGATCTGGGCCAGCACGTTTGCGGCGACCGCCATGATCTCGGCCGGGGTGCGGTAGCTGACGGTCAACTCCGTCAGCCGCCACCGGTCGGCCACGTAGGGTTCCAGCGCCTGCGCCCAGGAGGGGGTACCGGCCAGGGCGCCGGTCTGCGCCACGTCACCGACGATGGTCATCGACCGGCTGGGGCAACGGCGCATCAGCAGCCGCCAGGCCATCGGCGAGAGTTCCTGCGCCTCATCGACGATCACATGACCGAAGGCCCAGGAGCGATCGGCCGCCGCCCGTTGGGCGGTGGTCAGCCGGTCGGCCTCCTCCTGACGTTCCAGCAACTGGTCGGCGTCGAGCAGGTCGGTGACGCCGAGGATCTCGCCGCCTTCGGCCTCGTCCTCCACGTCGATCGAGCGGGAACCCCGGGCGATCTCCAGAACCCCCTCGGCGTACTCGCGTTGCAGGGCGCGCAGCCGCTCCCGGCGGGCGCTGGCGGCCCGGTCGTCCTCGCCGAGCAGCTCCGCCGCCTCGTCCAGCAGCGGCACATCGGCCGGGGTCCACCCGCCCGGTTCCCGGTGCAGGGCGGCCCGCTCGTCCGCAGTGAGCATCGGCGCGGCGGTGGCGATCCGGTCGGGGTCGGCGTACAGGTCGGCGAGCAGACGCTGCGGGGTGAGCACCGGCCACAGCTCGTCCAGGGTGGCCCGTACCTCGGGCTCCTCGCGCAACTCCCGACGGAGCTCGGCGAGATCCGCCTCCTCCAGCAGGTTCTCTCCGCCGAGGGGGTCGGCGCCGATGCGCTCGGCGACCTGGTCGGCAAGCGCGTGGATGATCTCGATGTCGAACACCGCGCGGGCCAGATTGTGCGGCCGACCACTGCGGCGGGCCCGATCCCGGGCCTCCCGCACGGTCGCCGGGTCCAGCACCAGGATCTCCCGCTGCGGCAGCTCGATCTCCAGCGGCTCCTCGGGCACCCGTTGCCGGTCGCGTACCGCGTTGGTCAGGACCTCGACCATCACCGGCCGGCCCTTCACCGCGGCCGTGGTGGGCGGCTCCACCCGCCGCGCGTACACCCCGGGAAAAAGATCAGCCTGGGTACGCAGCAGCACCCCGGTCTCGGCCAGGGCGGGCAGCACCTGGGAGATGTAGCGCAGGAAGGTGAGGTTCGGCCCGACCAGCAGGACGCCCCGGGTCGACAGCTCCCGCCGGTGGGTGTAGAGCAGGTACGCCGCCCGGTGCAGGGCCACCGCGGTCTTGCCGGTGCCGGGGCCACCCTGCACCACCATCACCCCGGGCAGGTCGGCACGGATGATCCGGTCCTGCTCGGCCTGGATGGTCTCGACGATGTCGCGCATCCGCCCGGTGCGGCCCGCGTTCAACGCCGCCAGCAGGGAGGCCTCGCCGGTCAACTCCTCGTGGGCGGTGGGGGAGGCGGTGTTCAGGTCGAGCACCTCGTCGTTGAGGCCGATCACCTTGCGCTGCCGGGTACGCAGATGCCGGCGGCGCCGGATGCCCTGCGGGTTGGCGGCGGTGGCCAGGTAGAAGGCGCGGGCCGCCGGGGCGCGCCAGTCCATCAGCAGCGGATCGTAATCACCCTCGGTGTCGAAGATGCCGATCCGCCCGATGTAATGGCGCTCACCCTCGTCGGTGTCCAGCCGACCGAAACACAGACCGTTCTCCACGGCCGAGAACTGCTCGACCTGATCGGCGTACATGCGCACCGCGCTGTCGCGTTGAGAACGGGCCTGCAAGGTGCCGCCGGTCACCCGCAGTTCCTCGGTCAGCCGCTGCGACGCCTGCTCCCGCAGGTCGTCCAGGCGCTGGTAGAGCATCGAGACGTACTCCTGCTCGCGGCCGATCTCGTCGTCGGACGGCGAACCGTCGGAGTGCCTTGACAATCCGTCTCCCAATTGATTAGTCTCCGAGGTAAGAACGGCTTTTTCGGCCGTTCTTTTTTGTTGCCCCAACGGGTAAAGATACCTCCCCGCAGGCCGCCGGAACCAGCCGCCGGCCCGCCGCCGCATGGGCCTACCGGGGCGGGCCGGTGACTGTCAGCCACGCTTCGTGCAGACCTGTTCCGAGCGGGCCACCACCTCGGTGGACCAGACCACAGCGACGGTGAAGCAGTAGTCCAGGCTGCGGTTCAGCCCATAGACGACGAAGCTGTCCGTGCCGGCGGGCAGATCGGCGAAGGGGCTGGGCGGCTGCCCGGCCCGGCCCCCGGAGACGATCACCGGCCCCTCGCTGCCGGCCGGGTACTCCCAGCTCAAGGTCACGTTGTCCCGGTTGTCGCGCAGGGTTAGCCCGGTGGGCGGGGCCCCGGGGGAAGCGGAGGCCTCCGGCGGTGTCGGCGTGGTGGCCGGCGCACTGCCGACCGTGCCGCTCGGGGCCGGCGCACCGGGTTCGCCGCCGCCGACCTGGGACACCCCGGCGATGACGGCGGCCGCGCCGAGCAGCACCACGACCACCCCGGCCGCGACGATCGGCACCATCCGGCGGGACCGGTCGGGGGCGGGGGTGGGGGCGCTCCGGGGCACCGGCACCGGGAGCAACCGCGAGGGCGGCCCGGACCGTGGCGGCTCGTCCACCCGGCGAAGCCGATAGACCCCGGGGGCCTGCGGCGCCGGCCCGGTAAGGCCCACCACATTCGGCGGCACCGAGGTGGTCCGCTCGGGATACGGCTCCGGAGGTACGGCCCGGTAGGGATCCGGAGACTCGGCCTGATCCGAGCCCGCAGGTAGGGGCTGATACGGGTCCGGGGACGCGGCCTGGTACGGGTCTGAAGATGTGGCCTGGTAGGGATCCGGAGATGTGGCCCGGTGGGGATCCGAGGATTCAGCCTCATAGGGATCCGTGGGCACGGCCCGGTAGGGGTCCGGGGATGCAGCCTGATAGGGATCCGGGGACGCGGCCTGGTAGGGGTCCGGGTTGGTCGGGGGGCCCGGGTAGGGATCCGGTTCGGGTTGCTCGGGGGGCGCTGTCCACCAGTCGTGCGGGGGGCCGGCCGGGCCGTCGGCGGGCCGGCGGGGGGTGGGGACCGGGGAGGCTGCCCCGGGCGGGTGGTAGCCGTGACTGGGGTGGTACCCCTCGGCGGGGTGCTGCTCCTCGCCCTGGTGTGGGCTGAGCGGATCAGAGGCCGCCGACCATCCGGACTCACCGGTGGCCGGGTCCTCGGTCGGCCAGGTGGGGGCCGGGTCGGTGCTGCTCGGCGAGGCACCCCACGGTGGGGCGTCGCCGGGGGGTGGGACCCGGGCGGCTGGTACGACCGGGTCCTGAGTGCTCACCGGCGGGTTGTCGGCGCAGACGTGATCCGGGTTGGCAGCGGCTCGGGCCAGGGCCGCCACCTGGGCGGTCAGCGGGTCGTCCGGGGCCAGGTGCCGGCGGCTGAATTCGCGGGCCAGGGCGAGGTTGTCGTGGGCCTCCGTGAACTGCCCACAGTCGCGTTGCATCGCACCGAGCCGGGCCAGCATCTTGATGCCGCTGGGGTGGCCGTCGCCGTACACCTCGCGGTGCAGTTCCCAGGCGTCCTGGAGGCGGTCGCGGGCGACCTGGCACTGGCCTCGGGCGTACTCCACCGTGGCCAGGTCGGCGTGGGCGGCCAGCACCCGCAGTGACTCGGGACCGTCCGCCGCGGTCAGTTCGATGATGACGTCCTGGTACAGCCGGGCGGCCCGGGACCAGCTGCCGACCCGGTGCAGCACCGCCGCCAGGGTCGCGGCGGCAGCCACCGTACGCGGGTCGGAACGGCCGTGCAGAGCGGTGCTGGCGGCGTACGCGAAGGCTGCCCAGCCCCGCGCCGAGTGCGGCTCGCCGAGGGCGACCAGGACCCGGGCGTGCAGGCCGGCCGCCTCGGCCAGCTCGGGTGTCGCGTTGGCCGGGCGCGGGTCGGCGCCGGACAACGCGTCGGCGAGCAGCCGTTGGGCACCGACGAGATCGCCGGCGGAAACCAGGTCATGAGCCTGATCAGTCAGTTCACCGAAGCCGGAAGGCACGCCCCATCGTGCTCATTCGACGACGTTATGTACAAGTCCCGCGCCTTGGCGGTTCGGTCAGGATCCGGTCACGCCCCGGCTCAGGTGATCGTTGAGCGCCTCGCTGATCCGGCGTAGTTGATCCACCTGAGCTGGGCTGAGGGCGTCGAACAGGTGTCGGCGTACCCCTTCGACGTGGCCGGGGGCGGCGGCGGCCAGGGTGGCGAAACCCTCGTCGGTGAGCCGGGCGATCTGCCCCCGTCGGTCGGTCGGGCAGTCCTCCCGGCGGACCCATCCGGCGGCTTCCAGCCGGGTCACCGCGTGGGACAGCCGGCTGCGGGAGGAGCCGGTGGCGTCGGCCAGTTCGCTCATCCGCAGTCGACGCTCGGGGGCCTCGGAGAGACGGACCAGGATCTCGTAGTAGGCGTGGGGGATCCCGGCGTCGCGTTGCAGTTCGCGGTCGAGGGTGTCCATCAGGGCCCGGGAGGCGGCCAGGAACCCCCGCCAGGTGCGCTGCTCGTCCGGATTCAGCCAGCGGGTCATGACGACCATCATACTCCCGGGTAGTTGAACGTTCAACCAAAACGGGCTAGCGTCGGTGACATGGGAATTCACCGTCTCAACCACGCCGTGCTCTACGTCAGCGACCTTGACCGCAGCGTCACCTTCTACCGGGAGGTGCTGGGCTTCCGGCTGGTCCCGATGACCCCGAAGGGCTTCAGCGGTGCCGCCTTCCTCCAGGCGCCCGGCTCCACCAACGACCACGACCTGGGCCTGTTCGCCATCGGCGCCCGGGCCGGGGCCTCGACCGCTGGGCGCGCCACCGTCGGGCTCTACCACCTGGCCTGGGAGGTGGACACCCTCGACGAACTGGCCGACACCGCCCGGCGACTGAGCGCGGCGGACGCCCTGGTCGGCACCTCCGACCATGGCACCACCAAGAGCCTGTACGGCCGCGACCCGGACGGACTGGAGTTCGAGGTGGTCTGGCTGGTGCCGGCCGACCGGCTGGACGCCGCCGCCCTGGCCGCCCGGACCCGCATCGGTCGGCTGGACCTGTCGGCCGAGATCGCCCGCTACGGCGGCGGCACCCGGGGCGGGGTCGGGATCTCCATCCCCGCCTGAGGTGTTGCTCCCGCCCTGGCCACCGAGCTTCCAGGGCGGTGGGGTAGAACGGGAGGGTGGTGGGTCTGCGGGTCTGGGAGCGGTATCTGGGTGGGTGGCTGACCGGGGCCCTGGGGCGGGCCCGGCGGGCCACCATCGCGATCGGGTACGCCGGTGACGATGCCGGGCCGGCCGAGACCGCCCTGCGGGTGGTCGGCGAGCACGCCCACCGGCTGGGCGGTTGCCGGCTCTCCGTGCTGGTGCTGGCCGACGGCGCCGAGGACCTGCCGGCCCGCCTGGGTGCCGTCGAGGCCAAGCTGCCGCCGCAGGTGGCGGTGCACCTGATGCCCGGTGCGCCCAGCCAGTTGCCGGTGGCGCTGCGGGCGGCCGGTGCCGCCGGTGCCCCGGTGCTGTCCTACCTGGCCGCACCGGGTCCGGTGGACCCGGTGGCGCTGACCGCCTCGGCCGGTGGGCGGCCCGCCGAGGTGCTGGTGCTCTCCGGTGCGGACACTCCCGTGCGGCCGGCCCTGGCCGATGCCGGGTTTCCGCTGGTTAGCGAGGTGGAGTGGGCCGAGGGCGGCGGGCGGATCGCGTTCGGCACCGGCTCGGACCGCAACCTGGAGACCTTCAAGGAGGCCCTGTGGGCCGCCGGCGCCGCCCTCCGGGACCCGCAGGGCCTGCCCCTGCGGACCGACCAACCGGTGGAGACCGCGCCGCTGGGCGGTGCACTGCTGGCCGAGTTGACCCGGCACGGTCCGCGTACGGTCACCGAACTGCGCCGGTACGCCGTCACCGCCACGGCCTACCGGGCGGTGGACGCGGTCCGGGCGCTGACCGGGCTGCTCGACTCGGGGCAGGTGAGCCGGGACCCGCAGCAGGGCCGCCTCGGTGGTGACGTAATGATCACCGCAGGCTGACCAACCGGCGGGCCGATCGGCTCCGCCGGACACGCGAGTGGGGCGCCGGTGAACTCCGGCGCCCCACTTTCGACTGCGAGAACTCTCACGCCCGGGACTTGTCCTGTTTCCACGACAGCGGGCCGGGTAGGTCAACCCTGTGCGCCTTGGCCCGCGAGTTCCACGACCAGCGTCCGAGCTTGATGCTCCAGGACGAGAATCCGTTCTGGGTGAAGTTCAGGATCAGCGGCCCGAACTTCTTGCGCTTGCGGAACATCAGACCCATGACGGGCCTCCCTTCGTCACGTCCCCTGCGCGCTCGAAGATGCCCGTAACGCCGACTCGGCAAACGCCGCTGATCTCCATTGGAGGCCGTCGCCTCACCACAACCCGAATATCCCATTTATCAGATGGGTTATGCGGATCAGTAGATACTGGTTGGATCGGTGTTGTGCGGAGCCAGCGGCATCTGTCTCACATTTTGAAGGTGCCGGGGGTTCGCTCGACCCCGCGCACCGGAGAGGACTTGCCATGCAGCACCCCGTACCTCTGCGCGAAAGCCACCCCACCCTGCCGATCCGCGACCTGGACGGCGGTGTGACCACCGTCGGGCGGGACCGGGTGGATCAGCTGCGACCGGTGGACCAGGAGCTGTTCGACACCCTGCGGCACCGGCAGGCCGCCATGGTCACCGTGGTCACCGCGGTGGCCCGCAACACCCGGTCGGCCGGCCTGCGGGAGCCGCTGCGCGCCGGATTCACCGCGACCAGCTTCACCACCCTGTCCGTACGCCCACCGCGGGTGTCGTTCTGCTACGACACCACCACCCCGGTCGCCGCCGTGCTGGACCGGGCCGAGCACGTGGGGGTGCACCTGCTGGCCGCCAACCAGACCGAAGCCGCGACCGTCTTCGGCACCGGCGGGGTCGACCCCTTCGCCGCGTATCCCTATTGGGAGTCCGGCCCCTTCGGGCTGCCGCTGCTGACCGGGGTACCGGGCCGGATGCTCTGTCGGGTGGAGCACCGGATCCCCACCGGCGACCAGACGCTGGTCATCGCCGAGCCGCTGGCGCTCTCCGTCGGCGTCGACGGTGACCCCCTGCTGCACCATCGCGGCAGCCCCGCCACGGCGACACCCCTCTGACCGGCGGCCGCCGGGGCGTGGATCAGCGCGGCTCCCAGGCGTCCGGTTGGGTGGTCAGCCGCCGCACATGAGCCGGCAGCCGCCCGCTGATCACATCCGCCAGACTGACCTCGTCGACCACCCGCCGCAGCGCGGCCCGTACCGCCACCCAGAAGCCCGGCAGGTGCTGCGCCACCCCCTCGTAGCTGGTCTCCTCCGGACGCATACCCCGGACACCGGCCAGCGGGCCCTCCACCGCCCGCAGCACCGCGCCGACGGTCACCTCCCGGGGTGGCCGGGCCAGGGCGTAGCCGCCCTCCGCCCCCCGCTGGGCCCGGACGATGCCGGACCGACGCAGGTCCGCCAGCACCGCCTCCAGGAACTTTCGCGGCATGTCCTGCTCCGCGGAGATGGTCTGAGTGGACAGCAGGGCCGGGTACGCGGCCGCCAGGCTCAGCGCCGCCCGTACCGCGTAGTCGCCACGCGCGGAGATCTGCACCCTGCCATCATGCCCAATCCACGCCGACCGCAGGGCCGTCGGGCCCAGTCGATCCTGGCTGTCACCCCTGGTGGATGTCGGTCTGGGTGTCGACCGGGGAACGGGGACGGATCACCGGGCCCGGCCCGGGACGGTCGCGGGCGGCCCGGAAGGAACCGGGGCTGACCCCTACCTCGCGGGTGAAGAACCGGCCGAAGTTGGTCGCCTCGCTGAAACCGAGTTGCCGACCGATCTGGGCGATCGGTTCGTCCGTGGCGGCCAGCAACCGGCTGGCCTGGAGGGCCACCCGCTCGTCGACGACCTGTTTCGCGCTGCGGCCGGTCACCGCCAGACAGGCCCGGGTCAGCGTACGCACCGAGCAGCCGAGCCGGTCGGCGTAGTCCTCGACCCGGCGACTGTGCTGGAAGCCCAGCTCGACCTCCCGGCAGAACCGACGGAAGGTGACCTCCTCCGGACGCGACTCCGGCCGGCGACCGTCCGAGGGCAGCATGGTCAACCGCAGCAGCAGCACGGTCAGTTGGTGACGCAGCAGACTGCGGCCGGCCGGAGTGTCCCGGTGCCGTCGAGAGTCCACCGTCAACTGAGTCACCTCGTTGATGACGGCGTCCTCGTCCTCACCGGCCAACTGGAACCAGGCCGGCCCCTCGTCCAGGGCCACCTCCAGCCCGCGCAACGCCTCCGGATGCCAGCGCACCACGGTGGCGTCCAACTCGGGCAGCGCACACCGCAGCACCTGCCCGGGGCGTACCCGCAGCAGGGTGCCGGGCCGGCAGGGCAGGGGGCGGAAATCGACCTCGGTGTACCCGTGGCCGCTGGTGGTCAGCACGATCAGCTCCCGGTCGAGCAGGATCGGTCGCCGCCACCGTGGGTCGGGCGCCAGACTGCCCAGGGTGATCGTTTCGATCTCGCCGGTGGGGTCGAACGGGGCGGGGGAGAGGTGATCGGAAGGGACCATCACCAGCGACGTTAGCCCGCGCGTCGGCGGTATGCATCTTCTCCGGCCGGTGCGTCCGCATTCTCCTGCGGGTTGTCGGGGCCGGGCCGGGCGGCTAAGTTTCCGATCGGTAGCGATCCGACCGTGTTGATGTCCGCGCGGTCCGGGTCGCCAGGCCGACTCGCGAGAGGATTCCCATGACCGCGCTGTTCTCGGTTGACGGCAAGACGGTCCTGGTCACCGGCGGATCGCGGGGGATCGGGCTGATGATCGCCCGAGGCTTCGTCGAGGCCGGGGCGGAGGTCATCATCTCCTCCCGCAAGGCGGAGGTGTGCCGGGCGGTCGCCGAGGAACTGTCCGCCCACGGCAGGTGTACGGCGATCCCCGCCGACCTGAGCAACGACGAGGGGGCGCAGGCCCTGGCCGAGGCGGTACGCCAGCGGGTCGACCGACTCGACGTGCTGGTCAACAACGCCGGAGCGACCTGGGGTGCACCACTGGAGGAGTACCCGCAGAGCGCCTTCGACAAGCTCTGGGCGGTCAACGTCAAGGCCGTGTTCCGGCTGACCACCGCACTGCTGCCGGCCCTGCGGGCCGCCGCCACGGACGACGACCCGGCCAGAGTGATCAACATCGGCTCGATCGACGGCCTGCGGGTGCCCTCGATGGAGGTGTACGCCTACTCGGCCACCAAAGCCGCGGTCCACATGTTGACCCGCAGCCTGGCCCACCAGTTGGCCGAGGAACGGATCACCGTCAACGCGATCGCCCCCGGCCCCTTCGAGAGCAAGATGATGGCCTTCGCCCTGGAGGACCCGGGATCGCGGGCCGCCATCGAGGCGCAGGTGCCACTGGGACGAATCGGTCGACCGGAGGACATGGCGGGCACCGCGATCTACCTGGCCTCCCGGGCCGGCGCCTACCTGACCGGTGCGGTGATCCCGGTCGACGGGGGTATCACCAGCCACGGCTGAGGGGCTACCCGGGTCGCGTGGGTGAAGGCGGGAGGCTGTCCGCGTACCGCCGGACATGCCAGGGCCGCGCGGACCCGGAAGGTCAGCGCGGCCCTTGCGGTGATCGTGGTCAGCGTCCGGCGAGCAGCCGGTTGACCGCCGTGTCGACATCCAGGTGCTCGGCCTCCCGGCCGCGCGGAACGACGACGTAGGTACGCCGCAGGAACCGCACCAGTACGCTGCGCGGCACCTCGAACAGGGCGTTGCCGTCCGGCGACGACAGCGCCAGCGCGACGAAGTCGCCGCGCGGGGTGGCCCAGGGCCAGACCCGGACATCCCCGATGCCGGCCGGTTCGTCCAGGCCGGTGACCAGCAACTCGCGGGCGAACGACCAACTCACCGCCTCGCCGCCGGCCGATTCGGCATGGAACAGGACATGGACCGCATACGGATCAGCAGGGTCGTAGCGCAGACTGGCACGCACCGGCAAGGCGGTGGCGTCAGGCGCGACTAGCCTTAGCGACGTCTCGACCTCAACGGTCGTCGGTCGGATGACACTCATGGACGTTCTCCCCCCGGCACCGCGTGCGGAACGCGCGTGTCCCGCTTTTCCCATACTCAGCCGCTACTCCTGGCTACGCTCCGCCATACGCTGACTTCACCCAGTGGTGGGAAGGGGGTCGGAAAGGCCACGAGAATGTGAAAATTCATCTAGGATTTCCGGTTCTGCCCAGTGCGTAGATCCCGCCCGGCATCGGGTGGTTCAGTCGTCGACTTACTCCGGTAACGTCCAGTCGGCCGTTGCAGTGACGGGCCCGCGCGACACTGGGGTGAGGAAATGGTCGTTGAGCGATCCTCAGTGGATCCCTCGGCGCGGCGGATCCGTCGAACGTCGCGGTCCGCGAGACGAACAGCGGGGGTACGGGGTGCCGAAAATGCAGGGGGGCCAGCGCGGCCGGCCGACAGCCGAGCGTGAGCCGACAGCCAATGATCGGACCGGTCGTAACGCGGGGCGCTACGCCAACGGGCCTGGTCCCGCCCGGCGGGGTGACTCTCATCTCGGGCAGGATGACCGGGGGCCGGCGGGCCGGGCCGCGAGCAGTGAGGGGAGGGACGTCGCCGTGTCGGAACGACGTGACCCACCCCGCTGGCGGCGCCGGGTCTCCACCACCCTCGCACTGATCCGTGCCAACCCCACCGGCCGACTGGCCCTGCGGATCATCGTCGCGGTCCTCGGCGCCCTCGTCGTCGCCGTCGGAGTCATGCTCATCCCGCTCCCCGGCCCCGGCTGGCTGATCGTGATCGCCGGCCTCGGCATCTGGGCCGTCGAGTTCCACTGGGCCAAACGACTGCTCGCCTTCACCCGCCGCCACGTCCACGGCTGGGCCAACTGGGTGAAACGCCAGTCACTGCCCGTACGCGCCGCCCTCGGTGCGGTCGGCCTGCTCTTCGTCGCCGGGGTGGCCCTGATCTCGATCAAGCTGAGCCTCGACATCGACGTGATCGCCCAGGTCCTGCACTACTTCGCGACCCACTGACCCCGGGTTCGCGGTCCGGTCGCGCGATCGGGTAGAGTCATGCGCGCTGAGGGCGATTAGCTCAGCGGGAGAGCGCTTCGTTCACACCGAAGAGGTCACTGGTTCGATCCCAGTATCGCCCACGCAAAAAGAGGCCCGGATCACATTGATGATCGGGGCCTCTTGTCATTCTTGATAGGTGTGACTAGGCGCGGGCTGGCCGTCAACCTGTCGGCGGGCGTACCGGCCCAGGGGTGTGAGGAGCCGAGTCGTGGTGCGGAGGTACGAACCGCTGACGGTGGCGAGGTTGGGTGCTCTGCTCGCCGACGCTGATGAGACGCGACGCTGGCGGCTGGTGGCGGAGTTCCTTGAGGAGTACCGCTGGGAGCCCTCGGAGAGGCGTGCCGCCCTGTTGCAGCAGGAGCCATTGACCACTGGCGACGAACACTGGGACGTGTTCTTGGCGGCGTTGACGGAACACCTGGCGGCCAAGGACGGGCGTGGGGCACCGGCATGGGTCGAGACACGCTCACTGCGGCGATTCTGGTTTCCCTTCAACACTCGCGCTGCTCGGGTTGACGCGGTGGTCCATGCCCCGGCGGCGTTCCGTCGTCGTGGCGTGTTCGTGTCAGCGCAGGAGCTCAACGTCGCATGAGCGCCGAGGACCCACTGCTGGACCGCGCGGCGATCGAGGCTGCCTTCCGTCGACTCGGAGAACGGTTGCACCGACGTGGCGTGGTGGCTGATCTCTACATCTTCGGCGGAGCAGCCATGGCCTTGGCCTACGACGCACCCGGAGGCGTTTGGCCTCCTGGATGAGGACGACTGATCCGAGCGCCGCTGCCCAGCTGTCGACAGCAACAGGCGCGGACCCAGCGACCCAGTAAGGACCGACGCCGGACAGTGACCCGAGGCCAGGGACGCCGCCGGGCGCTGCCGGACCGAGCGCCCAGAACTTACAGCAAGGGGTCGATGTGGTCCTTGGCCCGGGGTGTGCCGAAGGTCGGAAGCGCTCGCCTGGCGGTTGCGGCATCAGCCGTCGTGGTGGGGGCGCGTCGGTGCGGTGGGCGGGGGTACCGTCGACAGTGGTGGTCCGCTGCCCAGACCGCTACCTGGGAGACGATGATGAGCGATTCCTCGACCTTCGGTGCGCGCCTGCGGATGTATCGCGAGCGTGCGGGGAAGACTCGGCCCGTTCTCGGCGGGCTGGTCGGGCGTAGCGCGGAGTGGGTCAAGGCGTTGGAGAATGGCCGGCTACTGCCGCCCCGTCTGCCCATGTTGCTGCGGCTGGCCGAGGTGCTCGACATCTCGGATCTTGCGGATCTGACTGGCGATCAGTCGTTGCCGGTGGCGTCGGTGACCCGGGCGGGGCATTCCGAGATCGGCAAGGTGGCTGCGGTGATGCAGCGGGCATCGGTGCCGGTGGGCGCGGTGACGCCGGTTGTCGTGATGCGTGATCTGGTGGATCAGGCGTGGGCCTTGTGGCATCGGTCGACGACCGAGCGTACGGCGGTGGCAGCGGTGCTTCCCGGGTTGCTGACGGATGCGCAGCGGAGTGCCCGGATGCTCGATGGCGGGGATCGTCGACTGGCGTTGGTGGAGTTGGCGCGGGTGTATCACCTGGTGCAGTTGTACCTGGCGCACCAGCCGCTGCCGGAGTTGGTGTGGCTGGCTGCCGACCGGGCGATGTCGGCTGCCCAGGACGCCGACGACCCGGCGGCGATGGCGGTGGCGGCCTGGTACTACGCGCACGTCTATCGGGGTGTGAACCAGGTCGACGCCGCCGAGCAGGTGCTGGTCGAGGCTGCGGGTCTGGTTGACCCGGCGGCGGGTGGTGAGCAGTTGGCGCGATGGGGTCAGGTGCAACTCGGTATCGCGCTGGGGCACAGCAAGGCCGGCCGGGCCGGTCGGGCCTGGCGTGCGTGGGATGGTGCCGACTCGGCCGCGAGACGACTCGGCGGTGGGTACGCCCATCCATGGCTGATGTTCGGACCGGCGGCGTGTGCGGCGTACGCGGTCACCATCGAGACGGACCTGTGCCGCACGGGTGAGGCGGTGCGGCGGGCCGACGCCACCGACTTTCGGGCGTTGCCCTCGCAGACCCGCCGGGCTGCCGCGCTGATCGATGCCGCTCGGGCGCACATGCTGGACCGTGGGGAGGTCGCGGCGGTGCACCTGCTCGGCCGGGCACTGCGGGAGAGCGTCGACACGGTGCGACACAACCCGTACGCCCGCACTGTCGCCCTGGAACTGTCGAACCGGCCGGGCACGGTCGGTGAGGATGCCCGAGAGTTGGCCCTCGCCATCGGCATGATCGGGTAACTCTCCCTGAGGTACAAACTCTCCCTGCCACAGCCAGTGACCACTCGTAGCGTTCCCGTCACTGGCGGCGGCGAGCATGTGCCTGCTTGATACCCGATAGAGCCGGACTGAACTTCGTCGCCGCCTCCTGTTGCTCGATCGAGGGGGCGAGTCTGTGGCGACCTGGTCTGAACTGTGCGCGTTGATGCGGTGGCTGTTCTGGCGGCCTCAGCCGCCGCCACCGCCCGGGACTGGGCAGCGGTACCAGGACGTTGAGCAGGCGGCGGCGCAACGGCGGCTGCTCGACCACGCGCGGCAACTACGGCGGTGCCAGGGCCACCACGAATCGGCAGCTCAGCTCAGCCCACGCCGATCGGAGGGCCTCCGGTGACCCGACGCGTGGCCAACTCGTCCGGGCGGTCATCTCTGAGCGGCCGGCGCGTCTCCTACGACGAGTACCTGTCGGCTACCGCGTTGACCTTTGCCCGTCGGCATCGGCCAGTCTGGTGTTGGCGGCGGTGGCGGTGGACCTGTCGATGTGGGTCCGAACTGCCCTGCCGTGCCCGGCACCGGATTCCGATCAATCGCGGGCACTGGCCTGGGGAGGGTGAGCAGTGACCGGCGGGCCGGAACGGACGATCCTCGCCGTACACGTTCGTGGGCTCGACGGCATGTGTGCTGGTTGCCGGGTGTGGTGGTCGCGGCTGGTGCCGTACCCGTGTTGGCAGGTGGAATGGGCGACCAGTCGGCAGGCTCGCGCGAGCGTGGCCCGGTTTCTGGGTGGTCTGCGGTGACCAGCCACGGCCCGGTCCTGCCGATCTGGAGCTGCGGTGGCTGCGACCTGCCCTGGCCATGCCCGACCCGGCGGCGGGAACTACGCGCGGAGTACGCGGGCGCTCCGGTGTCGCTGGCCCTCTATCTCGGCGTCTGTCTCGTCCAAGCCGCCGAGGACATGCCCTGGGCACCGGCCGGCGTGCTGCACCGTCGCTTCGTCGGCTGGGCCAGGCAGCCGCCGGAAGTACAGCAGCGAAGTACAGCAACCGTGCCGGTCGAACCAGGCCGGAAGGGGCGTCACCAGGCCGGATGACCTCGCATCAAGCCCGATCCGACCGGTCTGCGAGAGTTCACACCGAAGAGGTCACTGGTTCGATCCCAGGATCGCCGACAATCAAAATGTCCGGTGGCTGGTGGTGTGCCGAGCGGGCGGGCTCGACGTGAGGTCGAGCCCGCCCGGGTTCGGTCCGGTTCTCCTGTGTTGGGCCTAGCCCGCCAGCCTGTCGTCCTGGCTGCCGGCGAACAGTGGATCAGCGATGGTCATCGTGCGACGAGGTTGAATCGCTGGTTGGTGCCGCCGTGGCAGTCGTAGAGCTGAACCTGTGCTCCGTTGGCGGTGCTCCAGGCGTCCAGGCAGCGTCCGGACTGGACGTTGCTGATGGTGCCGTTGGAGTTGACGTTCCATTGCTGGTTGCCTTGGCCGTGGCAGGCGTAGATCTGGACGGCGGCGCCGTTGCCGGAGCCTGCTGCGTCGAGGCACATGGTGCCGTACACCCGTAGTTGTTTGTCTGAGGTGTAGGTCCAGGCCTGGTTGGTCTGTCCGTGGCAGTCGTAGAGCTGTACCCGGGTGCCGTTGTTCTGGGAGGCGTTGGGTACGTCGATGCATCGACCCGACTGGGTGCCGACGATCTGGCTGGCGGAGCCGGAGGGCGGAGGTGTGGTCGGCGGCGGGCTGGTCGGCGGCGGAGTGGTCGGCGGGGGAGTGGTCGGCGGCGGAGTGTCGTCCGGCGCCACCGCCCGGCCGGTGCTCGGTGAGATCATGCCCGTACAGAGGTTGCGGCTGCTCAGGTTTGCCATGATCTGCGGAATCGCGTTGCGGGTGTTCTGAATGCCGTCGTGCATCAGGATCACCTGGCCGTCCTGGAGACGGCTGGCGGCGGAGACGATCTGGCTGACGCTGGCACCGTTCCAGTCCTGGGAGTCGACGTCCCAGATCACCTGGCGCAGGCCAAGCGACGCGGCGACCGACTGGAGGGTCGAGTTGGTCTGCCCGTACGGCGGGCGGAACAACTGCGGCCGGACGCCGGTCGCTGACTGGATCGCTGCGTTGGTCTGGGAGAGGTCCGACTGCATCTGGCTCTGGTTCATCGAGGTCATGTACGAGTGGTTCCAACTGTGGTTGGCCACCCACATGCCCGCGTCGACCTGGGCCCGCGCGGCGGACGGGTTGCTCTGCACGGTCTGTCCGACATTGAACATGGTCGCCCGTGCGCCGTTCGCGCGAAGCACGGACAGCAGTGCGCTGGTACTGCTGTTCGGCCCGTCATCGAAGGTGAGGGCGACGTACCCGTTGCAGACGGCGGCGCTGGACGGGGTGGCGGCGACCGCGAGACCGGTGGCACTCAGCGCCACGGTGGAGGCGAGCGCGGCCAACCGGAAGGTGAGACGCGATTTTCGGGGGGCGGACGGGCGGCGGGAGCCGCCGATACTTTCGTACATGCGCAGGTCCTCCTTGGGGCGGATGGCACCTGACGACGCATGGTTTTAATCGACAGGAGCTGATGCCATCGCGTTCGGAAGTATTGCAACGGCGTTTCGAACACGTCAATAGCTTCCGGAAGTTCTCCGGAACTTCCGGAAAGGTCGGCTGATCGGCCGCGACCGCCCAGTGCTGGCACGCGTACGGCGGCGTCGGCGCGGCCCTGCACGTGGGGCTGGCTGAGCACGGTCTCTACGAGATCCGGGGCGGGCTCACAGCGTCGCGTCAGGGGTGTGTCGTTTTCCGAGCCGGTAAGTCATAGCCGCCGCAGGGTGGCTCCGTCCTGCCAGCGGTAGAGGTCGCGCAGCAGGGAGATCTCGGCACCGTGATGGATCAGCTCCCTGTTGACGTGCAGGATTCGGTTCGCCATGGGGAACCGTTCGGGACCCACCGTGGGTGGATTGTCCAGGTCGGCGTCCGAGAGGCC